>CAZQKZ010000029.1:276-12691 GCA_964594095.1 uncultured Leptospiraceae bacterium | reverse complement strand
ACGAAGAAAAACTCCGCTCCTTAACTGAATCCTCAGCTAAAAAAACAGAAGAGCTGGAAATGGCCCTTCTTGAGGCATCCGAAAAGCATTCTCAGACTCTTCGGGAAAAAGATGAAGTAAACCTGAATCTTAAGGAAACCATCCGGTTAAAAGACAAAGAACTGCTGGAGAAACAGGCCGGTTATGCTGCAGCCGAATCAGCTCTTCAGGAGGAAATCAAAAATCTGAAGACTGACGTATTCAGAACTGAAAACCGGATCAAAGAACTGAATACGGCACTTTCTGATCTGAATATAAGCCTTGAAACCGAAAAAAAGAAGGCCGCATCCGAAGCGGAACGTCTGAACGGAATCATAACCGAAAAACAGAATCTGATTGAGGAATTCCGCAGGCGACAGGAATCGCTGCAGAGTTCCCTGACCGAATCTCAGAATCAGGCTGCGGAACTTCAGGAATCCCTGAACAGATCAAACGAAGAAAAAGAAAATCTTCGCAGAGACCTCCAGCTCAGAATCCAGGCGTTTGAAAAAGAACGGTCGGATTTAATGAAAATGCACTCAGATGCAGAGGCATTGTATCAGGAAGAACTGAAGGAATTAAGCAGCAATATGGAAAATCTTCGCAGGGAGCTTTCCACTCGCGAAGATAAAATCCTCAGGCTTGAGCAAAGTATAACCGCACTGAATCAGAAAACGGACAGTCTGCAGGCGGAGCTGAATGAATCAGCTAAAACCATTGAAGATCTGATCCGTATTTCGGGAGAGAAAGATCTTACTATTCGTGAAAAAGATTCGGAAGCAGCCGGACTGCAGGAAACTATAAAATCTCTTAAGAATGATCTTGTCAGAGCTGCTGAAACTGAGGCCGGACTCCATTCCCGGATTTCATCTCTAAAAGATCAGGAATTCCTGCTGCAGCACACTATAAAGAAAAATGAAGAAAAAATAAGAAATCAGGCCGCTGAAATAGAAGAAGCCGGAAATACGGTAAAAAACCTGGAAGAAATTGCAGATCAGCTGAATGGCCGGATTGCAGCTCTGACACAGAATCTGAATGAATCCCGTAAAAAAGAACAGCAGACAGAATCTGATCTGAAAGCAGCTCTTGCAAGAGAACGAAACTCACGCGAAGAAGGGGCCGTTATCACTGATATCATGGAAGCTCTCGGGGAAAAGGACGGACTGGAATCAAAGGTAAATGTTTTCCTGGAAAAAGCCCCCCTTTCCACTGAAGCGCTCAGGCTGGCATTATACAGAATCTCGGAAGACGGAATGTATCTGGAGTTCGCCGGAGGCTTTCTTGGAAAAGAAAGTCTCTTTTCATTAAAGGCAGGCCGGCAGCCATTAGAAAAAACATCATTCGGAGAATCACTGGCAACGGGCCGACCCAAAGTCATTAACTTCACCAGTGAAGATCCTTTCGCAGACATGCCAGGTCTTGGTATAAAACTGACCAATCAGTTCGGCAGGGAAAATATCGAAAAGGCGGGTGCCTTTGCAGTCTTTCCCCTGAAAGAAGCCGGAAGAATGAATGGAGTGATGACCATCAGTATGCCTTCGCATGATTTTTTTCCGGAAGGTGCTGTCCGGATGATTGGCCATTTAAGTTCACTTATATCCGTCGCACTGAAACACGACACAAATGCGTACCGGGTTACAGAATACTCTGCAAAGCATAAAGCCCTGATGGCACTGCAGCATTTTATACAGCGCAGACTAAGAAAAGGTTTTACTGAGAATACTCAGGAAACACAGAATTTTCTGCCGGTCTCTGAAGATTTTCATACTTCGGATTTTTATACTGCATGGCTGTCCGGTCTCCTTGACAGGAACTTTACCGGCAGCGGAACCTCTTATGAGACTGATATCCAGACAAGATCGCTCCAGGCCATTTCTGAGCGGATCAGCGGCCGCGAGAATCTGCTTTACTGGATCACTGCTGAAGCAGTAAGAAACATAAGGGAACATGCTCAGGCTAAAAACATTGAAATCACTCTGAAAAATGAGATTGAAGGCACGGTTCTCAGAATCTGTGATGACGGAGAAGGTCTGCTTCGCACAGCCGGCAGCATGAATCCTGAAAAAGGCGAAGGACTCTCAGCAATCCGGAATTCAGCTTTAATACTCGGGGGTGAATTGAGACTGGAAAGGGGTCTCAGAGGATACGGTGTTTCTGTAATTATATGCTGGCCCGAATAATTTACAGATTCATACTTTTTAGCTGCTTAAGACTTTCAATAGTTCCTTCGTCAATGTAACCTCTTCGCAGCAGCAGCTTCAGAGTGATCTGCATGGCTTCGGGGGGAACCATTTCCAGGAACTTTACGAGGTCTTTCAGAGTGATTCTTCCTTCATTGCCGGTCCTGGATTTACTGTCTTCCACAAGCCCTTCTGCAATGCGAAGCTGGACTATAAAGCGGGTCATCCGGTTCAGAAAATCAATATATTCATGGTCTTCCAGTTCCGCAGAAAGTATCTGCAGAAAATCAAACAGGTCGGTATTTCTGGTAATCACATCCATCGCACCCTCGCCGAGCTGCCGGAAAACAGACAGAAGCCTGGCTGAAGTTTCCGGACCTGATTCGGAAAGGATTTCCAGCTCTTCAGAACTCAGTTCCTGAAGGATATACACAGCAGATTCCCGGATATCAGATTCGCTCCCGATACGATCGGTCAGAAGATGAAGCAGCCGTTCCCGGTTAACAGATTTCCAGTAGGTTTCGGATAGACTGTCATATGTTTCCGGATGCATTCCCGGCTCCAGTTTCTGCCGGTAAAACCGGATCACCTGACAGTTATAAAATTCGCGAAGCACATTCAGAGATATTCCCGGATCATTCAGAATCCGGCCGGCTGTTTCATCAGGAAACAGCCGGAAATAATAATCAAGGAGGAAAACAGTATCCGGTTCTGCAGTAACCATCTCGGAAATAATGCGGGGGTCCGCAGTATCCAGAAGGACTTTCATCCTTTGCAGGGTAAGCAACGGGCTGCTGAGGATCTGATAAACTTCACTGTTTTTATAATCTGACATTCACAGCCATGGAACATCCTGAACGCCTGCATTTCAAGTCAGAAAATAAATGTATTCAGGCGCTCAGAGTCTGAAGCTGCCTAAAACCGGATCAGCCTTCTGCAGAGAGTCTTTCAGTCTGTTCAGTGCGAATATCTGAGAATGCAGAAGTCTGTAAATTTCTGTTTCTTTATAATGAATCATGATAATTTTAAAGTTCCCTGTAATGTTTATCGTATCAGGAAAATTTCATATACCGGATTATTTTCCTGGCAGATAAATAAGTGATTTCCCTAAGATAGTAACAAATGAAGTCCAGGCTCCTCGTTACAGACTGGAATCATTCCGAGCTTAGTTGCTTCCCGGTAACCTGAGAAATACAAATTCTGCTTTCCTTTCTGTAACGAATCTGAAACAATGACCGTTTAATGAGCCTAATTAAAAATGAAATGGAAGCCCTGAAACAGGAACTTACTCTGATGGCCAGAGAAGCGGAAAATATGCTGGACCTTGCTATCCATGTATTAGAAACCAGGAATGAGCAGACTGCGGCCGAGGTAATCTCTGCAGATAAAAATCTGGATAATCTGGAGATTTCAATTGACAAAAAATGCATAAAGCTTCTGGCTCTGACCGACCCTTACGCCAATGACTTCCGTTTTGTTTTCAGTATCATTAAAACAAACAAAGACCTTGAACGTGTCGGGGATGAGGCAAAAAGTATCGTAAAATGGTCCCGTAAACTCAAAGGAAACACGGACCCTGAAATTATGAAACTGGCCCACAAAAGCAGAGAAGCGCTCAATACAGCCGTTAAAGCGCTGATCAACCTCGATCCGGCTCTGGCCAGCCAGACTCTTGACCTGGAGCTTCAGGTTGATGCCATTGAAGATGAAATACTTGAAAAATCCACAAATATTCCTACTGCTTTTATCGCAAAATCACTGGAACGTATAGCAGATATGGCCACAAATATTGCAGAAAATGTAATATTTTCCGTAAAGGCAGAAGACATAAGGCATGGTCAGTTTCCTGCTGACTGAATATCATCCGCGGAGGTTCCCATGAAACCTATAAAATATTTACTTAAATATATTCTGATTTATATACCTGCAGTTCTCCTCTCTGCATCTTATCTTCAGGCGGAAACACTTCCCGTTTCCGGAACCCGCGAAGAATTCACAATAAAACCAAACGTGACTGTTACTTTAATCAGGCCTGCTGTCCGGATCAAAGGCAGTATACTGGTGCTGCCCGGCTGGAAACACTCACGGCTTCGTCTTCTTCAGGAGACTGATCTGGAAAAGGAAGCAATGAAAAGAGGCTATGTGCTGATCCTGCCCGAGATGAATACCACATTATATGAATCGGAATATTACCCGGAATCTGTCATGAAATGGAATACAGTTCCGGGAGGAAAATGGTTAAAGGAAAACCTGATTCCGGAACTGCAAAGAAAAAATCTCTTTTCCAAAGGTAATAAAAATTATGTGCTTGGCTATTCAACCGGCGGCAGAGGTGCTGCCCTCCTTTCCCTTGAAATGCCTGAGCTTATCACAGCAGCAGCTTCGATTGCAGGTGACTTCAATCAGAGTGCCATGCCCCGCGACAGGCTGATGACCGGAGTCTATGGCCCATCCGGTTCTTTTCCGGAGCGATGGAACGGCAGAGACAATCCTTATAAAAGGGTGTCTGAGTGGGAAACACCTTTTTTTGCTGCACATGCCATGGACGACAGAATCGTTCCCTACTCTCAGACTTCAGAATTCATTCAGGCTCTGAAACAGCAGAAAAAAGACTTTGCAATCAGATTTATGGATGCTGTAAAAGGCGGGCATGACTACAGTTTTGTAAAAACAGCCATAGGCCCGGCTTTGGATTTCTTTGATGCTGCGGAATGATTCCGGATTAATTTAATTATCCTGGAACCCTCACCACCTCGATGGTTCTTTTTTCACCATGAAGCTCATGAAGATCAGAAGAGTGGGCTTATAGTGTATCCACCCGCCACCTCAAAGAAATCGGCGAAGACGATTTTTTCCAAGGATAGTTGCGCTATGTAACATAATTCCGGGAAATATCGCATTAGAATAGCAGGATATATCGATATCCTGATATAATAGAATCTTCACTGACCGAAGTCTCTTCGTTCCCTCTGCGCCTGAGTTTCAGTTGACAACCTAAATCATTGTAATCTAATGGAATCCAACATGCAGAAGTATGACATTGCATTAAAAACTTTGCTGGAATGTGCCCGTGAAGATTTCTTCCGCCTGATCCTGAAAGAAGACATCCGCGAAATGAAACAAATCGAGGAACTCCCTTCAGAAACAGTCTCTGTCCGCAGCACAGATTTTCCGGTAAGAGTGGTCGATGATACAATATAAGGTCGATTTTTTGAATGGAACTATCTTTGATAAATATTCAATTAAAGCCCTGAATTCCCACTTACTCCGGCAGGAGGCCGGAGAGGATCCTGGCCGTCAAAATCAGGAGGATTTTGCAGGCCAGCAGTTTGGAGGGTATTAGGGAGGCCTTTGCTGCCAAAGGTCTCCCTTTGTTAAACGCAGGAGGGATATTATGATTGAATCACCGGTCTATGATCTGATATTACAGGAAGGTATCGAACGAGGAATTGAGCAGGGCATTGAACAGGGGAGCTACAATGCCAGATGTCAGACTGCTAAGGCAATGATTCGTGCAGGCAAGCTTGATTTAAGTGATATTTCTGTTTACACTGATCTGACTATCGAAGATATTGAGAGACTGTCTAAAGAAGTCTGACTGTTCCGTAACCTGATACAGTCCGCTATCCGAATGCACCGCAGGTTTCCGGGCCGATGGAGGGACTTAGATTTTTTACTCCGAACAGAATCAGAGGCTGAATGCGATGAATATCTCTGGGGATTCGCATTATATTACATAATATCCGTCTGCAATATTCATCATTGCGCGAAGCGCTCCCCCCTTCTCCTCTTCTTTTCTTCAGGGTCCAGAAACTATTTCACCTGGAAATAACGGGTACGCCCACCACCGAATCTGATAAATTTCAGTTGATCCGTCCGCCTTATATCTGATTTGATGCTTCTGAATCATGGCCCGACTGAAAAAAACGAATTTACCTTTCCCAGGCAGCAAAAAAGCTGTTCTTATCCCCTGCTATAATGAAGAAGTTACCATTGAGAAAGTTGTAAAAGACTTCCGCCGGGAACTTCCGGACGCAGTGATCTATGTCTATGATAATAACTCCACCGACCGGACAGCCGAAATCGCCCGGAAAGCCGGTGCAGCGGTAGCCCGCTGCCCAATCCAGGGAAAAGGAAACGTTGTTCGGCAGATGTTTGAAGAAATCGAGGCTGATGTCTATATTCTTGCCGACGGAGATGATACCTATCCGGCTGAGGCCGTCCATGAGCTTCTTGCAGTATTTGAGGAAAAAGGATTCGATATGCTTGTCGGTTCCAGACTCAGTCAGTTTGAAGAGCAGTCATTCCGTCGTTTTCACCAGATCGGGAACCATCTGATCACGGGCCTGATTGGTCTCCTTTTCCATGTGCCGATTACCGATATGCTGAGCGGTTACCGGATTTTCAGACGCAGTTTTGTGAAAACAATTCCTCTTATGTCAGGCGGATTCGAGATTGAAACCGAGCTGACCCTTCAGTCTGTGGCAAAGGGTTTCCGTTTCGGGGAACATCCTGTTCCTTACCGCAGAAGGCCGGAAGGCAGCTATTCAAAACTCAACACCTGGAGCGATGGTTTTCTGGTTCTGAAATCCATCTTTCTGATTTTTCGATATTACCGGCCTCTGTTCTTCTTTTCTGCGGTGGCAATGCTCTTTGGACTGCTTTCCATAACAGCAGGCTACCAGCCAGTCAAAGAATACTTCGAGGAGCAGTATGTATATGCAGTTCCCCGAGCCATCCTTGCATCCGGTCTCGGAGTGCTTGCCATGTTCAGTATGGGAATCGGTCTGATTCTCGAGACCGTAATCCGGCTGCACAATGAAAAGTTCATTCTGATCAGCCGCATTCTTTCCCGAAAACCCGGAGAATAACTCATGAATTACCGTAACCTTTTTCTTCTTGCCGCCGGATCTGTACTTCTGTTTACAGGTCTTGGATCCCCTCAGCTGATTGACTGGGATGAAAACATCTATGCAATCGTTACGAGAAACATTATAAGATCAGGCGATTATCTGCATCTCACATGGAATGATCAGGTCTTTTACGAAAAACCGCCGCTGTTCTTCTGGATTCAGTCTGTATTCTTTAATATGTTCGGGGTCAGCGAATTTTCCGCAAGAATGATTTCAGCATTCTCCGGAATCGCAGTGATGGTTATGCTCTGGTCAGCCGGTAAGAAAATTGCGGGGCCTTCCTTCGGTCTGATTCTGAGTGCTGTTTATTTTGGTTCCTTCATTCCTGTGCTTCTGGCAAGAATGGCTATTATTGATTATCTTTTTAATACTTTTATTGCGGCGGCTGTGATCAGTCTTTATTTCTTTGATTCAGAGCGTTTACGAAGGCTCAGCAGTAAAACCGGTTTATTCAGTATCTACATAAAACTATCCAAAGAAGAGTTTTACTGGCTGCTTGCCGGAGCAGTCTCCATGGGACTTGCCGTGCTGACCAAAGGGCCGCTCGGAGGGGTGATTCCTCTTTCTGCCTATATATCCCTGAAAATATTCAGAACGCGCCCCCTGCCTTCCCTTACGGACACCCTGATTCTGGGTACTGTGTCTCTTTCTATTGCAGTCTCTTACTTTGCCGTTATGTATATTGCAGACGGGGGCCGTTATCTGGCAGGTTTTGCTGAATTTCAGAACAGGCTTCTTTCCACTCCTCTTGATTCTCATGATGGTCCTTTCTTTTATCATGTGATTATTCTGATTATAGGATTTCTTCCCTGGACAGCTGTCCTCCTTCTGTATAAAGGAAAAGACTTCAGAAAGTCCTTATTTGAGTCCTATGCACCTGCCGCCGATGCCCCATTCCGGGATTTCCGGTCGATCGCAGGAATGTCGCTGGGCTGGATTCTTTTTGTACTGATTCTTTTCGGTATTGTAAAAACCAAACTGCCGCATTACAGTGCTTCCATGTATTTTCCGTTATCCTTCCTTGCCTCGATGGCTTTGTTTCATTTAAAACAGGAACAGGAAACCCTTCCCCGCAAGGTACGATGGAGCACTCTTGGTTTCGGTATCTTCCTCGGAGTATTTCTTTCGGTCATTCCCTTTGTTATGGAGTATATCCGGGCAGAAGCCGATTTTGTGATCGATTCTCCTTTTCATCCTTCTGTCTTTGCTGCAATGCCGGGGATTCTTCTTGCTGCCGCTTCTGTAATACTCGTTGTTTACAGCAGCCGTAAACAGTACATCAATGCGGTGGTTATGGCCGCCGGGACTATGGGTCTTTTTGCAGTCAGCTCCTGGTTATTTTTAATGCCCCTGAATGAATATTATAATCAAAGGCCGCGGCTGGAGCTGATGAGACATGCCTACAGCGAAGGCGGCCGACTGGTGCTGTACAAAGATATCTCCTTCGCAGTGATGTTTTACGGAGATAAAACTGTGGATGTACTTTATAATTACAAATTTGAGGGAGATCCCGCTTTACTGAACAGACGTCATTCAGAAGATTATTTTATTCTAACAAGGACTGCGTCCGAAAAGGATCTTGAAACAAATCACCCGCTGGCCGAAAGAGTCCGCAGGCTCGGTAATCATTCTCTGTATGTTATACGTTCCGGAAATTAATTTATGAAATTCAATGAAAAAAAATCTCTTTTACTGATAACCGGGGCATTAATCATTTCTGCCGCTGTCATTGCCGGTTCCGGTTTTATTTCCGCCCAGGAGCAGTCTTCCGCAGAAACTCTCTGTTCCGGTGATCCGGACTGTATGAAGCTTAAATATAAGGCTGCTGATGAAGAACTTAATATGGTTTACAAAGAAATCCGCAGTGTACTTGGTAAAGCTGCCCACTCAGATCTCAGAAGTGATTCTCTTGACTGGATACGCATGAAAGAATACAACTGTGGCTGGCAGAAGGAAATGGCTGCGGAAGATGACAAAGATTTTATATATTATGAATGTCTTTACAGTTTTACTGCTGACAGAACGGCCTATCTCAGATCAGCATTCGGAGGTAAGGATACGGATTCTGCCGATACCGGCACATTCAGAGACGGTGCGGGCGGAACTGTTATTATCCGCAAAGGTAAAGATGGCGATACTGAGTTCAGTATTTCTGTTATCCGCGGTCCGACTTTCCACCTGGGTGAGGTAACCGGCGCTCTCAGGATCAGAAACGGAAAAGGAACATTCGATTCCGCAGAAAAAGGAACACCTGGTGACGAAGACCGCTGCCTGCTGGATTTCTCGGTTTCTTTTACTGAGACTGCTTCCGGAAAAAGACCTGCCTGGCGCATTACTGAAGACGGACGCTGCTCTTACTTCCACGGAGCAAGGGCTTATTTTGACGGTTTATACAGAAAAGTAAGTAATAATAATGATTTCCCGGAATCAGAAGTTAACTGAAATTCCTCCCGCCGTCAAAGACAGCGGGAGATCCGTTTTTATTACCGCTTAAGTCCGAGAACTTCCTGAATCATCTGATCAGATGTTGTAATCGTACGGGAGTTAGCCTGGAAACCCCTCTGAGTTACAATCATATCTGTAAACTGTTCAGAAAGATCAACATTCGACATTTCCAGAAGACCGGAATTGATCCGTCCCTTCCCTGCAATTCCGGCTGCTCCGATGTTAGCTGTTCCGGAGTTCATGGATTCTGAAAATTTCGTTTCCCCTGCTTTGTCGAGTCCGCCTGGATTCGTGAATGTTGCAAGAGCAAGCATCGCCAGAGGTTCCCTGACTCCGTTTGTATAGGTTCCTACAACAGTTCCGGTATTGTCAATACTGAATGCTTCCAGATATCCCATTGGATATCCATCCTGCGCCTTGGCTCTTGTGGTAAAGGAGCTCGCAAACTGAGTCACGCCCTTCACTGCATTAGCTTCGCCCATGTTCAGCTGAAACTTCTGCACTTCCGGATTACCGGCAATTCGGTATTCAATATTTACTTTCAGGTTTCCGGAATTCGCTGTATCCATCCCGTCCGAAACACTTGCAATTCTTCCGTCCGGTGTGAATCCGATTTCAAACTGACGGTTCCCGCCGATTACTGTGTTTCTGCCTCCGGGACCTTCAACGCTTACTGTGAGGTTTTCTGTTTCAGCAAGACTGGTTCTGACTGCCCAGCGGTTTTCATTTGTTTTATAAAACTCAAGCTTTAACTCCCGCTCGTTCCCCTGATTGTCAAAAACATTAATAGTGGAAACGTGTCCGCGGCGCTGACCCGGAGGACCAAGCAGAAATTCCTGAAGCTGTTCTTCTGTTGCATCAGCAGGAACCGGAAGCACAGCCTGATTCAGGTTGGATTCATACTGAACCTCAGTGGTTGCTTTGGCAGGTTTTTTTGAATACAGAGGAATTCTGATATCTTCAAGCTGTGCAGAGCTGTTTACATAAGCCTCACCTTTGTCGTTTGTGCGCGCATTCCAGCCCTGAACCCGCAGACCTGTACCAGGATTCACATAAAAACCGTCTTTATCGATATCGAACTGCCCTGCCCGGGTATAAAACTGCTTGTTTCCGTCTCTGATTACAAAAAAACCTTCCCCGGACACAGCCACATCAGTGTTTTTTCCGGTGTTCTGGAGACTGCCCTGCGTCATTATTTTATCTATAGAAGCCATCATAACACCAAGGCCGACCTGCATCGGATTAATACCACCGATGTTTTCCTTAGGCTCCTGAGCGCCGCGCATTTCCTGGCTGATCATATCCATAAATGTCACCCGTTCTGATTTGAATCCATGAGTGTTTACATTGGATACGTTATTACCGATTACATCCATGCGGACCTGATGTGTTTTAAGTCCGGAAACACCGGCGTAAAGTGAGCGCATCATAAATTTTTTTCCTCGTTACCTGTTATTTTATAATTATTACAATCAGAATTTCATCCGGAATCCTTCTTTCGGTGAATGCTTTTCTGCCGGTTCCGTTTTTACTGCATTGGATTCATAAGCCGCAGACGCAGCTCTCGCCTCGGGAGATACGGGTGCTCCCTGCAGAGACCCAGCCGGTGCAGAAGGAACCGGATTCTCTGCTTTTTCAAAATATTCCGGTCTGCTTACCATTGACACTGCGGAAACATTGACTGCATGTTTGCCTACCTTAAGATACGGGTCTCCGGACTCATCGTAAACAAGTGCCTCAGCGACACCGGCCACATCATTCCCGCTCAGAGAATCCTTACCCATTATATATTTTCCTACCATATCAGCAGACATACGGTCAGATAATTTTCCAAGATTTGACGACATATTATTCATCTGTTCCAGTGACGAGAACTGTGCCATCTGGGCGATAAAATCCTGGTCATTCACCGGATTGGTCGGGTCCTGATGAGTGAGCTGAGTAATCAGAAGCTTCAGGAAATCATCTTTTCCCATTTCCTTTGCTTTTGTGCGGATCTCAATATTCTCAAGACCGGACGCAGCAAGCTTTTCCTTTTTTTCAAGATGTTCCTGAATTTTTACGGACCTGTCCCGCGCCAGATACTCAGTTTTATTTTTTTCAAGTGCTGCTGCCTGCATTTCCTTTCACTCCTGCTTTTTCTTTACAGACTGATTTCAAATCCTCTGAATTCCTTTACCGCACTGATCGCAGGTTCAGGAAACTGATCTGTAATTCTATCGGCAGATCCGTCAGAAACGTTACTGTTTCGTTCTCTCCCCGAAGCCATTTCCGGATTTCTGCGTTCCCCGTCCGGCTGACCTGATTCACCGAATCCGCTGAACGCTGCGGAATCCTGTCTGCTTTCAGAAAAACCGCTGAACTGGGAGGATGCACTGTCTCTTACTCTGACGGTAAAGCTTTCCAGAGATATTCCCTGATTCCTGAGTTCTGTTTTAAGAGTCTCAATTTCGTCCCTGATCAGTTTCATGGCAGTCTGATTTTCCACAAGGATTCTGCCTTCCGCTTTTCCTTCTGAAATTTTAAGATTAAGAGTCATAAAACCCAGATTCTCCGGATGCATCCTGACAGAAGCGGTTGAGCTTCCGTCTGAACTGATATTAATCTTTGCCTTCACTGCAAGGCGATTCATCATCTCTGTGATTTCTGACTGACCAGGTTTTGTGCTTTCAGTGGTGATACTGTTCCTGGTATCAGTTACAGTGTTTTCTTTTCTTAAAAGATCTGTAAAATTTCCTGATGTTTTATCAGTTTTATTTTCTGCGGCAGACTTATCCTGCTCTGCGGATCTGAGCTTCCTTTCATTGCTGCTCTGCCCGGAACCCGTTTCGTTACCCCCTGATTTACCGGTTCCGCTTT
>CAZQKZ010000029.1:0-265 GCA_964594095.1 uncultured Leptospiraceae bacterium | reverse complement strand
CCTCCGGTGTGATTCCCTGAAACATTTTAGGAAGTGGTTTACCTGATTCAGTATCTTCTTTCCGTGAATGATTTACTGTTTTCGAACCCTCGGTTACTTCCGCGGATGCCGCTGTATTCAGAGGAACATGTTTTTCAGCTGCTTTGACAGCAGCCTTTTTATTCATCTCGGCTGACTGATTATTTTCATTTTTAATTAATACTTTTGCTTCCTGCTGCAGTAAACCGGCACCTGCCTCTCTGATTTTCAGAGATTGCGCGTTACT
>CAZQKZ010000028.1:9575-44480 GCA_964594095.1 uncultured Leptospiraceae bacterium | reverse complement strand
TTTCTTTTTCACTGAAAATATCACGGAAAGTTTTATCGTGGATTTTCTGCATATTCTGATTGCATGATACAGATTACCCGGATTAAATCAAGCCGAAAATGAAACAACACGGAAAGATCTGCTGAGGAACTTGCTGAAGTTCTCGCTGAAACCGCTGCTGAATCTCCGGAAGATCTTATTAACCCTGATGAAACTTTCACTCTCGATGAAATTGCCGCTGCATGCAACTGCGATATCGAACCTAAAAGAAAGGATCTTCTGGCAAAGAAAAATGAAGCACATTTCGCAAAGGAATACGAAGCAGGAATCACAGGAGACTTCTCTAAAGGAGAACAGATTAAAATAGCCGGAACACGCGCCATGCTCACAGGAAGAGCCATCGCAGGATCTGACCCCACAAACCAGAGCGGGTACAAACCGGAAATGGGATCGGATACCGTTAACATCATCGCACCTGGTGCCCCCAGACTGCCGGACATGGATGACCTCTTCTCTCTCGAAGGACTCGAAGAAACATTCAATGAATTCGGAAAGTCAATGACAGATGCACAGAACGGTCCTATGGCTGCCGCTTTTAAAGGAGCACAGAGAGCCATATCGGAAGCGGAAGCAAGACTCTCATCCAACACTCAGGCTTACTATAAAGACATGCAGAACCAGCTCGCACAGGCAGGACTTGTCAAATCCCTTGCCACGGCCATGTTCGGAGGAGCAAGTTTCCAGCAGGCCATTCAGGGAGAAGTACAGAACCGGATCAACGGGGCCATATCCGGTGCCATCGCAGAAGCCACAGGACTCGATCCCGGACTTGTTTCTGCCGTTTACGGCGGGTATTCCTCCGGTATGTCTTTAAACAATGCCATTAAATCCGGAGTCCAGTCGTTTGCCGAAAACAAAATGTGGGAGGCAGCAGGAGAAGCCATCGGCAATCCCGAACTCGTTAACGCATACAGACAGCACCTCGGAGCACAGCAGGCCAAAAAAGAAAAAGCCAAAGCAGACCAGCAGCAGAAAATCCAGATGGTCGCAACCGCCGCCGCTGTGGGTGCAAGCGCGACAGGCATGTGCTGATCGCAGAAGATATCATTGATACAGGAATCACGCTGCACGCACTGCAGCAGAGAATCCTTTCAGAGAACCCTGCCAGTTTAAAAACGGCAGCTCTGCTGCGCAAACTGACGAGGCACCTTTCCGGCACGGAGGCAGAGTATATCTGTTTTGATATTGACGACCATTTTGTGGTGGGATCCGGGCTCGATGCGGCAGGACTCTGGAGAAATCTGGACTATATCGGAATTGTCTGAAAACATGGCAGTTATGCACTCCTGGAAATGAAAAAATTCTGGATATTTTCATTGACTGTGCCGCAGTTTCTTGTTACTATGAGAAACATGAAGGGCCTGCTTACAGTTTTCATGGTTATCTTTTCTTTTCTGATCAGCTGCTCCGATAAGACCAGGGAGAACGATCCCGGGAGTGTCTGCATGGAAACGATGGTAAGTCTGGAAGCGACAGGCTTGAATGAGATCATAGCTGACGGCACTACCTCACTTACCGGAATGATACACAGTGATCAGGATTATTTTATGATCACCAAACGAAATAACACTGACAAAAGAAACTCTGTTTTTTTTACTTATGATGCCGGCATTTATAACTTAATTTATTCCACTGATAACGGGGTTACCTGGGATCGCCTGAAGTTTCCGGAGTCATATTCATTTTATCCGCATCGTCTCATCGCAGCATCAGGCTATCTCATTGTCTATGATGATCGCGATCATGGGATAATGTATCTTGATTACAGAAACTCAGAAGAAAAAAATTTCAGGAATAAACCGGCAGCTCAGCTCTGGAATGCCGATGAATCCGGTAATATTTATTACCTTGATTATGATAACAAATACTATACTTTAAATCTGTATTCAGATCTCCTCACTGAGGTTTCAGGGCCTCCGTTTATACCGGAATTTATGCATTATCACAGTCAGGACTCCGCCTGGGCAGGTGTGAACTGGACCAGCCTGCTGTATAATAAAACTCTCGAAATCTGGAATTATAATGGAGAAACAGACTCCTGGAAAGAAGTCCTTTCAGAAAATGGAAGACTGCTCAGATTGTATTCAGAAGATCCGGAATCGGTATACGCCGTAATAAAGCAGGAAGATTCCACCCTTGTTCTGTATACAGAAACCAGAGGTCTGTTCTGGGAAAGGACAGTCCTGCCCTCCCGGAATGGCAATCTTGAGATAAAAGATGACGGAACATGGATATGGAATGATGTGATGAATGATATATATTTTTCCGCAGACCATGGGATAAGCTGGGAAAAAACAGATATATCATCCGGAAGCGGAATCGTTTATTTCATCAGCCGGAATGAAGCATTCCGTGAATCAGAGAACAAAGTTTACAGGACCTATACAGCCGGATCAGACTGGGTATTTGTGACTGATCTCAATGCCAACGATCCCTACACATATGTCCAGGACGTAAGAATTGACTTTATTGACTGTATGCTCTGGTCAATACTGGCGGCACCTGGTAATTATGAAGGAGATGAATATGAATAAAATCAGACTGTTTTCTGTGTTATTCTTACCTCTGATTATTCAGAATACTGCCTGTGATAAACCTGACAGTTCAATTGGTATTATTAGCCCGGCAGTCTGCCTTAATTTAGTTGGTTCGGATTCCGGGCCAAACACTAAATATGAACGAGGGATTTCTGTTCCTCTTATTGCTTCAGAAACGGGAAATACAATACATTTGATTGCGGACCGGATTAATTTCGAATCAGTATATCAGTATCCTTATATCAAAAATTTCAATCTTTTTTATTCTGATGATGACGGCAAAACATGGAGTTCAGAAAAAACGCCGGATTCTTTAGAATATCTGTTAAATTATTTCTACTCAGAGAATATAATTATTCTGTCCGGCAGCGGAATCATTGCAGTGAAATACCCCAATGATCCGGATGCTTCATGGAGGTCATTCTCCGGCTCATTTCTGAATGCAGATCTGAACGGAGCAGTGTACTACAGAAATTTCTTAAATGAAATCATCAGATATGATCCTGTTTTTCAGGAAAACATAACTCTTGAATGGCCCAAAGCAGGGATTTTCGACCGGCTTCTGTTTACCGGACCTGATCATGCATGGGGTATAATCAATGAATATACTTATAATAATGAATATATACACAGAACCAGAATCTACAGACTCACTCCTGATGCAGACCCGGTTCTTCTCGATGAAGTATATGAGAAAGCCAGGTTTTTCCGTTATAACGGACCCGATCAATTCTATTATCTTAAGAATGATTCTGTTATCCGGTTTACTGAAAACGGAGGTTCCGCATGGCAGGAAAAAACGGGGCCGGTTAATTCAGTTGCAGCCGGTTTTGGACTTTCTGAAAGCGGCCTCCTTTACTGGAGCGGTAAAACAGATGGAATCTGGACTGCCACAACGGAAACAGACTGGATCCGCCTGCATAATACAGCTTTGTATCTTAATTCCTCTTCTGATGATTCCATTATTTTTGCAGCCGACGGGGACATTCTTCTGCGAAGTTCTGATTCCGGAAAATCCTGGTTACCACTGGTCTCAGTGACCCAAATTGACCCTTATGACTATAAAAACGGACTTCACCTCGATTACCTGGAATGCATGCTCATTTCCAATGCACTCTTCAATTAAAAACGCTTGACTCAGAAACTGCGTGCAGAATAATGCCTTAGGTTATATCCGGCGTCATAGCCAAGCGGTAAGGCAGGGCTCTGCAAAAGCCCCATCCCCGGTTCAAATCCGGGTGACGCCTCAGTAACAAACACATCATCTGCCCGGATGATGGAACTGGTAGACATACAGGACTTAAAATCCTGGGACCTTTGGTCGTGCGGGTTCGATTCCCGCTCCGGGTACTTTCAGTAAAACTCCCTGGCAGCCTCACCCCAACCCTCCAGAAAACCAGGGAGTTTTCGTCCTTTCGGTATAAAAAATTATATACAGAAAAAGCCTCAGTGACAGTACTGAATCCATGAATTTATGGTTTTCAGAAGATATTCCGATCGTGCCTGGCTCGCAGCTTTCTGTCCAGGTAAATAATGTTCTTTATTCCGGTAAAAGCGAATTTCAGAAAATTGATATTCTCGATACTGTGACCTACGGCCGTATGCTTGTGCTCGATGGTGTCATTAACACTACTGAGTTTGATGAATTCGCATACCATGAAATGATTGTACATGTCCCTCTTTTTGCACATCCGAATCCCAGAAAGGTACTTGTAATCGGCGGGGGTGACGGCGGAACGGTCCGCGAAGTTGTCCGTCATCAGGGGCTTACCGATGTTCATATGTGTGAACTGGATGAGCAGGTTGTGATCCGCTGTAAAGAACACCTGCCTGCGCTTGCAAATAAGCTGGATGAACCACGGGTTAAACTCTTTTATCAGGACGGGTATCAGTGGGTAAAAGATCATCCGGATACCTACGATGCCATTATCGTTGACTCCACAGATCCGGTTGGACCAGCCGAAGAGCTTTTTAAATTTCCGTTTTTTGAAGCATGTTTTCATTCCCTGAAAGAAGGCGGAATTCTTGTGAATCAGGCTGAGAATTTCTATTATCACAATTCTCTGATCAAAGATCTGATTACTTTCGGAAAAAAACTATTCAATTACACCGGATACTATTATACTTCAGTGCCCACCTATCCGGGCGGACTGATTGGTTTTACCTTTTTTTCCCGCGGCGACGATCCATGGAAGAATCTGGAAAAAAGAGTAAACGAAGAAAAAGCGATGCTGAACGACCTCCGTTACTGGAGACCTGAGATTCAGCGTACATCCTTTGAGCTGCCTGCTCAGTTCATGAGGAAAATCTTCGGTTAAAAACCCATGAACAGTGCAGTAAGTCAGCCGTCCAAAGCCTTATTCTGGGATCTGGACGGCACCCTTGCCGACACCCGCGAAGACATTGCAGACTCCCTGAATTCTGCCCTTCGCGGTCTCGGTAAGTCGGAACGCAGCTTTGAGGAAATTGTATCCTTTATTGGTGACGGCCTTGGGGAACTGATCTCCAGGGCAGTTCATCCTGACCGGACTCTGGCAGAAGAATGCATGCATCTTTTTCGTTCCGAATACAGAAAAAACATGCTGAACAAAACCACTGAGTATCCCGGCACTTCTGAAACACTGCAGTTCCTTGCAGAAAACGGATGGACCATGAATGTTATTACTAATAAAAACCGTGATTTTTCCGTTGCTATACTGGATGGGCTTGGGCTCCTTCCCTATTTCAGTGAAGTCATCGGAGGCGATACTCTGCCTGTCCGTAAACCGGCTCCCGATGCCATTCTGTCTCTGAAAACCGCCCAGAATCTGGATCTGACACGCAGCTTTATGATCGGCGATCACCACACCGATATGGACTGCGGGTCCGGAGCAGGTGTAAGCCGTATTTTCTGCACTTTCGGAATGGGTATTCTTAGCGGCCGTGTTCCGGATTTCACAGCAGACAGCTTCAGCGATATAAAAAATATTATTATAAATTCAGGATACTGAATTCAGTAAAATTTTGCAAGTGCAGCAATACCGGCTGTTTCTGTCCTCAGAACAGAAGCTCCCATTGAAACAGTTTCCGCTGTTCCTGAAGGTGCCAGTTCCTCAGTGATTTTTTTTACTGAGGAAATATCCCGGTCTGTGAATCCCCCTTCCGGACCTATGAACAGGCGGATCGCCCTTGTTCCAGGTTCCCCGTCAGAGTGGCTGTATTTTTCTGAAAAAATATTTATGTTTTTTTCTGTATACGGATGAAGAATCAGGGAGATTTCTTCCCTGGAAGCCGGGAAGTCTCCCTGGTATTCGGATACCCAATCCATGGATTTACAGCTGTCGGGATTCAGGTCATATACTCCGCTGATCCGGGGCAGGTAAAACCTTTGTGACTGCACAGCAGCTTCTTCAGCAATCCTCTGCAGGCGTTCCAACGGCAGTTTTTCCCGAACCGACCGTTCACAGTTTATAAACACCAGCCGCCGTACCATTAATTCCACCGCCTTCTGCACAAGGAAATCAAGACGTTTGCCTTCCGGAAGCGCACTGTAAAGAATAACTGAATTTTCTTTTCTGAAAACCGGCTCTTCATTCAGAAGAGTGACTGTACGAAAATCCGCTATTGCCGCTTTATAGCGGGTCCCTTCCCCGTCACCGACTCCGATGATTTCGCCGACCGGCAGCCTGCGGGCTTTTATATGCCGTGATTCTTCGGGTGTAAGAATGATCCGATCTCCATCTGTTTTACTGCTTAGAGAAAGCTCTGATCTGGTTCTGAATATCAGGAACATTATATACCTTTTCTCCTTCCTTACTGGAATGTAAATTTTTAAACACTGTTTTTTTCAGCAATCAGACTGTAATCTGCGTACATTTCATTAATAATCTCTGCCCTCAGCTTCTGCGGCAGGCATACATCCGGGTGGGTCTTCCGTCCGCATCAAAAGTCAGAATCTGAATGAATTCATCTCCTTCTTTCAGACATTTTTCACAGGTAAACTGGTCGGGAGTCAGATAACAGAAACGCGGATCGATTATATCATAAGGACGGATCACTGCATTCTCAGGCAGAATATAGGCTTCCTGAGATTTCAGCCGACTCATTTTACCTGCTCCGGCAGAAAAAAAGAGGATCAGGGCCACTGCCCCGGCTGTGTATTTTGTTTGCCGGTTGCGACCGTTTACCGGATTATAGCTCCGATGACCGAGCTTAATTTCCTTCATAATCATATTCTCGACGCAGATCAGTTCACCCGTGAGGACCTGAATCTGATTCTTGACCTTTCCAGCCGCATAGAAAAAAAATATATTGAAAATCCTGAGAGTCTCTTTACGCAGCTCCAGGGAAAGCTGCTGGCCTCCCTTTTTTTTGAATCCTCCACCCGCACCAGGCTGAGTTTTGAAACGGCCATGAACAGACTGGGAGGCAGGGTAATCACTACAGTCGGATTTCAGTTTTCTTCTATAAGTAAAGGAGAGACTCTTTACGACACCATGAAAATGATCGAAGGTTATGCCGATATCGCAGTGATCCGGCACCCTGTGGAGGGTTCCAGCAGGATTGCAGCCGCAGCTGTGAATATCCCAGTCATCAACGCCGGGGACGGAGCCGGTCAGCATCCGACCCAGGCTCTCCTTGATCTCTATACAATTTTTAAAGAAAAAGGGAGCATTGAAGGAGTGAAAATTGCCTTTGTGGGGGACCTGAAATTCGGCCGGACAATACACAGTCTCATCAAGCTTCTCAAGCATTTTGATGCAGAGATGATCCTGATTTCTCCGGAGGATCTTGCCATTCCTCAGTCCTACAGAAAAGAGCTGGACAGAAACAACTGCCGCTATGAAGAAACCGAAGACATCAAAGCCATCTGGGACTGCGATGTAGCCTATATCACCCGGATTCAGGAAGAACGCTTTTCCGATAAAGAAGAATATGAAAGGCTGAAAAATGTATATTCTATAAACCGTGCCTTCCTCCAGGCAGCCCGCCGGGATCTCACCATCATGCACCCCCTACCCAGGATAAATGAGCTGTCCACGGATGTGGATGACCTGGCCGGGGCCGCCTATTTCCGTCAGGCATCCTACGGAGTGTTTGTAAGAATGGCGCTTCTCATGCTCCTTCTGAAAAAACCACTCATCTGATTACCAACTTTTCTTGCAGGTATTTCGGGGTTCCTTTACAATGGCTCCGTGCTTGCAGAACCTGATCCACGATACAGAATCTGGAACCATCCCGAGATGGTTACTTTTGAAGAACTCCTTGCTGTTCTGCTCTCCCACGGGGGAGCAGGCCGGGGTGTTATGGAAATCAGCCGTGATCTGGCAAATCTTTCGGGTAATGAATCCGGTCTTTTTGAACTTGATGGGGAACGCATTATTTCCATTCCCGGGATTGGAAGGGCAAGGGCATCTGTAATTCTTGCTGCTGCGGAACTTTCCAGGCGAAAATCTGCCGGAAAGCTCCGGTCTTCCTCCGGTGGTTTTTCTCCTGAAGCAACGGCCAGGTGGCTTCTGGAAAAACTCCGGGGCCGCGGCAAAGAATTTTTCTACCTGCTCACTTTTACCCGGAACTACCGTCTGATTCAGGCACATCTTATGGACAAAGGAGACTCTTCCGGCACCGAGGTAAGTGTACGCGATCTCTACGGTACCCTGATTGCAGACAGGGCTTACCTGGCTCTGATAGCACACAATCATCCGGATGGAAGCGCAAAACCCAGCCAGCAGGATCTCGATGCACTTTTACAGGCGGAACACCTTCTGGAAACGATTGATGTTTATTTGATTGACCAGTACATTACCGGAGCAGACGGTGTGTTTTCCTGCCGTCAGGACCGATTTATCAGTATTTAACAGATTTATGAACCAGGAAGTTTTTTTTCAGTTAAAGGATGGAACCAGGATCCTGCTTCGTTCCGATCTGCCGGATCAGGATTCAGGGATCCACTGTCTGATTCATCACGGGATCGGAGAACACAGTGGTCGCTATACAAATCTGAAACAGGCCCTTCTGCCACTGGGAATCACAGTGCATTCTTTCGATGCGCGTGGTCATGGCAGGTCTGACGGCAGACGCGGCGATGCAGAAGGTATTCTTCAGTACACCGAAGATCTGCACGAAATCATCTTGCACCTCCGGCAGAAACATCAGAAATCCTTCATTCTGATCGGGCATTCCATGGGCGGCATTATTGCACTGGACTATGGAATCCGCCATCCGGAGCATCTGACCGCTGTAGCTGCAACGGCTTCCGGCCTTTCCGTTAAACTCAGTAATTCCATGCTGATCAAAAGGGCTTTGGGCAGAATGATTGCCTCTTTTTATCCGCGCATTCAGTTCAGCACCGGCCTCAGCGTAAAACAGCTGAGTCAGGACGATCAGGTAATCCGGAATTATCTTTCCGATCCTCTGGTTCATAACAAAGTTTCAGCAAGGATGGGTATCGATCTTCTGGAATACGGCGAAAATGTAATTCAGAGGGCAGGAAAACTGCAGCTCCCCGTGTTTCTTGCTCACGGTGCGGCTGATACCATCACAGACCCTTCCGGTACCATCCGGTTCTATGAAAATGTAATGCATCCCGGTAAAAAGCTCTGTATTTACCCCCGGATGAAACATGAGCTGCACAATGAACCGGCCGGTATAAGGGAACGGATGCTTGCAGATCTGACCGACTGGATCCGCGAAGTAAGCAGTAATAATAATAATAAATTTTAAGGAGCAACTCATGAGCGAACCATCTTCCTACGAAGGAAAACAGAATCACATCCGGGACCTTAAAACTCCTGATATTGAAGTTTTTGAAAATATTTACAGCGATAAAGATTATGTGATTGATCTGGAAATACCGGAATTCACTGCCATCTGTCCCAAAACAGGCCTTCCTGATTTCGGCACAGTCTATATCAGCTACAGCCCCGATAAAAGCTGCCTGGAACTGAAAAGCCTCAAGGAATATTTTACCTCTTTCAGAAATGTCGGAATATTCCATGAAAATGTGGTCAACAAAGCACTTGACGATATCATCCGGTGCGCATCCCCCCGGTGGATCGAACTTCGCGCCGAATACAATGTCCGCGGAGGCATAAAAACCACGGTTTCCAGGGTCTATGACCGCGACATGGAAAATGTTTAACAGTCATCCGGCTGCGCTCCTTACCGGAGCAGGAACTGCACTCCTTCTGGCTGCTGTAACTCTTTACCAGACATCCGGTTCAGAAGCAGTTACCGCAGCGGAAACATTCCGCAATGCCCGGCTTCTGATTACAGAACCCCGCGATGCTTTTGCGGCCCCGGAAAGAAATTTTTTTTCAGGCAGTTCTGATTACGCTTTGCTGCACTGGTCCGGTCCGGAAGTTTCTGTTCTCTGGGACTATGGACTGAGCCATCTTCCTGGCAGGGGTCCGGATCCCCGGATTTCTCCTTTGAAGAATTTCCCGCAGAATGTGTACCTGCGGATCAACCGGGGCAGAAATGCAGAGTATGCGGGCATCCGGTCCGCTGAGTACCACGTATATTTCCGAAGGGCCAATGACCCTGACCGCGAAAACATTCTGCCGGATCCGGTGCTTGTATATAAGGGAACTCTGCATGCACCCGAAAGCCAGGAGATTCTGACTCTGCCCATGCCTGACCTAAGCCTGTCTGCGCCCTCGGATTCGCGGATTTACCCTGAAAATGCAAATCTTATATTAATAAAAATAATAATAAACAAGATATATCATGGTTCTGTATACCGGGACACTCTGCGCCTGTCCGAACACAGAATCTGATACCGGAGGAAGCTTTGGCTGAATACAGAAAACTCAGATATCCCGCTGACTGGATCCAGCGAAAAAAGGAAGGGGTTCCGATCAGTGTAATCACCGCTTATGATTACACCGACGCAAGGCTTGCTGCGGCAGCAGGCGTAGATGCACTTCTTACCGGAGATTCCCTCGGAATGACCGTCCAGGGTCAGTCCTCCACTCTCGGGGTGACTCTCGATGAAATGATATACCATACAAAGCTGGTGCGACGGGGGGCTCCGTCTGCCTTCCTGATTGCAGATATGCCTTTTGGCTCTTTCCAGTGCGGTATCAATGAAGCAGTGCGAAACGGTATCCGGTTAATGAAGGAAGCAGACTGCTCTGCTGTAAAACTCGAAGGTTTCGAAGACGATACTCTGCGGATTATTGAAAGGCTTTCGTCTGCAGGTGTGCCTGTTATGGGCCATGCAGGTCTGACCCCTCAGAGCTATCTTACTCTCGGGGGTTACACCGTTCAGGGTCGTGACAGCAGTTCCTGGGACTTCTTCCGCAATAAGATTCGCCAGCTTCAGGAAGCCGGCTGTTTTTCAGTGGTTCTGGAACTGATGCATCCCGATCTGACCGATGAAATCACTAAATCACTCAGCATTCCCACTATTGGCATCGGTTCCGGAAGTGCTTCCGATGGGCAGGTTCAGGTTATGCACGATCTGCTTGGACTCAACCCGGATTTTACTCCGAAGCATGCAAAAAAATATGCAGATCTTTCTTCTGTGATTACAGAAGCACTCCGCCGTTACGATGACGAAGTGAAACAGAAGGAGTTCCGGGTATGATGCTTACGGTTCTCCGGGACAGATTTATTTTTTCTGCGGCATTACTGATTCTGACGGCCGGCTCTGTTTCTGCGCATGATCTCTGGATAGAGTCTGCTCCGGGCGCGTCTCCGGTTCTGCGATATGGTCATTACGGAAATACATCCGACGAAATCAAATACATACCGTTCCTTCCTTCCGATGTAAAATCTGTGATCTGCGCAGCGGCTGACGGGAGTGTAATCAGCAGGTCGGGTAAACTCATGATCCCCGAGCCATGGAGTAAGGACTCGGTTCAGCACGAAGATCCCCACCACCACCACGAAAAAATTCCGGCCGGATTCATTACCTCATTCCGGATGCCGGAAAACTGTTCCGTAATGACTGCGGATTTTTCCACCGGTTACTGGACTAAAACTCCCGCAGGACTGAAAAATCTGCCGGAATCCGCAGTGAAGACTCCTGTGCGAAGCTGGTATGCACATGAAAGTATAAAATTTTACAAAAAAGGATTACTGGCTGAAAATGCAGCCGGTCTTTCTTTACCCTTTACAGAAGGACTGGAGATTGTCACGGTCAGTTTTTCGGGGAAAGACCGTTTACTGAAAATAAAGGTTCTTTATAAAGGTAAGGCTGTTTCAGGTGCGAAAACTGAATATCAGGGGACCTTTACAGGAGAAACAGATAAAGACGGCACATTTACTTTCCGGCTGGATGAATCCGGTGTACATTATATCAGAACTTCGCATAAGGACTCCGGAGTGAAAGGATCTTTTAAAAACCTCATTCTGACGGCTGCCCTGATCGCTGAAGAGTAACAGGATCTGTTACCGGCACTCCCTCCTGCTTACAGCACCCAGACCTCTCAGTTACTCTGTTCAAAAGGATGCCGTATATCTTCCAGAAGTATCTGACCTGATACCTGATAATCCTCTCTGTATTTTTCGCTGCGGATGGGACACTTCTTCATTCTGCAGTGCCTGCAGTCGGCGGGAATACAGGGATCCTTATGCATCATCAGGTCCACCTGCCGGCCTGTTTCTGCCGAAAGACGTTCTGTGAATGCAACTTCCTGATCATGCCATTCTTTGACTGTTAAGTAAGAAGGTACAACAGCATGCATATCGACCCACAGGAGATTCCCTGATTCGCGTGCACGAAGTTTATGCGGCCGGATCAGCTGGTCCATTCTGGCTCTCTCTACAGCAGCTGTGAGCATTTCCATGGTTTCAGGGCTTACTCCGTCCATCAGTCCGTGCACACTGCGGCGAAGAATCATGACTCCGTTAAACAGAAGATAAACACCTATCCCGACAGCTATCGCAGTATCGAGCCATATCCAGCCGGTCCACCAGACTGCTGCAATTCCGGCAATGAGTCCGGCACTGGTGTAAAAATCAGAGAGAATGTGATGAGCATCCGCAGCGAGCGCAGGGCTTTTCATTGATGATGCCTTTTTTTTAAGGTAGTATCCAAGGGCTCCGTTACCAAAGGATGCCGCGATTATCAGGAGAAGTCCGGTATCCAGGCTCTGCAGTTCATGCTCCCCGATCCAGAGATCGCGGAGTGCATGGCCCAGAATCACCCCTCCCGCCAGAAAGACAAGTCCCCCTTCCAGACCCGCTGAAAAAAACTCTGCTTTGGAATGGCCGTAATGGTGATCTGCGTCGGCTTCCATTGTCCCAAGATAAATGGTATAAAGGGCAAATGAGGAAGTGACAACATTAACAATGCTTTCCAGTGCATCGGAAAGGATGGCATTTGAGCCGGTTACAAAATACGCATAGAACTTAACACCGAGAATCAGAATACCAGTAATTACTGATACCAGTGCAGGCCCCCCTGCATTTTTCTGACTTCCTTCTGAAATCTGGTTCAAATCCGGCCCCCTCAGTATAATCTCGTTTATAAATTACTTGCCTTGTATCATCCTTCCCGGATTCTGTACCCGAAGGAAAGAACTTTTTCGCTCAGGAAACCAGATGATTCTCACAGGCCCCGAAATCAGAAAGCGTCTCAATAAGGATATTATCATAACCCCTTTTGAGGATCGGCTTGTCAACCCTAACTCCTACAACCTGCGGCTGCATAATGAACTGCTTGTTTATACCAAAGACCAGCTTGATATGAAAAACCCGAACCCCTCCCGCAGTATCATCATACCTGATGAGGGCTATGTTCTCGAACCAGGAAGGCTTTATCTGGGCCGCACTATTGAATATACGGAAACCTATAATCTGGTCCCCATGCTGGAAGGTCGCTCCTCCATCGGCCGACTGGGGCTCTTTGTGCATATTACTGCCGGATTTGGCGATGTAGGATTCAAAGGATTCTGGACACTGGAAATGTACACAATTCATCCCATTAAAATTTACCCTGGAGTGGGAATCTGTCAGATTTTTTACCATACAATAGAGGGCGAGATTCAGGAATATAACTCCGGTAAATACCAGAATAACAAAGGGATTCAGGCAAGCATGCTGTATAAGGACTTTGACCAGCCTGGACTTTCCGAAAAGAAAAGACTCCTCTGAGCCTTCTACAACTGGTTTAATCCCTCCGTGGCTTCAGGGACCAACTTTTAGGAAAAAAATTTCCCGTTTTCCGTAATGGTTTCCCGGTTTTTATTTGCCATTTCCGCTGCCGCAGTGCATAATGATCTATGTCCAGAATGAGAAGCAGCGAATTCCGCAATTATATTTTTTTATTCAGTCTACCTCTCTTATTCCTTGCCGGTCTCCTCCTTTACAAACCTGGAATTATGGGGCTTTTACGCCCGGAAATCCGGGTTTTAGAAACCATCGGATCAGCCACCGGCTTTACCGAAACAGTTCCCCCATCGCCTGAAAAAAGCTCATGGGGGACTGAGGAAACCTATGCAGCGGCGGTTTCTTTCCCAGTCCGCATTGTGGCCATCTCATTTCTCTTTTATACACTTGTTCTTCTGAATATCAGGAACAACCCCTCTCAGAACAGAGAGCTGTTTTTGTGGATGTCCCTTTACATGCTGGGGATCGGGGTTCTGCTCACCGGAGCACCCTTCTTTAAGGCTATGAACTGGGGAGCTCTGCTGCCTGCTCTGTATTTTTATCTTTTTTTCGGTTTTCTTTTCGCCTATGCATCCAGAAACCTGATCGTAAGGGAATGATGGAGTGGCAGACTCTCACCTGAGAGAAATTTACGGAGAGCTCATTCAGAGCACAGTACAGACCGGAAAAGCAACCCGGAACGGAACCTCCCGTTATTTTTCCAGGTTTCTGAGTCATGAGAATTTTATAAATCCAATTTACTTTTGTTCTGAAGCAGCGGATACAGGCTGGATTGTCTCCAAAGCAGGCCTTGGAACTTACAGGTTTTCTCAGTCGGGTACAGAACATAAAGCAGCCCTGATGGAAGCGCTGCTTTCCGGTATAAACGTAATTGATACCGCTCCCGGATTTTCCGACGGGGGCGCGGAATATCTCACAGGCAGAGTTATCCGGGAGCTGATTAATCTCGGTAAAATCCGCCGTTCAGAAGTGGTAGTCATTACAAAAGGGGGCATGATTGAAGGAAGGCACCTCCGGTATCTTAAAGAAACTTCTGCGTCAGGTTTCCATACGGTGCATTCAGGCCTTGGTTACACTCTTGAACCAGAACTTCTTGAACAGCAGCTCAGGCTTTCTCTCTCCAGACTGGGTCTGGAAACCACTGATGTCTATTTAATTTCTAACCCTGAATACATGCTTTCCATTTCCGGTGAGGAACAGTTCTACAAAAAAATGCATGAGGCCTTTCTCTTTCTGGAAACAATGCGGGAAGCAGGTCTGATCCAGTACTACGGGATTGCTTTGAACCCTGCGTTTAACGGCCCTCACCCAGACCCAGGTCGCCTTCTGAAAGACAGCCCCCCGGGTCTTCAGGTTCTCGAAGCACCTTCGAATTTCGCAGAAACAGATTTTCTGAATTTGGTACCGGAAAAACCGGATATATGGAAAATCGGACAGAGGCCGTTCAATGCACTGATTCCCTGCAGGCCTGTGAGGCTGCTTCGGATGGCTGCAATGGAACCCTATATGATTTCATCAGAGCTGGACCGCAGAATCACTGAAAAAAAAGAAAACCTGAAAATCCTGGAACAAAGGATCGTATCCGCCCACGCTCACCATGAATTCCGTTTCGAACTGGGTTTCCCTTCCCTCCTGAGTCTGACCGATCCTTTTTATTCCTCTGATACAAATCCGGAATCCTGTGTGTATATTACCGAGAGCATCCGTGAAAAACTCGGATCTGTTATCTCACGCATTCAGCTGCTTGGTATTCTGAACGCAGAAGATTCGCTGATGAAACACTGGCTGAAAACCATGAATCAGCTTCTGACCCTTCTGGAACTCCGTGTGCGGTCGAAATCATATGAAACCGTAATCGATCTGGAAACAGACCTGAACCGGATCAGCGGCCTTCCCCACAGAATCTCTCTGGGAGGGCTGACCCTCCTCTGGCTGACAGGGCGCCAGGGAATCGGTACAGTTCTTTGCGGAGCAAGGAACATTATATATGTCCGGGATATTCTGAAGTCCCTCCTTACGGAACCTCTCCCTCCGGAAAAACTGAGCGCAATCTCCGAAAAAGTCCAGGAATTCTTGTTGCAATATCAGGCGGATTTCTGTACAAAGAAAATATGACGGAACTTAAGCTTAAAGTGCTCGAATCATACAATAAGGCTATGGCTCTTTATAAAAAAAGGGAATGGCAGGCTGCTATGGATGTTTTTCAGGCAACCCTGCAGATTGACCCGGAAGATGGTCCTTCCAAACTTTATATAACCAGATGCAAAGAATACCTGAAAAACCCTCCCGGGGATGACTGGGACGGAGTTTTTGTAATGACAACAAAATAAACAGTCAGCTGAAGAATGTATATGTCCAAAAAGAAAGATAATTTATTCCCGCAGATCACAGAAAAAGGCGGAATCTCCACTGTATTCGGTAAGGAAACTCATTTTCAGGGAACACTGGAATTTTCCAAACCTCTGCAGATCAACGGAATTTTTGAAGGAGAAATCATCACTGACAGCATTCTTCTGATAGGCGAAACGGCTCAGGTCAAGGCTAACATCAGAGCGGGAATCGTCATTGTGGGCGGGAAAGTCACAGGCAACATCGAAGCACTTGAAAAACTGGAAATGCTTGAATCAGGTAAGGTTTACGGCAATATCCGCACTGCGAAACTGCAGATTGCTGACGGGGTGGTGTTTGACGGAATCTGTGAAATGATCAGCCCTTCCCAGGCAAAAACATCCTAAAGGCTCTGTGATGCTTTTCAGCGGTGGAAGCCCAGGTCCACTGCTGCACAGGAAAGTTAATCTTTTTCAATTTTTTAGAACGGTGCATATGCACAGTATCCGAAATTGCTTCTGCCCACGCTTCAGGGTCCTGGGGGTTCAGATAGCAGATCAGATCCCCTCCTATCTCATGAAACGGTCCTATGTCGGACACCAGGGCATACTTTCCCTCCGCAAGGGCCTCAAGAAGAGTCAGCCCGAATCCTTCATACAATGATGGCAGACAGAAAAAAGCAGCATCGCGGTACAGCGCCGCAAGCTCGGTATCAGACAGATTATCCATTATATGAATGAACCCTGTGGAATGACTAAGATCATCAAGTTTTTTTAAAAATTCCGGTGATTCCCAGCCTCGCTTTCCTGCGATCACAAGCGGATAAATTTTTTCTCCCGCAGCCTGCGCCTTTTCAAGATAATTCATATAGGCTTCTAAAAGAACCGGATAGTTTTTGCGCGGCTCGATGGTTGAAACAGAAAGTATAAAGGGTCCGTCAAAACTCAGAGGGGACAGCAGTCTTTCCTGAACTTTTCTTGAACGGAGGTTCCCTTTAGACCCGCCTGCCGTTCCCTTTTTTTCCTTCTGACCGGATCCGCTTCCCGGAAGGGGCTGGGAACTGAGGGGGGTGTAACCGAGAAGGGCAGCCTCGGTTTTTTCTTCCGGATAGCCGAATTTTTTTATTAAATCTTTCCGGGTCTGCTCACTGATGGTGAGAATTCTGTCCGCCCTTTTTACGCTCATTTTCTGAACAGCAAGCTGCTGCAGCCGGGCCGCAAATCTCATGGACTGCGGAAACAGATAAAGAACAAGATCATAATAAGTTAATACAACGGGCAGCCTTGCAGGCAGGAATGGCGGAATAACCTGCTGAGAACCCCAGAAAAGGTCAAATTTCAGACTGCGAATGATCCGCGGCAGGGTGAAGTTAAACCAGATCCCGCCAAGACGGGCAGTGATACCGGTCCCGGTAACGAAGCTTACATTCGGATAGTTTTTCAGATAATAAAAATCCGGATGGACAGGTTTATGGGTGCAGATAACGAATTCAAAGGACTCCGGTTCGGGAAACTCCGCTATGATGCTGCTGATTACCCGGGCAACCCCGGATACCCGTGACGAAAAAGGTCTGCCGTCCAGGGCAATTCTGTATTTTTTTTTCTGATGTCGATTCATACGTTCAGGAAGCCTGATTTTCGGAAGAGTGTCTTCCGGTTACCGCAGGAAAAACTGAAGTAATAAAATGTTTATAAACCAGTATATAATCCTCATTCTGCTTCATGTAAACCGTATAGGAATCATGTGCCAGAACAATACCTTTCACTGATACACCGCTTTTAAGATACAGGGAAAGGGACCTGTGGTCTGCAATGGCTTCATCAATGATTTTATCCTGTGTAATCCGCTGTTCTGTCATATTGGCATACTTTCAGTTTATATAATCAGTAAAACAAACCTTTTTTCAGGCATATGTGGTGAATATCGGCATTTTTTTTGCCCGGCTGTATTCTGCAAATTCAAGACATAATGCATCGGGCCCAGCCACCAGTCCGTAAGAAACCAGATCAGGACTGTTAAAAGTATGCGGTTTACCATCCGACAGCTTATATACACTGTAACCCTTTACAGCCCTCACAAGGGCCGTTCCCCCGCAGATATCCCATTCATTTTTCGGATACAGACTGACCACAAGGTCACATTCCCCGGCAGCAAGAAGTGCCAGTTTGCGGGCAATCGATCCCTGAACATCAAAATCAAAGTCATTCCGGTAGGCTTCATAAACACCCTTTTTCCATTCAGAACGACTGACCATCACCCTGCTGCCGAAAAGATTCCGCCGCAGGGAGGCTTCAGGAACACTGGGTTTTCCTGACCGTATATCTGAAATACCTCCTGGAATCATTCCCCCAATGATCAGCCGGTTCTCGGACGGGAGAGCTACAGCACCAAACACCGGTACCCCATCCTCCGCCAGGCCCACTGATACAGAATACTGCCCGTTCTTTTCAATGAATTCTTTAGTGCCGTCTATTGGATCTGTAATCCAGACCTTCCGGAACCCGAGGCGATTGGTATCTTCCGGACTTTCTTCGGAAATCCAGCCGCATTCCGGACACAGTTCAGTCAGTCTTTCACGGAGCATCGAGTCTGCAAGGAGGTCGGCTTCCGTGAGCGGCCCTGCCTCCCCTTTGCTCTGGATATGGTAGGATCTGTCATGAACGGAGGCGACCGCTGCTGAGACCTCTTCCATGATTTCGGTTATTCGCGAAACAGAATCCCGGTCAAGGTGCAGGGGCAGCTCCCGCTGGTTCTTCCGCAATCCGCTTATCGATGTATTTCTGTGTTTCTTCATCGAGAACCAGAATTTTTTTAAGCATCGGAGCCTGAATGTTCACTTCCGGGTTGGTGGCAAAATCAAAACGAACAATCAGATTTTTATATTTTACATAATAAACAAGAGGGGAAGTGGGATTTTCATAAGCGATGGTTTCGGGCTTCAGATCCTTCAGCAGTTCTTCCTGCTGTTCATAAAACATCCGGTTGATGGTCTGGCGCATACCCCTGATCAGATTTGCATTCAGTGTTCTTCTGCGTTCCTCATCGGAATTAGTCTTCGATTTCAGGAATTCTTCGGCCATCCGGAACTGCCGCAGTATAATACCTTTTTCCGTTTTACCGGTCTGAGATGTGGCTGCCGGCTGCTGTGCCGCAACCGGTACTGCACTGACAGTAATTATAAGAGCGAGGACTTGTGTACTGAGTTTCATAGTATATTATTTCGGATTCCGGCGGCCCGTAATTAACCTGACTTTAAATTATTTTATTCAGGGGAGTATAGGCAGTCAAGAAATTTCTGACTCTGTCCTCTCCGTCAAACCGTATACCAAGCTTCTGACCTGCGGGGGTGGATTCAGTGCTGATGATCGTTCCCTCCCCGTATTTTGCATGACTGCAGCGGTCTCCCTCTTTCCATTTTTCTTTGGACGAAGCCATTCCGGTCCGGGGCTGATTCCCGCCTTCATAACCGTGCTGCCGGGAGGAAACGGCATTCCCTTTCAGACTGTCTCCCAGCTCCGGCAGAAACTGTGATACCAGTCTTGGCTGATTGGTACCAAACAAACGCCGGTTTCGTGCATAGGTAATCCAGAGTTTTTCCATTGCACGGGTGATTCCTACATAAGTGAGGCGGCGCTCTTCCTCCAGTCCCTCCCGTGATTCCAGGGACATCGAATGAGGCAGATATCCCTGTTCAAAACCGGTCAGAAACACACATCGGAATTCCAGACCTTTGGCATTATGGAGGGTCATCAGACTGACTGAATCCTCCTGGCGTTCGGGGTCTGGTTCGGTTTCGGAAGTCAGAAGCATTACTCTCTGAAGAAATTCTCCCAGTTCCATCTGCTGCGGTTCAGGCCCGCTTTCCTGCTGCTCCTCGGTTTCCTGAATAAAGGCAATGAACGCCTGAAGGTTTTCGAGCCTGGACATGGCTTCAAAATCTTTGTCATTTTTCAGAAAATCTTCATAACCAGATTCTTTCAGAACCTTTACTGCCAGCCCGGAAAGAGTCATTTCTCCGCTCCGGTGGGCCATGATCCATGACTGAACAGCACCATAGAGTTCCTTCAGTGCCTGAGCTCCTTTGAACCTCGGAAGTTCATCACTTCGCGGAAGGGCTTCGAGAAGAGACAGCCTGTTCTTGTAAGCAAGATTTTTGAGTTTTTCAAGACCCGCTTCCCCGACTCCTCTCGGTGGTGCATTGATGATTCTTTCCAGAGCGGCTGAGTCCTCCGGGTTCACAATCAAAGAAAGATACGCCATAAAGTCCTTTACTTCCTTCCTGTCAAAAAACCGGAAACTGCCTACAAGTATATACGGAATACCCGCACTCCGGAAAGAAGTTTCAAAGACCCGGGACTGCGCATTCGTACGGTAAAAGACTGCAATTTCTTTATTTTTTATGCCTTTTCTCTGCAGATTTCTGATTTCAGAAATCACATAATCCGCCTCTTCGAGATCATTCCAGCAATCCTTAAGAATTATGGGCTCCCCGCCTTCTTTTTTCGTATAAAGGGTTTTGCCCCTTCTCATTTCATTTCTGGATATTACTGAAGAAGCAGCTTTCAGAATCGGAGAGGTGCTGCGGTAATTTTCCTCAAGCCTCAGGATTCTGCAGTCAGGATAGTCTTTTTCGAATTCGAGGATATTGGTGATATCCGCCCCTCTCCAGGAATAGATGGACTGATCATCGTCGCCCACAGCAAGTATATTCGTGTGTTCAGCAGCAATCAGCCGCCCCATAGTATACTGTGCATGATTTGTATCCTGATATTCATCTATCAGCAGGTATTTCCAGAGGTTCCGGAAATGGCTGAGTATTTCAGGATAATTCTGAAGAATCTTTGCACTTAAAAAAATAAGATCATCAAAGTCCACTGCGTTGTTTGCACGCAGCCTTTCCAGATACAAAGGATAAATTTTTTCAAGAAGTACACTGTACATATCCTTACCCGCCGGTACTTCCCCTGGTCCCTGCAGTTTTTCACGGAATCTCGAAAATGAGTTCAGAACATGCTCAGGTCTTACAGCTTTGGGGTCTGCCTTTTCTGATTTCAGCAGCTCCTTCACCAGTGCTTTTCGCGCAGACTCATCATAAACAGAAAAACTGCTTTTCAGACCGGCAGCTTCCGGATAACGCCGCAGAATATAGAGCCCCATAGAGTGAAATGTTCTCACAAATACACTCTCTGCCATAGGCCCAATCATGCTGTTCAGACGCTCCTGCATTTCACGGGCTACTTTGTTGGTAAACGTGACGGCTGCTATGTTCCAGGGAGGCACATCCTGAAGACGGGTAAGCCATGCAATGCGGCTGGTGATTACTCTGGTTTTTCCTGATCCCGCCCCGGCCAGTATAAGCAGGGGTCCCTGTCCGTGGGTTACAGCAGCCTTCTGAACATCATTCAGACTGCTGATCAGTTCGTTTTCTATTTTTTCTTTAAGACTTAACATAACGGCAGCTCAGCAGAATATCCTCACCAAGAGGTATCCTGTCATTAATTTTCATTTTTTTTATAAATTCCGGAATCTTTATAAGTCTTCCTTCTGTCTGTTCAAGAGTCACGGACCTTGACTGAAGAATATAAAAAATATCAGTTACTTTAATATCTGGCCGCAGGCTTTCAAACAGAACAGATCCTCCTTCAATCAGTACATCGTTGTATCCGAAATCTCCCAGAAGACGGCGAAGCTCCGTGCCGAAACTGTAATCCGCCAGGTCAGGTATGACTGTGGTCCGGGCATCTGAACCATGCAGAAATTCCCATTCTTTCCGGCTCTTTTCGGTAATAAGATAAACAGGTTTTTTTCCGGTTTTCTGACTGAGTGCATCCTGCTTCTTTAAGAATTCTTCCTTCCCGTCAAACGGTCTTCCCAGAATGAAAACCCTGTCGGGCTGATACTCAGGATGATGAGCTGCAAACCGGCGGATTTCTGAGGCGAAACGGATCATGGACCTGGCCAGAAGATCACCTTCCGCAGAATTCTTTCCTGAATCCGCAGAACAGAAACAATCCACTCCGGTAAGGTAGCCCCTGTATTCATTTACAGAAAAACTATCCGTCCGGTAATCCAGGCCTGGTTTATCAATCGCTGCCGTACCGGGACCAACCAGCACCGCATCTGCCTTGGAGCGAAGATCCATTCCGAAAGCAAGTCCATCCCTTCCGCTGATATGGATTCGGCGTGCTTTGTGCCCCATAAATCCGTCACTGGTTACGGCCACTTTAAAAAGAAATCTCGGTCCCTGACCGGTGATCCTGCTTAGGAATCCATGAAGAAAGGTTTCGGAAATCCTTCTGAAAGATTCGCTTTCGGTGAAAAATGAACGGGTTTCTTTCAGTTCCTGGCACAGTATACTGTGACCCTTCCCGGCAGGCCCCGGATCTGGTACACCTATCTCAATATTTTCAGTTTCTTTATAATGAACAATCCGGCTGGTGCAGGGTGGAGTTCTTCCCGTAACAGAACATGGTTCCAGAGTGACTGCCAGATACTTTGGCGGATCAGCCGGTTTATTTTCAGCTGCTGAACGTAAATTATAGGAATCCAGACAGTCAAGGGCAGCAATTTCCGCATGTCTGCCACCGGCTTTTTCGGTTCCGCCGGAAAAAACATACCCACTGCCGGTGAGGACAGTACAGGCAACGGCAGGATTCGGAGCAGTTCTGCCCATACTGAGAACTGACCGGAATATCAGTTCTCTTAGTACAGACTCTGAGCCGTTATGCATTCCTCTTCAGAATACGGCCCATCAGCTCAGCGTAAACCTGAACGAAATGAGATGCAATGAAAATGGAGGAATAGGTCCCGATCACAATTCCGAAAATCAGAATGTATGCAAAATCATACAGGGATTCAGCCCCCCCGAGCAGAAGTGCCACAACAGATACCAGAGTAAGGGCCGAGGTGATCAGCGTGCGCGAGAGTGTTTCTGTGATTGCAGCGTCCATTGTGGATTTTGTGGCAGCAAGCATAGGCTGATCATCCATATTATCCCGGATTCTGTCAAAAATCACAATAGTATCGTTTATTGAATAACCTACAATGGTAAGTACAGCAGCCACAACCGGTATACTTGGTTCTATCTGCATCACTCCTATAAAAGCAATAGTAAGAACCACATCATGGATCAGTGCAAGGGATGCTCCCATCGCAAAAGGGAAATCAAAGCGAAACGATAAGTAAAGACCAATAATCAGAATCGTAAAAACAAAGCTCCATGTGGATATACTGAAAAGGTCTCCGCCATAACTGGCCGAAATGGTTTCGCGGGAACTGAAACTGTCTTTTGTAAGACCAGGTACAGCTTTTATAAGCTCCATTTCAATTTCATATGCTGCTGTACCATATTCGGCATCTTCTTCCGAACCACCGCCTGCAGCATCCGCCGACCGGGACTGATCCCGTTCTTTAATCTTCTTCTCGAGACGGTCTCTTACAGAAGGACCGTATTCGAGATCATACTGATTGGTACGAACGGAAGTAAGACGTACAGTGGGGTCTTCATAACCAAGCTGTTCTGAAATGCGGATCAGATCATCACGGGTCATACCTTCCGGAAGGGAAAGACTGAGTCTGATCCCTCCGTTAAACGTGATTGATTTGGCAAATCCGTGCACCAGCCATGTGTAAAGTGCCATCAGAACAGTCAGCACAGCCGAAAAAATAAAGAAAAAAAGCCTGAATTTTGAAAACTGAATGATCATACTTTGCTCCGGATATTCCAGCCGATATAAAGCTTACTGAAACCTCTTCCTGGCAGATGAAGCCAGTCAAACATAAGTTTTGAAAAATATAAAGATGTAAACAGTGAACTGAGAAGACCAAAAAACAGAGTGATTGCAAAACCCTGAATCGGACCATCACCGTTATAATACAGAATGACTGCCGCGATTAATGTTGTTACGTTTGCATCCAGAATCGTCCAGAAAGAGGAGTTAAACCCGCTCTCAATGGTCACAAGAGGGGATTTGCCCGATCGCAGATCCTCCCTCATTTTTTCGTAAATGATCACATTCGCATCCACAGCCATACCGACAGTAAGAATGATGCCTGCAAAACCAGGAAGAGTCAGTGTAAACTCAAGGAGACTGAGTACAGCTGCCATCAGGAGCAGGTTAAAAAAAAGTGCAAAAACCGAAATCAGACCAGCCAGCTGATAATACAGTACCATGACTGCGATTACAAGCAGAAATCCGAGTATTACTGATTTCACCCCGGCTACTATGGAATCCTGGCCAAGGCCCGGTCCCACATACGATACAGAAATGATTTCAAGAGGAAGAGGTAAGGCACCTTCCCGGATTACATTGGCAATTTCCGCAGCATCATCACGGTCGAAGTCCCCGTTGATCACCCCGGAACCCCCAACGATCGGTCCGTTGATCCGCGGATCAGAAACCACACGATCTCCCCAGAGAATCGCCAGATTTTTACCGGTGTTTTCAGTGGTAAGGCGGCCAAACTTTTCTGCCCCAGGTCCGGAAAGAACAAAACTGATATCATACCAGCCGGTATTCGGATTCGGATTTTCCTGGGCATTGGTCATATCGCCCCCGTCCATCACCACCGGACCCAGTACGCGAAACTCACGGGGCAGATATGGTGTACCGGATTTGCGACCCCTTCTCCAGTACATAAAAAGCTTCCCTTCTTCGGGGCTGAGAGCCGCTTCTTCTTTTACTTTATCAAGTATACGTTCCACATCCCTGTAATCAACACGATCCCGCTTATACAGGTCCCGGATCTGTTCCAGCTCTGCAAAGAACTGACGATTGATCCGGTCAGTTGCTTCATTGTTTACAAGCCGGTATTCCACAGTAAGAGTGTCCTTGATTTTTTCAAGAACCTCGGAGGAATTAGCCACACCTGGCATATCAACACCAATGGAATAGCTGGCAGGCTGAACACGCACTTCAGGTTCCGTCAGATTCTGAGCGGCAAGCCTCTTATCTATAATGCTTTTCGATTCCATAAGAATGGACTGTTTTCTGGACTCAGTCAGATTCAGCTGATCATTGATTTCCTGCAGCCTGCGCTCAAGGTCAGCTTTTTCATTTTCATCGGTGACTTTCGATAATTTGGCTTCGAGGTCTTTTTTGACCGGTTCGTATTTTTCCGCAAGTTTGGAAAGGTATTCTTCGAAATCTGCGCGGAAGGTTGCGCGCATACCACCCTGCAGATCCAGACCAAGTTTTATTTTAAGATTTTTATAATCTTCCGTGGAAAGAAAGGAAAGCATCGTCTCAACCGCATGAGGATGCAGCTTAGTCCTGATTTCATCAATTTCTTCGGGGTGAGACTGAATCATTTCATTGATTCTGGCCGCTGTAATAAACCGTGAATGGATCACGCAGCGTCCGCCCTCATCAGGATTCTCTTTTTCTGTCCTGATACAGGGGGCGTTAAAAAAACGATTCAGACCGGTTTCCGGATTATCCATCAGTGAATCCAGTCTGGCCTGATCGGCGGGGATGCGGTTTCCTTCAGCATCCCTTGAATATCCCCTGAAGACCACTTCGAGTTTCTGCTCTGCGATGTTCGGCAGAAAAACTAAAAATGCTGAACTTAGGATCAGCAGTGTTACAACTGACCGGGAAAGTAAACCTGAATTTCCCATAATTACATGTAGCTCCTTCGCGTATTGCGGTTCTTAATCCGGAAAAGAATGAAAAGCAGACCCAGCCCGGTCAGAATGATAAGATTAACGACAGTCTGATCGGATGCCACCATATCGGAAAACCAGCTGTCATCGCTGTCTTCTGACTGAGGTCCGGCTGATTTGATTTCTTTTTTAACGACAGCAGGCTGGTCAGAACCCGCAGGCTTTTCAGAAAGCATCGGTTTTACGAGTGCCCCTTTGTTTCCCGGCAGATTACTGTCTTCAAATTCAATCAGAGAGTCTGCTATGCCGCCTTCCTCCTGTGCCTGCAGAGGAATTCCGGCAGACAGTACCAGTACAAAAACGGCTGTTCTTACAATAGATACTTTCATAATTGATCTGAAATTATTTTTTTGACCTGGAGGCAGCAGGTTTTTCCTCCGGCTCGTCAGACCGGCCGTCACCCTTTTTGCGGATTTCCGTTACAGCTGCTTTAACGAATTCAATTCGGGTTCCGTCGCCCACCTTCAGAAATACAGAAGCGTCCTTTACAGAAGCAACCGTACCGATGATCCCGCTGGAAGTTACAACGGTATCGCCTTTAGCAAGAGTGCCGAGCATTTCTGCTTTACGCTTTTCTTCTTTTTTCTGGGGACGGATTACGAAAAAATACATGAATGCAAAGATCACAGCAAGCATGATCATGGGGAAAAAATTCGCAAGGCCTCCCATAGGATCGGCGGATGCTTCCGCCTGAGGTGCTGCGGGTGCTGCAGCCGACTGCTGGGCTAAATACTGAAAAAAAGATGGTTCCATGGATCAAAGTTCCGAAACCCCGCCTGAAAGACAACTATAAACCACACAGGATTGATGTTTTTTCAGTGTTTTGCAGGATACGTTTCGGCCCAGTGCTTCAGGGACGCGGCGGCTTTTCCGCTCTTCAGACTGTCCATACAGAGAGATGCAGACTGAAGGATGTCATTTTCGGGATGAACCGACAGATAGACCAGAGCTGCATTCATAGCAATGATGGTGTTTTCTGCATCACTTCCCTTTCCTTCGAGTACAGCATGAGCTCTTTCCATTGCTTCCTGACGGCTGTTCACTTTTACAAGGTCCAGCGGATATTTTTTAAAACCGAAGTCCTCCGGTTCGATTGTACCCCGTTCCGTAATCTGAGAATTTTCAATTTTTATGAAGTTCGTTGGCGCAGCAACAGATATCTCATCCAGTCCGTCTTCTGAATGTACTACCCAGGCAGCAGAACGCCCCAGACCGCAGAGTGCCTGAGCCATGGTTTCCATTGCCTTCTGCGAATACACCCCCAGAACCTGATGGGTTACCGGAGCAGGATTGGTAAGAGGCCCAAGAATATTAAAAACAGTGCGAAACCCCAGTGTTTTTCTTACCGGTCCGGCATGCTTCATGGCCGGGTGCCATTTAGGAGCAAACAGAAAGGTGATTTTATTTTTCTGCAGACATTCTGCTGCTTCCTCCGGTTCCAGCTCAAGACGGATTCCGGAATCTTCAAGGAAATCAGCAGAACCAGTAGTGGAGCTCACCGCTCTGTTTCCATGCTTTGCTACGGGGATTCCAAGAGAAGACAGAAGCAGCGCTGACAGAGTGGATACATTGATCGTATTCATGGAATCTCCGCCGGTGCCGCAGGTATCGGCGAGAACCTTCATGGTCTTTCCTTCCCAGGGACGAGCCGCCAGTTTCATGGCGCGGGCAAAGGATTCTATTTCGACGGAGGTTTCCCCCTTCATGACCATACCGGTTAAAAATGATGCGGTAAGAATCTCTCCGGCTGTTCCGTTCATTATGGATTCCATAGCGGCAGAGGCTTCGGCGGAGCTAAGATCCGTGCGTGAAATGATTTTTTTCAGTATTTCTGTATTCATGAATTTCTCCTGATCAGTCCTGATCCTTTTTCCTGGTTCCCCCGAAGGCTGAAACAAGCAGACTGTAATTTGTAAAAAGATAACGTATACCGGAAATCACAGTAATCACAGTAGTAATGAGCATAAGATAATACGGTACAAAAGAAGCAAGAGAAACCAGCAGGTCCCCGTATTCCCCCTGAAAAAAGGAAACCATATGATTCCATGCAATCTGCCATGGCTCTGAACCTGCCTGAATTGCCTCTTCGTAATGCAGATTAATTGCTTTTCTTTCTTTATTAGTTACAAACACAAAACTCAGAGTAATCACAGAAATGCTGAACATCTGAAATGCCGTTTTAACTTTGCCGAGCCTGGATGTGCGAAGACTCCCGCCCTGACGGATGGCCAGACTCCGCAGCCAGGTAATCAGAAAATCCCGGGCGGCAATCGTAAGCACCATCCAGATCTGCACCTGGGGAGAAAGAAAAAGAAAAGTAAGAAAGGCACCTATCACCAGAGCTTTGTCGGCAAGGGGATCCAGGAATTTTCCAAGTTCTGTTTCCTGGTTCCATTTGCGTGCAAGATAACCATCAAAAAAATCCGTAACGGAAGCCATTATAAAAACAGCCAGAGCAATGTAACGATGCATCTGAACCGGTGAAAGAAGCAGCCAGATAAACAGCGGAACCGCAATGACCCGGAATATTGTCAGAATGTTCGGCAGATTCAGATTTTTTTTCAGGGCCATAACAGTTTCTTATCCTGTAATTATTCCGGTCATATCGAATTCGTAAAAACCGGTTATTTTTACCTGAATCAGTTCACCGGGAACCGGAATGCGTTTCAGATCCTTTGTTTCAATCTGAACCTGTTCATCAGCCTCCGGAGCATCCTGCCCTCTTCTGGCATAAATAATTTCCGGAGTCACTTCATCCACCATACAGGTATAAACTCTATCGACCCGTTTCTCATGGTGTTTTGTCAACAGTTTTAAAAAATGTGACCGGAGATCCTGGATTCTGTGATTCACAGTGTCCTCGGGGATCAGCTCCAGTTCTCCTTTTTCTATTGCAGTCCCTGCCGGCGTTTCCTCTTCGGGAGAATAAGCAAAGAATGCCAGCTTTTCAGGTGCAATGTCATCTAAAAACCGGTGGAGCTCTTCCGCATCATCCTCAGTTTCTCCGGGATAACCCACAAGAAATGCAGTACGGATTTCAAGATCCGGCCAGAGATCCCTTGCCATTGTAAAATAATCCTTAAGCCATTGATAATCTCCCGATCGGCCCATTTTTTTCAGCATTCTCTGGCTTACATGCTGAACGGGGCTTTCGAGATAGGGGACCACTTTTGTGATATTACGTCTGTGTATTTCTTCCAGCAGTTTTCTGGATTTTGCATCGGGATATAGGTACATCAGACGGATCCAGCTGACATCAGGTTTTTCTGCTGTTTTTTCAATTAAATCGGCAAGTTTCAGAGGATCTCCGTCTGCAAAGGAGGCTGTATCCTGACTTACGATCAGTATCTCCCTTACCCCTTCTTTTGTAAGAAGGTCGACTTCCTTCAGAATTTTCTCCTCGGGCAAAGAATGAAATTTTCCCCTGATAAAGGGAATGGCACAGAAAGCACAGCTTCGGCTGCAGCCATCACTGATCTTCAGAGGAGCATATGGATTGCCGTGATGGAGAAGGCGGACACCGGAATTCCGAACCTGTTCCGGACTGAACAGGGGTGCCGGCTCCGGATACCCCGTGCTGGAACGGAAAAAGGCCGGGTTCTGTGTAAACAGGATTTCACTGACATTTCCATAATGTCCCGTGCCGAAGTGAATATCTGCCTCGGGAAGTTCTTCTGTAATTACAGATTTGTATTTTTCGGAAAAACAGCCTGCCAGTACAAGCTTCTGAGAGGGCCTGTGATCTTTTCTGTATGCAGCTGCCTCAAGCAGAGTGTCTATTGTTTCGGATTTAGCATCGTTAATGAAGGCACAGGTGTTTATGATATGATAGTCCGCCAGGGAAGGATCCGATACCGGAACCAGACCGCGGGCTGTCAGATCTCTTTCCATTTCCCGGCTGTCAGCCTGATTTTTGGGACAGCCGAGAGTGGTAATATAGTAGGTACCCTTTTTTGTCATCGAACCACTTCGATGGTTTCCTGTACTTCGCTTTTTGCCGGGTCCAGCGGACTTGGGATCAGCCGGTAGCTGATCTTAACAATATTTCCCCTGGGACCTGCGATTTTAGGGTTCTGCCCTTCGCGCAGAATCCTTACACCGGCGCCATTCCCTATTTTTATATCAAGACGGGTCTTTGCCTCGAAAGTGCGGATCTCTCCCCTTTGCATCATAATCCCTGATCTGGAATTACCGTCATCATTCCACTCCAGATAGGAATCCTCAGTGAACTGCAGGCTGACCTGGATCGGCATATCGGAAGGTGCTGTTTTTGGGGCCGGATCAGGCACCGTCGCGTCCCCGGTAACCTGCTGCTCCGGCTCTGCAGGCTTGGGCTCTGTGCGGATGGTCACACCTGCGGATTCTCCGGCAATCACAGAGGGAGTGAGAATCAGTCTGGATTCGAGTCCGGCAAGCCCCTCCAGATTTGTATTGAGAATGTAGTTTTCATTTTCCCGGATTCTTACATCGGGATAGAGTTCATTATTTACTGTAATGGCCACGATAACAGCACCGGACTGAAAACCGGTAGCACAGAAGCTCACCACATTCCCTTCTGTAACAAAACTCAGTGAATTTTCAGTATTCATACTGAAATTTACAGGTTCATTTTCAGAAATACGTACAGATTCAGAATTTCTGTCTGCACAGGGATCATTCGCAGCAGATCCGCCGAAATGAAAACCGGAAAATGCAGTGAAAAGACCGTACACAAGCAGTCCTGCCAGTAAAATGCCGCCCCCGTAGAGAACGTATTTTCTGAGATCAGAAACATTCATTCCGGCGGAAAAACCGCTTAAAAAATCCGCTGGAGAAATTGGTTTGGTCAGTTCTTTGATTGGTGTTTCGGCCTGATCAATCTGAACTCCTCTGTAAAGACTGAGAACTTCATCGGTATCGAGGCCCAGAAATTCAGAATACGTACGCAGGAATCCGAGAGTGTATGTTTCACTGGGAAAGAGAGAATAATCCTCACGTTCCAGGGCCTCTATAAATTTAGGGATCATATTGATTTCCCGGGCAGTTTCCTGGATACTGAGTTTTCTGGATTCTCTGGCTTCCCTGAGAAGAGTACCAATTCTTTTATTTAAAGTCATATATAAGTTTCCCGTTATTATTCATTTACCAGAGGATTCGGCACTACCCTGACAGATGCTTCCGGCTGATACTGAAATCTTGTTCCTTCAATAGCCGGATTGATTTTAATATTGCTGAATGTTACAGTGCTTTCCCTGCCTGTCTGGGTTACACCGGTTGCTTTTTTAATTAGGTAAGTTTCCGGATCAATAAAAAGCTGGATTTTTTCATAACCCCCGATCTTTTCCCTCTGTTCAAGGTCCATTACAAAAAACTGCCCGTCTCCGGTGTTTTTGGGCTGGTCTACAGTATCAAACCGGTAATGGTAACGGGAAAAAAGCCTGCCGAGACCGGAAACCGGCTCTTTATAGAACACATCCCTTCCGTCCCGGGTTTTAACATCCAGATCAAGACTCTGCCGGCCTGCCGCATTAATACGGCGGATGTAAATCCACAGGATTTTACCGTCAGAAAGGATGAAGTCACCCGCGGGATTTGAAAAATCCCAGCGTACTTTTCCCGGATTCTGGTAATAAACGGTTCCGGTCATGCTTTTGGCTGTACGGCCGTCTGCTATTTTTATAGAAAAATCAGCAGACCACGACTGCAGATCTTTAAATACAGCTATGGTTTTCCTTGCCACGTCTGCATGAGAATGCCTGCCACCCGCAGATTTTTCGGATTTCTGCTGTGCATATAAATGCAGCAGAGAGCCACCTGCGCTAAAAAGAATTATTACAGTTGCGATATAGAAAACGGGTGCTTTACGGATCATCGCTTTAAGAATTTTACAGGGCCTGTTATGGTCAATCATATTTTTTTTGTGGACATTCATTCCTCAGGCATCAGTTCTGCTGTATGCATGAGCACAGTATCGCCATGAGCATCATCCGCATTACGGAAAGCTCCATGAAAGCAGAAAATATCTCTGAACCGGTAACCAGAATTGTGTTCCTTGCCGGAGTCATGCATGCAGTCATTCCTGATTCCCTGCAGTTTCATTTCGATATTGCCCGCCGGGAAAATGAATTCCTGAAAGATGCAGTTCTGGAAATTCAGCAGATTCCTGTTCAGGTAAAATGCCCGAACTGCGGGCTCGAAGAAAGCCGGTCCGAGCCGGTTTTTATCTGCAGCTCCTGCTCCTCCCCCGTTCAGATTCTTTCCGGCGAGGAACTTCGCGTGGAAAGCATTGAGTTTGCCGACTGATCGTAACAGAAAAATAAAAACCGCATCCCTGAAAAACAGTGGCCAGAAAAAGCCCTCACAAAGGATAAGGTTATTATATGGAAATTCGCAATATATCAATTATCGCTCATGTGGACCACGGTAAAACTACTCTGGTCGACGGGCTTCTTGCTCTCGGCAGTATCCTTTCCAATAAGGAAAAGACCGATCGTGTTATGGATTCAATGGACCTCGAAAAGGAACGAGGCATCACAATCCGTTCTAAAAATGCATCAATACAGTATAAAGGTACCAAAATCAATATTATTGACACCCCGGGCCATGCTGATTTCGGGGGGGAAGTGGAAAGGGTTCTCTCTCTTGCTGACTGTTCCCTGCTTCTGGTCGATGCTTTCGAAGGACCTATGCCTCAGACCCGCTTTGTTCTCGAAAAAAGCCTTCGCCTGGGTCATAAACCGATTTTAGTAATCAATAAAATTGACCGCGAATTTGCCGACCCCGATAAAGTTCTGAACGAAGTCTTTGATCTTTTTGACGACCTGGGTGCCACCGAAGAACAGATGGATTTTCCTGTTGTTTACGCATCAGCAAAGAACGGATTTGCCTCCCTGGAACTGGCCAAAGCCGGAAAGGAGCACAAGGACCTTTCCCCCCTTCTGGATCTCATACTGTCCCATGTTCCTCCTGCTGCCGGTGATGTGGACGGGGCCCTTCAGTTTCAGATCATGAACCTCGATTACGATGACTACATGGGCCGCATTGCGATCGGAAGAATTTTCCGTGGAAAAATGAGTAAGAATCAGCCCATCTCCCTGGTCCGGCTGAACGGAACTATTGAACCTTATAAAGTCACCAAATTATTCGGCTATGATGCCATGAGACGGGTGGAAGTGGAGTCCGCCGGAGCAGGAGACATCGTAGCTTTCACCGGAATCGATGAAATGAATATCGGTGAAACCATCTGCGATCCGGGGAAGGAAGAAGCGCGTCCCCCGATTGCTGTGGACGAGCCGACAGTGTCCATGTTCTTTCTTGTGAATGATTCCCCGTTTGCCGGTAAGGAAGGTCAGTTTGTAACCACCCGTCAGATCCGCGAAAGACTCTACAAAGAAATCCTCACTAACGTGGCTCTCCGCGTGGAAGACGATCCCGAGGCAAAAGACCGGTTTAAAGTAAAGGGACGCGGGGATCTCCATCTTTCAGTTCTTGTGGAGACCATGCGTCGCGAAGGATTTGAGCTGCAGGTTTCCCGTCCGGAAGTAATTATTAAAGAATCTGAAGGAAAAAAACTCGAGCCGTTTGAAATTGTGGTTATTGACGTTCCTGAAGAATATTCCGGCACTATCATCAACGAACTGAACCGCCGCAAAGGAGATATGCAGGGAATGGAAACATCCGTTCACGGAACCACCCGACTGCAGTATCATATACCCACAAGGGGTCTGATCGGATTTCGCAGCTTCTTAATTACAGAAAGCCGCGGAACCGCCGCCCTGAACTCCCGTTTTCTGGAATACAGACCGCATGCAGGCCCTATTCCGGGCAGAATCAACGGTGCGCTCGTTTCCATGGAACAGGGACAGACAGTTACCTTTGCCCTCGGTGCCATTCAGGAACGCGGAACCCTTTTTGTAGATCCAGGCACACCGATTTATTCCGGAATGGTAATCGGGGAATGCAGCCGCGAGAATGATCTCGAAGTGAATCCCTGCAAGGAAAAAAAGCTGACCAATATGCGCGCCAGTGGTTCAGACGAAGCCATCAGGCTTATCCCTCCGCGCAGACTCACACTGGAGCAGGCTATTGAATTTATCGATGATGATGAGCTTGTGGAAATCACACCTAAAAGTATCCGGCTCCGTAAAAAATGGCTGGATCCGAATGAACGGAAAAAGCGGGCCAAAGCAGCAGCTGCGTCCTGAATCTGACCGGTGCAGGCCATGTCAGAGAAGTTAAAAAAACTTACTGAAAATCCGCCGGGGGCAGGTCCTTCATCCCCGGACGGCCTGCATGACCGGGTCAGAATCCAGTTTCTTTCACACCCGCGGACTTCCGGAATGGCAAGGGATTTCGTGGGGTCTGTTGCCAGGCGTCACGGTCTGGACCGTGACACTGTCTCTGATCTGCGCATTCTGGCAGGGGAAGCAGTATCCAACATTTTCAGACATTCCTATTCCGGAAGAAGCGGCCTGCCGATACTTACAGAAATAAAAGTTTACTCTCACTATTTTGAACTGCAGTTCCGGGACTTCGGAAAAAAAACGGATCCGTCTCAGATTGTAAAAAAAGAGCTTTCCGATTACAGGACAAACGGTCTGGGAGTTTACCTGATCAGCAGACTTTCAGATTTTCATGTTTTCAGCACCGACCCTGAAAAAGGAAATATACTGACTATTAAAAAACGGATTTCAGGCCTATGATTTATCAGTTTTTAGACTTAAAACCAAGGAATCCATACCTTTCCCTGGCATTGGATGAGGCTCTGGCTTATTATTACGGCAGGGTGAACCGAAGCGGTTTTTCAGGTCTGCTGCGGCTCTGGTCAAATCCGCACTCGGTGATCATGGGTCGCACCTGTGATCCTGAAAAAAACATCCATCCGGAAATTCTGGCTTCCTGCTGTCTGGAATCCTCCCGTTTTCAGAAAAAAAATATACAGAAAAACAGTTCCCTTCTGAAAATTCCTCTCTGCAGGCGGTCTTCCGGAGGAGGAACGGTCCTTCACGGACCCGGTAACATCAATTACAGTCTGCTGCTCCCTCTGGAAATGCATCCGGAGCTTTTCAGTGTTAAACACTCCTACGAAATCATGCTCCAGTTTATAAAAAAAGCCCTGGAAGCGCAGGGCTATTCAGTTTCACTAAACGGGCAGTCCGACATCACTCTCAAGGCAGAAGGTGACCGGCAGCTGAAAATATCCGGTAATTCTCAGTTCCGCAAATACGGAATCCTCACCCACCACGGGACCCTGATCACCCG
>CAZQKZ010000028.1:0-9491 GCA_964594095.1 uncultured Leptospiraceae bacterium | reverse complement strand
GGAAGAGGTCACAGATCCTTTCTCGGAAGTCTGCCGGATACCTTTGATATTACAGCATTCTATAACTGCCTTTCACTGGAAATGAAATCCTGGCTGGAAGAAGAAATCTCCCCCATCGCCAAACCAGAAATCCGGAAAATTCTCGGTATAGCAAAGCATCTGGCCAGAAATCTCTATTCACGCCAGGACTGGATCCTCAGCGGCAGAATTTCCCCGACTGAACGGAAAGAACTCGATGACTCCCTGCGGCGTTTTCAGTCCCCCGCCGGTTTTTATGAATTGACGCAGCCTCGGTTATAAAAAAAAGTGAATTATGATACAGAATTTTTTAAAAAGCACAGATCCTGAAGCCTACTCCATACTTAAAAAAGAAGATGAGCGCCAGGAAAGAAATCTGGAAATGATCGCTTCCGAAAATTTCGTAAGCCGCAGTGTACTCGAAGCATATACATCCACCCTTACAAACAAATACGCAGAGGGTTATCCTGGTAAACGTTATTATAACGGCTGTGATTATGCCGATGAAATCGAGACTCTTGCCATAGAAAGGGCAAAGAAAATTTTCGGAGCACGATTTGCCAATGTTCAGCCTCATTCAGGGGCTCAGGCGAATATGGCCGTCTTTCTTGCCGCCCTCAGTCCCGGCGATACCTTCCTCGGAATGGATCTGGCTCACGGAGGACACCTTACACACGGCTCCAAAGTGAATTTTTCGGGCCGGGTTTATAAGGCAGTTTCCTACGGCGTATCTCCGGATACTCACACCATTGACTATGAAAATGTGCGCCGCATAGCTCTCGAACATAAACCTAAAATGATCATAGCCGGTTTTTCGGCATACCCCCGGACCCTCGATTTTGCAAAATTCAGGGAAATTGCAGACGAAACCGGTGCACTGCTGATGGCAGACATAGCTCATATAGCCGGTCTTATTGCAGCAGGGGAGCATCCAACTTCCATCGGGAATGCACACATCACCACTACAACCACGCATAAAACTCTTCGTGGGCCAAGGGGCGGTCTGATCCTTTGTGAATCCGAAGAACACGATAAGCTCATCAATGCAAGAGTTTTTCCGGGAGTTCAGGGCGGACCGCTGATGCATGTGATTGCAGCCAAAGCTGTGGCTTTTGGGGAAGCGCTGCAGCCGGATTACCGGTTATATATTAAAAAAGTAAAAGAAAATGCCCATGTGCTCGCGGAAACATTCATGAGCCGCGGTGTAAGTGTGGTCTCCGGCGGAACTGATAATCATATGGTTCTTCTGAATGTAGGTTCCAAAGGTCTTACAGGTAAATTTGTGGCTGATCTGCTTGATGAGGCAGGGATCACTGCAAATAAAAACGGTATTCCTTTTGATCCGCATCCGCCTGCCGTCACTTCCGGAGTCCGTCTCGGTACGCCGGCTCTGACAACGAGGGGTCTCGGTACTGAAGAATTCCGTTCCATTGGCAATCTTATTTCAGATCTTCTGGAAAAACCCGAAGATAAAACAGTACTTGAAAAAGTACAGTCAGAGGTCAGCTCCATTGCAAAGCAGTTTCCAATGGATCGGTTCCGGCTTGACTGAAAATCAAACGAAACACATTTAAAACAGGTACAAAATACAGCCAGGAGGTTTAATGGCAGTTCATAAGAAAGCACATCCGGCAGCGGGAAAATCCAAAGAGCTTCGTATCAACACTCAGATACGCGCTCCCAAAGTAAAACTGGTTATTGAAGGAAAAGGGATCGAAATACTTGATACCCGTGAGGCAGTCCGTATGGCAGCGGAAGCAGGTCTTGACCTTGTGGAAGTGTCTCCGGATCAGGATCCGCCTGTATGTAAGATTATCAACTACGGTAAGTGGAAATACGAGCAGCAGAAAAAGAAAAAAGATCAGGCCCGGAACCAGCACATCATTCAGATAAAAGAAATTAAAATGAAACCCAAAATCGGGGATCATGATTATCAGATAAAAAGAAAACACGGTGCTGAATTTCTGGAAGCAGGAGACAAAGTAAAAGTCAGCCTTCGTTTCCGTGGCCGCGAAATTGCCCATCCGGAACTCGGAATGGTTCTCATGAACCGCTTCATTGAAGACCTCAAAGACATCAGTTCTGTGGAAACTCCTCCGAAAATGGAAGGCCGCCAGATAGTAATGGTGCTGTCTCCCTCCGGTAAAAAGAAACCAGCTCCGTCAGGTACTGCTGCAGTTCCGGCTCCCCGTAAAAAAGAGGAAACCGGCGAAGAAAAGGCAGATTCTGAGCAGAACACAGCAGCCCCCGAAGCTGTCTGATGTTCAGGGAACCGGAATTTCAATTGTAAATAGTGTGGAAGAAACGGCTGTTCTGTACTGAATCAGCCGTGAATACATTATATTCACATCAAAGGGTTCGTAAGCCTCTTTCAGAAACAGAACAATACTGCGAAGCCCGGCACCGAACCCCCCTCCCCTGCGGTCTTCTGACTTATCGTATAACCTGACTGCAGCCTCAAACGGGCTGTCACCTGCCCGGATAAGATCTTCCTTGATTTTTTCAAGATTATACTCCACCCTTTCCCGGTCAAAATTAGTCATGGGCGAATTATTGATTACATTTATAACAAGACTCAGGGCATTCTTCTTTTTTCTAAGCCGCAGAGTTACATCAATTTTTTTATTTAATTTCTCGGATAATGCAAAGGAATTGGTTTTATCGAGGCTGATAAGGCGCAGAATCATATCGCTCAGATCAAGGTCTTCCAGACCGTATTTTTTCAGGAAATCGGACTGATTATTCATTATTGCATAATCGATGTCAGACCAGATTTTTTTTTCTTCGGTTACTTCGTCATTCTGCCGGATTTTCCGGAAAAGGGCATTCCGAAGCAGAGCCAGACGGTTATTCGCTTTATTTGCGTTATTGATCAGCTCTCCCAAAGCCCAGAATACAGCCTCAGCAAGCATGTCCCGTTCGGTGAATTCAAGGGGTTTTCCGGTGAAGTCAGCTGCATCATTCCGGTTGAAAACAGCATACATGGTCCTTCGCAGTTTTCTTTCATTATATGGTATGTAGTCTCCTTTTATGGGGATAACCTGATCCCGGAATTCCAGGTCGGAGAGAGGTATGTGGTCATCGTGCGGCATAAAGGGACTGAGTTTATTTTTTTTTCTCTTGTTTCCGTTACAACCTTTTTTTAATATGTAAATTATGCAGTCAGCTTCTCTGCGCAGAAACAGGTTTCTGCTTCTTCAGATCCTCCTCCTGGATCTGATCGGGTTTTCCGTCATCTTCCCCATTATACCAGAAATGCTGAAATACTATACGGACAAAGCCGAAGGGTCTGCCTTTGATTTCTGGCTTCCCCATGCTGCCGCATACGCAGCAGCCTATCTGCCTGATGCGGCCGGAAGTTCCGGTGGGATTATTGTAATACTGGGTGGTCTGATTGCATCTTTGTATTCCCTTCTCCAGTTTCTTTTTACACCTTTCTGGGGAAGGCTTTCCGATAAATCAGGAAGAAGACCGGTCCTCCTGATCACATCGGCAGGGCTTGCTTTTTCCTACCTGCTTTGGTTCTTTTCTGATTCATTTACATTTTTTCTGCTCTCCCGGATAACCGGCGGAATCATGGCCGGTAACGTAGGTGTGGCCACTGCGTCCATGGCCGACATGACCACAAGAGAAGAAAGGACATCCGCAATGGGTCTTGTCGGGGCTGCCTTCGGACTTGGTTTTGTGACCGGTCCGCTTCTTGGAGGGCTTGCCTCTAAAATCGATCTTTCATTGGCCTTTCCGGATTACAGTTTTCTTCATCCTTTTTCTTTCTGTGCTCTGATATCTTTTCTGATGGCTTCGCTTTCTGCACTGCGCAATTACACTTCTTTCCAGGAAACGAACCCCCGCTCCGGTGTTCCGTCTGACCATACCTGGGTAACAAGCCCGGTCGCTGCTGTTAAATCTGCAGGCACAGACCGGAATTTTTATTACTCTGCGCTGATTTATTTTATATTCATTCTTATGTTTTCCGGCTTTGAATTCTCTTTGAGTTTTCTTTACAAAATGGAGTTCGGACTTTCCCCTTCCTCCATCGGGTTTGTCTTTTTGTATTCAGGATTTATACTTATATTCGGTCAGGGTTATCTTGTCAGGAAACTTTCTGCGGTTACCAGGGAAAAATCCGTTCTGCTGGCAGGTCTTTCCTTAATGCCTCTGCCCCTCCTGTTTCTGGCCTGGACAGAGCCTGGACTTTGGTTTTCACTTTTAATGCTGCTGCCGGTAACTCTGGGTGCTTCTCTGGTCCAGCCGGCCCTTTCCGGGATAGCAAGCCTCAGCTCACCGGCTGAATCTCAGGGGTTATCGATGGGCAGTTTCCGCTCTGCCGGATCTCTCGCGAGAGCCATCGGTCCCGGAATCAGCTCTCTGTTTTTCTGGGCCTGGGGATTCACGACCGCCTATGCTATTCTCACAGTTTTTTTAATAATTTCCGTTCTGCTGGCTGTCCGGCTCAGAAGTCCTGCAAGAAACTGAGCTCCTGAAATGTCCGGCCGTTTTTTTTACTTAATAATTTATACGGTTGCATTCGCAGCCTTTACGGCCGCCTGCATTCCTCATTCTCCCGAAGACACCGAAAACACAGCTTATCACATCAGTCATCCGCTGCTTGAGGGTCGGCTCTCCGGCAGCGCGGGCATGGCTAAAGCGGCAGGTTTTATAACCGGTTTATACAGAAACAACGGATTTCACCCCGTATTTGGAGATTCCTTCTCAGATGAATTTGCTTTTACGGACGAAAACCTGATTATAAATGATGCCTGGATTCTGACCGGAAACAGGAGGATTCCCGCCGCACCACTTCCGGTGACCGGCCTTCTTCGTGCAGAGGGACCGGCTGTCTTCGGGGGGTACTGTCTGGAAAATGATCTGAACAGGCTGGACATAAAAAATAAGACTGTGGTCTGCATGAGATACGGCCCGGGGACGGACCATCCCTCCGGAGCTTCCTCCGAGATGAGTTTTCTCCGCAAATATGAAAACCTGCGCAGCAGGGGGGCCTCCGCAGTGGTGTTTGCAGACAGCACACCGGAACATACAGTGAATCTTTCCTCCAGGGACTTCCCGCAATCCGGACCGCCGGCTGTACTGTTACCTGAAAATCAGTTCGCGGCTGCTTTACCGGAATACAAAGAAATCTTCGCTAAATGCAGAACGGAGGGGCATTGTTTTCTGAAAAGCAGAGAAGTGCATATGACAGTGTCTGCATATGTGAAGCCCAGAATCCTTACCGGACGCAATACTGCAGCCTGGCTGCGAAATCCGGACCGGTTTCTGCCTTCTTCGGTTTACATTATGACGGCTCATACAGACCACCTTGGCAGAGGAAGCTTTGCGAGTCTGGGCGATCCTTTAAAAAAAGAAATCCATTATGGTGCTGATGACAATGCTTCCGGAACAGCCTCTCTGCTAAGGGCTGCATGGAAACTGAGGCAGTATGAAAGGCAGGGAAAGCTTCCCCGGAATATTAATGTCCTTTTTCTGCATACAGACGCAGAGGAGCATGGTCTTTACGGTACATCGGATTTCATAAACAAATATATAAATGACGGGAAGTTATATATCACTGATTCCGGCAATGAAGCTGACAGTCCCGGAAAAGGAATTCCGGTAGCTGCAGTGATCAATATGGATATGACAGGTAATCTGAACCATGACAGAGGTCTGATCATTCAGGCGAAAGATACCGCAGATCCTTCCTGGTTTACTGCACTGAAGCAGGCTGTATCATCGGATCCGTTCCTTTCAGATTACAGAATCCGCTTCATAAACGGGGGACTTGGTCCAAGTGACCATTTTCTGTTTTATAAATCAGGGATTCCTGTTGCCTTTTTTCATACGGGGACCCACAGCCGGTATCATACTTCGGGCGACCAGTTTCCTTTTTTAAACATCAGAGGAGCAGAAGCCATCGGCGATACAGCAGCCGAAGCAGTTTTTATTTCCGCTTCAGCACCAATCCCTCCTCGTTACCGAAAAGCCGGCACAGAGGCGGATTTCAGCGATTTCGACTGAATCAGGCCAGCTTTTCCTGTTTACCGGTACTGCTTTTCCCTTCTTTGGGATCTTTGGCTGCTTTTTTTGCAGCATCTTTTTTGAGAATAATGGCAGGAGGATCACTGTTCTCAACAACACCCGGAGTGATCACAATCTGATCCACATCACTTCGTGACGGGACTTCATACATCAGATCCATCATGATGTTTTCGACAATGGAACGAAGTCCCCTGGCACCCGCTTCCCTTTTAATTGCCTGTTCAGCAATTTTCACTACAGCCTCATCCGTAAATTTAAGCTTAACATTTTCCATTTCGAAAATCCGGCTGTACTGTTTTGCAATAGCATTTTTAGGTTCTGTGAAAATCTGCTGCAGGGTAGCTGCATCGAGGTCATTCAGAGTGGCCACAATGGGAAGCCTGCCAACGAACTCGGGAATCAGACCATATTTCATAAGATCATCGGGCTGCACATGAGCAAGTATTTTCGAACGACTCTGTTTTTTCAGCTCTTCGCTCTTATCATTACCCCTGTCAAATCCGATGTTCCGGCGGCCCATCCGTGATGTAATCACAGTCTCGAGGCCTACAAAGGCTCCACCGCAAATAAATAAAATATTCTTTGTGTTAATCGAAAGGAATTCCTGATGAGGATGCTTTCTTCCGCCCTGAGGAGGAACATTCGCTATTGTTCCTTCGATGATTTTCAGAAGGGCCTGCTGCACACCTTCCCCGGAAACATCTCTTGTGATAGACGGATTATCGGTTTTTCTGCTTACTTTGTCGATTTCATCAATGTAGATGATTCCGATTTCCGCGCGTTTGATATCGTTATCTGCGTTCTGAATAAGACGGAGAAGTATGTTTTCGACATCCTCCCCTACATAACCAGCTTCGGTAAGAGCCGTTGCATCAACAATAGCAAAAGGCACCTTCAGCATTCTGGCAAGGGTCTGAGCCAGAAGAGTTTTACCGGAACCTGTGGGCCCAATCAGGAGGATGTTTGATTTATCAAGTTCGATTTCATTGCGGCGTGCATTTGAGTTAATTCGTTTATAATGGTTATAAACAGCAACTGCCAGGGCCTTTTTTGCCTCATCCTGACCGATTACATACTGGTCAAGGATTCCCTTGATTTCCACGGGTCGCGGCAGGTCGGTCAGAGTATGGGTGACCGGTTCCGCTTCTGTTTCTTCCGCTATAATTTCATTGCAAAGTTCAATACACTCATCGCATATGTAAACCCCAGGTCCGGCGACCAGTCTTTTTACCTGGTCCTGTTCCTTCCCGCAGAATGAGCAGTGAAGCTTTTCGGTTTCAATCCCCTTTTTTTTGGTTCCCATACCTTTGCCTCCCTGGTCTTTATTCTTTCGGATCCGCACCGTGGCGACTTTCTATTACCTGATCCACAATACCATAATTCTTAGCGTCATAGGCTGTCATGTAAAAAATACGGTCTGTATCATTTTCGATCTGTTCAATGCTTTTACCGGTATGACGTGCATACATCTGATTCAGCCTGTCCTTTACAGAGAGAACTTCCTGTGCCTGGAGTTCAATATCGCGGGACTGACCGGAAACACCCCCAAGAGGCTGATGAAGCATGAGGCGGGCATTCGGAAGAGCTGATCTTTTGCCTTTAGTGCCTGCAGCCAGCAGCAGTGAACTTATGTTTGATGCCTGACCAATGCAGATAGTCCGGATATCGGGCCGGATGTGCTGCATGGTATCGTATATGGCAAGCCCGGAAGTCAGATAGCCCCCTGGCGAATTAATATAGAGATAAATATCTTTTTCAGGATCTTCCGCATCCAGAAAGAGGAGCTGCGCCACTGCAATATTTGCAGTCTGATCGTCGATCGGATAACCAAGAAAAATAATACGGTCTTTCAGTAACCGGGAATAAATATCGTACTGTCTTTCGCCCCTTGCGGACTGTTCAATTACATATGGAACCACTGATGTTCTCCTGCAGATAAAAATAGAAATTCAGGGGCATAACCTGAGTTCTGTAACAGAATCTCAGAGACCGTGTATTATGTCAAGTTTGTGAACCGGAAGCTTTCAGTTTTCTGAAAATGCGCCTTCTTCCTTCAGAGTCTCATAAGATATTTCCTTGCCGGATTTAATCTCTGCATTCTCATAAAGGAAATCGAACACTTTCCGGAAAAGCACCTGATCATTTATACGATCCAGTGCTGCCCGGTCTCTCAGAAGCTTCTCAAAGCCTGCCTGATCCAGATGACCTGAATAGGTTTTAATGATATGATCCCTGATCTCTTCAGGCGTTACGGAAATATTTTCAATTCTTGCAATTTCAAAAAGAATGATCTGTTCTTTAACGAATCTTTCTGCCCCTTCGGTCCATTCTTTTTTAAGATCGTCATAAGGTTTCTGAATCATTTCAGCAAGACTTTCCATGGTGAGATCAGTCTGCCCGATTCTTTCACTTACATTACGAAGGCGCCCGTCCAGCTCGGAATTTACCATTGAGGAAGGCACTGGAATTTTTGTATCGGCAACTATCTGGTCAAGAATGGAGGCCTGCGCTCTCTGCTTAAGAACCAGATCAGTAAGGTTAATGTAGTCTTCCCGGATTCGTGCTTTCAGTGCACTGAGGTTTTCAAAATCACCCATATCCCTGGCAAATTCGTCATTCAGTTCCGGATATTCCAGAAAACCTACATTTTTCACATTAAAAATAATTTCAAAGTCGGATGTTTCCGCGGAGGATTCTGCATCCCCTTCAGGCAGCTCTACCCGGTCAGAGAAAACCTTTTTTTCCCCTGCCTTCATCCCAAGCAGCTCCCCGTTCATTCCGGGAGTGATATTGAGTGTACCCGCTGTAATTTCAGCATCTTTTCTGTCGAAGATAACTTTTTTGCCGCGTTTAATGGTAATATCCATTACGACTGTATCCCCGTCCTTTACACCTTCATCCTCCCTTGGATGAAAGACTGCCTGCTTTTTCCGAAGCGTCTCCAGCTCTTCCTGAACGGTCGCATCCGACACAGAAGGAACTGCTTTTTCTACTTTAACATTTTTATGCTTCAGATTTTTAATTTCAGGAATAATTTCGAATTTTCCTGTGTAACTTGCCCCGCTTTCTTTATCAAATTTCTCAACAGAGAAAAACGGAGTATTCACAGGCGCCGCTGCGAGAGAAGGAATAATATCCTGCATGGATTTATTTACAAGTATATTGGCCGCATCCTCAGCGACCGAATCTCCGAGCTGCTTTTCTATCAGCTCCAGAGGTGCTTTACCAACCCGAAAACCAGGTGCTTTAAATTTAGCCCTTGCTTTCAGATAGGCTTCTTTATAAGCCTCGGTAACCTCACCTGCAGTGTTCTGAATTTTTATTTCGACTTCAGTGTCGGAGAGTTGCTTTGTAGAAAATTCCATGTATACCAATCAAATTTTAATGAGCGGGAAACGGGATTTGAACCCGCGACCCCCTCCTTGGCAAGGAGGTGC
>CAZQKZ010000027.1:25366-44678 GCA_964594095.1 uncultured Leptospiraceae bacterium | reverse complement strand
CGCTGCCGGCAATGAAAGCCCTGCCTCTGCCGGATTTTCTGTCACTGTTGATACAACCGGGCCTTCTGCGGTTTCGGATTTGTCAGTTAATTCCGGAACTGCAAGTGTGAATCTGAACTGGACAAATCCAATGGTATCAGACTCTGACGCTGATATGGTTGCTTTGGTAATCCTTCGATCTGAATCTTCGTTCCCTTCCTCCCCCGATGCAGGTACACCGGTTTTTAATGGGAATGGCACTGCTTTTTCAGATACTGGTTTAAACCCTGGAACCACCTATTACTATTCAGTCTGGACTTACGACAAAGCGGGTAATTATTCAGTGGTGAATCAGAAAACTGTTAACACACTGGACTATGTAGCAGTCAGCATTGCAAGCACAGCAGGTACTCATACAAATGTAAGTCCGATTCCCCTGACAATAACATTCACTGAGAATGTTACCGGTTTCACTGCGGATGATATTACTGTTTCCAATGGAATAAAAGGTGCCCTTAGCGGCTCCGGCGCATCTTATTCAATAGATATTACTCCGGGAGACCCTGGAACCGTGATAATTAATATCGCTGCTAATACTGTTTCCAGGGAAAACAGTGCAGCACCTCAGTTAAGCATTATTTACGATATCGAAGCACCTTATGAACCGGTTGTGACTATGACCGGAATTTCACCGACTTCTGACACAACACCCCAGTGGACCTGGACTTCCGGGGGGAACAGCGGCAATGGACAGTATCGTTATAAGCTGTACAACGGTATTCATACTGCCGATATGTCCGCCGGAACCACCGAAACTACCGGATTATCGTATACCCCTGGTTCTGCTTTAGCAGATGGTGAATACACCCTTTATGTACAGGAAAGGGATGCAGCCGGTAACTGGTCAGATCCAGGTTCTTTTAAAATAATAATTGATACATCAGTACCAAATGCACCTGCAGTCGGTACAACCGGAACAACACCAACAACAAATGTAACCCCTTCATGGCAATGGATTTCCAATGGTGGCGGAAATGGTACATTTCGTTACAAATTATACAGCGGAACCCATACTGCTGATATGTCAATCGGAACTACAGAGACAAACGGTACTTCATTCACTCCAGGATCTGCTTTATCTGAAGGAGAATACAGTCTTTATGTGCAGGAAAGAAATGATATTGGTAACTGGTCTGCTTCCGGTTCTTATACAATAGTGATTGATCTGACAGGACCTGATGCTCCGACTGTGGGAACAGCGGGAACCACCGCTTCTCCAACAAACAATACCACACCCACCTGGCACTGGACTTCCGGCGGAGGTAATGGAAACGGAAACTACCGGGTTCAGCTGAACAGTCAGGCAGGTGCATGGACTTCCGTTGATACAGCAACTTCATGGACTGCACCAACTCTTACACACGGAACTCATACACTCTACGTTCAGGAACGCGATGCTGCCGGGAACTGGTCTGCCAGCGGATCTTATACTGTTGTGCTGGATCTTGTTCCGCCTTCATCGCCGACTGTGGGAACTGCCGGAACCACGGCTACTCCGGCAAATGATACTACACCAACCTGGAACTGGGTTTCCGGGGGCGGAGACGGCACAGGAAATTACCGCTATAATGTAAACGGAGGGTCATGGTTTGAAACAACGGCCACCAGCTATACTCCCGGTACTCCATGGGGGGATGGTTCTTACACTCTTTATGTTCAGGAAAAGGATGCAGTGGGGAACTGGTCTGCTTCCGGTCTGCATACGATTGTCATAGATACAGGTGCTCCGTCCGGTTACTCGGTTTCTGTCGACCAGGGAAGTTATATAAATGCTTCGAATCAGACCGGCCTGAGTTTTACTTTTTCAGGGGCAGAAACCGGAACCACATATTCCTATACAATCACCTCCTCCGGCGGTGGCACTATAGGACCGATTACCGGTACCGTAACCAGTGCTGACCAGACCATTTCCGGGATTAATGTTTCCGGACTTACAGACGGAACTCTTACCCTTAGTGTTTTTATACAGGATGAAGCGGGGAACCAGGGAAGTACCGTAACCGATACCATTGTAAAAGATGCTGCCGCACCGGCGACACCTGGAGTTCCTGATTTAACTGCCGGCAGCGATTCCGGAATAATTGATTCTGACAATATTACAAAATATCAGACTCTGGATTTTGCAGTAAGCTGCACCACAGGGGATATTGTGCAGCTTTACAATGCCGGTGTGGCAACAGGAACTCCTGAAGTATGCGCCGGAGGGACTGTAACACTCACCACCGGAGTGCTTTCGCATGGGATTCGCTCCATTACTGCCAGGCAGACTGACCCTGCCGGAAACCAAAGCTCTGCTTCGGCTGCACTGGGCGTTACTGTAGATACTGTAGTACCTTCTTCGGTAACCTCACTGAATCTTCTGGGTGGCGATGCAGAAGTCTCTATGAGCTGGACAAATCCGGGAGATTCTGATTTCGCCGGTACTGTAATCCGCTATAAAACCGGTTCGCACCCGACGAGCGAAACGGACGGAGATCCGGCATACTCAGGCACAGGCAGCAGTCACACCCTTACCGGTCTTATCAATGGCACAACTTATTATTTCGCGGCCTTTGCACAGGATACAGCCGGAAATTTTTCCCTGGTAACACAGGGAAGTGCCGCTCCTTCTGTGGATGTAAACGTTACGATTTCCACTTCCGCAGCAAATCCGACGAATCTGAACACTATTGTATATACAATCACCTTCAGTCATGTGATGTATTCCGATGCCGGCGGATGCATTTCGGGAGGAAGTCAGAACTCTGATTTTACTGAGGATGATATAACAGTTACAAACGGAACTAAAGATGCACTTATTAAAGGAGCTGACTGTTCGGTTTTTACTATAGAAATTAATCCATCCGGACAGGGTAATGTAACAGTAAGTATTCCTGCAAATATTGCCTATGCATTCGGGACTGTGAATTATAACAATGCAGCCTCACCGCTCATAATTGTATATGATTCCATTGCACCCAATGCACCTGCTGTGACAGGAACGGCATTGCAGAATAATACAACTCCTCCCTGGAACTGGTCTTCCGGTGGTGGTGATGGTAATGGGCAGTACCGTTATCAGATGAACAGCGAATCCGCGGGCGGATGGTCTGCTGTTACAGCAGACACTTCTTATGTTCCGGCGTCCGCGCTCTCTGAGGGAACTTACACTCTGTATGTACAGGAACGGGATGCGGCAGGCAACTGGTCCTCCAGCGGATCATTCGCGATAACTGTTGATACCACTGCACCGAACCTCGCAATTACAACTCCTGCTGCGGCCACTGTCATGAACGGTTCCGCAGTAATAACATTTACCGGAAGCGAAGGATCCACAGAAGTCTCAGTGGACGGTGGGCTTACCTGGACAGCAGTCTCTTCTGGTTTTGCTGTATCTGATGTAGGCGGCTGGGCAGATATTTCCGAAGGCAGTTTTTCTCTGCAGTTAAGAGAAACTGACGCTGCTGGAAACACAGCTACGACCAGCAGAAGTTTTGTAAAAGATACTATTTCGCCGGCCTTCACTTCAGTGCTTCCTGCATCCTCCTCCATTGAAAATGATGCAAAAGTATCCTATACTCTTTCAGAGAATCTTTCATCGGGAACAATTACCTGGACCCGGACCGGAGGAACAGCGGACGGAACGGTTCATTCCGTAAGTCTTACAGGAACGGAACTGAATTCTGGAGTCCATTCCGATATTGCCCTTTCGAACAGTCCCGCCCTTGTCGATGGTTCTGTTTACACAGTTACCTTCACGGGAACTGATGCCGCCGGAAACACTGCCACCACAATTACCCGAACAAATGTGACCTATGACGCAACCGCACCTGTTATCACAGTGACTGCACCGGCCAGCAGCACTCATGTGAATCATGTGAAAGTAAGCTACAGTCTTTCGGAGGCGCTGGCTTCCGGAACAATTACCTGGACTGGTACTGCCGGACCCGATAACGGGACGATCCATTCGAAAGTGCTGGCAGCTGCAGACCGCACCATCGGAGATCATAATAACTGGACAATAGTAAATTTTCCAGCATTGGTGGACGGGTCTACTTATACTGTTACATTTAATGGGACAGACGCAGCCGGAAACTCTGCTGCGACAGTGACCCGGACAGGAGTTGTCTATGATGTGACTGCCCCATCGAATCAGAACTCAGTCTTTACTTCCAGTGTGACTGCTCAGGGCGGAGCACCAATTACAGTAAACAGCTCCGGAAGCACCGGAAACACAATCTGGTTTGCACCGGCGGGTCTTTCTACTGCAGATATTGCACAGTTCGTCGCAGATGCAACGCATACCTCCGCCGGAGGAACCTCCACAAGTATAAATGCACCTGCCAATGAAGGCGTGTATTATATGTATGTGATTGACGCAGCAGGGAATGTGTCTCCTCAGTCCGTGGCCACTCTGACAGTGGACAACACTCCGCCTTCTGTCACAGTAAATCAGAAATCAGGCCAGCTGGATCCTGCATCCTCTCTTCCGATTGAGTTTACAGTTGTATTCAGCGAAGCTGTTAATCCCGCATCATTCGATGCATCTGATATCACGCAGAACGGAACGGCAACCGGGATTACCTGGAATCTGACTACTTCTGATAATATCACCTGGAATCTTGCGGCAACTGCAGTCGGAACCCAGGGAACCGTGCAGCCATCTGTAGCGGCCGGACGTGTCAGCGATACTGCCGGAAATCTGAATACGATAAGCACCTCCACGGATAATACTGTGACTTACAGCCTTGTGCTGAACGTAAGCATTAATAAAGGAAGCTCTCAGTCTTCGCGGACAAACTCTCTTCCTGCTGTTTTTGATGTAAATTTCAGTTATGCCATTGCGGATGGAAATTTCACAGCGGCGGATATCACACAGACCACCGGAACCGGTTATGCAACCGGAGTTACCTGGCAGGTTGATAAAGTAACAGCAACCTATTATACTGTTTCCGCGACTGCCTCGGGTCAGGGAATCCTTAAGCCTTATATCCAGGCGAATGTGGTTCCTGAGAATAACGCAGCCTCCACATCGACAGATAACGAAGTGGTGTATGAGCTTGTTAAACCCAGTGTAACTGTGAATCAGAGCAGCGGACAATCCGACCCGATTAATGCAAATCCGATCAGCTTCACTGTGGTTTTTAACGAAGCCATTAATCCGGCAACATTTGCCGCATCAGATTTTACCAAGAGTGGTACTGCCAGTTATACTCTTGCGGAGCCGACTACATCGGATAATATAACATGGACTGTCAATGCAACCGCCTCCACCGAAGGTACAGTGATTATCAGTCTTCCGGCCGGTGCAGTCAGCGATCCGGCCGGGAATACCAGCAATGCCTCGACATCAGCAGACAACTCTGTAACCTATGATGTTACACCTCCTGCTGCTGTGATTAACGGGGCGCCTTCCGGAGTGAACAATGTTTCTTCGCTGAATGTAACTGTCAGCGGAACGGATGTTGTTTCTTACCGGTATGCTGTTTACGATATAAATGACGGTCCTGCCGGCTGTGCTGATGCAGCTTATAATGGCTCAGATATACTGATCGCCAATCCGATAACCGATAGTCTTTCCGGAAAAGATGACGGTACAATCACCCTCTGTGTACGCGGAAAGGATCTTGCAGGTAATCTGATGCCTGCAGCATCCGCAGCGGTTTCCACATGGACCAAAGATTCCACATCAGCGAATGTGAATATTTCCGGCCAGCCGACAGGCACAAATAATACAGTGGTTCCGAATATTACTGTGAGTCCTACAAGTGGCGAAACACATTATCAGTATAAAATTGTAAGCGGAACAAGCTGTGCAGCCGGAAGTTACAGCGCGGATATTACTATTGCAACCCCGATTACAGAAAACTACTCGGCACTGCCTGATGGAAGTGTAACAGTCTGTGTGATTGGGTATAAAAATCCGAATTACCAGACAACCCCGACATCCGCCACATGGGTGAAAGACACTGCAGCACCGGGTGTGGTATCCGCAGAAACCATAGACAGTAACGGTAATGGTAAAATTGACCATATTAAGATTACCTTTGGTTCTGCTGTGGATGCAGCAACATTCCCCGGCTATAACGGCGGATCTCCGGTAACCACAACAGACTGGCTGGTCGGATCTTATTCAAATGTAAGAATTGCACTTGGAATGGGTGACACTCTGAATGACGAAATCATTTATCTTGCATTTGATGAAAAAACAGATTTCTGCGATGCAGCTGACCAGACCGGATGCGATACCGGAAACAAGCCTGACGTAACCACTGCAGCAAACCCTGGCCTGAAAGATGTTTACGGAAACAATGTTTCTCAGATATCAACAGCAGGCGTAACGGAAGCTGATGGTGCAATGCCCGTTGTCATAGGAGCATCGCCCCCGTCGAATATCACTTTAACTCTGTATTTTTCAGAGATTGTAACAGCCGCCACAGCTGAGTGCGGAACCGACAGCTCAAGGCCTGCTGTGGACTGCAGCACGATTTACAGTATTACAGGGGGTTCCGGTCTTTCTGTAACCAAGGCTGTTATGTATTCCGGAGTAGGTGTAAACGGCCGCAGAGTGGTTCTTACAACATCAGAGCAGGTTCACAATGAAGCATATACTGTTACTGTTTCCTCCGATACAGTAAAAGATGTAAATAATCTCACAGCGAAGGCTCCGTATAATACTGCTTCTTTCAGCGGGGCAGCCCCGTCCACGAATGTGATTTCAGCAGTGGCCATTGATAATACTACTGTGGAAATAACATTTAATGTGACAGTAAGCTCCTCCAGTGCACAGAATGCCTCCCGGTATACAATCCCTGGGCTTTCGGTTACAGCTGCGAATATGTATCCGACTCCGGGAACAGACAGCACTAAAGTACGGCTGACAACGTCATCGCAGCTCAGTAATACTGCAAACGGATATACCGTAACAGTGCAGAGCGGACAGATTGCAGCAGCATCCGGAGGGCTTACCTGTGACAGCCCGAACAACACTGCCACATTTACCGGGGACACTCTGCCTGAAGTTCAGTCTGTGGCCTCACTCAACGAATTCGCAGTGGATGTGATCTTCTCTGAATATGTGCTGATGGATTCCTCTGCGAACGGAGCGCTGAATCCCGCGAATTATACAATTACCGGAAGTCCGTCCGGGCTTACTGTCAGTGCAGTGGAGCAGCTTTCGAATATTAAAGTAAGGCTTACCACCTCTTCACAGGTACTGGATCAGTTCTATACTGTAACCGTTAATAATGTAAAAGATATAACATCACCGGCCGGGAATACTGTATCCTCTGCCGCAAATACAGGAAATTTTCTGGGCAGGGAAAACCTTAAGATCCTGAGCGCACGCAGAGTGTATGATTATTCCTCAGCGTTTAATGTGTTCCAGGTAACTTTCTCGAAACCGCTGATTTTCGAATTTGATTCCGGAAGTAACAATAATGCTGCCGATAGAATAACCAACTGGAGTTTTCCTTCCGGTCTGGGCACAGTGAGTCTCTGCACAGCGAGTGACGATGCAGCCTGTCCGGTCGGATATACAACCGGAGTGGATACAATAGTATATTTTAAAACATCTCCGGAACCATCACTCGGAGCTTATACTGTAGTAGGGCAGTCGTCCGGTGCGAACTGTATCCTTCCTTCCGGAGGCGTGGCCCCTACAGGCTGTCTGAAATCCAATCCGGATGACAGGGCTTCCATTGACTTTGGGCTTCCTGTTGTGATTACAGATGGTCCGGTTTATAATGACCCTTTCAATGACGATGAGACGGTTGCCGGTCAGGTAATCATGTATAATAATAAACTGATTATAGGGCCAAATAACGTGGATGCGGGTATTTTTCAGACTGAGATCAGTCTGGCAAATGCAACCAGTGTGGTCTTTGATGCAGATAAATACACTGCCGGTTATCAGGCTTTTGATGGCAATCTCTGGGAGACCTGCTCCTCCGGACCTTGGCCGAACTGCTCTACTGGTTCAAAAATGGCCGGTATTGATTATATGTATGCAGGATGCTATTCTGCCGATGGTTCAGTGGATACAACACTGACCGGTCTTGCCTGTACACAGGCAGGCGGAACAGAATACCTGTTTGTTCTTGGATATAAGACTGATGCGAGTCAGGGTTATCAGACCAGCTGGGTAAGCACAAGTAAAACCAGTCCTTTTGAGTTTACAAGAATAGGGCCCCTCTCCAGTTATACCAACTTAACTTACAGAGCGATGAGTGTTCTGATTTACAAAGGATGGGTATTTCAGGCATCGCAGCATCAGTCAGGATCCTATGCACCTCGCTGGTCCCGTTTCCAGCCGGATGGCACTATTTACAACGGAACTGACGGTAATGATCTGGGTGGAAGGTTTCTCTGGAGAATTGGTGAATCAACCGATAACCGCCAGATGGGAAATGGTCAGGGGCCGAACCAGACCGGTCTGATTTCTGTAGATTCTATGTATGAATATGACAATGATGGCTCCGGAGGAAATGCCTCACAGCTTTATATTGCCAACGGCGGTTCGCTCAACGGAAACCAGGTGGCATTGTCCGGAAGAGCAAGGTACCTTAGCGGAACAGTGAGTGCAGCGAATAATCAGCGTCTGCTTACCGGATCAGGCACAAAGTTCCTTACTCAGGTTGAGGTAGGAACGGTGATTTGTGTGAGTTCTCAATGTAAAACAGTAGATCGGATTGACAGCGATACTCAGCTGAGAGTTTCTAATAACTGGAGCCCTGCTGTAAGTGCGGGCACTCAGGCATATTATCGGTATTCTGACGGAGGTATGCTGCGGTCAGTGGCGGGATTCTCCGGCTCGGATCTTACTAACTGCACCAGTTCTTCTGACTGTAATACGAAATGGGAAGATGTAACTCCGGATCATGAAGACTGGAACAGATTTATGTCCATTCCGCTTCCGCAGGATGCGAAATCGGGAGGAGACTGGGATTATCTGATTCCTGGAAATAAAATCACTCCGGCAATTAAGGCCGTTCCAAAAATGGTCAATTTTAATGGTAATCTGTTTGCTGTTCGTAATTCCTGTGCGACAGTGGATTACAATTATATTCTGGAAGGGACTGTCAGCGGATCTGCAGGGAGCACAGCATTGACCGGATCATCCACTCAGTTTAACAGCAGCACTCCCGGCAGAGGAGTGAAAGTGGGCAATGAAATCTGTGTGAAAAACAGCGCTAACGGAGTGATTCAGTGCCGTACGGTGAGTGCGATTTCCAGCAGCACGAGTCTGACTGTTGATACAGCCTGGGATTCGGCAATAGCATCCGGTTCCAAAGCATCACGAGGGGATTTTATCTATACTGGTAAAGTATGTCCGGCTGGATTGGAACGTCCTCAGTTGTGGAGTCTGCCTGCGAATGCCGGGAATGCCTCTGCCGCCCGTTCAGCCTGGAGTTTCATTGGAAACAGCGGAGATTATTCTACCAGAATGTCCGGGGCCTACTGGTTTGACGGTCTTTCTCAGGATCAGGCAACGAAAACGGCTGCCAATACGGAAGTGACTCTGCTTGTGGTGAATGGAGGGCGTCTGTATATTGGTTTTGATAATGCAGCGTATGGGGCAAGTATCTGGAGAACCAGGACGGGTGTTACGAATCCGACTTCCGAAGCAGATTTCGAGGCGGTCTGTGATACCGGGAATGCATGTTTCAATTCAGAGAGACAATTCGGATTTGGGATGGGTTCGGGAAACAAGCGTCTTTTTGATTCCATTTCTGTGAACGACGCCGGTACTGATTATCTGATTTTTAATACAGGAGACGGAGTGAATCCGTTTAAGATCTACAGGACGACGAATAACTGAGGGTTTTTTGGGCCCGGGTTATTGCGATCCGGGCCATGTTTTTAGTTGTCTTCGGAGTTTTTGCTGGGGTTTGTTTAGGTATATAAGACATTGTATAGTTCTGTGCAAATTTCGGGATGAGAATACTGCTTTAGTTCTGTCATTTACCAATTTCAGAATTCCAAGATCAAATAGGAGCAGATAAATAAAGATATAACACCTTGAAAAACCAGTCCCATTGGAAAGAAGAGAAAGGTGAGCCCAGTCGGACTCATCCGGATAAAAATAAACCGGAACCAGATCCAGCCCATCTGACTGATAAACCTTTTTCCATTTGCCGGACATCAGTGTCCCGAGTTTCTGGTTCAATAAAGGGTCATTCAAAAGCCGGTGAAGACAGTCTCTTAGAACCCGGCCTTTCAGATATTTCAGAGTATCAAATGAATTGATCAAATCCCTGCTGATTAAGAATGTAGACTGGGAAGAGTGTGATGGTTTGGGGGTAGAATTAAGTAAGTCCATACCATCATAGGTAAAAAAAAATCTAAATCACACAGGTTTAACAGTTAAAATGAAAAAAAAATATGTGATTATTTTCTTACTGTTTTTATCCTTCGGCTGCGGCAATATTCCCGATTTCGAAAACCGGATGCAGACTGAAACTCCTCGGGTGCCCCGAAAGGAATACCACCAAAACGATCCGGGAGAATGGGCAGGAATGGAGCATCAGCATGCACCTCAGGTAACCATCATACCCGGAGCTGTGGAAAATGTTGTTATCAGAGTGAATCTGCCTGTCGTAAGGGAACCCGATCATTATATTGAAAAGATCGGAATCATGGATCAGAACGGAAACGATATCTTTGTAAAGAATTTCAATCCGAATGCGGATTACTTTGAAGCCCGGTTCAAAATCCCGAATATCGGACCAGGTTACAAAGCATTTGCAAAGTGCAGCCAGCATGATCTCTGGACTGCACCTCTTGAGTAAAGATCAGGGAAGTCCCCGGATCTCTTTATCGCGGTCATACGTAACGGATAAATCATACCGGAGTTCCTTTTTTTCCCCGGGTTTCATAACAAGACGAAATCTGCGAAGGCCCTGACGGTATTCTGTACTTTTCAGCCATTCAGGATCAATATCTTCTGTAAGAGTGAAGTTTTCCGCCTTGACTTCAATGGATTCATGGCGCGAAACAGGCAGTCTTTCATAAAGCCAGACAACCGCTTCATGCTTCAGTCTGTTTTCTGCAGTAATTAAATAATTGTATTTCATCCGTCTTTTCCCGCCGAACACTCCGGATGAATCCTCAAATCTGTTGACCAGCTGCCTCCGGCCGGTGATTCTTTCTTCCATAGCAGTCAGAACCTCTTCGCTGCCTCCCGGTGCTATGGAAGGAAGGCTTGTTTTACCGGTGAACTGTTCGTTGTAATACAGTGCTGCCCCTCCGGAAAGCCAGGGAGAATTAGTTTCATTTTTTAATTTAACTTTGAGGTAAGCACTCTCCTTCTGGGCAGGATGCAGTTCCAGGCGAAAATCCTCAGGATTCAGTTTCAGATTATGCATCGCCAGGGTTTTTTTCTCCTCGGTTCCGCCTGATTTTACAGTGATTTTTCCGGGAAAAGTAAATTCCACATAAGGACCGGAATCGTCAACTTCACTGAAAGCGGGTGCTGCTTCTTCTGCCTCTGCCATTGGGGCACCTGCTGACTGCTGAACGTCCATTTCAGCTTTCTTCATATTTCTCTGAACATTGGGAGCAGGCATATACTGGATAATATCCAGATAATGCGGGTAAACTGAAGGCATAGTAAGATCCGAGGAAGGTTTTCCGGTACTCAGCTGCAGATTTACATTATTCCAGTCTTCGCCGCTGTTCTGACGGATAAGTGCATAAAGGGTAATTGAGGCGGCTTTTCCCTTATCATCCGTGCGAAAATCATAATCCATACCCCATCCGGAGCTTCGGACATGATAAGTATAACGAAACACAGCTTTACCATCTGAAGGAGAATCGATTTTCAGAATAATTCTTTTTTCGGTTTCTGTGTTGTTATCAGCACGTTCAAGGAGGAGATTCTGGGAGTGAAAGTTACTAAGCTGCGATGTGTAACTTTGTTCGGAAGGTGCGGCTCCTTTTTTAACCCGCTCATCCCTGATCTGCACATAATTTGAAAAATACTGAGTTCCTGCCAGCTGAGAAAGCTCATATTCCAGAGCCTGGATTTCTGTTCCGATTTTTCTTCTTTCGCTTTCTGCTTTACGTTCATCGGCCAGAAGCGAAGGCACTTTTTTAAGATAAAATGCCGCTGCCTGATCCCATTTTTCAGGTGAATCAAATTTGGATGACAGGGCGCCGGTCTCCCCTGAGGATTTCAGTATAGTTTCTGCCTGCTGCCTCTGCCGGGTTAAAACTGACATGCGGTCAATAATTTCTCTGTCCCTGCTGCGAAGGGCCTCCAGGGCCTTTTCAATATCGCGGATTCTTTCATTTCGTTTTTCAAGAAGGGCATAAGTTTCGACTTTTACAGAAAGGATCCGGGCGGAGATTCCTGTTAGCCCTCCCTGAACTGACCAGTCTTCCAGCGCCGGAGTATGACCCGGGATAATAATTTCATTTTCCCCTTTTTTCAGACTGAGGGCTGCAGTTCTTGTTACAGATGCTCCCTGGCGGAATAAACGGACATCTTCAACATTGCTTCGCACATCCTGTGCAGAAAGACCTGAAACCATTACAAACAGAAAAATTAGAGCTTTTTTATACATGGACTGCCTCCGGCAGCAGTGTAGCCTGCCGGTTATTATTAAGACAACTTTTTTTTAAGTGTAAATCATTGACAATGATTTTCAGGAAAGGGAGCCTGACCTGTGAAAATGAAAGCCGGTTATTATTTTGACCTTATGATTGTAACTGTGGCCCTTGGTGCAAACCTGATTGTTGTGGCAGGGATGCAGTATATCTGGATGCCTCTGCTGCCAAGTTTTATTGCTTTTAATAATACTCTGAATGATTTCATCCGTAACGTTGAAAACGGAATCGTGTATTACGGAATCGTGCATGCTCTCAGTTTTATAATTCCTTCTCTTCTTATTATTCATTATATTATTCCTGTTTCTGTATTTCTGAATCAGGCGGACGCAGTCCCGGATGAAAAACTACAGATAAGGATCATCCGGACTCCACTGGTAACAGCCCTCCTCGGAGCCCTTGGATGGGTAATCGGTCTGATTTCCAGTAATTCAGTTTATTTTACTTTTACGGAGGAAATTGTTCCAAAAGACTGGTTTATCGGAAACATGACAGCGGTTACACTGGCCATGGTAACATTTATCTTCGTCTTTTATACTGTTGAATTCTTTATACGACGGTATTTTCAGAAACCCTTTTTTCCGGACCAGAAGATCTCACATATCCGAAACAAAGTTAATATTGATACAAGAACCAGGTTTATGCTGCTTTTCTTTTCCTCCGGGATCACTCCTTCTACAATCTTTCTTGTGGTCCTTATTGCTAAGACTGAATCTGTTTATGAACTTATTCTTATTTCAATTCTGATCGGTGTTCTTCTCGCATCATCTTTTGTTATATATATTCTGGTTTCTTCTGAATTTGAACGGCAGCTCAGCGAAATGAAAAGTGTAACTGAGGACATTCTTAAAAGCAATTATAAAAGAAGGCTGAGTGTCACATCCGCAGATGATCTTGGTTTTCTTGCAGAAGGGATCAACGAGATGAGTGAAGGTCTCTTTGAAAAAGAAAGAATGTACGATATTTTCGGACGAATTGTGGATCCTGAAGTAAGAGATCATCTTCTGAAAAGTGGATCCGATGCTGGCGGTGAAACAAGACAAGTTACTGTTCTTTTTACAGATATCCGGGGATTCACAGGCCTCAGCGAACGGATTCCTGCCGAAAACATTGTCCGGCTTCTGAATATCTATTTTGAAAAACTGAGCAGTATTATAAAAAATAACAAAGGAATGGTTAATAAATTTATAGGAGATGCCGTAATGGGGGTATTCAATGCCCCTCTTGAGAATCAGGAGCACCGAATGTGTGCCCTCAATGCGGCCGCTGCCATTCTCCGGGAAACAGAGTCTCTCAACCGGCAGCTTTCAGAAGCCGGTCTGCCTGAGATTAAAATCGGAATCGGGCTTCACAGCGGCCAGGTGATTGCCGGTACGGTAGGATCAGCAGACCGTCAGGAATACACTGTAATAGGTGATACCGTCAACACAGCCTCGCGTCTCGAAAGTCTTAATAAAAAAACCGGCACCACCCTTCTGTTTTCCAGAGAAGTGTTACAGGAAAATGACAGTGAAGATTTCAGCGGATATACCATAAACAGAATCGGAAAAGTAAAAGTAAGAGGCAGGGCGGAGCCGGTCGAAGTCTTTACATTTGTTTGACAGGCAGAGTATATATCTTAAACTGAAGCAATGAAAGCATTTTTTAAAATCAGAAAAGAAAAACCGGTCCTTTTTTCGGCAGCTCTGCTTCTGGCTGTTACTGCAGCAGGACTCACAGTGCAGCAGTGTGCATCTTCGCCCACAGGCAGAAAACAGTTAACTGTTATGACCGATGCCCAGATGAACGAAATGGGAGTCAAAGCCTTTGATGAGCTGAAACAGAAGACTCCGATTGATCGCGGACCGGCTGTAAACAATTATGTAAAATGTGTGGCAAATGCAATTATTGCGGTATCTGAAGACACAACTGGTGTTGATTCCTGGGAAATTGTTGTTTTCCGCGATAATTCAGCTAATGCATTTGCTCTTCCCGGCGGAAAAATCGGAGTTCATACCGGCATCCTGCCCGTTGCGAAAACACCGGGTCAGCTTGCAGCAGTACTTGCACACGAAGTTGTTCATGTGCTTGCGCGTCACGGCAACGAGCGCGTTTCTCAGTCAGTCGTGACCAGCAGCGGAATGAGTATGGTAGAAGGTTTTCTGGGGGGCGGAATGATCAAAGAAGCTATTGTGGGCGGACTTGGTATAGGAGCCCAGTATGGCGTACTGCTTCCGTTCAGCCGGGCTCATGAAACAGAGGCCGATGTTTACGGGCAGGAGCTTATGGCGAAAGCAGGATTTAACCCTGTGGAAGCCAGGGATCTCTGGGTGAATATGTCTCAGCTGGGAGGGGGAAAGGGACCATCGTTTATGTCCACACATCCATCCAGCGAAAAGCGGATCAAAGATCTGGAAGAAGGACTTGAAAAAACTCTGAAAATTTATGCCGCAGCTCAGGCTGAAGGCAGAAAACCCGATTGTAAGCTTTAATTCCGTTTGGATCAGACCCCTGAATATCCTGTTCAGGGGTCTTTTGAAACCGCAGAATCAGGATTTTGCCGGAATAATCCGGATTTCCACTCTGCGGTTTTTTACTTCTGCTTTATTAGTATTTACGATTTTCATATCGTCTGCCATACCTTTGATTTCCACCATGCGGCGGGAATCGACCTGGTTTGCTGTCAGCATTGCTTTTACAGATTCAGCTCTCTGCTGGCTCAGCGGAACGTTTACAGCCCGGCTGCCCACAGAATCTGTATGTCCCCAGATTTTAATATCTGTTTCAGGATATGCCTGAAGTGCTTCGCTGAGTTTTACCACATTGGACTGTGCTGTTCCGGTAAGCTGATCCTTTCCGCTTGGAAATGAGATGTCTCCGTCCATTTTCACAAGCAGTTCTTCGGTTTTACCGTCAGAACCAGGGATTTTTTCAAGAGTGATTCCCTTATCTTTGAAGTTCTGCTGTACGTCATCGTACATCATATCCAGATAAAGGCCGGTTCCCAGACCGGCCAGACAACCGACTCCGAGTCCTACAATTTTACCATTATTGTGGATTTTTTTCTCTTTCATAATGGCGAACGGATCATTCTTTCTGTCCTTCGCTTCCTGTTTGCGGTTCATTTCATCCACTACTGCACCCAGGCCCAGACCTGCAGAACAGCCGATAGCCGTTGCCAGACCGGTGCGCTTCCAGGTTACATTGGGACCGGACGCGCAGGAACCGGTAAAGACGGATGCTGAAACAAGAATCGCAGTGATGACTGCACTTTTTTTATACATGCTTAATACCTCAGTTTGATTAAACTAAGTAGACTTTAAAAAACCCCGGAGAGCAATCAAGCAAAAGACATAATCCGGCAGGCTGTTTTTTTTCTTTCCTAAGGTTTTTTCTGAGGACCGGGTTCTGCGGATTCCTGAAGAAGCAGCAGAGGGTCAGAATCTGAATCCTGTATTTCCTCAGGTAAAGGCGAAATATCAGGCATGACTGCCGGTGGAGGCTCGGTTTTTATGCTTTCTGCTTTTAAAACAGGCTTTATGAACAGCCATAGTGTCAGAAGCATTAAACCAGACCAGATAAGGGAAATTGTGTAGGAATAAAAAGCAGTATAGGACTCGTCCGCCGGGAGCAGATTCTTACTGAAAAGATAAGCAGTCAGGATGCCCGCATCCGTCCGGGTTACATCCTCAGTGAAATCAAGCATATCAAAGATACTGTACCAAACGAAGGCAGTTCCCAGCACAATCAGCACATACCGGCTGAAGGAGGGAGGAGTAACAGTGAGAAGACTCAGCCCCGCTCCGAAAATAAGTCCGGTCAGGAAAGCGGAGCTGCCCGGATCCGTAAGCAGCAGTGTGATAAATAATATAAATATTCCGGAAAAGGATGCGGTGATTTTTTCGCCGGAACCCATAAGTCCCCGGTTCAGCAGAAAAGCACCGGAGACCACAGATCCAAGGTATCCTGCACTGACTGCTGCTATGAATGCTCCGTGTCCGTGCAGTTCCTTAACCAGAGTTTCGCCTGATTCTCCGTCATATAGAATGATTTTTTCAACTTTTGCGCCTGCTGCCATAGAAACAACAGCATGCCAGACTTCATGAATATAAACCACGAACTGCTTCAGAGGCAGAAGGACAGGACTGTCCCAGAAAACAGTAACGGCAACAGCAGTGCCTAATGCGGCAAAAATCCTTACAGAATACACAGTTTTATTATCGGCAGGAATTTCAGCAGCAGATACTGTTCGTTCCGTTTCCCTTGGCTTTCATCAGCCTGTTTTCGGCTTTCCTGAATAATTCCTCATAATCATCGGTATCCCCTTTGGAAAGAGAAACGAAACCTATACAGGCCGAAAGTCTTATTTCTTTATCACGCAGTCTGTACTTACCTGCTGAAACGATGCGAAGAAGTTTTCGGGTCAGAACTTTGGCTCCCTGATTTCCGGTTCCTGCAGCAAGAACTGCGAATTTTTCGCCTCCGATCCTGGCCGTAATATCCGCCCTCCTGACAGCTTTCGCAAAAAGAGATGATAATTTCTGAAGGATTCTGTCTCCCGTAACATGACCAAACTGATCATTTATATTCTTAAAGTGATCAATATCAAGAATAATAAGGCTGAGCTCATGACCGTACCTGTGAAACCTTACAACAGCTTCTTCCAGCCGCTCCATGAAATATTTCCGGTTATGCAGACCTGTGAGGGAATCAATTGTGATGGCCTTTCTTAGTACCTGGTTCATTTCATCAAGCTCATGCAGCTTTGCCTGAAGTCTGTGATGCAGTATGCGGTTTTCAAGATGAGCGGTAATCCGGCCCAGCAGCTCTTCTTTAATGAACGGCTTTATCATATAATCTGTGGCGCCGGAGCGGAACATCTGCAGGATCGCCTCGGAATCCTTCACGCCGCTCAGCACTATCACGGGCAGATCGGGCAGGTTAAGCTCTTTGCGTATACGGAAGCAGAGCTCATCCCCGCGCATTTCCGGCATCATGAAATCCGTAATCACAAGGTCCAGTTCATCTTTCATGGAAAGAATCAGAGCATAAGCTTCCTTTCCATCCCTTGCTTCGCTTACATTCACTCCCATGCTTATAAGAAATTTTTTTAAAATATTACGTGCAACGGGACTGTCGTCAATCACAAGGGCCTGTGTACCTTTGAGTCTGGTTTCAGGAATCAGAATGTTGTTTACAGCACGAAGAACATCACCTTCTTCGAACGGTTTAGCCAGAAAATCCGCTCCCCCGCTTTCAAAGCCTCTGCGTCGCCCTTCCACATTATCGTGTCCGGTAATGAAAATAACAGGGACTTCCTTTCCCGAAGCATTTTTTTCTGATTTATAAAAAAGCTCAGAATGTATTACAGAGGCTATTTCGTATCCGTTATGCGGTGAAAATTCCACAGGAAGGGTTACAAGGCTGATAGGAGTTTCCTTAAGAATCCGGAAGACTTCTTTTTCATCGGCAGCAGAAAAAACTGTATAGCCACCAGACTCCAGTTCTTCCCGGATGATGGTTCTTACCACTTTACTGTTGTCTGCAACCAGAATATTCATTTATGCGCGATGAAATACTGCACAGATCCATCCGTCAAGGGATTCAGATTCTTTCAGAATCCATCGGTCCCTGAACAGATCTTTCAGATCTTCCAGCCGGTTCTCCAGCACACCGGATAATACCATTATCGGAGAATCCACTGAGTCGATCCCGGCTTTTTCGCTTTTAATAATATTAAATGTCAGATTTGCAATCAGAAGATCAGTTTTTTTCTTATTTTCCGGTATTATGTCGAATCCGCCCTGCACAATGGTGAGCCTATCATCCTGAACCCCGTTGAGCTTCGCGTTCTGAGCTGCTGCGTGCACTGAGTTTCCGTCCACATCAAAGGCAAAAACTTCCCCTGCGCCCAGGAGAAGTGCTCCTATGGCAAGAATTCCCGAACCGGTTCCCCCGTCTGTAATCCGCATTCCCGGTCTCATGGAATTGTCAAGATACCGGAGACAGAGCTGTGTTGTGGCATGAAGACCTGTGCCGAAAGCAATCCCTGGATCCAGATACAGAGGAAATCCTCCCGGAGGTATGATTTCTTTTTCTCTCTGAGTGTTTTTATCCCAGGAAGGAACGACTGCAATCCTCTTAGATATTACAAAAGGTTTGTAATGATCCTTATATGCCTTGAGGTATTCCTCCCGGTCCACCGAGCGGACTTTAAGGGTGTAATCTTCAATCCCCAGGGAACTGAGATATACATGGATGCTGAGATCAGGCTCAGGTATATTCAGCGGAAAATAGAACACAAGCTCTGTTGTTTCGGAAGCTTCTTCCTCTTCGTCATACAGAACTTCATAATAACCGGACAGATCCGGAACAGGGTTTCCGCTGTCCAGATCAATCACTGCAGTCTGTGCATCGTCCTTTGAAAGACGGACTTCTATTTCATAAAAGAGACTGCTCATCGGGCAGACGTATCCCCGGAAACTGAAGTCTGCTGAACCGGAAATGCCTTAGCATATTCTTCATCACTCAGGTCAATGACTCCTCCGAAGAGGTCCCCGTTTTCCAGACGCGATGCAAATACTGTAGTGAAGGAATAAGCATCGCTCACAGCATCGCGGATGGATTTTCCGTTCATGATTTTTTTAGCCTCAAGCTGGTTTTCGAATTTTATGACTTCATCCGGATTGGAAACCAGGTTTCCCCG
>CAZQKZ010000027.1:10422-25349 GCA_964594095.1 uncultured Leptospiraceae bacterium | reverse complement strand
ATCAACCAGCATCTTCATAGTCCCGCCTACTTTATTCATAAATTCTTTAATCTGATTACGGACATCGCGGCCTGCATTTGCTCTTCTTTTTTCAAGATGCGCCACTCTCTTCGCATGTTCCACATAATTCTTACCTGCATCAGCCGCCGAAACCACACTGTGATACTCGCCGAATTCCTTTATGTAAATACGGAATGCATCTGTTACCGGATGCGCTGCTTCCAGAAGGAGGGACATATTTCTTTTTAAGTCAATTTTTTCGCCGTTTTTGTATGTTGTATTCAGCTGAAGTTTCGGTGTGGTCAGCAGAAAGGAATACTCGGAGTCAAATTCTTTAAAATACAAATACGATATAAGAACTTTATCTTTATCGGGCATTTTTGCATATTCGTTCCTGGGATCGTATTTGGAACGAAGCTGCTGCATATTCAGACTTTGCATGATGTCATAGCCTCTGGAAACTGCAGAGTTCTGTTCTGTTTCCTCCTGGGACTGTTCGGGTGATTCATTTTCGGCTTCGGAACCGGTTTCTTCAGCTGCAGCATCTTCCGGTTTTGGCTGTTCTGCCTGAGCTTTGGGAACTTCCTCTCCCACAGGGGTTCCGGTTTTTCTCTGTCCCAGTTTGTCAAGGTTAGATGCCTGAATCATATCCTCGAAGAGGAATGAACCAGGTTCAGCTTTTTTCATTTCTGCGCGCTGCGCGATCAGGACCAGGCCAGGATAAATCACATCCATCAGGGTATTCCAGTCTGAGCGGATCTTTTTTTTCTTGGCTGTGTAGAGGGCTGCCTGTTTCTTTTCCAGAGTCTTCTGTTTTTCAATGGCAATATCCACTGCCACAAGATAGGTTTCCTGATATGGTTTTAAATAATAAAGTTTTCTGAGGAGCGAAAAGACTGCATCCCGGATCATGGAAACCGGTACCGGTGCATTGGGCGCTGCGTTGTATGCAGAGGTAAGACCGGAAAGCTCGGATCTGTCATAAAGCTTCGCCGTTCTTTCAATAACCTCCACGTAAATGGGACCCCTTGCATCGAGGTCTTTTATGATTTCGCGGCCAATGGCGGGATTCGACATAAAGAGATCGTTTGCAAGAATCGAACATTCCATTACCGCCCGTTTTGCATCAAGATTCAGCTGCGACATAAACCGGGTTGTTACAGCATCGGAACTGAAGTGGGTTACTCCTGCCAGTTTCCCTTTGAGTTTTATCATGAAGCGGGCAGAAAATCCGGTGATGGCTTTGATTTCGGATTCCATCTGGGAACGCATCTGGGCCTGTTTTTCCATTTCAAGCCTGCGTTTTTCCCTTGCAATTTCGGAAGGCATGCGGAAATCTCCGGCACCCCCTCCGCCTGCTTTTGCTCCACCCTTACCGGAATCAGAACCGGCCGAAACCTGATCCTTTAATGATTTTTCGGAAAGCACCTGACCTCCGGCAGAGGTCAGCTTTTCCATCATTGCTTTACGGTCTTCCCCTGCCAGCTTTTCGGCACCGATAGCTTTGCGGGTTTTATCAAATTCCATTTCGTCCATAGTAATGCTTCTCTGTATAAATGCGTTCTTCAGGTCATAATGTGAGAAATACTTCTTTGGAGCATATAAAAAAAAGGGTTTCCGGAACAGAACGGCCGGTGATTTTATACCGGGCGCAGGTCAGAAACTGACCGCTGAAAATAACAATGAATGCAGTTTTCAATCCTATGATCACACCTTCGGTCATAAAAAGTCTTATACTGAATGAGTTGGGAGACTCCGCAGCGGGAATTCTGATTTTTGGTTCCTGTGCTGTGTTAATGAAAAGCGGACTTTCGTCAGACATAGTCCCAAATGATATAGATGTCGGAATTATCACTGAAACCGGGATTTCTGAAAAACCCCGGTTTCCTTCTGACTGGGATGTGTTTTTCTGGAGCAGGAAACGCTGGGAAAGAGGGTTTCCGCTGCAGACTGCGCTTGCCCGGAAGTCTGTGATACTTTTCGAGAAAGATCCGGTTATTACAGTTAAATTACAGTTTATCCGGGAGCATGTTCTGCCGGGTCTGCGGGGATTATAAAAAATCCTTGAATCATATTCCGCACTGAGGCAGAAAGGTGGTATGACTGCGGAATATCTGAAGCGATTCCTGTTCTCAAAGCCTGGTTTTACAGTTGTTGTACTGGCTGCAGCTGCCGCTTTGTTTTTCACTGCTGGTTCTCTGTTTCAGAAACCGGACCGGTATACTGTTAAAAAAGGAAATATAGTCGAATCGGTTTTCGGTCTGGGAACCATTAATGCCGGAAATGTATTTCATCTTCGCACTGGTCAGCCCGCTGTCATCACACGCCGCTTTGCAGAAAAGGGAGATTCAGTCCGGGAAGGTCAGGTTCTTCTGCATTTTGACAGTTTTGGTCCGGCAAAGACTCCCATCAGCGGAGTCGTTACGGCTGTCAATTACGACACAGGGGAACTTGTAACTCCGCAGACTCCTGTTATAACTGTAACCGATCTTGAAGAACGATACATCTCGGTCCTGCTCGAAGAGAGGGCTGCCGTAAAAATCCGGAAGCACCAGCCTGTGCGAATCCGTTTTGAAGCGCTCGGAGAAAAGCTGTTTTCCGGTAAGGTGCGTTCCGTTTACCCGGTATCCAGCCAGTTTGAGGTTCGGATTGATTCTGAAGAAATTCCTCCGGAACTGCTTCCAGGAATGAGTGCAGACATTACCATTGAAACCGGAAGGCGCGAAGGTGTTCTCCTTATTCCCGAAACCTCCGTGAAGGACGGCATGGTCACTGTAATTTCAGAGAGCGGCAAAACCAATAAAAAACCTGTAAAAACCGGATCTGTTTCAGGAGGATTTGCTGAAGTGACTGAAGGTGATCTCCGCGAAGGGGACATTCTTCTGACAGGCAGGGAGATTTAATCCATGCTGTTTATAGCTCTTCGTCAGATGCTTTCGCGAAGAAAACAGACTTTTTTCACTCTTATGGGAATTGTTCTGGGTGCTGCAGCCTATGTCATTATATCGGGTGTTATGCTTGGACTCCGGGAATATCTGGTTGAGGAGCTGATCAATAATGATGCGCAGATCAGAATCTCTGCAAGGGTCAAGGTCATTGAACCTTCTGAAATCACACCAGTGATGTTCGGACCTGGCGAAATTCCGGACTGGATTTCCGAGCCATCCGGCAGAAGAGACAGCTCTCAGATGGAAAATCAGGGCTACTGGATCCGCAGGCTTTCGCAGGATACCGATACAGAAAGCTATTCTCCGCAGCTTCAGGTGAAAGTCTTTTTTATCAGGGGAAGAATCACTGAATCAGGGAGGATTGTGGGCGTGATACCATCGCTGCACGGCCGCGTAATTGCAGTGGAAGAGCAGATGGTAACCGGTGCCTTCGCAGATCTGGAAGAGGGCGGAAAAAGAATCATCCTGGGTGAAGGGCTCAGGCGGCTTCTGGGTGCGCGAATTCATGATACGGTTATGATAGTTCCTGCAGGGGGACAGCCGGTTTCATTCCGCATTACAGGGAGCTTCCAGGCAGGCAACCGGGGAATTGACGACACCACGGCCTATATGAGCCTTTCCGACGCACAGGCTCTCAACCGGACACCAGGGCGAATCAGCGATATTTCCGTCAGACTTAAAAACGTGGATCTGGCAGCGGCGAAGGCAGCAGAATGGTCAGCAGATGAAAGCGTAAGAGTTCAGAGCTGGCAGGAAATCAATGCATCTTTAATATCATTATTTAAAATGCAGGACATTATACGCTATGCTGTAACCGGAACTATTCTGATGGTGGCCGGATTCGGAATATACAATATTTTAAATATCGCTATTACACAGAAAAGGAAGGAAATTGATATTCTGCGCTCCATGGGATTCGAAGGAGGCGATATTGTGAACATTTTTCTTCTGCAGGGAATTATTCTGGGGAGTACCGGCGGAATTCTTGGTCTGCTTCTGGGCGCCCTTGTATGCACCCGGCTCGAGCAGGTATCATTTAACAATCCGCTTATGGAGACTGACAGTCAGCTGATGACTGTCTCTTATGATCCTTCGATTTATATTATCGGATTTATCCTTGCCTTCGCTGCGACAGTCGTTGCGAGTGTAATACCTGCGCGCTCTGCAGGCAGGCTTTCACCGATTGATGTGATACGGGGCGAATAATGGCGATTGAGCTGAAAAATGTAAAGAAAAGCTTTGGAAAGCCACCGTCCGAAGTCATTAAAGATGTCAGCTTCCGGATAGAAGACGGCGAATTCGTTTCCCTGACCGGGAAATCCGGATCCGGCAAAAGCACACTTCTGTATCTGATCAGCAGTCTGGACAATCCTACCGGAGGAAGCATTCTGGTTGACGATAAAGACTTAAGCGCGATGAGCCCCAGGGAACTGCATTCCTTCCGTAACAGACACATGGGCTTTGTGTTTCAGTTTCATTATCTTCTGCCTGAATTCACTGCCCTGGAAAATGTGCTTATGCCTCTTGTGAAAGCGGGAGGATTCCGAGAAAACCGGGAAAGAGCAGAGCAGCTTCTGATTCAGTTTGACCTGGCAGATAAAATGAATCATTATCCTTCGCAGCTTTCCGGAGGGCAGATGCAGCGGGTGGCCATTGCACGCGCCCTGATCATGCAGCCCCGTTATCTGTTTGCAGATGAGCCAACCGGAGCCCTTGACTCAGTAAATGCCGGAACTGTGATGAATATTTTCCGCCAGGTAAACAAAGAATACGGCACTGCTGTGGTTCTGGTAACACACGACAGCGAATTTGCCGCTTCAGCTGACAGGCAGATACACCTCGCTGACGGCCGGCTCATGAAAGGAAAGCTATAAGGAATTTCTGTTTTATTCCGTCTGATTCTGATAACAGAATTGCCCGCTGAATATCTCCGAAAAAGACAATATTTACATTGATTTTTAAATAGATGTTTATAAGCTGGAAGAATGTCCTGGAAAGGGTTCATTCGTTAAGAGGAGCGCAGAAGTTTTGGATGAATTTGAACTGACCGGTTTCCGGGTTTTGAGCCGTCTCCATACCGGCAGCCACAGTGCGCTTTTCCGTGCTGTGAGGGAAACTGACGGGCGCCCTGTAATCATAAAGACTGCGTCCTCTGTATTTCCTTCTGCCTCTGAAATCAGCCGCTTTCAGAAAGAATTTAATATAGTCTCCAAGCTGCGGTCTCAGTATATAATTTCATTTATCGATATCCTGCCCTGTGACCGCGGATACGCTGTAATTATGGACGATCCTGGTGGTGTATGTCTTTCAGAGATCATTCCTGAGAGCGGAATGGAGCCGGATATTTTTCTGAACCTGGCTGTCCGGATGGTCAGGGGATTAGAGGAAATTCATTCATCAGGAATTCTTCACAAAGATATTAATCCAAGCAATATACTTATATTACCAGAAAGCAAAAATATATTATTTATCGATTTCGGCCTTGCCTCATACAATTCCCGGGAAATTCAGGAAAGTGATGCTCCTCATCAGCTTCAGGGAACTCTTTCATATATAGCTCCCGAACAGACAGGAAGGATAAACCGCTCAGTAGATTACCGGAGCGATTATTATTCACTCGGAATAACTTTTTATCAGATGCTTTCGGGGCACCTCCCGTTCACTTCAGATGATCCGGCGATTCTGGTCCACAGCCATCTTGCAAAAAAAATTCCGGATCTCAGAGAAAAGAGACCCGATTTATCCGCCTGCCTCGCTGCGATTACAGAGAAGCTCACCGCTAAAACGCCGGCCGAAAGATATCAAAGCAGTCATGGTATACTTCATGACCTTTCATTATGTCAGCAGAATCGTGAGGATTTCATTCCTGGGCAGAACGATTTTTCTGGAACTCCGTCCCTGTCCGGTGAGCTCATCGGAAGGGATTCTGAAATATCGGTTCTGCGCCGTTTGCTGAGCGAATCAAAAAAAGGAAAAAGTCCGATTGTTCTTATTCTCGGTGAATCCGGTTCAGGAAAAACTGCCCTCGTAAATGAACTGAGGAGGTTTGATGATGATATTCATACACTCTGGATGCGCAGTAAATGTGACTCACGCGCCACGATGGAATCTTTCCGTCCTTTCCGGGAAGCCCTGAATGCAGCACTTATACTGATTCTCGGGACGCCGCAGAAAGAACTGAATCATACTAAACATACAATTGAAGCAAAGCTGGGATCAGGGACCAGTGTAATCACACAGATAATGCCCGAATGGGAGGCGCTTCTTGGTAAAAGGGGGATTCCGGCAGAAGTATCAATTTCTGAATCAGCGAACCGCGCTTTCGTAGCATTTGACCGTCTTTTTGAAATAATCCATGAAAAATGGAATAATGTGGTAATTTTTATAGATGATATACAGTGGGCTGATGAAGCTACCTTAAATTATCTGAATTACCGGCTTTCATCCGATCCGTTGCCTGGTTTTTTTCTGATATTTGCCAGAAGAACCCCGTCCGGTTTAACCGAGGATACTTCTTTACTCAGATCCGATAAATCTGTGATGGGACCCCTGCCTGATAATACAGAAATTATATTATTAAATAATCTTACAGAAGACAGTCAGAATAAACTGCTTGCTTCAATGCTCAGAACTTCAGCTGAATTCGCACAACCTCTGGCCCGGCTTGCAGAATCCATGACAGGCGGTAACCCTCTATATTTCACCAGATTCATATTTGAGATTTTTAACCGTGGTTATCTGCGCTTTGATAATCAGGAAAATCTGTGGAGCTGGGACAGCGGCAGAATCTGTGAAGAGAATATCAGTGAACATCTTTTTGATTCCGGATCCGAAAATATCCGGAATCTTTCCGAAAGTACATATGAGCTTCTTAAAACAGCATCATGTTTCGGAAGCCGTTTTCGTCCTGAATTACTGCCGGGTTTGGTAAAGTGGAAACCAGAATCAATGAATGAATCCCTTCTGGAAGCGGAACGGGCCGGAATAATTGTACCGCTGCACGGTCAGGATGATGATGCAGATTATATATTTTCTTTATATCGCTTCTCTCATGACCGATTCAGAGAAAGTATCTACAGTGCCATGAACCAGGATCAGAGGGAGCATTACCATCTGATTGCGGCAAGGTATTTCGCGGAGAATTTTAAAAGAAGAAACCAGGGTCTTACTGAGGCAGCTTACCACTATTCTCAGGTAAGCGAAAAAGAGATTCCTGATTCAGAAAAAAAAGAGGCAGTCAGTATCCTCACTCAGTCCGGACAGACAATGCTCCTGACCGGTTCTTTTGAAAGAGCACTGACATTTGCTGAAAAAGGCCGCAATCTGCTTCAGACGGGGGACTTACAGGATCAGGAAAGCGCATTTAATCTGGAACTTCTTCATGCTGCAGCACTTTTTCATAACGGTAAAAAAAACGAAGGTTATGAATCTTACAGAAGGGTTTCCGAAATCAGCAGGACCAAAGAGCAGAAAATCAGTGTAATTATTTCTCAGGTCCGTCTTTATTCTTCTGCTGGTGATCTTGAAAACGGTGTTGCAGCCGGATTTCATGGGCTGGAGCTTCTGGGAATTCCGCTGAAAGACAGCGAAGAAACATTACAGGAAAAGGTGAACGAATATTTCGGTATCCTGAAACCGCAAGTAGCTGCAATCAGCGAATCAGACCTTGGATCAGCCAGAGAAGCTGCAGATCCATTATCGCTGTCCCTCATGACTCTCTGCGCCGATCTTCAGCCAGGGGCCTATATGACAGGCCGAATGTCATTATACACGCTGCTTTCTCTGATAATGGTTGATGAAACACTAAAAAAAGGAATTTCGCCATTGTCATCGTATGGTTTTGTAATGTACGGAGTGACTCTGATCATCATTTTCGGGGACTATGAAAACGCCTACAGGATCGGAAAGACCGGGCTTGCACTGGACAAACGGTTTTCAAACCCTTCTGTCTCAGGAAAAAATATATTCAGTTTTTCTACATTTATTCAGCACTGGACTGAACCAATAAGCCGTGTTCCTGAATCGCTGATGAAAGCTCATAAACTTTCTCTGGAAGGAGGAGATTTTAATTTTGCAGCCTATGCAGTCAGCAACCGGCTGCTTTATTCATTAATCGCAGGATTTCCTCTTTCAGATATAAGAAGCGATCTTGATTATTTCAGAGGTTTCACTGCAAGGTTAAATGAACAGACAGCCAGGGATATCCGGAAAATAATTATTTCTCTGATTCAGGAACTGACAAATGATACTCCGGATATTAATCTGAACGAGAATGAACTTATTTCAGGTCTTCTCGGTATGCATAATTACACAGTTCTTGCATATGTTTACACTGCAATTGCAGTACGCGATATAGTGATGCAGCGGACTGAAAGCTCAGTAATCACAAAAGAATCCCTTAATATTGTAACCTCTGCGCGAGGCGGCCCTTTACCCGACAGAGGTTTTCTTTATTATGCCATTCTGCTTGCACGTAAAACCCGAAGCAGAAGTGCAGCCGAAAAAAAACAGGCTGCTGATGAAATCAGGGAATTCACAAATACTGCGTCATTTAAAGCAGAAGTCTGCAAAGTGAACCTGCAGCATATATATTTATTCCTTCTGGCTCTTGCTGCTGATCTTGAAGATAATATTCATGAAGCATCCACTTATTATGATGAGGCGATTCAGGCTGCAGGCCAGTGCGGTAACTTCTTTCATAGAGCTGTTTTTCTTGAAGAAGCAGCCGGGTATCATATGCGTTATAACAGAAGAAAAATGGCTTTTTGTTATATGGATGATTCTGTAAATGATTATGAAATATGGGGTGCCGGAGGTGCAGTGAAGCGCCTGGAGAATTCTTTTCCCGATCTGCGCTCCATCCGCATTAAAGGAACGGAATCAGCCTCCTCTACCGGAAGCACGGATCTTTCGGCCGCCATCGACTTTGCTTCCATCTTCAGGGCCTCAAGAGAGATATCCGGAGAGATCAGGCGCGATGAACTGCTTCAGTCCATGATCTCTGTAATGATGGAGAATTCCGGTGCCGACAGGGCAGCTCTGATTCTGAACCGAAACGGGACACTCCGCATTGAAGCAGCGGGAAGTATGAATAATCCTGCGGACATAATTTCTGTTCCTTTAGAGGATAATCAGGATCTTCCGGTAAGACTGATTCAGTATGTTCTGCGAAGCGGCCAGGATGTGGTCCTCGACAATGCGATTTCTGATCAGCGCTTTCAGGATTCCTGGTTCCGTAAACGGAATGTAAGATCAGTTCTCTGTATTCCTGTAATCTCCCGCAGTGAAACAGCCGGGGCCCTTTATCTGGAGAACTCTCTTGCTGAAGGAGTATTTACAAAAAATCGTATAATAATTCTGAAAACTCTTGTTTCGCAGGCTGCGATTGCTCTTGAAAATGCAGAACTCTTCGCACGCCTGGAAGAGATGAACCGTAATCTTGAAAAACGGGTTCAGGAAGAGGTGAATCATAACCGGGAAAAAGATCAGCTTATGATCCAGCAGATCCGCCGAGCGGACATAAGTGAGCTACTTACCACTATTGCCCATCAGTGGAGACAGCCTCTGAACAGTATAGGCCTTATGGTTCAGAATTTAGGTGATGATTGTATTTCGGATCCAGAAGGGGAAAAATCTGTTTCCGGTACTGTAAAGAATATTATGAATGTACTTGGAAATCTTTCCCAGACTATTGAGTTCTTCTGCGAATTTTATGCTCCTGAGAAAGTGATAGACTTTTTTGATGTTTCTGCAGTGATTCATAAAACTGTTTCCCTGATAGATAAATATTATTCAGACAGAAATATACATATTGAGATTCACGGTGACGATACCGGCAGGATAAAAGGTTTTTCAGGAAGGTTTTCCCAGGCGATTCTGAATATACTGACCAATGCCAGGGAGGCTTATGAGCGAAACGGAACCGGCGGGGTGATTCGGATTTCCCTTAAGAAAGAGCAGCCTGGAGAAAATCTTCATATTATAATTGAGGATGAAGCCGGTGGTGTTACTCCTGAATTTCAGTCAAAACTTTTCGAGCCGTATTTCACAACAAAATCAGTGCAGGCACATGGCTTTGGTCTGGGTCTTTATACTTCCCGTATTATCATCGAAAACACAATGTCCGGAAAAATCAGTGTGAAAAATTCAGGCAAGGGTCTTATTTTTGATATAGTATTTCCGGATACAATCCTTACCGCTCAGAGTCCGGAAGATCCTAAGGACCGGCTCTGAAGATTTCATTCAGAGGAACCGGCGCCCCGGTTGCATAGCCCTGAGCATGATGAATACCGATTTCCCTGACAGCTTCCAGTATTTCCTGATCTTCCACCCATTCCGCGATAGTCTGTTTTCCCAGAATGAGTGCGATTTCATGAATTGATTTTACAATCGCAGGATTCAGCGGGTCTCCTGCGATGGATCTGACAAACTGACCGTCAATTTTAAGATAATCCACAGGAAGGCTTCTGAGATACGCAAAGGAGGCCAGACCGCTTCCGAAGTCATCGAGCGAGAAGCGGCACCCTCTGCTTTTCATCGCCGTTATAAATTCATCAGCAGCAAGTCTGTTTCCGATTGCAGCAGTTTCAGTGATTTCAAAGCATATTCTCCCGGGGAGGATTTCTGCACTATCGAGTATCCGGATAACCTCGCTCAGAAACTCAGGATCGCCGAGAGAGCGGCCTGAAATATTAACTGAACAGACTATATGTGAATTTTTTTCATTTCCCATCCATTGAAGCGTATTCTGAATAACCCATAGATCGACTTTTTTAGAAAGGTGGTATCTTTCCACAGCAGACATGAAATCTCCTGGGAGTACTAAGTTGCGGTCCTGATCCACAAGACGAAGGAGTATTTCGCAGTGCAGTTCGTCACCATCGTTCGGCCGGAGCGAATGAATAGGCTGTCCGTAAAGTTCAAACATGTCCGACTGAAGGGCATGTTCAATGCGGCTTACCCACTCCATTTCACCGTATCTTTGGGCAAGAGCCGGATCATCGGGCGAGTGGATATGAATTCTGTTCCGTCCTGCTTCCTTTGCCACATAGCATGCATTATCAGCAGCCTGAAGCACAGCTCCGGGGCTCTCACTTTCTTTATTTATTGAAACTAAGCCCACACTTACTGCAACACTGAAGTCGCGGTTATTCCATCGAAACCGGAAGTTATCAAGATCACGCTGCATGGAGTCCGCAGTATGCAAGGCAGCATTAATATCGCTGGTGTTCATGATTACACCGAATTCATCGCCGCCAAGCCGGCAGAGTGTATCTTCCGGCCCCAGTGATTTCCGGAAAATCCCCGCAACATTCCGAAGCAGTTCATCTCCTGCTGAATGTCCGCAGGTATCGTTAACAATTTTAAAATCATCAAGATCCATATAGAGAAGTATGTAACAGGCATCACTGCTCAGACATTCATGGAAAGCTTTGTCCAGCCTTTCCTCGAAGAAACGGCGGTTTCCCAGTCCTGTTAATTCATCATGAGTGGCTCTGAATTCGGTCTGTTTCATGTTTTCTTCGAGACTTGAATAGAGCAGAGAATTTTCAATGCTTATGGCAATCTGGGAGGAGAGAACTTTCAGTACATCTGTTCTGTCCGCAGTGAATACTTTTTCAGCAAGATTGTTTTCAAGGTAAACTACAGCGATGATTTCCCCGTGATACATAATCGGGTAGCAAAGCAGTGAGACCGTGCCGTTTTTCTTTATATAAGGATCCTTTGCAAACATACCGCTTTCTGATGCATTATCAAGCAGAACGATTGTTTTTGTTCTGATTACATAATTGACTATATTTGCACAGATTTCAGTTTCAGCTTCCAAAGGCCTGCCCTGTAATACACTGACTGTATTTCTGTTTATATTCTGCACGGCTTCAGTAAACCATTTATCTTTGCGACGCATAATAAACGCGCCTTTTTCTGCCCCGGCGTTTTCAAGCAGAATAGTCATCATTTTTTCCAGCAGTCTGCCAAGCTGGATTTCACCTGAAATCGCCTGGGATGATTTAATTACAGTGAGTACGTCCAGATAACTGCCGGTTCCCTGACTGGCCATAGTGGGAATGCTGCTTTCATTATTTGCGAGTCTCTGCTCCAGTAACCGGCTCTGACGATTTTTTGCGGCTTCAGGCAGCTGAGAGGTAAGTGCTTTTACTTTGGGTGTACATCCCCACATCTTATATGCATGAATTGCCCTGTTCAGATGAGTCAGTCTGTACAGCTCGTCTTTCTGCAAAGCTGCTGAAAATTCATGGGCCAGTGCCTCTTCTGCAGAATATCCGTATTTTTCAGCTAAAGTATAAGCCATTCTGTAGTTTTTCTGAGCTTCCTGTATATCATCCTTAATCTGATCAAGGAGGCCTTTTACAATATAATACCGGTGCCCGTAATTAGAAACACAGTTATCCGACCACTTTTTAAACCTTTTGCATATTTTTTCTATGTGGTTTCTGAGTTTCCGCTGCTCCTTTTTCTCTGCTGAGGAATAAACAGCCGCAGCAGAAAGAGCAGCGAAAAACTGGTTTTCGGGTACGAACATCATCCCGAACATGGCACTTTCCATTGGCTCGGCCATCAGAGCAAAGTCATATGCTTTTTGCTTATTACCGAACAGATATTCGATTCTGCTTTTCGAGGTATAAAAGTCATAAAGAGCATTCGCATTCTTTGCCGCCGTCCATTCCGGAAGCACCTCGGATTCATCAAAATACTTACCTTTCAGTTTTAAAATATCTTCTGCCTGACCTCTGAGGTTTACCACCGATTGTTCATTAAGCTGAAACAGCTGATAAGCATTGTGCTGCTGAAGAGAAGCAATGGCAGGATGCCTCGCCGTAAACTGTTCTGCCAGATTGTCAAGATTCTCCCGCATCATCAGACCCTGAAAAAAAATATTATTCAGGGAATATGAGGCATACTGCAGATCACCGGATTCCAGACCGGCATTATATGCACGTTCATACAGCTTTCTGCCGTGCCGGGCATGATGCTCCCAATGATTAATCATTGTCTGGAACATAAAAGTGGTTCTGCATTCGATCGGTTTGGCTGCAATTCCCATAGTGGAAACCAGATTCATTGCCAGTTTACCGAATTTATAACCGGTTTTAAAATCCCCGAGTCCGGAGCCCTGAATAATGCCAAAGGATACATAAGCGAAAGGACTCAGCGGTGAATTCCCTGCCTTGAGAGAAAGGTTCACCATTTTAAAAACAATAATAGGAAATAATTCGGGCTGTGCGAGGAAAGCAGGGGCCACTGCTGCATTCAGCAGACGCATTACCGCAAGGGAGTCCCTGTCTTTCAGAGCAGGAAGATCAGCAAGACTTTCCACATTTCGCTTTCCGAGGTTCAGTTTATAACGGACCAGTTCCGGCAGGACTGAAACAGAGGTTACCTTTCGGGGAAGGGATACCCCAAGGGCCTTAAGCGCATCCTTCAGGAGCTGCAGCCCCTCCAGAATCCGGTTCTGACTCACATACATCGCCGATTTCAGTTCGTAAACCGGAATTTTATCACGGGCGTTTCGTGCATTATTAAGAATAAGGTCAAAGCTGATTTCTGCTTCTTTATAATTTTTTTCAAGGTATTCTGCTTTTGCTTTTTTTGTATACAGCTGCAGAGCAGTCTCGTATTCTTTTGTCCATGGAGAATCAGGAAGTGTTTCGATTGCAGCCTGAAAAAACTCCCTTGCTGCCGAATACGCATTGGATGCGAGGGATTTTTCTGCGGCAAGCAGATTCAGCTGCCGAAACTGTTCTGTTTCAGAACCGGGTCTGATATGCCTGATTCCCTGATTCAGCTGTGAAACTATAGTGAAGATATTATCTTCAAGTCTGTATATCCGAAGTAATGACAGATATGTTTTAGCTATTTTGTAATGATTTGCAGACCTTTCTTCCTCTGTTAAAAGCGCATACACAGCTTCACGGATTTTATCGTGCTCAAACCTGACATCCTGATCGCCCAGCCGGAAAAAGCCTTCATTTGCAAGCTGAATCATTTCTTCCCTTACTGAGTTTTTCGCAGTGTCTCCCATGATTTCACTGAATACATCCTGCCGGAACCAGCTGCCTGTACAGGCTGCCATTTTCAGTATCTGAAGTTTATTACCTGATTGTTCTTTTATTCTGTTTATCAGAAACTGCAGGACATTATCTGAAATATTAATTTTTTCAATTTCAGAGAACGAGATATTCCATTTATTATTTTCAAAATAAATAAAATTTTTCTCATAAAGACTGCGGAATGACTCATTAACAAAAAAAGGATTCCCGCCGGTTTTGTCGCACAGGATTTTCGCTGTCTCTAAGGCGGATTCATAATCGCAGGAAAGGGTATCGCGAACCATCAGTGCCACATCATCCGGAGTGAGAGGTTTAAGTCTGATTTCAGCAGGCCTCAAACCTGCATTTTTCAGATCCTCAATCATAATTGCAAACGGATCTGAGGGACTGACTTCATTGTCACGAAAGGAAAGGATTAAAGTCAGATTTCTGATTTCTGAATTCCGGAGAATCATTTTTATAAGCTGAATACTTGAGTAATCAGCCCACTGCAAATCATCCAGAAAAACAGCTAAAGGGTGCTCTTTTTTACAGAAAACACTGAGGAATTTCAGGAAAACTGTATTGAATCGGTTCTGCGCTTCATCAGCCGGGAGGGGAGCAGTTTCAGGCTGAGGGCCGATGAGGGTCTGAAGTTCCGGTATAACAGCGGTTATAATTCTGCCGTTAGATCCAAGGGCCTCAAGAAATTCTGACTTCCATTCGGCAACAGATTCTGCCGGCTCTGTAAGGATGAGGCTGACCAGATTCTGAAGGCTCTGAGTTACTGCTCTGTAGGGAACATCCCTCTTGAACTTATCATATTTTCCGGAAGTAAAATAGCCATTGAAATCATTAATCGGTCTTTGAATTTCATTAATAAGAGCCGATTTGCCAATGCCTGACTGACCTGATATCAGAAGTAATC
>CAZQKZ010000027.1:4100-10376 GCA_964594095.1 uncultured Leptospiraceae bacterium | reverse complement strand
AGGCTTCAGTAATTTTTCTGATTTCATCAGAGCGTCCGTAAAGTTTTTCAGGAATCTGAAAACGAACAGACCTGTCTTTTAATCCAGGCCGGAAGGCAGGATAGTCCTTCCGGCCTGAGGCAGCCTGGAGAAGACTGGTCCGAAGATCATGAAGTAAACCATCAGTGCTCTGATATCTGTCTTCCGGATTTTTCGCAAGAAGTTTTAAAATGATACCGGATAATGCAGGCGGATAAGAAATCACTGAAACCGGAGGTTCAGGAATTTTTGCAATATGCGCATGTACAACTTCGAGCGGATCACTGAAAGGGAAGGGAACTTTTCCGGTCAGGAGCTGGTAGAAAGTAACACCAAGTGAATACATATCAGTCCGGTAGTCCACCATCCGGTTCATCCTTCCTGTCTGTTCCGGGGACATGTAAGCAAGGGTACCGTTCACGGACCGGGTGAGCGGAATCACTGAGTTCTGTTTTGCCAGAAAACTTGCGCTTCCGAAGTCAATAATCTGAATAATTCCGGTTTCCTGGTTAATCAGAATATTCTGAGGTTTTATATCCCGGTGCACTATATTTTTTTTATGTATTTCCCCAAGGGCTTCTGTAACCCGGATCATTGTATCGATTATCCGGCTGACGGTGTGAGAAAGGGGATCTGAATATGCTTCTGAAAGAGCAATGCCATTAATATCTTCAAATACTACAGCTGGTCTTCTCTCTATGGTCCCGAAGTCAAGTGCACGGATTACTCCAGGCACTTTCAGATTCTGAAGTATATCAAACTCCCGCTGTAACTCCAGAGCTTCAGCCTGATCTGGTTCCTCGTTAAGGAGAACCTTTATGATTACCGGAGTCTGATCTTTTCGCCCACGGTAAATGACAGTTTTTTCTCCGGTATGGATTTCAGATTCAATTAAATAACCTGCTAATTCTGTCATAAAAATTACTATTTTTTTCATTACCAGAAAATCAAGCAGAACTTATTCTGCTGTTCTGTATTATTTTCGGAGTATTTAAAAATGCTGCATCATATCGTCTTTTCTTTGAATGCAAAGCATTTGGTGAGACTGGCCTGCCCGCTACCTGCATTTTGCGGACAGAAACTAAATATTATAAGTTAAAAATGGAAAATGAATTGTGCTTTTGCCTCCGGCAAAAGCGACAATAATTCTTAATTTTTCAGTGTGCACCCGGGATTTTTCTTACAAATCGCGGGTGCGCCCCGTTGGGACCTTGGTTCTTTTTATTGACACCCGGACATAAAAATTATTTTTGGCAGATGGAGGGGTGTCCGAGTGGTTGAAGGAGGCGGTCTTGAAAACCGTTGTGCGGCAACGTACCGTGGGTTCGAATCCCACCTCCTCCGAAGTGTCTTAACGGAGAGATGCCCGAGAGGCCGAAGGGAGCAGTTTGCTAAACTGTCGTAGGGGTAACCCTACCGAGGGTTCGAATCCCTCTCTCTCCGCAGAACTTCATCCTCCTAATCCGGTTATCAGGTAATGCCATGATCCAGAAATTAACCAGTCTGCTGCAGAAAATCAAACCGGATACTGTCAGAAAATTCTTTTATAATCTGCCTTTGCTCGTTAACTGGCTGCCGGGAATTACTTTCGAAAAAGAGGAAAACTGGATTCAAATGAGCGAACGCTCCATGGGCCTTTCTCTGCTGTTCTTCACAGGAATTGCCTTTACCAGTGTGGTTTATTTCTTCACAGCACGTTTTACACCTGGCAGCGAGCAGTACATTCCGAATATGGTCGGTTTTGCACTGCATTCTGTAACTGCCGGTCTGTATCTCAGTTTCAGTGCCTATTTCACTGCGGCAGAACTCCTCAATAAAAAAGTCAATGAATCATTAAATTCATTTTTCAGAGGAATCAGCCACAGCTTCCGCGATCTTTTTGCCTGAGTTTTTCAGAACCTTATCCGGTTTTAATCCGTTTGCTTTATAAATTCCTGTAAGCAGATCGGGAACAATCACAGAATAATTTCATATAGGTTGAATAATAACAGAGATTCCGGCTGTCAGGAATTACATAAAAAATATGGTACTGCAATCCAGCAATCTTTCCGATTCTGATTAACAGTGGAGTTTCTTGTACTATTATTAATGGGCGGTCTGGCTGCTGCAGCCGGATTATGGGCAGCGAAGGGAGATAAGAAGACTGATCTTCCGGAGACCCCTGCAGGCCGGCAGGGCAGTCCCAGATCCAGCCCGGAACTCCCTGAAACTTTTCTGGGACCGGTACCGAAGCACGGAAAAAGAGCAAGCGATCCGGTCATTCTTGGCGAAGAGGAACCGCCGGAAGAGCTCTTCACAGACCGGCCTCTGCCTGTGGAATCGCCTGCGCAGCAGACCCGTAAACCAAAGGCGCCGGAGGAACCCAAACCCCCCACCCGCAAAAAGAATAAAACCGGCGGACCCCTGAAGCTTCCCTACAGCACTGATGACATCATCAGCCGCTCGAGCCCCCATGCCTACCAGAGGCGAAGTCTGACCAATGCAGAAGCCCTTGCAAAAAAAGACCAGCTCGATGAGGCTATCGAACTCTATGAACGAGTAAAGAAGCGTGTTGATGACGAGGAAGTCCGCAGAAAAATCGACGAAAACATTCAGTCCATAAACGATCATGCGGAAGGGATTGCCGGTTCTGAGGACGACATCAGCGGACCTGAACTGCTGACTCCCATTGCCAACCAGGCTCTTGCTATGCAGCAGCTGGCAGAGGGAATCAAGAGCATTTCCGAAGGTCTTATTAAGCAGATTGACCATGCCTTTCTTGTACATCATGTTGTAAGCCAGGGCAGCCCTGTCTCTGTTCCGGAAGAAGCCCTCCGAACCCCGCCGGAACCCGGAACAACCTCACCTCAGTACCCGCCATCTTTCCCCCAGGGAGCTCCGTTTACACCACCGATGCCTCCGGTCACAGGAGAAATGGCACCGGCATCGCCCGGATGGTCCGGAGCAGGAATGGCGAAGGGCGGAATTTTTCCCTCAGGTCTGACAATCAACGATGAAGGGGAAGTAGTCACCCGTGGCTGGACAGATGAGGACTTTCAACGGGAATGGGAAAAGTTCAGAAATCTGCCGCTTAAAGACAGGCGATCCGGAGATGACCGCCGAAAACCGGAAGGAGAAGACTTCGGGGAGAGAGACAGACGTTTTGAAGCAGACCGCAGAAAGACTGACCTGTTTAAGGAACGGGATGAATTCCTTAAACATCTTGATGAACACAAAAAGAATAAAAAATTATTTGAAGAATATACTAAAATTAAAGAAGAATCGGACCTTGCTGCGGAATCGGGTCTTGCTGTCATGCCTTCAGTTTCCTTTAAGAAACTGCGCGAAGATGAAATACGTCTTGAAGTATCCTCCGTTTACAGTGACCAGTTCGGACCTCAGGAAACCGAAGGCGAAGACGAACTCAAAGCAGAGGACCTGAAACCAAAGGAAATTCCTTATAATGATCCCGGCCTTCCGGAGCCGCTTGATTTTTTTCCGGAACCCCCGACAAAGGGAGAAGATACCGGAGAATTTAAAGAAGAACCTGAATCTGTCGGACCACTCAGTTTCTCAGCTTCCGAAGTAAAAATAGATCATACACTCGAAGAGCTTGAAGTTCCTCCCCTGCCGGACGAAAATCTGCCGGAATTCCCTGAGCCCGTCGATGAAAAGGACCTGATCCCCGAACCCGAATTTCAGGAAGAACCGACGGAAACGGAAGAGGAAGAGTATGCCGTTCCGCCTGAATATCCTGAACCGGAAGCGGAAGATCTCCCGGAACCCCAGCATGAAGAACCCAGAACCATTGAAGTAAGGCCAAGCATTTATGACCTCGAAGCCATCGGACTTCCGGATCCTGTCGAAATGGCCGAACCGGAGCACGAACCGGATCGGGGATTTCCTGAAGGCTGGCCCGAACCACCAGGCACTCAGGAAGGAGGTATCGGAGCAACCGACGAAGAAGAAAATGATTTCCCGGAACTTGCCCCGCTGGAAGATCAGGAGCAGGAGCAGAAACCCCAGGTGCAGGAAATCCGCGGCGTGCTGGAACTCAAACCACCTGACGAGGAAGATGCCCCCTATTTAACTTTAACATATGATTTTACTAAAATTCCTGATTCCTTTAAACTCAGTAAAGATTATCACACAATGGAATATGCTTATTATAAATATAAGCCAATGCTTACAAAAGCCCAGGAATTCACACGAAGGAAGATGCTTAAAAATGCACTGAATTATTACCGGGTAATCAAATCGCAGAACATTCCTCCGGAATTCAAGAGAATGATCAACCGGAACATTCAGGATATCACAGAATATTTAGAAAAATATCTGATGAGCCGCTGATTGTTTTAAGCTATGGGATCAGGACAGATCTCTTTTCTTTTACAGTTAAAGCAGCGTTCCCCTGAAAAAACAGCATCATACTCATCCATCATCTGCCTGATAAAGTGTTTATCATCGGTTATAAAACCTGATTCAAAATTGCGTCCGTCTGCAGACTTCGCACCCATGCCTGCCCCGGTCAGGTTAGCGGAACCGGAATACATAAAAACCCCGTCCACAATTATCGCCTTCATATGCATACGCGGACACAGGAGCCGTTCCAGCCTGTCAGATTCTGTAAGCGCAGGATATTTATCGAAGTCTTTCCGGAACCGTGGTCCAGGTTCTTTCGCATGAATCAGCCGAATTTCTGCGCCTCTCTGAATCAGGTCTGACATGACTTCGAGAAACGGAACAAATCCCTTTTTTTTTCCGCTCTGAACAAACAGATCTTTTAAATCAGCAGTGGCAATCCAGAGAAATCTGCGTGTACAAAGAACCCGCTTCAGAATCACTTCCTGATAAATCTGTTCGCCGAATACCTGTTCCATCATATGCAGATTTCCTCATGATAACAAAATTCCGGAACTCGGATTTTTCCCTGGCCTAATGGCTTACCAAACCTGCCCGCTTGACCGAAGGGAGATAAAAGACAAGGTGCCACTGGCACCTTGTCGGGTTCGGACTCATCATTTAGATGAGTCCGGGGCGAGGCCAAGGCTGGTCCGAATTGGCCCGCAGAAGCGTGAAACCGAAAGTTAGTCGCCCGGTGAATTAGGCCTTTCCCTCTGTAATATTGAGCCTTTTCTTTAGTGCCGCATTTACATAAAATTCTTTATCAAAATCAATTGTCATATGAGGGTTTCCGCAGAAATATTCCCAATGGACTTTTATTTTTTGACCAATAATAGAGTTTCTAAACAAGAACCTTAAAGATTCTTTTGCATCAGAAGAGTTGGAGTCACCTATTGTCGAAAGATATTTCGCCTCATAGGTTTTATATTTAAATGTTTGGTAACCAATGATTTGTAAGATTGATAGAATATCCTTGATTTCCGGCTTTTGGTTTATCCATTCGTCCATAATCTCATCATACATGCTATTGGAGTAATCCTTTTCTGCTTCATATAGTTCCTTGGAAGTGAATAATCCGGATTTACTAGGCTTGTGTATTTCATTAATTTTGTTGAAATAAACAATGATATCTCTTGGGCGCATGAAGCTCCGTCTAACAATATGCTTTATTGGGGGAGCACCGTGGCGTACAAATTTCACATCGAAAGCAGAATTTGATTTAGATTTGACGTTTATTTCCAAATCGTCTGGCTTGTATTTGAGTATTCGTTGAAAAAACATATCGTCAAGAGAGTCTAAATCCCACCTGATCTCAACAGCGTTGTCTTGGTAAACCTTATTTTTATCATTAAAATTCAAGCTATCGTAAATATCAGTCCTAAGGAAGGGTACTACTTTAATATTGTTATGAACTCGTGTGTTGTAATTTGTATATTTTGCAGCATTAATTAAGTTTATTAGAATTTTACTGTATTCTTCAATTTCTGAGGCAATCCAATTTTCATCTAATTGATCGAGTGTTATTAGAATTTTCTCCTTTCCAATATTTTTTGTAAGAACTGATTCAAAATATTGACTTAAAGTAAAAGCATTGGATTTTAGTTTTGATTTCAATTTGGCATCATCTGAAACTTCTTCAAACGATATTTCTCCCAAGGAAATATTTACTTCGCCAGCTTCGACTCCGGGAAGAGATAAGTTATCGAGGCGAAATATTTTGGATTTAATTACATCAATTAAAGTAGGCTGGGGATTGTTATATATACTATAAATAATTTTTTTTGCTATCTTTAGATCATTAGATAATTTTTCTTTTTTACTTTCCCTCAAAAAGATCAATTTGGTCAATGCTTGAATTGAAAACAGGTATCGCCA
>CAZQKZ010000027.1:0-4079 GCA_964594095.1 uncultured Leptospiraceae bacterium | reverse complement strand
TGGTAAGCGGTCAATTCCCCTTCCATGCTATCTTTGTATAGCTTATGAATAGGCCACGGATAATCTTTGAAATTCAATGAAATGGTATGATATCCATTAGTCTCAGTTTCGGGAGCAGTCTTTAAATATTCAAATATTGCAGTTTTTCCTGTTCCCTTTCTACCGAGCAGAATCCATTTGTCAGATTCAAGGATTGAGGACAAAAATTTGGTTTTATGAAAATAACGCTGTAATTCTTTGTCCGATTCAGCTGAAACTTTGAAAATCGGAAGCCAAATGCTTATATCAGTTTTATCCATAATTTAATCCTCTTTTTTTCACCTGAGGTCTAACTCTTTATATACTCATTGCGCTACAAATAAACTATGTCAACAAAATTCCTCTTGACCTAAAAAAAAATACTGGTTTAATAGCTTATTATTATACCTAATCCCAATAACGTCGTGAAATATTCTGAAATGCTTCAGAAGAACTGGAATCAAGAGATCAGTCATGGCTTGCTGGGCTCTGCATCTGGCCGACGGATGCCCGCAGACTTTCCCATCATAATCATAGCACCAAGCTGTGACATTTCTGCTTGACGGCGGGAATTTTTTGTGATACTCGGCAAAAATCCGGCGGTTTCGGGGCGGAATGGCTCATTGAGTTTCTGGCCCTCCAACCAAGGGCCACGAGTCCGTTGAAAAACTTAGAGTACAGGGGAATAACTTGGGCACTTTCCGGCACTGGGTGCTGCTTTCGGCAGCAGCGTGACCCGCAGCGTATTTTTTTAAGTGATACCGAAGCGTGTGGTAATTGATACTGTTTTCTTTGGTTGTATTCATCCCGCGATTATAGCAGAATCCCGGAATTTGGGAAGATGCAGTTCGTTATACGGTTACGCATAGCCGAACCTATTATCTCTCCCCAAATAGTTCGGCGTTTATGCGGCGACCGAAGGGAGAGGACGAGGCCAAGGCGGGTCCGAAGCGGCCCGCTGCAGCGGTAAAAATGCAGTTGTGCGAAGGGCATTATTTTAGATATTTTTCGACCTTTTTCCAATGACGATCAATTTTTTTCTTTATTTCAGGATTTTCTAAAATTTCAGAAGCGCGATATGCATAATTCAAAAAATTTTTTCTGTTTACTCTACCCAAATGTGTATATCTTAGAAAAAGCTTTCTTCGGAAATTCTTTGGTTTTTTACCTGATTTCTTACGTTTCACAATTTTCAATCTGGTATAAAGTTTGTTGTAATATTTCGTGATAGTTCTATCTCTTATTGCAACTCCCGATTCTGAGTATGTAAAACCAAGATATTGTATTTTCTTGTGTGCTTCAGGAACCCCATTTTCGATTATTGTTATTTCTGTTTTCTTTTCGCTTATAGGTAGCTTTACTTTCGAGATCAAGTCTTGGAGCAACTTTTCAATTGATCCACTTTTATCTTTGAAGGGAACAGTAATAAAGATATCATCAGAATACCTGAGATACATCCCATTATAATAAGTCATATAATTCAAAATAAGTCTATCAAACTCGATCATGTAAATATTAGATAATAGAGCGCTCATTGAAGAACCCTGAGGGATACCCTTGTCCCCTGAATATGTTTTTAGATAGCCCGCAGCTTTAATTTTTTTTCGAAATTCGTCTGGATTACAAAAACGGTCTATTCTTCGGATTTGTTTTTCAGTTAATTTGAGAACAGATTTTATATCATCACGAGATACCCATGAATATTTAATCAAGGAACGATAAACTTTGTATAAATCCGCAGGCAGTGTAGGGAGACCGGTAATAAGTTTAAGATTCTCCTTTAATATTCTATGGTCAAGATTGTCAAAGAATTTGCTGATATCAATACAGTAGACAGTACCCGATTTTTGTTTTTTTATGAATTCAAATGCTTTTTTTGCAAAATGGATATTATTTTTTCCCAGTTTTCGATAGGCTATAACACTATCATCTAAATGAGAGTATTTTTCGGTGTTGATAAGCGCTTCATAATATTTTGATAAGGTATAGGCATAGTACTGATAAACATATCTATCGAGATGCGAGCTGTAATAAATATCGCGAATTTTGGTTTCTTTAGGACCATTTTGGTCATATTTCCTTTCTTCTATTGGAAAGTAGATAAATGGTAAAAAAGAATGTGATTTTATATTATCTGGATTGGAAACGTATGAAAGTACTCGAGTTGAAGGCGAGATTTTTCTATCTAAATGGCAATAACTTTTCGGTTTGAATATCTTTTTGTAATTCATTTGCTTAAGGGTAGGCAATTAGCCGGATGGCGGAATCCGTTTGTATGGTCATTGCCCACCCATTAAGTCCCATGCCGCCTTTGCATCAAGAATGTAGCCAGATTCTTCTGGACTAATTCAGAGGTAACAAGTATTATGATAGATACCTGTCAGTTTCTCTCCAGGGCCAGAGACGGCCTGGAAATTATCCCCTACCTTTGTATCTCATTATACAAAGCAGGGGCAATGTAATAGTAATCTATTCTTTTGTCAACCAAGATTCAAGGCCTTTCGCATAACGAAAATGATTTCACGACGGCCAGCTTCGCTGGCTGTGGTTGAAGCCCGCGCGGCTTTTGCCGCATAGCCGGGCGAGACCCAAGCCCGACCGCCAGGAAGGGCGCAGCGTGAAATCATATAGTTATACGAAGCCAGCGTTTTCTGTTCAAGCGGATATCTTTCGTTTTTCTGGTTTCAAGGCAACCTTTAAATGTAGTGCATTGCAGACTTTAAGAAACGTAAGAACATTACAATTACTTCCGTTCTCCAATTTTGAGAGTTGTTGTTGAGTAATTCCGGCTTTTTGGGCAAGTTCTTTCTGAGTGAGGTTGTTCTTCTCTCGGTATTCCAAAATTCGTATTGATAATTCGAGGATTTCTTTTTCCTCATCAAAAAATTTCTTGAATTCAGGATCTTTTAACTCTTCCCTAAGATGGCCTTTAAAAGTTCTCATAATTTTTATCCTTCCTTTCCACTATGAAACCGCCGAACATAATCTTCTTTAGCCCAGAGAGCCTTTTTAATTTCCGCCTCAGGGACTTTACTTGTAATTTTCCTGAAAGCGTGCGTAAGAATAATATTATCCTTATGGATAAAAAAGTAAAGTATGCGAATCTGATCACCTGAAAGTTTAACTCTCAATTCATGGATTCCTTCTTTTAGTAAATCTGCATAAGGTCGTGGTAAATTCGGTCCTTTTTCTTCAAGGAGAGTCAAAAAAGACATGATCTTGGCACGATTTTTCTTATCTCTGGATCTTATAAATTCTTCAACAGGGCATTTCTCATTTTCATCAGTATAATAAATGAGCGTCCACTTCTTCACAGAGACAATTTACATGCTAAATGATGTAATGTCAAGCTTATATCGAGTTCTCTTTTATGCGCTGACAATATTTTAATTTGATTGGCTGGTTTCGCCTAACGTTCAGGCTACCTGAAGTTCCGAAGGGCTTGCGTAGCATGCCCGAAGGAATTTGTCGCCGTGCCGTCCCGGTGGGTCGCCTTTATATCCTCCCCAAATTGCGACCCATCCGGGGCCTGGTATGCGAAGCATTCCAGGAAGGCGCAAGACCGAGGAGCGGAAGAGCTTTAGCTCTGAGCACCGGAGCAGGTCAGCCATTTGTTATGCGAAGGATGCTTTTATTTGTCGGTTAGAAACTTTTTTTCATGAATTAATTTTGTTTTTTGTTTAAAGTCAGGTAATGAGTTTTTAATTTCTTGTGGTGCATCCAATGCAGTATAAATTTCCAATCCTTTTTCGATTAATTCTAATTGTTTTTCAATAGCAAATTTTAAATTATTTTCTTTAATGATTTTAGCTGACATTTCGTCAGTGTAATTTAAATTTGGATCTTTTTTTAATTTAGCATCAATTTCTTCAACATGTAATTTATATTCTTCTTCAATTTGGATTAAATCTTTTTCTTTTATTTCATCTATTGCTACTTGAGAAAGATTATAACTTTTTATTAATTGATCAATAACAAGAGATTTTTGATACTTGTTAATGTAAATATTACTGACCCGGCAATTAAATATCAAGTAGCGGCATAAGATATTGCAGAATCTT
>CAZQKZ010000026.1:40896-45327 GCA_964594095.1 uncultured Leptospiraceae bacterium | reverse complement strand
CTGCTGGATTACAGGAAACAGTGTCTTTTGTTTTGGACGGGTCTATGTCACGTTCCCGGACTCCGCCTGCAGTGCACTGGACCATCGCTGTTTCAAATCCGTTTTTTCTGAGCTCCCGGTCCAGGGAAGCAGCGATATCCGGCATTCCAAAACAGTAAGCCACTCCGATTTTTGTGTAGGATCGGTCTTTGCAGTATTCGATAATTTCCTCAAGACGGTTCAGAGTCCCGGCCCGGCCGTTATCAATAAGCCGGGATGCAGCAAAGGCAGTTTCTTTTACTTCGGGATTTTCATAAACACTGAGACTCAGCTCACCGATACCGAAACAGTCTTTGGCTTCAGTACGGCATTCTTTGGTTCGGCAGCTTGTACAACTCAACGGATCACCTCTTGCATCGGACAGGCGGATTATACTGCCCGTCCTGATCATTCAGACAGACAGAGGTGCCCGGCGATTCAGAAAAAATCAGCCGATGAAACCGTATTTGAAAGTATCTTTCTGGAAGGTTTCCGGATTGATTTCGAGTTCAAATCCGTAAAACCACTGATTGATTTTCAGGTTTTTCTTTACTTTGAAACCTGCATCTTCTATAAAAAAAAGCATCCGGTCTCTGGAAACTTTCTGCGTGATGGCAGGGCCTGAAGGTGCCTCTGTTTTTTCCCAGTCAATGAGAATCAGGCTGCCGTTAAATTTCATACTACGTGCAATACCTTTGATAGCAAGGCTTGGATCAGCAAAAGTGGATAGTACACAGGAGCAGAAAATCATATCCATTTCGGGCAGCCATTCCGGGAGCAAGGGATGTTCATTTCTTTCTATATAAAAAGGGATGAAAGATTCGTATTTTTCTTTCACTTTTGTGTGCAGAACCTGGTCGATCAGGTCCACCTGGCATTCAGCTCCCCAGATAAACAGATCTTCATCTCCCAGTTTCAGAAACCAGGGCAGAAAAAAACCGTTGCCCATTCCGAAGTCCAGGAGGTTTTTTACTCCTGAGAGGGAAATCTGAGAAAGAATCAGTTCTGCCGGGAATATTTCTTTTCTCTGCCTGGACAGCAGATATTTATGGTATTCAGGTTCTTCGTAATAGGGCAGGCCGCGCATTTTTTTAAGAACCGGATACACTCCATTTTGTGATCCGGGTTTCCGATATTGTTTTCAGGATTACGGGAAATGTCACTTAAAAATCAGAAAATTAATCTGAAATCAGCGAAAAACGGCGCACTCACTGCAGCGGCGGTATTTCTGGCACTGATGGTGAGTCTTCCTGTATTTTCAAGGCAGCCAATTCCAGGAATTGATCCGATCCCGAGAGCAACAGACCCAGGGGAATATAAACAGGGTTCTATGGAGCCCAAATCTGAGGAACCAAAAAAAGAAGAACCGCAGAAAAGCCCTGAAAATGACCAGGCTCAGAAAGAGCCGCCAAAGGACAATCAGACAAAGCCCCCGGAACAGCCGCAGAATACGGCTGTAATCAGTAATCTTAAAGTTGAGCCTGATCCCTTCAGGCCCTATACAATGAAAATCACCTGGAAAGAAAGTCCGGCCAATGATACTGTAATTTACATTGTACGCGATGCCAGACCGATTTCCGATACCAATCGTTTATTTAAAGCAACCAATATTACAAAACCACCCGTATCTCCTCAGAAAGGAGAGTTTACCGACGAAGATATTCCGGAGGGAACCTATTACTATGCTGCAGTGACTGCATTTGAGGCCAGCAGGGAGGAATCCATAAAAATGATTCCCGGAGGAAATTATACCGTTTCGCCGATTATCATCGACAGAAGTAAAGACACCCCTAAGCCTTCGGAAAACAATGCCGGACCAGGTCCCTCTCAGCCGGCTCAGAACCATGTGGACAGTATTATCGCGCAGAGTGTGCAGGAAGGAGTGCGGATCAGCTGGCGGCCGGTTTCCGGGGCAGAAAATGCGGTGTACAGAGTTTACCGGAGTGAATACCCTCTGAATTCTGAAAGCGGTTTTACAGGTGCCATGCGCATCGGAGAAATCCGTGGTAAAGAAACTTACATTATTGACAGAAGTCCTGTTTCCAGAGAAGTCTATTACGGAGTCACATTTGCAGAATCCCTGAACAGTCCGGAAATCAGGGACCTTGTCTACCAGAAATCATTTATAAATCATACTTATAAAACTGCCGAAACAGCTCAGCCTCAGCCTGCCAAAGATGAGGAAGGTAAGACCCGCATTTCGGGTATCATCGCTGTCAGCTCCGACAAGACCGTCAAAATCAGCTGGGTTCCGGCAGAGCGTACCGGTATCTTTTATACTGTTTACAGAATTCTAAGAACCGGGGGCAATGATACTCTTGAATCCGGAGAAAGGCTTGGTTTTGTACCGGAAACCGGCTCCTATTTTGAAGATGTGAGTCCGCTTGCAGATAAGGAAGTTTTTTATGCTGTAACAGTCACAGATCGTAAAACAAACCAGGAATACAAAGATCTGGAATTTCGCCAGTCGTTTATCAACCATGTATTTGCAAAAAAATCTGATTCAAAGACAGGTCAGTCACTGGCTGACCGGAACAGTCTTCCTGATTCATTAATGACATACCAGCAGGATTCAAAAACCGTGCAGCTTCTGTGGATGGATCCGGTGGCACCTGTTCAGAAAATGGGTGTTTACCGGCTCGACCGGCCGATTTCTTCTGCAGATGTTCTGCGTTATGCTCAGAGACTGGCCACCGTTGGGCGCGGTGAAAACCAGTACATCGATAAAGACCTTGGTCCTGGGCGTTATTTCTATGGACTGTTTCCCTTAGAGAATACCGGTAACCCGGTGCCTGTTTTTGAAGAAGGCCGCACCTTTACCGGTTTTGCAGTGACTATACGGGAAAAAGAACAAAAGGCGGAACTTGCTGAAAACCATCCTAAGCCTGAAACCCCGAAAGAGCCGGAAAAACCAAACCTTTCCAGCGAAAAACAGCAGGAAGAACTTGAAGCACTGCGTAAGGAAAGGGAGGCACTGGAAAAAGAGCGCAGGGAGTTTGCGGAATGGCGCAGAAAACAGGAGCAGGAAAGCCGAAAGCGCACCCGGCCCTCCTGGGAACAGGATACTGAGGATGATTACGAACGGAGACCCCGCCGAAAAATTAATGATGATGCTTATATTTATGAAGAAGAAGATTCGATATATAAGGAAGATCCCTCTGAGATTCAGGAAAACCGGCGCATTCTGAATGAACTGCTGGCAGGCACTTATCTTCAGGGAAGGTACGGAGAGGCTGTCCGTAAAATCAGTATATACCTGGAATCTGAAAAACCAGACCAGGAGAATAAGGCGAGAGCGAGATTATACCTTGGCCTTTCGTTTTATAATCTGAAACGCTATTCGGAGGCACTGGATTATTTCAGCGCATCTGATGTGCAGAAATATTATCCGGAAAGGAGTCGTTTCTGGATAAAAAGAACAACGGAATTAAGAAGTCAGACACTTAACAGAAATTATTAATCAGGAACAAGGAATAAACATGAATGCGAACCAGAAATTCATACTGACAGCCGGAACGATAGTGCTGTTTTTCGGGATGGGACTGCTGATATTTGAAAGATTTTATAAAGAAAAATTTCCGGTCCGGGTAACTTCTGAAGGTATGAGCGATGCTCAGGAGCTAAAGGAAGCAAGGGCAGGTCTGCGCGAAGCTGAGGAGTATCTGAGGCAGAATTCAGAAGCTGCTGCAAAAGAGGCTCTGATAATCTTTAACCGGGTCTATGCAAGAAATCTAAATACAGAAATCAATCAGATGGCTCAGTTTGGTCTTGCATCAGCTATGGAACGGATCGGAGAACGAAGTGCGGCCCTCACTCATTACAGAAGTCTTAAAAAAGACTCCATTGCTGATGAGTCGCTGAAAGACCGGGTGGACTTCCAGCTTGGCAGGCTGCTTATGGAGCTGAATCAGGATGAGGAAGGGAAATCTCTGCTGGACAGTCTTCTTGCAAGAACTATTGATCCTCTCATTAAATCAGATATCCATGCCGTGTACGGTGTCTATTACATGAGAAAAAAGGACAGAAAGAAAGCCAGAGAGAATTTCAATATAGCACTGCGGTATAATCCGGATAACGTTCATTCAGAACTGGCAAGAGCAGCTTCTGTCAGAAAAGGGGAAACCTACCTCGGAGCTTATGATGTTTATGACAATTACCTGCTGGGTCAGGAGCCGAAATCCGGCAAAGCAGAAAAAAAACCGGTAAAAAAAGAAACAGAAAAGAAACCGGTGGCTGAAGCACCGGTTCCGAAAAGCACCGGATCCTATGAAAAAGGGCTGAAAGCCTATCAGGAAGGACGATATCCGGAAGCAGTCAGCGAGTTCCGAAAGGCCGCCGAGTCATCTGCAGATGCTGCAGTCCGTGAAAAGGCTTGGTACTGGCTGGGAGAAAGTTATTCCCAGACTGGTGACA
>CAZQKZ010000026.1:20321-40855 GCA_964594095.1 uncultured Leptospiraceae bacterium | reverse complement strand
TATGACAGAGCCATCAGTCTTCCTCCGAGAGATATGGATCAGGCTTCTTACATAAAAAAAGGTATAATTTTTTATCAGTCCGGCAGTCTGCGCGAAGCTCTCAGTCAGTTTGATACCGCGGTCGAGAGCTTTCCGGGCGGGGCATTTACCGCAAGGGCAGAGGAGTGGAGGCGGGAGACTCAGGCCCAGCTGAATGAAACCAGAATGCTTCGCTCTTACGCAGAAACAAATCCTTACTGAAAATCAGCTTCTTTCTGAAGTTTTACGCAGACTCGCAAGCCCGGAAAGAAGGGCCTCTGCGGGGTCTGCATCCTCGGGCAGCTCAGCACCGTAATCCTCACGAATGATCCACTGAAGCAGGGTTTCGGGAACTTCCTCAAGGAACGGACTCTGAGCCATGTCCATTACTACTCCCATTTTACGGCGAGTCAGGGAGGTGGTTAAATAGAGCTGCTCCCGGGCCCTTGTTATTCCAACATAGAACAGCCTTCTTTCTTCTGCCATTGCGGCTTCTTTATCGGCAGATTCCTCAAGGGAGCGTCCCGCAGGAAAAATACCCTCCGCCATTCCAGAAAGAAACACTACGGGGTATTCGAGCCCTTTGGAAAGATGCAGGGTCAGCAGCTGCACTTTGGAGTCGGCGGTGTCGTTTTCATCCTGATCACTGGCCATCATGGAGACTCTCGAAAGGAAATCATAAAGTGTCGGGTTTCCGGATTCCTCCCAGTTATCTTCCATATATGACATCATGTTGGCAAGTTCAGAAAGGTTCAGCATCCTGGCCTTGACTACATTCTCTTCATCGCCGTCTTTCATGAATTCAAACTCCCATTTGAGTTCACGAATAAGAGCACTCAGAACATGGGAAAGCCTCTGTGCCGTTGCAAACTGCCTGCGGTAATGTTCCATCAGCTCCAGAAATTCCCTGATGGAGGCAGCTGCTTCCGGTTTCACTCCTTTAATAAGTCCCGGATTCGCCATCATATCGTGGATGACCGTTTCGAGATCCGGTCTGGCCCCTTCTTCCTGGGAAAGGATAAATTCATTGATTTTTTCCATAACGGAATCACCGATGCTGCGCTTTGGCCGGTTGATAATACGGCTGAGGGAGATCTCGTCACGGGGATTCGCAATATAACGCAGATATGCAATCATATCCTTAACTTCCCGTCTGTCAAAGAAGCGGTAACCTCCTACGACAAAGTGCGGTATGTTTCTTTTGCGCAGCTCCTCTTCAAAGACCCGTGACTGGAAGTTTGTACGGTAAAGAATCGCGAAATTACCGGGTTTTCTTTTCTGCTTAACCATTGCGTCATGAATTTCATTTACAATCAGTTCGGCTTCGCGCACTTCATCTTCAGCAAGTATGCCCCGGATCAGTTCCCCCCTTGTTCCGGTTGGCTTCAGGGATTTAGATACCCTGTGGGCATTGTTCCGGATTACATGATTGGCAGCTTCAAGGATCACTTCCGTGGAGCGGTAATTGTATTCGAGGCGCACTGTTTTCGCGTCGGGAAAATCTTTATGAAAACCAAGTATAATATTTATATCCGCACCCCGCCAGCCGTAAATAGACTGATCATCATCGCCCACAACGCAGATGTTCTTTTCAGGACCCACCAGCATTTTAAGAAAGTCATACTGAGCAGGATTGGTGTCCTGAAACTCATCAATCAGATAATAACGGTGCCTTCTTCGGTAACGTTCCAGGACTTCCGGATTCTGACGGAAGATTTCCGGAGGAAGCAGAATCAGATCATCAAAGTCCACTGCATTCAGACTGTTTAATCTTTTTTTGTATTCGGATGCAACGGATTCAAAGATTTCAGGAGAGTAACCGGCCGGACGGTTCTTTTCTCCGTATTCATAGAAATCCATCCGGGAATTCTTAGCCATACTGATATGAAAGGCCATTCCGTCCTTTTTGACTTCTGTATGATCCAGTTTGTGAGCTTTATAAATATCGCTTAAAATCTGAAGGGAATCTTCAGGGGAAAGAATGCTGAACGGATGTCTGTAGCCGGGCAGCAGGTGGATTTCTTTCTGAAGAATCCGGTTTCCCAGAGAATGAAATGTGGAAACGATCATTCCCCTCATTTCCCGGCTGTGCATCATTGATCTGAGGCGTTCTTTCATTTCGCGGGCGCTTTTGTTTGTAAAGGTTACCGCTATAATTGAGGAAGCAGGAATACCCTGAGATACCATGTGTTTGATCCGGTGGGTGATTACCCTTGTTTTCCCGGAGCCTGCGCCCGCAAAAATAAGAAGGGGGCCGTAAACGGACCTTACTGCTTCTGCCTGTTCGGCATTCAGACCTCCCCCTGCTTTCATATTGCCAGAAAACTGAAATGCCCCCTGAAATAAAGAAAATTTAAAGCGACATAATGAGATTTTTTATGAGAATTTTCCTTCTGATTATGACCCATTTCCCCTCCTAGACGAGTTTTTTTTACTGTACATATGTATTTGACCTGAAAAAGGTATCAGGAAATAAACGGTACAGTCGATTCATTATTAGAAGTCCACGGATGGACCAATTATGAAAATACAGGGATGTATCAATGAAAACAGCAAGGCAGGTAATTCCGGAAGGAATCGCCGATCGCAGGTACGGACCGGATCCGGTTCTTCTGAAGAAGATCGGCAGAACAGACGACTCTCCCAGAGATCTGGGAACTTACAAAAAAAAGGTAGCGGATAAACAGTATATGGAATTTGCAATCAATCGTATTGCAATGGAGTTATCCCATTTTCTGTCTAAATAAGGCAGAAAAATTCTATATTTCAGTGTATCCAGATATCATCCAGATCCAGAAAGCAGGCAGCTTTCCGGATATCTTCCACGCGAATGAAAGTGGAACCGGCCAGGTCCGCACAGGTCCTGGCCATCCGCCTTACTGATAATATCTTTCTGTGACTGAGTCCCCGGCTCTGAATGATATTACGCAGTTCTTTTTCCGTTTCCTCCCGAAGCTGCAGAAAGCGATCTGCTGCATCAGCCGGAACCTGGCCGTTAAAACGAAAGTCCGATTCTCTGTATCTTTTCTCCTGCATTTTCAGAGCTGTTTCGATTCTGTGCAGATTGTTTTCCGAGAAAGAAACGCCGTTTTCTGTAAGAACTACTCTGATTTCTATATCAATTCTGTCTCTCAGGGGACCTGCCAGTCTGCTTCTGTAGCGGCCTGTCTGTGCGGCAGTACAGGAACAGGAGTGCACCGGATCACCCAGATACCCGCAGGGACAGGGATTGGCTGCTCCAACCAGCAGGAAATCAGAGGGCAGGGATACTGATTCTGCAAACCTGGCAATTTTTACAAAGTGATTCTGCATCGGTTCCCTGAGGTCCTGAAGGATTCTCTGGTGGAACTCAGCCATTTCATCAAGAAACAGGATTCCTTTATGGGCTCTGGTGATTTCCCCCGGAACAGGCGGGGTACCCCCTCCGATCAGGCCGGCAGCCGATACAGAGTGGTGAGGCGAACGAAAAGGCCTTTTATTAACTGAAGCGGATTCAGAATCAGCAAACATATGCATCGCAGCAAGAATTTCCTGTGATTCCGCCGGATCCGGGTCCGGCAGGAGCCGATGCAGAAGAACAGCAAGACTGCTCTTACCTGTACCTGGAGGACCAACCATCAGAAGGGAATGCCATCCGGAAGCAGCCATCTCTGCCGCAGAAAGCACCTCCTCTGAAAAACGCAGATGCTGGAATTCATGGATCAGGTGTATTCGGGATGATGTATAGTGGTTCACGTCAGGGGCTTTTACAGAAGATACAGGCTGGTGGGTATGCCACTGCGCCGGGGAATGGATCAGTTGAAACAGTTCACTAAGGCTGTCTGCGTGGAGTATTCGGATTTCGCCCGCAGACGAGGGATGAAAATCTTCAGGTATACTTGTAATTACAGTACGGATCCCGTTTTCGGCAGATCTGGAAATCATAGCAGGAAGTCCCCTCACAGGCAGGATCTCTCCGGAAATTGTGAGCTCTCCGATAAAGATGGTTTCCGGGGTCAGATACTGCTGATCGATCAGGTTCGGGTCAGCGGCGGCCATAACCGATACAGCAACCGGTAAATCCAGGCTGGCCCCTCTTTTTCGCAGATCGGCCGGGAACAGATTCACATGAACTGCCATGTAAGGGGATTCCAAACCGGAAGAACTCAGCGCTGACCTCACTCTTTCTGAGGTGTCTTTAGAGGAACCTTTGCTCATTCCGCTTATGGCAAAATTCGGAATACCTCTGCGGATTGTGGTTTCTGCAGTGATTTTATGAAAACCATGTCCCGACTGCAGGCTCAGCACAGAATAAACTCTTGCGTATTTCATAATTACTACAGGTAAAAAAAAAACATTTTGCGCAAAAAAAAACGGATATTCGCCCAAAAAACAGAAAAGCTTGTCAGAAACTCAGTGCCGGAATACTTTGACCTGTGCTGAAATGGTTCCTGACGTTATTTTTTTTACCACTGGTGCTTTTTTCCTGTGCTTCGGCTCCTGTAACCCCGGAAAACTCTGCGGCCTGGAACAGGGAACTCTCTGAACGGACCTTCACTGCCCTAATGGATCTGCCTTCGGAACATTTTGCTGGTACGGAAGCCGGCAGGCAGCCCCTCTATTTTAAAAAAGGTGAAAAAATCCGAATATGGACCGAGGCCGGCAGTGACTGGTTCCGGGTAAAAGGCTATTCCGCAAAAGAAAGCCGGGAACAGGCTCAGGGGAGAATTATACTCTATGTTTTTTTTGAGGAGATTCTTTCCTCAAAGCCTAAGGAAGATGCAGCGGAGGATTCTGCGTATTTTATACAGCAGATTTCCTCCCGACTGGAGCAGATGCTGAAGTCTGAAGATGGCAAACCAGTAATCCAGGCATCTCCCTGATACCTTATGCTTCAGAATCCATTATCCTGGTGACGATACTATGACTATGCAGTCCGTAAGAGAAAAAAGAAACGTAACAAAATATCATTACATCCGGCTTTATGCGGTGACAGCGGCCATGTTCTTCATTCCGGTCTTCATTCACCTGTCTGCAAGGTCAGTGAACCAGACTTACAATACCCCCGCAGTGGAAATGCCTGAAACGGCAGCAGTCAGTTTTTTTAATAAATCATCTGAAGAAGGTGATGAGATCGACCGTGAAATTGAAAAGTACTTTCAGCGGCTTCAGTCCGGAAACAGAATAGATGTGGACCAGGATAAACTGAATACATTCCTCAGAACCAACAGCAGAATCCTGAAGGAGAAGGCTGCGCAGGAAGAGGACGGAGCAGCGAGTTTTTCAAACATAAGCAGCGACTCACAGGAAGAACAGCTCAGTGCCTTTCAGACTCATGAAGTCAGAACGGGAGATACTATCTATGCAATCAGCAGACAGTATGAAGTAACGCCTGAGAGTATTGTAAGAAATAATCCCGAGCTTACGGAACGTCCTCTGTATATTGGTGAGGAGCTTCTGATCAGCAGGGCAGAGGAAACTAAAGTGGCTCCTGTTGCCACTGCGAGGTATCATACTGTTTCCAAAGGAGACAGTCTTTACGGAATAGCAAAACGCTATAGAATAAATATTAATACTCTTTATAGTCTGAACGGCATGAATGCAAAATCTGTCATCAGCCCTGGTCAGAGAATCAAAGTAGGAGAAAGCAAAGCTCTGCCCGCCGGTTATACATATGCACCGCTTTTTAAGTGGCCGATCGGAGAAGGCCGGATCACTTCCCAGTACGGCACAAGGCGCAATCCTTTCCTGCGTTCCACCCGCCAGTTTCACAGAGGAATCGATGTGGGAGCACCTATGGGTACTCCCATTCACGCTGCACGGGACGGAATTGTGATTATTTCCGGCAGAATGGGAGGATACGGAAACGTGGTATTTGTAAGGCATACCGAGGGATATATCACTGTTTATGCCCATAACAGAGCCAACCTTGTGAATGCAGGGGATATCGTAAAACAGGGCCAGAAAGTGGCAGAAGTCGGACGGACCGGCTCGGCCACCGGACCACACCTCCACTTTGAAGTGCGCAGAATGCAGAAGCCCATCAATCCAATGATGGCAATGCAGCTTAAAGAAATCATACCAACAGCACAGCTCGAAAAGAAAAAGGATGAGGTTGTTTCCCGGATACCATAATCTATGACTGAACTGCTTCTTTATATTCAGAAAAACGTATACCGTATTTCGCTGGCCGCCGGGATTTTTCTCGGTTTTGCCGCAGCTTTTTTTCTGAGTGTACTGATATCCGTTTTCTGGCAGGGGAATGGAAATGCAGGGGCAGTTTTACCTGTAAAATCAAGAGCACCGGTTTCCGGGAGACCTTTCCAGCCCAAAGAAACTTTTTATTCATTTGTTACCGGTAATCTGTTTCGGGAAAGGAGTGCCTCCCAGGAGGCTGCAGAGGAAGCACCCGAAGAAAAACTGGGTGAATTTATACTGGTTGGGGTTCTGGCCGGGGACCGCTCCTGGGCAAGGGCTGCCGTTCAGATTGAAGGGGAACAGGATGCCAATGAATATAAAATCGGTCAGACAGTGGTCGGCTATGTAATCCATGCAATTTATGCTGATTCTGTCCGTGTAAAAAGGGGCCCGGTCTCCCTCCTTGTAAAAGTAGGAGAAAAAACCTCCGAACTAAGGGCAAAGCTTGCTCTTCCGCCCGAAACAGCCCAGAACGGCACAGCATCCGGGGAATCAGGCGAACCACCTTCCTCAAAAGATGCCACAAAAATCACCCTCAGCAGGGATAAGCTGCTTGCTCTCACCAGGGACCAGTCCGAGCTTTATAAAAACAAATTCACTCCCTTTATGCGGGGAGATAAAATCCTGGGTCTGCAGTTTATTCTGGTTCCCGATAATAATTTTCTTTATGAACTTGGTCTCAGATCCGGAGATATTCTCCGCCGCATCAATGGTCAGCCGATGGAAAATACCCAGAGAATGATTGAATTTTACCAGAGTCTTTCCACTGCCAGCCGGATAACGGTCGATATTGAAAGGGCAGGAAAGATTCTCCCTTATGAAATTCTTATCCAGTAATTACTTGCCTTATTAAAAGAGGAATGAAACAGTGGTTTATACAATCCGGAAAACACGCATTTTTATGCAAAAGTATAAATCATTACATAAAAAAATCGTTCTCTCTGTAATTTTAGTTCTTTTATTTACTGCACCTGTTTCAGCACAGGAAAGAATTCCCAAAGGATATTTCCGGCCTGAATTCAGGGATATCGAAATCAAAGACTTTCTGAAAACTATGGCCCAGATTGCCAGAAAAAACATCCTCATCGACGAAACCATCAAAGGAAAAATCACGGTAATCAGTCATAAAAACATTGCTGTTTCCGAAGCCGGCGATTTCATGAAGCAGGTTCTCGAGGCGAGGGGTTTTGCTGTAGTGGAGGAGCCCAATCTCATAAAAGTGCTTCCTCAGGACAAGGCTACCACAAGGGTCATGCCTGTGGCACCTGACGACAAATCAGATCCCGCAGGTGTGGTCACAAAAGTTATCCGGCTGCCTGCTTCTGTAAGTCTGAATGAGATGTCGGCATTTTTAAGGGGAATCCTCGGAAACGAAACTAAAATCGCCACCTATAACGATTCCAATGCACTGATTCTCACGGGTTATGCTCCGGTAATTGAGCGGGCTCTGGCTCTCATTGCAGAGCTGGCTCCTGCTGAGGGAATCCCTGGTCTTCCCGGAGGTTCCGGTAACTCCACTCATTTCTACCGGGTAAAAAATCTGCCCGCAGAAAGCATTGCAAAAGTACTCGTAAAGCTCGATATGCCGGAAGCTCCGGCGGCAGCGGAAGGGGCGGAGGGTGATCCTGCCCGGAAGGCTCAGGCGGCTCCCAGGCCCAGCGGACAGGAAAAAATCAAAGCTGTTTCCCATGTAGAATCCAATACCCTGATTGTAACGGCCTCTGCAGCCGAATGGGCAGAAATCAAAAGAATCATAGAGTTTATGGACCAGAACCGCAGGCAGATTCTTCTGGAAGTCCTGGTTGCCGAAGTCACCTCATCCAATCTGAATGACTTCGGTATCGACTGGAAGTATCAGGGGGCGGATTTCGGTCATTCACAGTTCAATTCCGGACTGGCGGCCGAAGGGAATCTCATTGATCCGACATCAGGACGGGTAAGCGGACTGAATACCCTTTCCGGTTTCAGCCTTGGTTTTCTGCAGCAGGGCGGGGACCTGATGACCATTTTCAATGCAAATGTTACCAATCAGAATTTCAATGTACTGTCTGCTCCTCAGGTTCTGACTCTGGACAACCAGGAAGCAGAAATCAATGTTGGTCAGGATGTTCCGGTCCAGACCCAGTCCCGCACCTCAGGTGGCGGCGACAATACAGCCACCATCAACTCTTTTGAATACCGTCCTTCCGGAATCAAGCTGAAATTCACCCCTCATGTAAGTGCGGATGACCGGGTATCACTCGATCTGTACTCTGAAGTAACGAATATAGAGGGGGGGGCAACGGGTAACACGAATCCGGTATTTAATAAGCGCAATATTAAAACTTATGTAACTGTAGACAATAAACAAACGATTGTGATCGGAGGCCTGGTCTCTACTGAAAGGCTTCAGGCAGTCAAAAAGGTTCCCCTTCTGGGAGATATTCCGCTGATAGGATTTCTTTTCAGAAGAACCACCCTGTCAGTCAGAAAAACCAACCTTATGGTATTCATAACACCGCATTTACTTGAAAACCGCGAGGAAGCAGACAGAGTCAGCCGCTACAAAAGAACTGAACAGATCCGGAGCTCCCGCGATCGTTATGACGACACTCGTCTTTGGCCGGAAAAGGCGGCTCCCCGTGAAGGCAGGGAATGATTCCCGTGTCTTTTAAGGAGCAGCGATCAGGCTGATACAGAGGTTATAATGCAGAGCAGATCCGCCAGATTACCCGATCTTGAAAAAGTGCTTCTGGATGAAGGGATACTGAATCAGGAGACACTGAAAGAAGTCAGGAAAATCCGGGAAAAATCCTCCCTCAGACTCGAACAGATTGTAATGAAAAAAGGGTTTTCAGACGAAGAAAGCCTGCTTCGCATCATCGCTTCCCGTTACGGATTTCCCTTCGAAACAAAGCTGGATTTCAAAGACCATGAAGAGTTTCAGAAAATACCTCTGGAATTCCTAAGGAAATCGTCTATTGTTCCTGTATCTCTGAAAGGGAATATCATTCATGCTGCGGTACATGACCCCTCGGATCTGCATTCTATGGATGACCTGCGGTTGTTTCTGCCGGGTTTCCGGATTCAGTGGACAGTGGTGCCTGAATCAGAAATCAACCGGATTATTCAGACATATTTTGATAAGGCAGAGCATGCAGCACAGCAGCTGATGGACGGAATGGGGGATGAGTTTACAGACCTCGACTCTCTGAATGAAGATATGGATCTCTCTAATGAGGCCCCTATCATCCGGATGGTGAATGCGATCCTCTCTGCAGGGGTACGCGAAAGGGCCTCCGATATACATCTTGAACCTTATGAAAAACATCTTGATGTGCGTTACAGGATCGACGGAGTACTGCACCGGAGACTCACCCCTCCCAAGGCAGCCCATGCCGGTCTTGTTTCGCGTATTAAAATTATGGCGAACCTGAACATCGCCGAAGCACGACTTCCTCAGGACGGACGCATCAAACTTAAGATTTCCGGGAAGGATGTGGATATCCGGGTGTCCACGATTCCCACCCGATACGGGGAACGGGTGGTGATGCGTCTTCTGAATAAATCCGATCAGACATACAGTCTAAAAAATTTAGGTTTATCCGCCGAAATGCTTGAGGATCTTGAAAAAATCATTCAGGAACCAAACGGAATATTCCTGGTTACAGGGCCTACCGGATCCGGTAAAACCACAAGTCTTTATGCTTGTCTTTCTGATTTAAACCAGGAAGAAAGGAACATACTGACTGCGGAAGATCCTGTGGAATATGAAATCGACGGAATCTCCCAGATGCAGATGCAGGAAAAAGTCGGGCTTACATTTGCGGCAGCATTGAGGGCAATGCTGCGTCAGGACCCTGATGTTATCATGGTCGGGGAGATCCGCGATCAGGAAACTGCCAGAATCGCTATCCAGGCATCCCTCACCGGTCACCTGGTTCTTTCCACACTGCATACGAATGATGCCCCGTCCGCGGTCACCCGTCTGGTGGACATGGGGGTAGAGCCCTATTTAATCACCAGTACGGTTCGGGCGGTTCTCGCACAGCGGCTCGTCAGGGTGATCTGTCAGTCCTGCAAGAAGCCGGTAAAGCTCTCCCCTAAAGATGCAGCTGCCGTTGGCTTTAAACCAGGTGAGCTTCCGCAGGGAACTGTCTGGGAGGGAGGGGGCTGTGAACAGTGCGGGGGTACAGGGTACCGCGGCCGTACCGGTATTTATGAACTCATGAAAATGGACGAAGAAATTCAGAGGGCGGTGATCCAGGGAAAGGATTCTGAGGATCTCCGCAGAATCGCAATTGAGCGGAATATGGTGACCCTTACGGCTGACGGAAGAAGGAAGGTTGCACAGGGTATCACCACAATAGCAGAAGTAATGCGGGTTACCTGAGTATGCCTGTTTACCGATACACAGCCACAGACCGCAGACAGGCAGAACACCGCGGTATCATCAATGCTCCGTCCGCTGCCACTGCCCGGAAAGCTCTTAAGGCAAGGGGATATGCAGTAAAAAAACTTACCGAAGATTCCGAAAAAAAAGAGCGCGAATTATTTCCTTTTCTTTCATCTCTGCTTTACCGCGTTCCCCGGAAAGATGTGGGACTTTTCTCCAGGCAGCTGGGCACACTTCTGGATGCAGGTCTTCCTCTTGACCGTTCCCTTGCAAATATCATTGAACAGACGGAAAATATCTATCTGCGAAAAGCTCTGATGGAAATCAGGACCGCAGTTATGGAAGGTACCAGCCTCTCCGATGCTATGAAAAAGCATCCTGCGATTTTTCCGCCTGTGTATCATAATCTTGTTTCGGTGGGAGAACAGACAGGAACCTACGAGAAATCTCTGCTGCGCCTTGCTGATCTTGAGGATTCAAACCAGAAACTAAAAAACAAAGTAACCACAGCTATGTTTTACCCTATGGTGATGATCATACTGCTGGGGGCAATCCTTCTTTTTTTACTGGGAGTGGTATTCCCGCAGATCCAGGAGCTCTTTGTACAGATGGATGCGGAACTGCCTTTTATTACAAAAGCAGTGATGGCCGTTTCTTCCCTTCTGACACCGGTCCGCTTTCTGTTCACCTCACTGATTTTCGGTGCGCTGCTGTATCTTTTTCTCGACTGGAAAAAATCTGAAAAAGGAAGACCTGTCTATGAAAAGTTTCTGCTGCGGCAGCCTTTGATCGGAAACTTTATAAGGAAGATTCTGCTTGCCCGTTTTACAAGAAACCTCGGGGTGATGCTGCAGAGCAGGGTGCCACTTCTCTCTGCACTTTTAATTGTAAGTAAAATTGTAGATCACGGTATTTTTGCAGCTGAAATCAGCCAGGCCATTGAGCGGATCAAGGAAGGAACCAGGCTGACCGATGCCATGAAAAGCTCAGTGATCATGAATCAGATGGTGCTTGGTATGCTCTCCGCCGGAGAGCTTTCCGACAGTATACCCGATATGGTGGGCAAAGTAGCGGATATGCTTGAAAATGAGGTGGATTCCTCCATCCAGAAACTTTCTTCACTTCTGGAGCCGGCCATGATGATTTTTATGGGTCTGATGATTGCTGTCATTATGGCTGCCATTCTGCTGCCGATGTACGGCTTGACAAAGCAGATGCAGATGTAATTATAAACCTATGACAAAGAATGCTCATTTAATTCGGCTGCGTTTTGCGCGCAGAAAAAGCCTGCGAAAAGGGCTAACCTTAGTGGAACTGGCGATTGTGATTCTTGTACTTGGTGTGATTATGGGAATTGTATATACATCGCTTGATTTCGGTATTACAGACGATGCCAAGAGACTTGCTGTTCAGAGCTCTTCTAAACAGCTGCAGATGGCCTGGGAACGTTATGAGTTTGATCATGAACCTATTCCGGAAGGAAATGACCTTGAGGTCCTTACTAAAAAAAGTGAAGAAAATCCGAACTGGAGACCCATTGATAAAAAACTGGTTCTGGACCCCTGGAATAAGCCTTATTTCATCTGTTCCGGTGCAGACGGATCCCGTCAGATCTGCTCCAATGGTGCGGACGGTTCTCCGGGAGGGGCCGGTCAGAATGCAGACTTCATGCTTACAGACTCCTCCACCTGGCCATCCTGGCTTTCCGGTGCCAAAGAAAATTAATCTTAAAGCTGCAATGGTGAGTATCCGGAAGGGGCTCACCATTGTGGAAATGGCTACGGTCATTCTTGTGATTTCGGTGATTATGGGGATACTTATATCCATAATCAGCAGCCTTTCGATTTTAAATACATCGGAAGGGGAAGCCGAAAAACTGGCTCAGGCACTCAGTTTTGCCAGACGCGCCGCAGTGGGTTCCAATCAGCCTGTGTACTTTGAGATTGATATTGACAGCAACAGTTATGAAGCATACCGGATAGACCGTTCCCCGTCAGATCAGGCACCTGCGGACGGAGAGGAATCTGAAGTTAAAAAAAATTATATTTTAAATCCATATAAACTGGGAACTTTTCAGTCGATTGTAAAGCTGCAGCTTGGTACCGGAAGCGTTCGCGAAGAAGGCAAAGTCCTTGTGCCCTTTTCTCCCTATGCTGAGGACTTTGCGGTGTTTATAGGATCAGGCGGCGATGTTGCAAAAACAGTGCATTATCGTAAATATCTGGGAAAGGCGGCGGTAATGAACGGGGAACAGCCTGTAACTCTCGAAAAGCCGTCCTGGAGAGAGGATCTTACTCAGTAATGAAAATTAAAAATAATAAATTAAGAGAAGGATTCACCATACTGGAAGCAGGTCTTGCCGTTTCTGCTGCTTCTGTGCTTCTCTTCAGTGTTCTGTATATGGTTACGGAATCCATGCGCATCCGAATGGAGGCCGACCGGATATCCCTTGCTTATACTCTGGCTTCTGCAAAAATGACACAGATCCTGGCCTCTGCCGCCATCACACCGGCAGATGAAACCGGAAATTTCGGAGATGAATTCGGCGCTTATTCCGGTTATTCCTACAAACTCAGTATCCGCGAGGAGACTATAGATCTTGCAGAATACGCAGGTCAGGCAGGCGGGAATGCAGAAACAATGCTTGCAGACCTTCTTCCCCCGGCTGTTCAGAATGAAGGAAGCCAGAGGGAAAAGGCAGGTCAGTCAGCTTCCACACAGACAGGGGCTATGGTACCTGTTTATAAAATCCGTATAGAAATCACTTATCCAAGGGGAAACGCACCCGAGGGAGTATATTCTGTGGAAACTATTAAAGAAACCGGAAGTAAATTCTGATGAATTCCTCATCCGAAAAAAAAAGGAAGTGCTTTCTGCGTGGCGGACCTCCGCTCAGAAAGGGCTTTACGCTTGTGGAACTCTCTCTGGTTATCCTTGTACTGTCCGTTCTTTTCAGTATGATGTTCGGCATTTATTTCAGTGTAAGTAATATTATTAAAGAAAGCCGAAAAACTCTGACCGATAAATCTTCTGCTGTGCTTGCCCTTGAGAATATTCGTTCCACAATTGCGATGGCATATTATAATGAAAATTCCGGACGGCTTGTGTTTTTCGGTCGGAACAACGGATCCGATGATGAACGAAACGATGTACTGACCCTGGCCGCATCACAGCCAGGAACCGAGGAAATCGGTCTGCCTGAAATCAGGGAGGTATCTTTTTATCTCGATAAAGAGACCGGCTCATTAATGAAAAGAGAAGATATGCATGTGGACGAGGACCCGGGCCAGGGAGGAAGCCACCATGTACTTCTGACGGATGTTCTGTCGCTTGCTTTTTTTTATTCTCCGGGAACTGGCGAATGGTTTGATACCTGGAGTACGGACCGGAATAAAAGGCTTCCACTGCTGGTCCGCATTCAGTTAAAGGTGAAGATCGGACCAAGGACCGAAGTTTTTGAAACGATGGCAGCCACAAATACAGGCAGAAGGCAGAGGTGATTTTCTGAAAATACGGAACAGACAAAGCAGCAGAAAAGGTGCCCTTGTGGTGATGCTCGTAATGATGCTTGGGATCACAACCAATACAATCGCGATCCGTTATTTCGCTGAGTCTCACCAGCAGTTTGCCTCCGCCGAGGCACTTTCCCAGGGTCTGCGGGCCAGGCTTCTGGGTCAGGCAGGTCTGCGGGCTGGTATGACTGCTCTTAAAAGTGCTCCGGAAGATGTTCTGTATGAATCCGGGTTTGCCTTTAATCCTCCCGACATTCCGGTGGAAGACTGTAAACCAAAGTGTACAATATCCTACCGGATTATTCCTGAAGACGGAAAAATCAATCTGAATTATCTGGTCAGGGCTTTTGACGATGAACCCAATACCAGATACCGCGGCATTACTGAAAGGCTTTTTGCTTTTTATAACCTGCCGGTTTCCGGAGTGGATTCTCTGATTGACTGGATCGATGAAAACCATCTTACAGAGGGGGACGGCGGAGAACGCGAGTACTACAGCTCCCTGAATCCGGTAATCAAAATAAAAAATGATCAGATGTACTCCCTTTCTGAGGCAGGTCTTATTAAAGACATTAAATATTCTGACCTTCTTTCTGTAAGGGCCCCGCCTGACTGGGAAAAAAATCAGGAAGAACTCCGGTTCCTTTCCGAAGAGGAAAAATCCTTTATTACAAAGGACGACTGGATTCCTTTAAACAATCTGACTGCCTTTTACAGCCCTGCCAAAGACCGGGATGACAGGATCAATGTGAATGCAGCCCGTTATCATGTGCTGATGAGTATGTCTGATTTCATGACACCAGAGGCAGCTAAGGCCATCCTGAAACTCAGGAATGAAAACGGAACCTATATAAAAAACATCCAGCTGCTGAAAGGCCTGCCTGAACTTCAGATCCAGACCTCATCGGGCATCACATTGTATGATGAAATCATAGGTTCCGGTGAAAAAACAGGTCTGCTGAAAACCCAGGGAAGGTATTACCGGGTTATCGGAATCGGTGCCATAGTACCCCGAAATTCATCGGGGAAATATAAACCTGTGATCCGAAAAGTGATGGCACTGTATGACAAGACTCTGGATCTTGTAATTCAGTATACTGAGGAATAAATGGAAATCCCGAATCTCAGAAATCTCTTCCTGCAGCTTTTCAAAGAAGATGTGCTCAGTCTCGACGCGGGGACTGCAGATGTAAGAGCAGTGCACTATGAAGTGACTCCTGCCGGTTTTGAGGTTAAAAAAGCAGTTTCTTTCCCTGCAGATCACCTTGAGGATTCACTCCGGTTTCATTTTCCCGGAGTCAGAAAGATTCTGCTGTCAATCCCAGATTCAGGTCTATTCATCAGAAATCTTATTATTCCTGCCGTTCAGAAAAGTAAAATCAGGGAAATCCTCCCTTTTGAAGCGGAAGGGGTGCTCCCGGTTGGTCTCGAAGAAACTGAAGTGGTGTCCTGCATCAGCCGCATTGGTGATTCTGAATCGGAGGTCATTGGTTACGGAGCCCTTCACCAGGTGCTCAGAGACCGGGTTTCTCTGTTACCGGAAACAGATGAATTCAGCCCGGTTCTTCTTGTGCCGGAATCCGCAGCACTGGCAGCCTTACTGCCACCGTCAGAGGATGAAACGGCGCAGCTGGTTCTTCAGATTCATTTCGGAAAAACCGGCACGATTCTGAATATTACTGAATCCGGCAGGCTTGTTTATACAAGGAGCATTCCGTACGGAACTGAAGGCATTCGCAGTTTAGCTGCCGAAATTCTGAAAACGGACGAAACGGAAGCTGAGAGTATCCTTGCCGCTGCCGATATAAACATTGCAGAGGAATCACCGGATCTTTCCCTCAGGCCGGATGGTGTTACAAAAAAACAATTTGCAGATCTTCATAAAAAAATAAGGGAATACTGGTCTGACCTTGCTGCGGAAGCCGAACGCACTCTTCTTACCGCAGACCGGGGAGATCCCGATATTCTGTATCTTTCCGGCTCATGGACAGAAGGAGCTCAGGAATTCCTCACTGAGTATTTCGGAATTCCTTCGGGAATGTATGATTTTTCCGACCACAGGATTCCGAACCCATCAGCCTTTATTACTGCTGCAGGAATTTTCCGTCACTACAGACTGAATTCAGCGGACCGTACTGATTTCCTGTCAGCTCCTTTTGGCCGCACTCTGCGGCGGGGGGAATTTAAACCTGAATCACTTCGGTATCCGGGAGTACTGACTGCAGCCGGTGTTCTTTTCCTTATACTTGCTTTTTTTGCAGGACTGATCAGAGACCGGTCTGAACTGGCCTCTCTGAAAAAAGCAGCCACTGAGATTTCCTCATCCATACCCGGAGTGAATCCGAACGGCGATCCGGTAACCGAAGCAAAAAGAATCTGCACAGAGCGGCTTTCTTCGCATCTTAACCAGACAGAATCCGCAAGCGTTCTCCAGATAATGAAAGAAATTTCCGACAGGATGCCGGATTCTTCAGTTCCTTTCAAACTAAGCTCCGTCCGGTTTGATGAAAAGGATGTGGAAATCGAGGCGGAAATGGACCGGCTTACCGATGTAACGAATCTCGAAAACAGTCTGCGTGAAAGTCCGGTTTTCAGCCGGACCGAAGTGAAAAGTGAAGCCAGAGCTGACAGGAAGGTAAGAGTAAAAATAAATCTTATTATCAAAGAAAATAAAGGATCAGCAGGGAGGGACTGCAGTTGAATTTTTTCAGCAGACTGAATCCCAGGGAAAAACTCTTTGTATCGGCGGGGGGGGGGCTTCTGCTTTTAGTTCTGCTTTTGGCAGGGGGCAAAGCTGTTTACGAAAAGCGCCGTTCCTTAAGTGAGGAAACAGAGCAGGCAAGGGCCGATCTCCAGACCCTGCAGAGACTAAAAGGAACCATTGAATCACTGCCGGCTGCAAAAGGTCAGGTCACGGATATAAATGCCATGAAATCCGCCGTTTTTACCCGTCTTGAGCGAAACAATCTCAAAGCTGATATCCGGGAAAGAGTGGAGAACATCAGCCAGAGAGAGGAGCGTCTGGTGATCGAAGTCATTATGCGGGGAATTACACTGAACAGCACTGTGGATTTTCTCCATGATATCGAATTTGAGCGAAGTGTAAACGCGAAAGTGGGCAAACTGAATCTCCGAAGGTCTCTGCCGGACCGGGATATCTATGATGTAACTGTAACTCTTACTCTGAACAGACCCAGACAGGGAGGTAAGTGATGGCCCGTTTTTTCCGAAAAACCGAAGAACCTGAAACAGAGGAAGAGTTTACCGAGGCTCCTGAAAGTGCGGAAGAAATCCTCTTTGCCTCTGATCTGACAGAAACTGATACCGAAGAAGCAGGTAAAACCGTGTTTCTTGATCTGCGGCAGAAGATGTATACTTTAGCTGCTGCAGCTGTCAGTTTTGCAATATTTTTTATAATATTATTTCCATATGAAAATATAGTAAGATCTGTTCTGAATTCAGAAAATAATCCCGTGAAAATTCAGTATTCATCCCTGAATCTGAGCCTCTTTGGAGAAAGCCGGCTCCGGAATGCAGTGATGGTCACAAGGGACGGTACAAAACTGAATGCACAGGAAGCCATTATCGATGTGAGCCTGCTCCGTCTGATTCCGGGTTCCTTAAAGGGAGAGCTGTTCTTCGATACTTTCCGTCTGCAGCTGAGTGGTACAGGTCTTGAGGCAGGTGCTCTGGAGATTATTACAGATCTGAAAAATTATCTGAAACCCGCTGATCAGTATGACGGAACAGTCACAATTAATGCGAACAAAGCCTCTTTCACTTCCTTTCCGGCAGGGATTCCTCTGCCTCTGAATGCGTCTGACCTGATCATCGAACGGCTTCAGCTCATTGTTACTATGAAACAGGGGTCCTATTCCATTGACAATTCTTCTTTAAAATCAAATCTGTTTACCATTCAGATTAAGGCAGGCGGAAAGCTGGCCCCCGAATTTACCAGGAGCCCTCTGAATGGCACAATGTGCCTTACTCCGGTAAGCGGGCTGGAAAATGTGAATCCGTCTGTATACGGAATGTATCTGATGCTGGGTGGCGGATCTTTTCAGCCCCAGGTCTGTTTCGGACTGAGCGGTACCATCGGTGCACCTGCGGCCAATCCGGTTTCCGGTTCAGCCGGAATCTGAGATCAGGGAGGAATTTTTTATGACTAAACTGAGATTTACTTTTACAGCTCTGCTGCTCGTGTTATATGCCGGAAATCCGGTGCATCCTCAGGAATCAGGAAGCAGCGGTTCTTCAGGAATTCTGGAGACCATCCCTGGCCCTCAGGAATTTTCAAAACAAAATAAAGAAAATTTTAATACTAAAGAATTTCCGGCGGAAGAGCTTAAATTATTTTTTTCCGAAAAAAATACATGGAATCCAGCAGATCATAATGCTTTTTTCGAAAGAAAAGCAGCGCTTGCCGAAATTCTGCCTGAGGGAAGATATACATTCGGGGACCAGTGTCCGCTGGAAAAAGGCGAGGGTCCGGAGCTTTACCAGGGAATGCCGGTTTTCCGTCTGTACATTACCTGTCTTGGAGACGAATACAGAAACCGTTTCAGCATCGCTGTGATTACAGAGGCCGACAGGCCCGCTGCTTCTTTTCTGGGAGCCATGAAAAAGGGCCGGCTTTTAAAAGGAACTCTGCGTCTTGCAGGATCCGGTATGACTCTCAAAGGACCTTTTGCCTACTGGCAGGTCCACCAGCTGGAGTACAGGAACCCGTGGCTTTATCTTATGCAGAAGCATTTTTTTGACAAAAATGAGTCAGAATACTTTCATCCGTCAAGGGTATCGGCGGTGCTGCCCGATCTGATAGCAGTGTATAATTCAGGCGGTTACAGTGAATCGGACCTGCCGGTGTTTCAGGAAATGATAAAACCTGGTCAGGTGTATCATTTCGGATCCCAGTGTCCGTTCCGTTTTACTGCAGAACCGGTCCGTCTGACCGGAGACAGAAGGTTTTCAGCAGAAGGGGTACTCGAATGCTTCCAGGGAAAACCAGCCGGAGAAGTAAGGCTTCTGCTGACTGAACCCCAGTTTTACTCACTTAGATTAGATAATTCTGCTCAATACGGCCGAAGATACAGTGTATCTCTTAAATTATCCCGAATTCTGCTGCAGGAAGGTCAACTTTTTCTGTACTGGGATTCGATAATTGAAATAACACCTGTAAACTGAAAGGCCATTATGACATATTCATTATTTAAAAAAAATATCAGTATAATTTTTACGATTATCTCCCTGTTTTTCGCAGCAGCCGGAGAACTCTGGTCATCAGAGAACGCTCCCGGAATTCTGTATCTGAGAAGTGTGGTAAGGGTAACAGAGCCCTCCGCTCCCTGGAGGATTCCCGTAACCAGACAGATGGAAGGAACCGCCCTGTTAGTGGGAAAAAACTGGGTTTTCACCGACCTGGAACTTGTCCGTTACAGTGTGTATCTTGAAATCCGAAACCCTCTTACGGGGGCAGTTACAGAGGCCTCTGTAAAGTATAAAGGTTTTGATTCCGGACTTGCCATCCTTGAGCCAAAAGATCCGCAGGTTCTGTCCGGTCTGACCGGATACGATCTGACGGATTCTGTTCCCCAGGCCGGGGAGGAAGTGGTACTTACAGGGGTCACCGGGTGGTCCGGTAAAATAACCAGATTTAATGAACGAATCCAGTCGGTCCGTACGGACCTGCCGGTTTTCAGTCATACGGATATGCTAAATCTTTACTATTTCAGGGAACCAGGCTCTGTCCCGGTTAAAAGCGGCAGCGCAGTTTTAAAAGATCAGAAACTGGCAGCCGTTTACTGTTCCTATCCGGAAAAGGGTTCCCATTATGCCATAGACGCAGGTGAAATCCGGCGTTTTCTGGCTGATATCGGGGACGGCACTTACAATGGTAAATCGGTATTGGAGGCGGCAGTAACACCGGTTACGAATCCGCTTTTAAGAAGGTACTATCTGCTTTCTGAAGGAGAAAACGGGCTTGCCGTAACCCGGCTGGCCCCTGGTTACACTCCGCTCCGGGAAGGGGATGTAATCCTTAAGATCGGCGATATGGCTGTGAATGAAAGGGGTTTTATCGGTCAGAGCGGCAGTTCCGTGACTCTGAATGATTATCTCAGGGGGCTCACTGCCGGGGATACTAAAATGACCGTGAAGCGGGCAGGGGTTCTCACTGAGCTTACCGTAACTCTGCGGGCAGATTCCTACCAAAGGAAAAGCACAGACCCCACTGTACCGTATTTTCTGTCCGGAGGACTTGCCTTTGCCGGACTGGATTTCAGCCAGATGGAGGATCCGGAAATCGGAGGAAACATAAGCGCTCTGTACCGTTACAGATACCGGGTCGCTGACCAGCTGTATCTGGAAACTGATCAGGATATTGTGTTTCTGGGTGCTCTCGACGATGCATCGGTAAAGGATTTCGGATCTTTTAAAGGTTTTATAGTGTACCG
>CAZQKZ010000026.1:0-20287 GCA_964594095.1 uncultured Leptospiraceae bacterium | reverse complement strand
AGAGTAAGAAGTCTTAAAGATTTTGCTGACAAATGGAAAAATATAACAGAACGAAGGATTATAATAGAATTTATAAATCAAAGCGAGAAAATAGTTATAGAAAGGGAGAATGCAGCCGAAACAGACCGCAGAATTAATGAGCGCTACAGACCCCAGGAGAACGGCCGTGTTTATTAAAGATTATTTATCAAAGTGCGCAGCAGGAGCAGTATTCCTGACTTTCCTTTCCGGCGGACTGGAAGCACAGGAAAGAAACATCACTTCATCAGGAACCGGACCCGGAATTATCCTTCTGCGTTCCGTTTCAGAAAATACCGATACGAGGCAGCCCTGGAGGACTGATTCTGTTTCAGCGGAAAACCTTCCTGGTCTGCGGATCGATAAAGAAAATATACTGGTCCGCATACCTGAGTTTTCTGCAGGCACGACTGTCTTTTTACAGGAATCTTCTGTTCCCCTTGATTTAACCGATAACCCCTCGGCTGCAGATCCGGTCACAGGCCTTCTGCTGGTAAAAGTCTCAGATAAAAACGGCGGTGCCCCTGCTTCTTTTACTGAATTCATGAAAACAGACACGGTTCTGAAGTCAAGAGAACGCCTGAAAGTTGTTTCGCCGGGGGGACCGGCGCAGACATCGTATACTGAAACAACAGTATACTTTGAACAGTACGGAGTCATTGGCGGAGATTTTTCACCGCCGGTTCCGGTAATGATTCTCAGCGGGAAAGGCGTAAACCTTAAACCAGGGAGCCCTGTTTTTCTGGAGAATAAGGCTGCCGGTATACTGATCAGCCATTCCGAAGAAAAAGGAATCTCTTATGCTCTGCCCTACCAGATTATCAATCAGTTCATAAGCCGTTATAAAAGCAGCCTCGGTATAAAACTGACTATAGAAAATGAAACCGACCCGCTCCGGACCTTTCTGCCGGAACCAGGATTTCGCACAGTGCCCGTTATTAATGAAACAGTAAAACTCGAAGCCGGTCTGAAACCAGGACGGGGAGGGGCCTTCCTGTCAGGACTGATCCGTAACTCAGAAGCTTATCCGGTTCTGCAGAAAGGAGACACCATCGCATCTGCAGAAGGGCATAATCTGTCCGGTTCGGGTCTCATAGAACATCCGGTTTACGGCAGCATCCCGCCCGAAGCTTATATAATGCTGAATAGCAGGGGTGAATTCCGGCCTTCCGGTTCCGTTGCGGATCTGACAGTGGTTCGCGGGAAGGAAATAAAAAAGGTGCGGATGAAACTCGGGAATTACAGGATCGCCGATTACAGAATACCAAAGCAGATTTCCGGTACTCCTTATCTGATCAGCGGCGGCCTGGTTTTTCAGGAACTTTCTCTGAAATACATAGAAGATGCCGAGAAAGCCGGAGAGGTAATTCCTGCACGGCTGAAATACCTGCTGGCCTTCAGCCGTTTTTCGGAAGGGTCTCTGCCGGAAAGATATGTAATACTTGACAGAATACTGCCTCTGCCGATTAATCGTGGATACGAAGGAAAACACCTCCTGCTTCATGGAATTAACGGTACAGCAGTCCGCAGCCTCTCTCACGCAGCGGAGCTGATAGATGAATCCGTTAAAAATAAAAGAAATACTGAATTTCTGCTTGAATCCGGGCGGGTTCTGATTCTGGATCATGCACAGACAGAAGATTCCGATAAGGAAACTATTCTCAGGCACGGAATTCAGTATCTGCGAAAGTAAAAAAATATAAAAATGGCCCAGAAAAAAACTGAAAAAAAAAGCGGACCCCGGGTTATTGAAAACCGCAGAGCAAGGCGGGAATATGAAATCACTGAAACAGTTGAAGCAGGCATAGTTCTTACCGGTACAGAAGTAAAGAGCCTGCGCCAGGGGAAAGCCGATCCTAACGATGCTTACGTGGTTCCGGACAGTGCAGGAAATCTGACGGTCATAAATCTTCGGATCGAGCCTTATGAAAATGCCTCCCACTTCAACCATGAAGAAAAAAGGACCAGGCAGCTGCTCCTTAAAAAAAAGGAAATTATAAAACTAAGCTCCCAGATCAGGGAGAAAAGAATGACTCTGATCGTTCTGAAAATGTACTTCAATGACCGGGGAAAAGTGAAACTGCTCCTCGGTCTCGGAACCGGACGCAAACTGGCTGATAAGCGCGAGCACGAAAAAGAAATGTTTGCTAAAAAAGAAATGGAACGTGCTCTTAAAGAATCCCGTCGCTGAACTGACGGAGGCGGTGGAACTTTGTCTAAACTGAAAAGAATTGCTCTTGCAGGCAGAAGGAATGCCGGAAAATCAACTCTGCTCAATGCCCTGATCGGGTACAGGCGCGCCATAACCGATCAGATATCGGGGCTTACACGCGATATCATTGAAGAAGAAGTGCACCGTGATCCTTATCATTTTATAATATCTGATACTCCCGGACTCGATATAGAAAACCCGGATCAGCTGGAGTCCGCCATTCTCGAAAGAGCAAGGGCATACCTGGCTGAAACAGATGGTATTATTGTTCTTCTGGAAGCACCCTATCTCAGTTCTTTCGATTACTCATTCATTGACCTGATGCGGCGGGAGCTGAAAAACAAACCGGTTGTTTTTGCAGTAAATAAAATTGACGGTGCAGAGCTGGCAGGCGAAGCCATGGAGGAATTTTACCGGGCAGGTCTCGCTGATGCGATTCCGGTTTCTGCGAAAGCCCGCTGGAATTTTCCGGCCCTTCTCGAAGCCCTTGCAGAAAAAATACCGGCTGTGAAAATAGAAAATTATACTCCTTCAAAGAATGCCCTGCGCAGAAAAACCGTCCGCAGTAAAGATGCGCCGGAAGAAAATGAACAGGAAATTCCCGGGGACGGAATTCTGAATCTTGCCATTGTAGGCCGGCCGAATTCAGGTAAGTCGAGTCTGCTGAACAGGCTTTCCGGTAAGGAAATTGCCCTCGTAAGCAGCATACCCGGAACCACAAGGGACTCCCTTGACACCGTTATCCGCTTTCATGGTACGGAAATCCGGATTATAGACACGGCAGGTCTTCGCAGAGTGCAGCGTCTTAAAGGCGAAACCAAAGATATTGAATTTTATTCAATGGCCCGCACTGACCGCGCAATACGTTCCGCTGATGTTGTGATTCATGTTATTGATGCTAAAGAAGGAATCACGGAAAACGAAAAAAAAATCACCGACAGAATCATAAAAGAAGGGAAAGCTTCAGTCCTTGCCGTTAACAAATGGGATTCAGTGGAAAATAAAGATACCTCAGCAGTAAAGAATTATACACAAAGAATAGATGATTTTTTTCCGATGATAAAGCATGTACCTAAAGTGTTTATATCAGCCCTGACCGGTCAGCGGCTGCCAAAACTGATCGAAACTGCCCTCGAGGTTAAAAGCAGACTGGATTTCAGAATCCCCACTGCAAAGCTTAATAAAATGATTGAGGTATGGAATCAGACATTTGCCAACAGGGCAAATAAACCGAAGATTCTTTATGCCGTACAGACTGAAACAAATCCTCCGCATTTTGTTTTTTTTGTAAAAAGCAGGAAATCAACTCCTGACAGTATCATCAGCTTTTTTGAAAACCGGATTCGCCAGGATTACAGTCTGGGGGGAATCCCCGTACGGATAACAATCAGGGAGAGGGAGTCCGATGTATGATTATCTGCAGTCGAAGTATGTGACTGCTGCTCAGAACAGCATGGAGCTCAAGGTTCAGATCACCGATCAGTTCTTTGAAAGCTACCCTGATGTTTCTGCTCAGGATATATACCGGTGGATATGGGAAGGCGAATTCGGAATCACAGCGGCAAATGATGATATGACTCTGGACAGGCTTTCCACGGATCTTCGGAAGGCCCGTACTATGCAGATTTCACGTTACCAGCCCCTCTGGGAAGCCATGGGCCTCTCTATGCGGATCGTAAAAATCAATCTTGTTCCTTACACCGACAGCGGTTGCCCCCTCAACAGGCTCCTGGAGCTCGCCCGAAAATCAAGGGAAATGAGACCCAATACTCTGCGGTTTAAAAGGGACTGGTATTTTGTAAAAACACAGATTGTTCCTGGTATGAGCGTAACGGTCGAAGAAATGAATCAGTTTGAAAACACGATTCCGTTTCATATGACACCCGATCTTCCGTTTACGGATCATTTTACTGAAACCTACGGCGCAGGATACCGACTTGCTCCAAGGGAGCTTTTTTTTAAGTATTTCCCTGAGTATGAGCCCACTGATTATGAATACAAAGCCGCTTTTGATCCTGTAGATGAGGAGTGACACCTTTGGATACGATCTGGATTGGAGCTGCTTTTGCCGCCGGGTATCTGGCCCGGAGACTGGGAATGCCCCCTTTAATCGGATTTCTGGCTGCTGGTTTCCTGCTCAATTATCTGGGAATCAGAGAAGGCGAACTGCTGAAGATTCTGGGAGACCTCGGAGTCACCATCCTTCTTTTTACAATCGGACTGAAGCTGCAGGTCGGCACCCTCGGCAGGCCGGAAGTCTGGGCAGGGACTTCACTTCATATGCTATTTACGGTAATAGCTCTGATGCCTTTGTTCTTACTTTTCAGTTTCGCAGGTCTTTATCCTTTCTCTGAACTTACTCCTGCAGCTGCAGCTCTGATTGCCTTTGCACTCAGTTTTTCAAGCACAGTGCTTTCTGTGAAGTTTCTGGAAGAAAAAGGCGAAATGACTTCCGGTCATGGAAAGGTTTCAGTGGGAATTCTTGTGATGCAGGATGTACTGGCTGTGGTTTTTCTTACGGCAAGCACCGGTAAGATTCCTTCCCCCTGGGCTGTTGCTGTGATCCTGGGTCTGTTCCTGCTGAAGCCGTTTCTGTTTCGTATTATGGACCGTTGTGATCACGGGGAGCTTACCATCCTGTTCGGTTTTTTCCTGGCTCTGGTACTGGGCGCGGCCAGTTTCGAATCCGTTTCACTGAAACCGGATCTCGGTGCCCTTATGGTCGGAATGCTGATGGCAGGTCATCCAAGAAGCAAGGAATATGCTTCGAGTCTTATGGGATTCAAAGAAATGATGCTGATCGGTTTTTTTCTTTCGATAGGTCTGTCTGCGGATATCAGTATGCGAAGTGTTTTCGCGGGCCTGCTGGTGGTTCTGCTTCTGCCTGTTAAAGTTATTATATATTATTACATAATTCAGTATTATAAAAAAAGAATCCGGACGGGTTTTCTGGCATCCGTAAATCTTGCCAGCTACAGCGAGTTCGGACTTATAGTGGCAGGAACCGGAGTGAGTGCGGGCTGGATTGCTGCTGACTGGCTTGTAATCATTGCGGTGGCCCTCAGCATTTCTTTTTTTACAGCAACAAGACTCAATGACAGAGCGGACCGTATTTATATCAGATGGCAGTTTTTTTTAAGCAGCATCTCCTTCAGGGAAACCGGTGGGTTCAACACTGTTCTTCCAGGACCTGAAAGCAGAATTCTGATCCTTGGAATGGGGAGAATAGGAAAGGGAGCATATGACTACCTGAAAAATGAGTATCCGGAACAGATCTGCGGAATTGAAATGTTACCTGAAACAGCGGCACATCATTTAAGGCAGAAAAGGAATGTGATTTGTACCGATGCCACGGATCCGGATTTCTGGGAGATGATGGCGGAAAAAAAAATTCTGCAGGAGATCTGTCTGATTATACTGGCTATGCCCCGGCACAAATCGAACCGTCATGCCCTTGAGCTTATACGAAAAACAGGATACAAAGGAATCATTTCGGCTATCTGCATGTATGAGGATCAGATAGATGATCTGCTGGAGGCCGGCGCAAACACGGCCTTTAATATTTACTCAGAAGCCGGAATCGGTCTGGGGGAGCATGTCCACAGAGTATATCAGGCAAAACTTCAGACTCAGCTTGGCACCGATTTAGCCTGAAAAAGGTTCAGGATTCAACTACCAGTTTTTTAAGTTCTGCTTCATTGGTAAGCCGTATCTTCCCGTTTGTAAACTCAATCCAGCCCCTGGCTTTGAAATCGGAAAGACTGCGGATCACGGATTCCGTTGTGGTGCCGATCAGTGTAGCCACAGTTTCCCGTGTAAGAGGAAAATCGATTTCGATTATTTCAGAATCACTTCCTTTTTCGCTGACAAGCTGAGGGGAAACCTGTGCGGAAACATCGTTTTTCAGACCCAGCAGGAAGTCTGCGAGTCTTTCCACAGTCTTTCGGGCTCCGAGGTTATAACACTGATGTTCGGAGTCGACCCATCCAATGGAAATATCCTTGAGAAGGGATGCAGTAAAAGCAGTATATTTATTTACAAAAACGCTGATTACTTCCCGGTTGATTCTGCACATCACAGAAGGGGCGAGAACCCTGGCAGAGTTCTGGAAAGGAATGGCTGCAATGGCATCCCGGTAACCAATCCAGGTGCCGGGTCTTGCTATGGCAAAAGACTGCTCCCGTCCGCCGCCCCCGCGATATACCTGAATGCTTCCTTCCATAAGGGCATAGAAGTGATCAGAGGAGTCCCCGCTTAAAAAGACATGTTCTCCTTTCTGGTAGGTATGAGTTTGTTTACAGGATTGAACCCATTCCATTTCCTTGTCAGGAATGGCATGAAAAGGACTGAACTGGCGCACAGGACAGTCTGCACAGAATTTGTTTTCAGTTTCTTGCATGCTTTTAATATAACACCTTTTTTACGAATGGCAATATATGCAACCGGAATTCTTCAAAAATAATTCAGATTTAAGCTACAAAAACGGAGAGCTGTATATGGGGAATCAATCCGTCAGGGAACTGGCCTCTGTACACGGAACACCTCTCTATGTATATTCCGAATCAGTCATTCTGAAAGCCATTGCATCTTACAGAAAGGGTCTGGCTGATGCAGATCATATCCTTTGCTATGCAGTAAAAGCATCTTCGAATACCGGACTGATTCAGATCATGGCCCAAAACGGAATGGGAGCCGATATAGTCAGCGGTGGGGAACTCTACCGGGCCCTGAAAGCAGGGATCCCTCCTGAAAAAATAGTGTATTCCGGGGTTGGGAAAACGGATGAGGAAATCACCTATGCGCTGGAAAGCGGAATTCTTCTGATCAGTGCTGAATCCGAAGAGGAAATCGAAAGAATTTCCGGTATTGCTGCCCGGCTTATTTCAGAAAAACGCATTTTCTCCGAAGCCAGGATCAGCGTAAGAGTAAACCCTGATGTTGATGCCGGGACCCACCCGTATATTTCCACAGGACTCACCGAGAATAAATTCGGTATAGAACACAAGGAAGTGCTGCGGATCTACAGCAGAATGAAAGACCTTTCAGGGGTGAAGGCAGCCGGAATCGGTTTTCACATAGGTTCTCAGCTGACCTCCCTTTCTGGTTTTAAAGAGGCAGCTTCCCGTATTCGAGGTCTGGTTGAGGCCGTCAGAAAAGAAGGCACTGAACTGAAATATCTGGATATCGGAGGGGGTCTTGGGATCCGTTATAAAGATGAAAATCCACCCAGTCCGGAAGAATATGTAAAGGCCGTTCTTTCAGAGCTGGACCTGAAAGGGCTCACCTGCATCTTGGAGCCGGGCAGAAGCATTGTGGGACCGGCCGGAATATTCGTAACACGGATCCTTTTTTCAAAAGAAAACACTGGCAGGAAGTTTCACATCTGTGATGCAGGCATGAATGATCTTATCCGGCCAACCCTTTACGAAGCGTATCATCACATAATCTCCTGCAGAGAACCCGAAAGCGGAGAAACTGCAGAAACAGCGGATCTTGTGGGACCTGTGTGTGAATCAGGAGATTTCTTTGCAAAAAACAGGGAAATGCCGAAATTCAGAAGAGGGGATCTTGCAGTGCTGCTTACTTCAGGAGCATATGGTATGTCCATGTCTTCACATTACAATTCCCGCAGGCTTCCTGCGGAAGTTCTGGTGAGGGCTGACGGCAGCGCCTTTCTGATCCGGAAAAGAGACACTTATGAGGACATAACAGCGAATGAAATTCTGCTGACCTGAAATATGAAAAAGAATATACCAGTTTTTCTAATTGCTTTTACCGCACTGTTCAGCGGGTCTCTGCAGGCCCAGGTGCCGGATCAGCAGAACCTCCGGTCTCCCCTTGAAAAACTGAGTTATGAACTTGAGCATACAAATCTTCATCTTACGAACCATTTTGCAGGTCAGAATGATTCACTGGATTACTTTCAGAATCCTCCTGGTGAGCCGGATCATAAAAACCCGCTCACATCCGAAGAGAGACCTCAGACCGAATTTGTGAAATTCCTGGATCGCCGTTCACGGAAACCAGGAAATCTGGCTGCAGAATATATGGAAGCTCTGCGATCAGAACGGGAAGCGAGAATCGCATGGCTGTCCGGGGATTACTCTGCTGCGGAGGAGCATTCAGTGAATTCATGGATGCATCTGAGCCATGTAAACCGGATCATTCTCGAAGAAAGAACAGATCTCACAGAAAAAATGCTGCGATCTCTAACGGCGGTGATCCATTCTGCTAAGGATCCGGATGCAGAATTTTTTCTGCGGAAAGCTTATTCTGAGCTTGCCCAGGCCAAAGCCTTCCACAGGAGGGCATGGAACAGCGACTGGAATCTGTATTCCATGCATTACGATCTTTATAAGTCGGGAATTCAGAGTGACCGGATTTCCCGTAGATTTTTCGTACTTGCTCTTATACAGACAGGCCTTCCTGTTCAGGAAAAACCGCAGCATAAAAAAGTCTCACCATCTGTTTTTGGACAGCCGAATACCTATGACTTTCAGGATACCGCACGTTATCTCAGACTCCTGATCCACCGGAAACTTCTGAATGAAACTCTGACTTTTCCATCCGATGCCGGTCCGCAGAAGATGATTTCCTTTACCGTTTATGATCTGCACAGCGATAACTACGGCAGGTTCATCCAGGGACGCAGCAATATCCAAAGGTTATTTTATAAAAAAATGAACTCTTCTAACGAAGGAGTCCGGATCCTTCGGCCGGATTAATCTGCTTGACATGCTCTGTTCAGATTCGTATTCTGGACAGGATGGAGGTCTGATATGAGCTACATGGCTGTTGGTTCAAGGCAGATTCTTTTTTCCGATTCACCGGCACCCGCAAGACCGCAGGACACCGTTCAGGAAGTAAGTGCCCTTACAGACAACCAGGTCAGCGAGGCCTCAAAATCCGCTGAAAACCAGTCCCGTGATACAGCTGCACAGGCATCTCCAGGAGCGCAGGCAGCGCCGGCCGATCAGACCACAGGGAGTCGCATTGATGTCTATTCCTGAAATCGGCTATTTCGGCAGTCCGGAAATCTCCGCTTCTGTACTGAAAACCATCATCTCGGAAAATCTGGCCAAAGTAAAATTCGTTGTTACGAATCCCGATGCACCCAAAGGCCGTTCCGGTACTCCGCAGCCTACTCCTGTCCATATCACTGCTCTGGAAGCCGGTATTCCGGTTTACACACCGGCAAAATTAAAAGATCCGGCGTTTCAGGAAACTCTCAGGCAGTACGGGGCCGAGTTATACTTTGTATTTGCCTATGGTCGTATTTTACCGGAATCGGTTTTTCGTATACCAGCGGGTGGGTCAGTGAATCTTCATGCTTCCTTTCTGCCGCTCCTCCGGGGAGCAAGCCCGATCCAGTCCTCTCTCATTGAGGGTTTTACAGAAACAGGATGGACTATTCAGGTAATGGAAATGGAGCTCGACAGCGGAGACATACTTAAGGTCTCCGAACCGGTACCCATAGAAATCACAGACACGGCAGCAGAGCTCACAGAAAAGCTTATGCCTGCAGCTGCGGAAGTCACCCGGTCTTTTTTTAAAGCCTGGTCAGAAGGCAGTCTGGTCCGAATAAAACAGGATACCGAAAAAGTTACCCATTGTTCTAAAATCACTCCGGAAATGGCTGTGATTGACTGGAAAAAAAATGCTCTCAGTGTCCATAATTTCATAAGGGGACTGAATCCAGGCCCGGTGGCCAGGACCACTCTGAACGGAAAACTCATAAAAATCTACAGAACTCTGCCGGTTTCCGGTACTTCCGCTGAATTAGAATTGCCGGGATTAAAACCTGGTCAGCTTCTGGTAAGCGGAAGCAAAAAAAACAGAAAACTTCTGGCAGGCTGTTCCGATTTTCCTCTGGAAATCACCGAATTACAGCCCGAAGGAAAAAAAATCCAGAACGCAGCCGACTTCATTAACGGGTGGAGATTCACCGGAAACGAAGAATTTGGTTCGTAACAATAAAAATGTACTGAATATGAGCGAAAATACAATAAAACCAACAATGAAATATCTCAGCAGGCTTGCTCTGCTGTCTTTAATGCTCCTGGCACTGTTCTTTACAGTTTCGGTTGCCGTCTTTACCGTCAGAACAGGAGACACCGAAATAGCCACTATGCCGGATCTGCGCGGTAAATACTATACCGAAGTGCATAATGACCTTGCCCGCTACCGGCTCAATGTCCATATAAAAAGTAAGCGGTTTCCCGATCAGCCCCCCGGAATCATTCTGTCCCAGAGCATAGCACCGGGTTCTGTTGTACGCACCAAAGATAAACTCACTGTCACAGTGAACCAGGGAGCACCTGTGATCACCATGCCGGATGTAACCGGAAACACAGCAGAATCCGTGAAAATCACTCTCAGCCGGATCCCTGTTGAAGAAGAGGTTTACGAAATGCAGCTTGGCGGAATCACCTATGTTCCCTCCGAAAGTGCAGTTCCCGGTACTGTGGTGGCGCAGTTTCCTCTTCCCGGTGACAAAGTCATTATACACGAAAAAGTGTTCCTCCTGGTTGCCACAGAAGCTGAATCGGAACATGCAGTCCGGACAGAAGAACTGATCGGTAAAAATATTACTGTGGTGTCTGAATACTTCCGCAGAATCAAAGCCGATTACCGTATCCGGAAACTTGAGCATCCGGCAGATTACAGAGAAAACGGTCAGGTAATCCGCATAGAAAAAGACGCTGAGGGTATTTACCAGGTCGATGCCTGGTACAGGGAAAACCAAAGCAATGCACTGAATTCCTATGAAACTGTAACAATAGAAATGGAAAAGGCCGGGGTCTGCGAGGTGGAAGAACGCAGATTCCCAGGCAGGGACTCCCTTATTACGGATGAAGAAAAAGGCTACATCAGCAGAATTATTTTTTCAGCAGGCAAAGCGAAGGAAGGAGAAGATGTGACTCTGCTGTTTTTCCGGACCGGCGATGTTCAGCTTGCTGCCAGCTGTTCGGGGGAAGAGTTTTATACCAAAAGGTTTCGCATATGAAAATAAGCCCGTCTGTACTGGCAGCTGATCTGACAGACCTTAAACAGATTCTGGTGAGCATGGATCCGGCGGTTACGGACATGCTGCACATAGATGTAATGGACGGGCATTTCGTTCCGGCTATATCATTCGGAGAACTGTATACAAAAACCATTCAGTCGCATACGAAAATTCCTCTGGATGTGCATCTGATGACGGCAAAGCCGGAAAATGAAATTCCTAAATATTATGATCTTAAACCTTATGTTATTACGTATCATATAGAAACCACTTCATTCCCGGTGCGGCTTGCCCAGGACATCCGTTCTAACGGAATCCGGGCCGGTGTTTCTCTGAACCCCGGAACCTCTGAAGTTCTGCTGCATCCGATTCTGGATCACATTGATATGGTTCTCTTTATGAGTGTGGAACCCGGCTTTTACGGGCAGAAATTCATCAGCAGTGTGCGCAGAAAAATCAGCAGCACTGCGGAATACCGGGTTCGTCACGGTCTGAAATTTGAAATCCAGGTCGACGGAGGGATTACGGAAGAAAACATTGCGCTGCTGAAATCAGACGGAGCTGATATCTGCGTGGCCGGGTCATCAGCATTTAAAGGCAGGGGCGGCAGCGTGAACGAAAATGTAAAGCTTCTGAAAGAGGCCGCTTCCCGAAGTTAATATGACCGGTAATCTGCAGCATATCATCCGGGCAGCAATCCTTACATCAGGGATTGCACTGTTTCTGTCAGCCTGTGAAAGGTTCCGGGAGATGCCTGTCCCTGAAACCGTCCCTGAAGGGGCAGAATACGACAGACGCATTGGTCTCTGGAGTCATCGATCTGCCGCAGGAGAATACACACTCTATTATTCTGACGGAAAAACTGCTCTCAAAGGTCAGTATCAGAACGGTAACAGAACCGGAATCTGGAGAACCTTTTCACCTTACGATCAGGGAAACATTGTATCAGAAGGAAGTTATGTAAATGACTGGAGGGACGGAGTCTGGAAATTCAATGACGATTCAGGAGCACCGTATTTAACAGTGGCCTATGCGCCTGAACCAAAAAGAACTTTTGGTCTTATTGTCACCCACGATTACGGAAATGAGAACGGACCCTACCGGCTTTATTATCCCGACGGAACACTCCAGGAAGAAGGAAATTATCATTCGGGGTATCTGCAGGGCCGGTTCCGACGCTATCATCCTAACGGAAAAATTCAGATTGAAGGGACTTACGATAAAGACGAAAAAACAGGAAACTGGACTTACTATTACCCGGAAGGCAGAATTGAAAAAACGGTTGAATACCGGAAAAATACCTTTCACGGGGTCTTCCGTGTCTTTTATCCGGACGGAAGGCTTTATAATGAAGCCGTTTACGAAAACGGAAATCTGAAGTCAGGTCCGGTGATTCATCCAGTCAGCGGAATCTGAATATGCCCCGTATCGAAGCAGTCTACAACAGGAAAATTCTTTTCCGTTTAAAGCTGCCGGAATACCGCACCATAGCAGGACTGCCATGGCTTCGCATCACACTTCTGATTTCTGCGATTCTTCTTTCCGGATCAGTGACTCTGCTTTTTCTGCCTGCGGAAAGCCGAACAGACAACAGACCGGTCAGCAGCTTTACCGAAGAAGCTGAAACTGCAGTAACAGAAAACCGGATTCTAACAGAGAAAATTCTGAACCTGCAGACGGAATCCGGTATTCACGCTGGTTTTTATATACAGGAAGATCCGTGCAGTCTGACAGAATGCCTTTTGATGAACTCAGCGGATAATCTGCGAAGAATTGAGCTGTATCAGGACAGGCTGAGACATATTCCCCACATCACTCCGGTAAAGACCGGACAGGCGAAAATTCAGGTAACATCCGGGTTCGGTATGCGAAGAAACCCGGTAAACCGGGCCTCAGTGGAATTTCATAAGGGAATCGACTTCCGCGCCGCTGTGAGGGATGCAGTAAGGGCCGCTGCAGACGGGTATGTATATACTGTGAATTATTCAAACAGGGGTTATGGAAATGAGATTCGCATTTATCATGAATCCGGCTATGCCACCGGATATGCGCACCTGCACAGTATATTTGTGAAAAAAGGAGACACTGTCCGGGCAGGTCAGATCATTGGACTTTCCGGAAATACAGGGTACTCTACAGGACCTCATCTTCACTATGAAGTAATCGGACCGGAAGGCTACCGTAACCCGGCTGATTTTCTGGTTTTCTAAAAAAAAAGAAAGAAGGGCAGCAACGCCACCCTTCTTACAGAGAGTGTTCAAAAAGCATACAACTCAGGGATTACCTAAGGAGTGAATACGGCCATTTTTAAACGAATGATTTTGAGAGTCAATCTCAAAATAAAAAATATTGGGAAATTCTGAATCATCTTATGCAGTGTCCATCCTGTAAAAAAAATATTATTATTCTTACAAACCGTCTCACCCCGCGGGGCTGGAAAAGCGGGTATTACTGTGAGGAATGCGGTCTGAATTTTTCCGAAGAAGACCAGTGGACCTGCCCTGATTGCGGAACCTCCCTGAAAGTGTTTACGGAAACCGGAATGGCAGGGTGCGGAAAATGCTACGAAGTCTTCACTGATTCTGTTTTGAATCTGCTGAGACGAAGCAGCGGAGTAATCCCGCTGCCGGATTCTTCAGCGTTGCAGTACTGGGACCCCCTTGCCGGAACCCGTACTATGGATATCCGGGAGTTTACGGAAGAGGAAAGTTCCCCGGTCTTTTTTCCTGTGACTGAGGACTTTGAAAGAGCCGGTTTTCTGCCTGATTTTCGCAGGGCTGGTAAGGATACTGACATATTTCTTGGGATTCGGATCAGAATGGCCCGCAATATCCGGGGCCTTGTGTATCCGCATTTAATGACCGAAAGTCAGAACGAACGACTTGCGGCGCATCTCATCAGCCGGGGGTCAGCGGTGCATCGTGCTGTATCAGAGTTCGAAGAAATCTCAGGCTCTGAAGCATTTTTTTTAAAAGGATCTTTTCCCTGGTTTCTGAAAGAGCCCGGAATCCGTTTTGCTGCTGTTTATAACCAGGGCAGGTTTTCCGTGTATACCGGAGAAGAAGATCATCTGCGGGCACAGTGGTTTTTGCCCCTCGCCGGTCTGGATCAGGAACGACCGGATTTCCGGGAGGAACTGAAACCGAAAATCAGCAGGGGAATGGATCTGATGCTTCGCATACACTCATTATACCTTTGGCAGAGCCATTCGGCATTCGGATTCCTGACCGCAAGTCCGGCCAATACCGGAACCGGTTTCCGGATCAGTGTGCTGCTGCATCTCCCGGTGCTTCTGGGTGACTTTACTGAAAAAGCTTCCTGGACAGCAGCTTTGAAACGACAGGGCTTTGAAATCAGGGGGGGGCAGGGTGAAGGGAGTCCGGTTCAGGACATAGTCCAGATTTCAGACCGTATCCTCACCAAAGAAACGGATCTAAAGAAAGCGGCAGCCCGAGTGCTGCTGATCGCAGAAAGAATGGCTGCCCGGGAAAAAAAATTAAGGACTCTGCCCTAAAAAATGCAGTGCCGCCCTGCAGAGTTTTGTTTTTTTTGTTTAAAAAGAACGATACTGTTATCAGATAGGTACTGAAAGTCCCTCAGGAGTTCCCAATGTTTGATTTTACCAAAAGAGCTAAAAGAGTCATCAATGAGTATGCGCAGCAGGAAGCAAAACGACTCGGGCATGATATGATCGGTCCTGAGCACATTATGCTTGGTCTTATGAGGGAAGAAGATTCAGTAGCCATAAAAATTCTCAAAAACCTGAATATTGAAATGGGAGAACTGCGCAAAGAAATTGAACGTCGTTCCCGCCAGGGCGGAAACACTCTTCTGCTGGATATTTCACCGAATCCCGATAAATACCAGCGCATTATTGAATACGCTAAAGAAGAAGCGAAACGGCTGAAGCATAACTATGTAGGAACAGAGCATCTCCTTCTGGCCCTTCTCCGCGATAACAATAACGTAGCGGGGGCAGCACTTGCAAATTTCAGTGTCAATTACAGTGTTATAAAAGGCGAAATACTCCGTATTCTCGGTGTTGCATCTTCCGGTACGGCTGCCGGCAGCGGGAATCCTCCTACCGGGAATCAGATGCGTCCGAATCATCCTGAAAAATCCAGAACCCCCGTTCTTGATGAATTCGCCCGCGATCTTACAGCACTGGCTCGGGAAAAGAAGCTGGAGCCTGTAATCGGTCGGGATAACGAAATTCAGAGGGTCATTCAGGTCCTCTGTCGCAAAACTAAGAACAATCCTGTTCTGATCGGAGAGGCAGGTGTAGGTAAGACTGCCATTGTGGAGGGACTTGCTGACCGCATTGTAACCCATCAGGTTCCGGACCTCCTTTTCGACAAACGGGTGATTGCCCTTGATCTGGCCGCCCTCGGCGCGGGAACAAAATACCGCGGGGAGTTCGAAGACAGGCTTAAGAAAATCATGAAAGAGATTCAGAGTTCGACTAATATCATACTGTTTATAGACGAACTCCATACCCTGATCGGAGCAGGTGCCGCAGAAGGAGCCATTGACGCAGCCAATATGCTGAAACCGGCTCTTGCCCGCGGAGAGATTCAGACTGTAGGCGCGACGACTCTCAATGAATTCCGGAAATATATCGAAAAGGACTCCGCTCTGGAGAGGAGGTTTCAGTCCATCCATGTGAAGGAGCCTTCCACGGAAGATGCTGTACTTATTCTTAAAGGTCTTACAAAGAACTTTGAAGCGCATCACAAAGTGCGTTACTCACATGATTCCATAGAGCTGGCCGTAAAACTCAGTGAACGTTATATAAATGACCGTTACCTTCCTGATAAAGCAATCGACATCATCGATGAAGCAGGAGCAAGGGCGCGTCTGGCTAATTCAGTCCGTCCTGATGAAATAAAAGCTCTTGAAGAAGAAATCAAGGAGCTTACAGTCCGGAAGGACGATATGGTCAAAGCTCAGGAATACGAAAAAGCGGCCCAGATCCGGGACGATATTAATATAAAAAAAGATATACTCGAAGAAAGAATGAACCAGTGGCAGGAAAAGCTGGCGGATTTCTCTGTCGAAATCTCCCTCGAGGATATTTATGCAGTCGTCAGTGCCTGGACAGGCATTCCCCTTGAGAAAATCGAAGAGGGTGAGGCTGAACGTCTCCTGAAAATGGAAGAAAACATGGCTAAGAGGATTGTTGGCCAGAAGGAGGCAGTGCGGCTTGTGTCTCGCGCAGTCCGCCGCTCCCGCACCGGATTCAAAGATCCTAAAAAGCCGTCCGGATCCTTTATTTTTCTCGGTCCCACCGGTGTGGGTAAAACAGAACTGGCACGGGCCCTGGCGGAATTTCTTTTCGGTAAAGAGGAAGCTCTGTTTCGTCTGGATATGTCGGAATATATGGAGCCGCATTCGGTATCCAAACTGATTGGTTCTCCGCCTGGCTATGTAGGCTATGACGATGCAGGTCAGCTTTCAGAATATGTGAGGCGCAATCCGTATTCTGTAATCCTCTTTGACGAAGTCGAAAAAGCACATGTTGATGTTTTTAATCTTCTTCTGCAGATCCTTGAGGAAGGAACGCTCACAGATACCCACGGAAGAAAAGTTGATTTCCGCGACACAATTATAATTCTTACCTCGAACATAGGAGCCCGTCTTATGCACAAGGGGGGTAAGCTTGGCTTCGCTGAGGATCAGTCCAAAAGAGTCTCCTCACGGAGGGAACTCATCCTTGAAGAGCTTAAGCGTCATTTCAGCCCTGAGTTCCTGAACCGGATCGATGAGATTGTCACATTTGATGTCCTTTCCAGAGAAAACATCCGTGAAATCATTGATATTATGGTTTCAAGAATGAATTCCAATCTGTTTGATAAGCAGATCTGCATTGAACTGATGGAGGATGCCAAAGACCGGATCGCAGAAAAAGGTTTTGACGATAAATACGGCGCCCGTCCACTTCGCCGTGTTCTCCAGAGGGAAGTAGAGGATTATATGGCAGCGAGGCTGCTTGAAGGGGGATTTCGCGAGCCTACCAGGATTATTGTGAAAACCAGGCCTAAAGACCAGAGCCCCCCGGATGCTGCACCGGAAAAAACTGTAACAGCAGCAGTCCTTACTGAAAGCCTGGATTTTCTTTACGATGAGATTCACTGGGAGGATTATTCAATCCTCAAAGAGGAACGCAGACAGGAATATCTTCGCCGGGAAGAAGCCATTGCCCGGAAAAAGAACCCGGTCATTGTTGCATCGGCCGGTAATGCAGGAGCCCCTGTGACCAAACCATCTGCCCTTGGACAATAATGACAGTAATAGAAACAGTTCTGAATCTGAGCAGCGGGAACCTCCTGACAGAGATAATTGCCGCTGCTCTCCTTGCTGTATTGGCAGCCTGGGGTGTGCTTTTCCACCGGTATCTCCGAAGGGCTGAATCCGCCAATGCAAGAATTACAGAAATTAAACCTTACTTTCTGAAAAACAGCCCCTTTGAAACATCCTGGCTTGAAGTCCGTTACGAATTCAGGGCAGGGAACAGGTATTACGGGGGAAAAAGTGTTGTGCCTTTAAGTTATTTTCTGCATTATAACATTCAGCCCGAACCGCTTATCATGCATGACCTTTCCATTGATCTGCCGGTACTCTGCGTCCAGGAACTTAGAATCATCGGAGAGGAGCTTATAGAGCACGAGCTCCTTCGTTTCGCTGCATTCCTTCCGGTCCTTTATACAGTAAGGGATCCCCGTAAAAATTTCAGCCCCAACCGGGATTTTATCCTTGAAGAAAAGACTTTATGAAAAAATAACGACATGGTATGATTATAATCCGCCGGAATCCGTATTTCTTCCTTTTCTCTGTTATACTTCTCGTCACTGCCTCTGCCGTAAATGGTCAGAATCCTCCTCCTTCAGAGCCGACTGCTCCTGCCTGGTATGCTGAAGCACTGAATCTTTACAATCAGAAAAACTACGAAGGATCTCTCGAAAAGATCCGGGCTGTTTTCGATGCAGATTCCGGATCATTTCACCTGAGAATTCTTGCTGCAGCCAGCCATTACAGACTCGGTAATACCGATTCAGCGTTAGCGCATCTGCGTGCAGCTGAAAAAGCTGATCCCGGCCGTTTCGAAACGCATCTCCTGGCCGCCTCTGTTTACCGGAAATCAGGCAAAGCAACTCAGGCAATAGCATCGGTGCGCAAAGCGGCAGCTCTCGGAGCATCTGCGGAAGTGGTGAAAACGGAATCCGCCCGCATTTATTACGAGGCCGGTCAGTATGCCAAAGCAAGGGCTGAAGCAGAAGCGGTTCTTGCAACCGATGCAAAACATGCAGAAGCCATGTATATAGATGCACTTTTTTTTGCCCGTCAGGGAAAATGGGAATCTGCTGAATTCCGGCTTCGTCAGATTCTTCATATGGGGGGGCTGCCATCCGTTTATCAGGCAGACTTCTATAATAATCTTGGCTATGCGCTGGATAAAATGAGCAGCGGAGCGCAGTCTTCCGGAAAGGCGGAGGACGCTGTTTCTTTAAAAAAAGAAGCTGCTGCATTTTATGAAAAAGCCCTGAAAATCCAGCCTGCACATCCTCAGGCTAAGGCAAATCTCTCGCGTATCAATGCCTCTTCAGATTAAAACCCTTGGCTGCAGACTGAATCAGGCTGAGTCCGACGGACTCAGTGCAAAAGCTGCAGCCTCAGGATTCCGGACTGACCGGAATGTTATAATAATCAACAGCTGTTCCGTAACCTCCCAGGCGGACTCGCGTCTGCGGTATCTGGTGCGCTCCACCCACCGAAAAAATCCGGATTCACAGATTTTTATAACCGGATGTCTTCCTGCAGATCAGCAGAAAACCGAAGAACTCAGAAGGCTTCCGGGTGTTGCCGGAATCATCAGCAATCAGCACAAATCAGGTATACTTCCTCTTATACAGGATTTTCTTGCTGGCAGTCATGATTTTACTGATGAGCAGATTATACTTCTGCAGGAAGCGGGCAACCGGAACTTCAGAGCAGCAGACCCTTTTGATTACGGTTTTCCGCTTCCGGCGGAAAGAGTCCGCGCCTCTGTGAAAATTCAGGATGGCTGTGACCGTCGCTGTACGTACTGTTCTGTGCCTTTTTCGAGGGGAAGGGCCGTGTCCCGGAATCCTGGTGAAATCCTTTCGCATGTGGATTTTCTGCTGGGTCAGGGAATCCCGGAAATAGTCATCACAGGTGTGAACTCCGGAGCCTACCGGTGGGAGGAATCCGGCCAAAGAACGGGGATTGCGGACCTGCTGGAAAGAATCCTTAATTTAATAGATAAAAAATCATCAAAAACAAGAATTCGTCTTTCCAGCATTGAACCGAATCATGCCGGGAGAGAACTTGGCAGACTGACACTTCACCCTGCTTTCTGCAGTTTTCTGCATATCCCTGTACAGAGTGCATCCGACAGAATACTTCGGCGAATGAAGCGACCTTACAGTAAACATCTGCTTTACAGAAATACAGAAGCCGTTCTTAAAGAAAACCCGGATATTTTTACCGGAACCGACATAATGACCGGTTTTCCTGGGGAAACTGAAGAGGACTTCGCTGAAACAATTTCGTTTCTGAACGAATTCAGATTCGCCGGGATTCATCCGTTCCGCTACTCGGTCCGGGAGCACACAGAAGCAGCAGCCTTTACAGAAAAAACAGATCCCCGCATCCAGCACCAGAGAATGGAAATTCTCAGTCAAATACAGAAAGATAATTTATTTAATTTTGTAAACAAGAGAACCGGAAAGATCCGCACTGCTGTTACCGAAAAGGCGGAGCATGGAATATTCCGGGGACTGACAGATGATTATCTTGAAGTGACTGCTTCCTGTTACCCGGATAAGTCTCCGGCGCGGGGTTCTCTTCAGGATGTAAGGATTACCGGAATTTCTGAATCTCTGGAAATAACGGCTGAGCTGGTCGATGCAGTATAGGAAAAGTGATTCAACTGCGGACCCGGCAGGGGACTTCCTTGCTTTGCACTGGGGCATTGCTGGTTTAAGGGAGACCTTTGACCGCAAAGGCCTCCCTATGACCCTCCAAACGGC
>CAZQKZ010000025.1:0-46473 GCA_964594095.1 uncultured Leptospiraceae bacterium | reverse complement strand
AACTCTCCGCCTGCCTGTCGGCAGACAGGTGCTCTCTGTGTGAAATTTTAATCTGCAGAAAAAAATCAGATTTATTCAGTGCAGAAATTCGGCATCATCCGGTCTTACATTGCTGAAATATGCAAAGACAGAAATCTGGGAGCCTAAAGAGGAAGCTCTGGGCGAACTATTCGCTGAGGAAAAAAGTGTTGTCGTTCGAAAGACCCTGATTTTATATTTTATAAAAGTGAGCGGATTAAAATCAGAGGAACTAAAAGAAAAAATTCTGAATCCGAAAGTGAGGCAAGAAATGATGACTACAGCAGAAATGTTAATCCAGCAGGGAATGGAAAAAGGCATAGAAGAGGGGGCCTATCAGAAAGCCTGTCAGACTGCAAAAAATTTACTGAAAAAAGGAATCAGTCCCATGATTATATCGGAAGCAACCGATTTAACTCTGGAAGAAATTGAAAGACTGTCAAAGGATTCAGAATAGCTTGAAATACGGTAATTTAAGGGGGACCTCGACCGCAAAGGTCTCCTGATTCTGCCGGAGGAGCCGAAAATTTCCGAAGGAATGCACACGAAAATTAATTTAGAAAAAATGTCAAAAAAAATCGTCCGCGGAATCACCGGTAACTGAGGAATAACTATAAAAAAACAATATTCATTAACAATAACGGATTTTAACGAGAGCGGAGAATCCCGATTAATATATAATATTACAATTAGTTTAAAAATTGCGGTCTTCTGTGTTAATCTGCGGATAACCATTGTTCCCTTGGCGGCTTCGCGACTGACTGGCGGCACCTGTCTGCCGACAGGCAGAGACAGGTCCAATGCATATTTTCTTCTTTTTGTCAAGCAAGAAAATCGCGCGCGGGTATCTGCAAAAAAGCCATTAGTTTACCAAAAGGAAACTGCATTCAGCTTGACTTTTTATAACTCTTTGAATATCCTTTAATTTATGGACTTCAGCAAATATTTTAATCGCACCTGGGAGCTTTTTCAGAATCATCTGAGCGCCCTTATCATCGAGACAATCGTGTTTGTTATTGTGAGTGCCATTACTCTGGGGATTCTCTCCCCGGTCATGCAGGCAGGTTATACGCGAAGTCTGCTCCGCATGATTCTGGAAGACCGAAAACCGGAAACAGGGGACCTTTTTTCCGAAATGTCTCATTTTTTCCCGTTATTGGGGCTAATAATTCTGGTTGTTCTGGCTGTAACGATTGGCTTTGTGCTGCTGGTAATACCTGGACTTCTTCTTCTTTTTCTGATTCTGCTGATACAGCAGTATTTTTTTCAGTTTCTGGTAACTGAGAAAAAGGGAGTTTTTCATGCCGCCCGTTCTTCATGGAATTTTATTTTTTCAGGAGGCAGGACCGGGGATCATATTGTGATTATGCTTCTTGTTCTGCTTTTCCATTCAGCAGGTGGTTCTGTTTTCCTGGGCCTCATTGTAACGGTTCCTCTGTCTATGATTTTTCTGTCCCTTGTATTTGTGAACGAGGCCGCCGGGACACAGAATAACAGTAAAAATTATGAAACCAGAGAAGAAGCCCCTTACTGAAAAAAAAGTTCTGATAATCGGGGCCGGCATAGCCGGTCTTTCCGCAGGCATCTATCTGCAGAAAGCCGGCATAAAAACTGAAATTTTTGAAAAGCACAGTCTTCCAGGCGGGCAATGCACGTCCTGGGAGCGGCGGGGTTTTACATTCGACGGTTGTATCCACTGGCTGGTTGGTTCCAGGCCAGGCCGAAGTTTTTACAGAATGTGGGAAGATCTGGGTGTACTTGAAAACCGGACTTTTCTGAATCATGACCGCTATATGGATTTCCGGCTGAAAAGCGGAAAATCAGTCACTTTATACAGCAATCCTGATCTTGCAGAAGAGGAATTTCTGAATGCATTTCCTGAGGATTCTGATTCTGTTAAGAAATTTTTCAAAGCAGTCCGCCTTGCGTTAAAGCATCCGCTGCCTGATCCTGATGACAGGACTCTCTCGGGGTTTTTTAAGCTGCTTGCATCTCTGCCATCAATGATATACATGGTTTTTAACTGGAATATCAGTGCAAAGGATTTTGCTGCCGGACTGAAAAACCCTGATTTTGCCGATGTCATTCGTTCCCTTTTTGCAGAAGATTTTTCCATGTTCTTTATGATTCTGACTCTTGGATGGCTGGCAGATGAAAATGCAGGTTATCCGCTCGGAGGGTCCCTTTCGTTTTCTGAAGCAGCAGAGAAAAAATATAAGGAGGCAGGAGGAACTGTCCAGTACCGATCTGAAGTTCAGTCCGTTATTGTCGAAGATGATACTGCGAAGGGCATCCGGCTTCGTGATTCTTCTGAACATTTCGGAGATTTTGTAATTGCAGCCACTGACGGTCACCTGGTGATTGATCAGTTTCTGGAGGGACGCTATCATAATCAGAGGCTGAAAAAAGCCTGGGAAACTCTTCCTCTCTTTAAGCCTCTTTTTTATCTTTCCCTGGGGCTCACCCGCAGCCTGGAAATTCCTCATTCCGTTTCCGGAAGGGCTGTGATTTTTTCTGAGCCGGTCAGGGTTCCCTGGGGGACGATTGACCGCATACTCGTTCATTCTATGGATTTTGATCCTGCTTTTACACCCCAGGGAAAGAGTTGCGTATCGCTGATGATGGATTCGGATTACGATTTCTGGAACAGACTTGGGTACCGCACTGACGATTATAAAAAAGTCAAAACTGAGACTGTAGAAATTATCCTGAACGCTCTGGAAAAGGAGCATTTTCCGGGATTGCGCGAAATTACCGAGGTAACCGACGCGGCTACTCCTCTTACCTGGGTCCATTATACCGGAGTCTGCCGCGGTGCTTACGAAGGACTTCAGCTTACGCCTGATGCCATTCGTACCGGGATGAGTCTTCCGCAGAAGCTCCATAAACTGAATAATTTTCTGATCTGCGGTCAGTGGACCGAAGCAGGCGGGGGACTGCCTGTGGCAGCTGCCTCCGGAAGGAAAGCAGCCCGTTATGTGAACTGGAAATTCAGGGGGAAACGCCCGATATAAAGTTTTTCACTGAATTAAAGTAATCAGGGTGAAAAAAGGTATTATTATGGGCTGCCCCTTCCAGTCGTACCAGGGCAGAATGGTCCTTTAATGTTATATGTTTTATATTTTCCTCTGCATGGAAAAACGGGATCAGGGTATCTTTCGTTCCGTGAAGAATGAGGACGGGGAACCGGGTTTTTTCCAGATAACCGGGTATATACAGAAACTGACGGATGGCAGACCTCACTTCAGGATCGTCACCCAGTTCAGCTCCGAGATATTCGAGCACCGGCACAGCATCCGAAAAGGTGCTTTCCAGAATCAGACCTTTGTAAGCATGGGATTCTGAGGCTGCCACTGCAGCGGCGGAAATTCCTCCGAGGGAACGACCCATCAGGAACAGCGGGCCTGAAGGATTTTTAGCATTAAAATAATTTATAAAATAATCCGAAATTACGGCTGCGTCCGGCTTCAGGTGCTCTGCTTTTACGGTTCCTTCTGATCGTCCGTATTGTCTGTAGCCGGCCACAAATAGAGTAACACCGATGCTCCGGAACGATCCGGCTATGTGGTCGTAACCGGATACTGTTTCGCCGTTTCCGTGAAAGAGCAGAACTGCAGGTGACCTGGGCTTAAGAGAATGATAGACTCTGCAGTGGATTTTAACTCCGTCGCCGGCCGCTACATAAAGATCTTCTGAATGTTCCGGGGGGGATGTGTAATACCGGCCAGGATGAAACAGGATATGGCGGTTCGCATCCAGTACACTGACAGGATCAGCTGCTGTTTTCTGCTGTCTGCAGGATGAGGTAATATTTATAAGGACAAGCAGCATCAGAATGGGAATTTTTTTCTTGAGTTCATCCGCCATATGTATAACCTGGTAAACTCTATGTCATTAACGCTACTTATTCTGTCAATTCTGAATATACTTCTGTTCGGAGTAACACTTTTCCGTTTGCGGTCGGTCTGTGCGGAAAGACCATTTTTCGAATGTTTCCGTGAATCTGCAGGAAGGGCTTTCTCCGGAAGGCTGGATGCCTCTGCTCTGTCTGCCGCCGGATTTCTGATCTCTCTGCATCTGCTCGTGCCCCTGACAGGTCTGGCACTGACTTTGCGGAGTGATTATAATTTTCTGCCGGTTCTGGCAGGAATTCTGATCAGTATGCAGATCAGCCAGAGGGTGTATCCCGCTTCTTCCTCAGCCGGGGAAGATGAAGATCTGATGGTTAGTTAGCCGTATTACTCAGAGGCTTGCTCGGTTGCCATAAAGTGGTTTGGGGCGACATCTTAAAAGACAGGGTCTTAAGCTGAAAAGTTGCTTGGCTTCAGAGCCTCTTAGGTGATTTTTGTATATTATGAAGAGATTGTTTGTTCTCGGATCTGTATTTTTTCTTTCCGCATCACTGCTTCCTGCTCAGAGCCAGGGAGATCTGGAAAGAGTGGTGGCTGTTCTGAACAGTATGTCCGGTTTCCGGGCGAATATTTCATTTGGAAATACCGCCTCGCAGAGCCGGGGAGTGCTTTCCTACCAGGGAGGTAGATTTCATCTGAAATTTTCGGATGGCCGGGTCATAGCCTCAAATGGAAGGGAAGTCGTAGTCTATAATCCGGGAAGCGGAGTTGCCGGAAAGCAGCCGATTGTTCCCGGTAAAGGAGGCATCGGCTGGATTCTGGGTTATCAGGTTACCGGTGGGTCCGGAAATTCTGCCACATTAAAGCCCGGAAACGCCGGTTCAGGTTATCAGGAAGTCCGTGTTACCTGGGGGGAAGGTCATGTCCTGCGCCGTCTCAGTGTCCGGTCAAAGAATCAGGATGATTTTTTTACAATAACTTTAAGCGATATCCGCAAAGTAGACAGTTTTCCTGCCCAGCTGTTCTCTTACAGACCACCGCCGGGTTCCCGAACAGTGGACAGTCCGCTGGATCAGGATATGTAAATGCGCCATGGATCCTAATCTTACCCGCTCACAGGCACATAAAGTCTTTGGGGACCTTTACCGGAAAGAGCGGCCTCCCGAGCTGAAGGCTGAAATCGATAAAATCGTAGCCGGTACTTCAGATATTTTTGTACGCATCAAAAAAATTGAGGAGCTCGATGCAAGGGCTTCCCGTTCTTCCGGCTCGGGTGGCGGAGGCGGTTCGGCAGGCGGACAGAACCGTTCCGGCGGACGAAGACCAAGCGGAGGCCCCTCAGGCGGAGGAAATAACCGCAGTGCTTCGGCAGGCAGTTCCCCGAAAATTCCCGGGGTGGCAAAGCAGCAGCCCGTTTCCAAACCGAATGCTCTGGCTCTTTATCTAACGAAAGTAATCGGTGGAGAAGTCGCAGCATGGGGTGCAGAAAACGGTACTCTTAATACATCGATGCTCGGATTCAGTGTAACCCTTTCTGACCGGGTGGTCAATGCATTCAGGGGTCTCAATGAGCAGCATATTGTATCTGCAATTAAGTGTTACCGGTCCGTTTTAAAATTCGGATGGGAGCGATGGAGCCCGGCCACATACAATACGGTCATTGCTTCTTATCAGTTTTTTAATGAATTTGTTAAGATGCCGTCTGTTCTTGCAAGGGGAGAACCTCCTTCCGCTGTAGTGACTCTGACTCTTAAACTGCAGAAATACTATGCGATGATGATTAAATATCCTAATTATAAATCTATCTTAACAAAAGACCTGCCTGCCCTGGCCGAAAAAAGTGACGAACTGTTTCCTCATGTTACAAATCTGAGGATAGCAATGGACTATATAACCTCTCTTGATAACCGAAGTCCGTCTCTGGTGGAATGCTTCCTGGCCTTTTACGCTCTGGATGCCCGGAAAATCTATTCCTGGGACGATATCTGCCGTCAGCTGGATGTTCAGGAGCCTGTTCTGGATGCGTACCGTGCACCAGAGGCGGTTCTTGGAGTCATCAATGGTAAAATGAAAAAACTGAAAGAGACCATACGGCTGAAAGAAGGAGAAATCCGTGAAATTGAAGAAATCAGGACCAGATACTACAAATTCGACGAATCCGGCCGGCTGGTTACCGCATTCCTGTATCCCATTGCAGAGGAAGTACTGAGAAGATCCTACCAGGAAAAAATGGTCAATGACGGTTTTATAAAAAAATATATTTCTGAACCGCAGAGGCTGCTCTGGCTTATCCTTAAGGATTTTGATCTAAACGGATCAGTGCTGCTGGGTGGCGGGGTCACAGTGAAGGAAGGGGGTGGTTCCCGGGAAGTCATTGTATTCCGTCAGGGTCTCTTTAAACCTTATCTGGATGAAGTGGAGCTCTGCCTGCGGGGAATGGACGCTTTTCTGAAAAAGCACAGTGATTTTGAATACAGCTTTAAAAACCTGAAAGAGGATATTACTTCGAAGGATATCAAAGATACTGCACTTCTCAGTTTTATTCAGCTGGTTCTGAAGACCAACAAGGTTTTTCGCACAATTTCCCTCCATCTGAAAACAGTGGCGGATAATCACAGAATGGCTGCGGAAGGAAAAGGGACCGGAACGGATAAAATGGCCCGCACTGTGGAACTTCCCATTGAAACTTTTGATATCGGTATGCGCTACATTGCCCATTACGATAAAATCATAGCGGGCAGTACCCGACTGAACAGCAGGACAGTTCATCAGGCAGTGGAGGAGCTGCTCATGAATCTCTACAATTATCTGTATATTTTCCGGGATCAGGATGTATTACAGACGCTGGTGTCTTCATCAGGAGCCCGGGCAGAAATACAGTCCATGAAGGCCGAACTGGAAAGACTTGGGGAAAGCGCCGGCTGAAAAAAATTCCTGCATTTAAAAAAAAGTGCTTGATCGAAACAGGCTCCCATGATCTGATTCTGACTTAACTTCCGGAAAATCCGGAAGTGATATAAAAAAAATTGAGTGGGTTAATGGTTCAGTGCGGGAATACCTGTCATTCCTCACACGGTTTTAGGCTGCTTCCGGCAGTAAAAAACCCGGTCCGGTAAAAAAACTGCATAAAAAATCAGAACCTGGTGAAAATACACCGGGGCAGTGCAGGGTTTCTATACCACCAAACACCCAGCGCATACCACATATTACAGAGAGGGAATTAAAATGGAGCAGCTGAATAAGCTTCGCACAATGCCGGTATCGGCTCTTATGAACAAAGAAATGATTATAGTGGATGGAAGCGCAACTGTGGCTCAGGCCATTCAGTTAATGAAAGCGAATAACACCACTTCTCTGGTGGTACGTCCCCGTAATGAGGATGATACTTACGGTATTGTATCCGAGCGGGACATCCTTGAAAAAGTGATTGATCCGGGTGAGGATCTGCACCGCGATCCATGGAACACTCACCTCTATGAAATTATGAGTAAACCGGTGATCAGTGTGTATCCGGAAATGCGTGTGAAATACGCACTGCGGCTTATGAAGCGGGTTAAAATCCGCAGACTCGCAGTAATGGACGGAAGTAAACTTGTGGGAATTCTCAGCGAGCTGGATATTCTTCATGCTGTTGAGCAGCTCCCGGCTTCCGGCGGATCTGTGGGAATCTGATCTGTAAATTCTGCCCTGTGTGACAATGCGCGCACAGGGTTATAAAAAAATAAATAAAGAGAGTGAAATTGCCGGAATGAAAGCATACGACATTTTAATAACAGGCGGAGGGGGAGCAGGTTTATATGCAGCACTCGAAGCCATCAGAACCAATCCGAATCTGAATATTGCAGTCCTTTCAAAGATCTATCCAAACAGATCTCACACATCAGCTGCTCAGGGTGGAGTGAATGCAGCTCTGGCCAATGTGGCCAAAGAAGATACAGTGGAGATGCACACTTTCGACACCATTAAAGGAAGTGATTATCTGGCTGATCAGGATGCAGCAGAATATCTCTGTCATGAAGCTCCGTTTATAATTCGGGAACTGGAAAATATGGGAGCACCGTTTTCCCGCACTCCGGAAGGGATGATTGCCCAGAGACCTTTTGGCGGAGCACAGAAACCACGATGCTGCTTCTGTGCCGATAAAACAGGTCATACCATTCTCCAGACTCTGTATGAGCAGTGTCTGCGGGCAGGTGTTAAATTTTATAATGAATATTTTCTTCTTTCTCTGGTAAGAGATGATAACCGTGTGACCGGAGTCATTGCTCTTGATGTTCCTACTGGTCAGATTGAGGCAATTCCGGCGAAGACAGTCATTCTTGCAACAGGCGGGTATGCTAAAATGTACTGGAACCGGTCCAGTAATGCGGCCGGAAACACAGGAGACGGACAGGCTGCAGCACTTCGCGCGGGCGTTGGCCTCAAAGACATGGAATTTGTTCAGTTTCATCCGACAGGTCTTCGCAAATCCGGTCTTCTGGTTACTGAGGGCGCCAGGGGTGAGGGCGGCTACCTGGTGAATAAACTCGGGGAACGTTTTATGTCCCGGTATGCCCCCGAAAAAATGGAACTCGGTCCCCGTGACCTTGTCTCCCGATCCATTGAAATCGAAATTAACGAAGGCCGTGGTTTCGAGAGTATGGCAGGAAGTTATGTGCATCTTGATCTGCGTCACCTTGGTGCGGAACTGATTAAAAAACGTCTGCCTCAGATCCGCGAGCTTTCCATGGACTTCGAAGGGGTGGATCCGATTGATGAGCCTATTCCTGTGCGGCCAACAGCGCATTACTCCATGGGCGGCATTGATGTGGATATAACCGGAGTCACCGAACTGCCTGGTCTTTATTCTGCAGGCGAGAGTGCGTGTGTATCCGTGCACGGAGCCAACCGTCTCGGCGGAAACTCACTGCTCGATATTCTTGTTTTCGGTAAAAGAACAGGCCGCGAAGCAGCCCTTGCAGCGGCTGCTGCGCCGAATCCTGCTCCCATTCATCCGGAACTCGTGGAAAATGAGCGCAGAATGATCCGCAGTTTTATGAACCACGATCATTATGAACGTTTCGGTCAGCTTCGCGAGGAGATGGGTGAAACGCTTGCTCTGAACGTCGGAATTTACCGCGAAGAAAGCAAGCTTAAAAAAGGACTGGAAGATATTATCACACTTCGTGAAAGATTCCGTAAAATCCGGGTACATGATTCAGGTTCCGTATTCAATACGAATCTCACTCAGATTCTTGAGCTGAGAAACATGCTGGATCTCGCCTATACAGTTGCCAAGGGGGCACTTCTGCGTCAGGAATGCCGCGGATCGCATTACCGCATTGATTACCCTTCAAGGGACGATGCAAACTGGCATAAGCATACTATCATGCACCTGAAAGGGAATGATATGATTGTCAGCTTCAAGGATGTCGTAATGGGCAAATATGAGCTGAGCGAACGGAAATACTGAAAATTACGGGAAAGTATATGGGAACATCTGAATCAACAGGATTAGAACGCCGGGAAATATCATTTCGTGTTTACAGAATGAATCCGCAGGCGGATGCCAAAGCCTACTACGATGATTATAAAGTCACTCTTGAAAAAGGTGTGACTGTGCTTCGTGCACTGAACTTTATTAAGGAAAACCTCGAGCCGAGGCTTTCTTACCGGCTTTACTGTCAGGCAGGAATCTGCGGATCCTGTGCTATGAGAATCAACGGGGTATCCCGCCTGGCCTGCACTACGCAGGTATGGGAGCTTCTGGAGCATTCTGCTGACGGAAATACAATCACGGTCGAGCCTCTGAAAAACCTTGAGGTTATGCGTGATCTTGTGGTCGATATGAAGCCGGTGGTCAGTAAAATGGTCCAGTATTCGACCTGGGTTGAATCGACCATGTCCCGTGATGAAATGGGTAAAAAGGAATTTGTTATCCAGGAAGATGACTTTATTAAATACGATAAAGCCACAGACTGCATCTTATGCGCATCCTGCTATTCTGAGTGCACTATTCTCGAGGCAAACAAAAAATTTGTATCTCCTCTGATTATGCTTCGTGCATACAGAATGAATGTGGATGAAAGAGACGGAGCCGGTTCGAAAAGAACGGAGGCCCTTGTTCAGGACACAGGGATGTGGGACTGTACCCATTGTTTCCGGTGTGTGGAAGCCTGTGTTAAGCGCATTCCTATTATGGATGCCATCCACGAAATCCGTCATGAAGCCATCATGAAACGCGGAGCAGGTGATACGGAAGGGTCACGCCACGGAGTGGTATTCCTCGATGATATTAAATCTAAAGGAAAACTGGTAGAGGCAACTCTCCCTATCCGTACATGGGGAATTTTCAAAACCATGAAAATGATTCCGTTTGCATTAAAAATGGCACAGAGAGGAAAACAGCCGCCTGTTCCTTTCATGATGCATAAGGATCCTTCTCTTTCTAAAGTAAGAGAAATGTATAAAATTCTGAAAACAAAAAAAAAGGATCATAAGCACTGAGAAGTGCGACTCTTACGGAGAATCTCATGTTAAAGTATGCATATTATTTAAGCTGTATGAATGAATCCATGACTAAGGAGCTCGATATCTCCCTTGAGTTATGGAAAAAAGATCTGGGAATAGAGCTGGAAAAGCTTCATGCCGGCACATGCTGCGGGGGAAGCCATCTGGACTTTGTGAGCCCGGATCATTTTCTTGTTGTAAACGGACGTAACATTGCTCTTGCAGAAAAAATGGGCCTTGATCTGGTTACCTCCTGCAACACCTGTCTTCTCAGTCTTCGTCGTGCTAAAAAAGAGCTCGATGAAAGCGCGGAAAAGCGTGAACATGTAAACTCTGTTCTGAAAATTGAAGGTCTGGAATATACTGGTAAAAGCGAAGTTAAGCATCTTCTCTGGGTTCTGAATGAGGATTTCGGACTGGAAAAGCTGAAAAAACTTGTTAAAAAGCCGCTTTCCGATTACAATCTGGCCCCTTTTTACGGCTGCCATATATTGCGTCCTTCCGATACTCTGGGATTTGATAATCCCAATGCCCCTTCCTCGCTTGATATGCTGATTGAAGCTCTGGGCGGAAAAACTGTGGAATATGCATCTAAAAATAAATGCTGCGGATTTCACACTCTTCTGGTAGCCGAGAAAGAATCCTTTAAAGTGGCCTCTCTTGCCATTTCCGACGGAATCAGCTCCGGGGCGGATTTTATTGTTACTCCCTGTCCGCTGTGCTTCACGGTTCTTGACAGCTACCAGACCCTTGCAATGAAACAGGAGAATCTGAAAGGCGAAATTCCCGTCCTGCATCTGACTCAGATGGTCGGCCTTGCTCTTGGATATACTCCGAAACAGCTTGGAATGAGCCGTCATTTTATTCAGACAGCGAAAATGAAAATTTAAGGAATGCAGCCGTATCGCGGGTTGCCGGAATATATGGTTGAAATTTTGTAAGATTCATCTGCAGTCAGGAGGCTGATATGTTTACTCTGAAAAAAATCTCAAAGGATTATGTGCCGGCAGCCCTCACAAAAGCCGAAAAATACAGGATGCTCAGCCATCCAAGAACTGCAGAAAGCATCTGCCGGGACTGTCTGGAAGCGGATCCCGGCAACCAGCAGGCAATCACAACTCTGATTCTTGCCATAAGTCAGCAGTTTTCTGATCCCGTAAAATACGCAGACATCCGCCTGCGTCATGCAGAGGAGTGGATCGACCAGCTTGAAAGCGAATATATGAAAAACTATCTTTCAGGTCTGATCCGCGAAAGATGGGCGAAGGCCAGGGTCCGGGATCTTCCTGGAGCTGATATTTTTGAATATTTCAAAGAGGCAATGGACTTTTATGAAAAAGCAATTCCTCTTCGCCCGGAAGGTGACGAATCAGCCCTGCTTCACTATAATCTGTGCATACGTTATATTGATAATCATCCTCATGTAGGTCCTGGAGAGGATGAAAATTCCGCTGCAATGAACCAGCATTACGGAGACTCTTACCACCACTGAATTTCATGTGCACAGCACTAACCCGCTCCGGGGAAGTGCTGTCTGCTCTGCTGTCTTAAAATGTAATTTTTGCGGAAAGCAGTGTCTGCCTTTCGAAATTTCTTTTACCTATCAGGTAATTCAGGGACCCGTTCGGAACCTGATTGCTGGTTACAGTTTCCAGATTGCTGTCCAGCTGTTCCGAGAGATTTCCATTAGGATCGCCATCCGCAGTTCCGTCCACAGTACCCTGTCCGTTGATCCTTTCCAGTACATTTGTGCGCAGAGGTTCTCCGTTGTTATCCCATGCATAGACAATAATCTGTGCAAGAGCTATCTGGACTCTTGGGTTGACCTGATAGCTGATTCCGAATGCATACTTCTCGCTGCGGCCTCTTCCCTGATTTACAGAAAGTCTGAGATCCAGAAGATCCTTGCTGCTGTTCAGGATTCCGTCATCGGAAAGATCCGTTTTCATGGCCTGAACCATCCAGGGAACATTGTCATGATTCAGCATTTTCCCCTGAAGACTGTTTCCGTCCGCTGCGGTATACTGAAAAACAAAACCTGCTTTGCGGTAATTTGCATGTATAAAAAAATACTGACCATAGGCAGTATGGTCCCGGTAAGGTGTGACAGCTCCGGCAAGGGCTTTGTTTCTGACCGTCTCATCGGTGTCACTCAGCTTCAGAAGAGTCTGGTCTGTAACCATATATACATTTCTCTGATAGTTGTGCATCATATAAGGGCCGCCTCCGACTGTAAGACCGAAACCGGAACCTGTAAAAATATAATCAAGTTCAGCACCTGCAGTGATTCTTTTCCTTGCTCTGACGCTTCCGGTAATGGCTGTAAAACCTGTTTTTGTTATATCTGCTGTATCCAGATCCGCAGACAGAAAGCGGTGTTCGGATTCATCGGCCCCGAACCAGTTCTGCAGGCTGAAAGGCAGGTTAAGACTCAGATTATGCTCTTTGTTTTTACCGGTGGGTCTGAAATGGAGAAGTCCGTCGAGATTCAGTGCGTAGGAATCGCCGGAACCCCGGCCGATTGATTCGATGATTTTCTTTTTATCGGCTTCGCTGAGCATCAGACTGGGTATGTATTGTGCATTATTTTTACGGTAATGGGAATTGTTGTTCAGCATTAAATCAAATCCGAAATAATCGGACTGGTGGATCAGGTTGATACCACGTCCTGCAGAAGAACCGAGTCCGAAACCGTTCTGGGCATCTTTAATGCTGAGCTGGGGGCTGTCCGATGCAGTAATGTAGTCATACTGAACAATGCCCCCAAGATTAAACACCGGGCTGCCGGCCTGCGGAATACTGGACTGACCAATCTGCACGCGAAGCGCTTTCCCGTCCCCGATCAGCGGGATTCCTGCATAAGCGTACTTTAAATGGAAAATATAATCGTTGGATTTGGAGCAGATGGAGTCGGACCCGCATCCATCCCCAAGATCAGCTGAGACCGGAGCCACATCCGGAGTGATTCTGTAATAATAACCTTTATAAGGCCCTTCGGTATATTTTCCTCTCAGGTTTACATACACCCTGTTGACGGAAAATCCGGTAGCTTCGGAAGACGGACCCGCTGTATCCGGTGCACCATTGCCGCGGCGGTCATTGAGGCTGTAGCCAAGCCACATAACGCCATCCACTGTGAAACGGCTGTTTGGCGATGAGGATTCACCGCTTTCTGCTTTCGGATCGAAATGATCGAGATCGACGGAATGAACCGCTGAGAAGGACGCCGCCAGGAGCGAAAATAAGGTAAAATTACTTAAAGTTTTATGCATTCGATTGCCTGTCTGTGTTTTTTGGTGAGGCCATGATTCTGAAAAAAACATGAATTTGCAAGGAAAAATTCATCAGAATGCAATACTGTGTCTCAGATCACCAGTCAGCATGCTAATTAATTCCGCAGGTTCAGTCTGATACATTAGCATGATAAATAATAAAAAAATTACATTATTATGGCAGATCCGGAAATTTTTCTTTTCTTTTAAATGCTATATGTGTATAGTAATTAAAGAGAGGAAAAAGCCATGTTAACAGATCAGGTATTTCATTTAGCTTCTGAGGGCCATACTGGTGCTTTAAAAAATATTATAACTGTAACCGGGAATCCGGATTATACGGACGAAGCCGGGAACAGCCTGCTGTCGATTGCGGCTGTAAACGGCAGGGCAGAGACTGTACGGATGCTCCTTGAGGCCGGAGCCGATATCTACCGGTCGGACCGCGGAGGACGCACTCCGCTGATCAAAGCCGCTTTGGAAGGCCGTACGGAAACGGTCCGGATTCTTCTGGAGCATGCGAAGACGGTCAGTTCCCGGACTTCTCCAAGTGTAACCGCTCTGATGGCAGCCAATGCTTTAGAACTGAAAGGAAATACCGAGATTGCTGATCTGCTTCGCTCGCACCCGGGTTAAAACCCTTTACCCGAAATGACGGGGTTCTGATGGGAAGCTGGCAGGGGGCAGGGACGTATTCTATTCCATTACGATGATTACTTCCACACGGCGGTTCTTTGCCCTGCCTTCTTTGGTGCTGTTGTCTGCCACCGGTCTGGTTTTTCCCCAGCCTTTGAAAGAAAGCCGGGAGGAATCAAGGCCGTGAGCTGTTCTCAGTTCTTCGAGGACAGCTTTGGCTCTGTTTTCGGAGAGCTGCTGGTTCAGTGTTTCGGATCCCGTGGCATCTGTGTGCCCCTGAATTCTGATTTCCCGGTCCGGATGTTTTTCGAGGATGGATGCAATTTTCTTTACTGTTTCCCGGGCCCGGTCTGTAAGTTCTGCCGATCCGAAGTCAAAAAGAATATCGTCCATACTTAGAACAATGCCTTCTTTTGATTCTGAGGCCTTCAGAGTTTTATCGTCTTTCAGTTCTTCATTAATTTTTGCTGCAATTTCTGTTTTATCTTCTTTGGGAGTGTGTCTGATTTTTCGATAGCGGGTATCTATAATATACTCAATTTTCTGAATGGATCCGTCCTGGTACACAAAAAGATAGGCCGCATGTTTTCTGTCGAAGAGCGGAATGCCTTCAGCCTGCTCAAAAAACACGGCATCCTTGGACCTGGCTGAGATTCTGGAAAACGGAACCTGTTTCTTTTCTGATGCATTCAGCGGATAAGTATATTCATATCCGAAATCAATCCGGTCAAGTATACGTTTCCGGTTCTGTTTATCGGTGATTTCCTTTCGTTCTGTGTATGTGTATTCAATATTGAGGGGAATCCGGAATTTAACCGGCCCGAAATCCATGGTCTCCATTGCTTCTGCTTTCCAGGATTGGCCCTGTTTCACAGGATAATCCGGAAAAGCAGGCATACTTCTGAGATTGGGCATAATAAACTGGTCCGGCACCTTGTAAGTTCCGAGTTCTGTAATCAGAAAATCCGAATAAAAAGTCTGATCCTGCCTGTAACTGCCTGTTCCGATGGGAGTTCTGGAATAGGTGTAGAAACTGCCGGTAAGTCGGTTTCCTTCGGGTACTGATTCCTTAACATGAAGCACAATCCGGTTTTTTTCTTCTTTTGTTTCGGTTTTTCCCGCTCCGGTTATTGTAATATTCTGAGTCTTTTCTATTATAAGGACATCATCTTTTTTCAGGTCGAATCGAAACTCCACAGAGCTGCTTTCTGCCTGCAGGGGAGCGGCTGCTGTCGTAATTACAGAAAAAAGTACTGCTGAAAGCAGAAAAAGTGAGCGGTTTACCGGGTTCATATTACAGAATCGGCCAGCCCGAAAAAAACTTGAGAAAGCAGTGAATAAAGTAATTGATTAAAGACCGGACCTGCAGGATGCTGTCCTTAGACACAAATCAGGGATATTTACACTTATGATCATTGAAGCTTTGCACCACATCTCTTTAGGAAGCTCAAATATAAAGCGATCCGTCGGGTTCTACACAGATGTACTGGGTTTTGAGCTGGTGGAAGAAGCTGAAGGTTATGCACTGCTGCATATGGATCCTGTCCGGATCCGGCTGAACTTTTTTGAGGGATACAAATCCGAAACAGCGAATCCTGGCCAAAGGAGTCTTTCCTTCATACTGGATGTTGATGATTTTACAGATGCCATTGAGGAACTGGAAAACGCCGGCATTGAAATTCTGAAAGGGCCTGTTATGATTGAGGACGGAGAGTCGATTCTCATTGCTGATCCGGACGGAAATCTGATCGAACTTTTCTATAAGGAATGATATGATACTCAGGAAAATCACTGCAGTCATTGATGGATTTCTGGACCGTGTTTTCAGCATGGCCGGTGCAGTGATTTTCAGTCAGATCCCCCGGCTGATTGATCAGTACACCGATGTTCTTTCCGGAGCTCTGTTTGAATCTTCCAAAATGGTGGAATCCATTACGAGAAGGGCCGGGGAAATCGGACGTTCCATAGAAGAATTCATTGGAAAACATCTGAACAGCCAGGACCCGGACTTCATTGCATCCGGAAAAATCATGCAGGAATCTCTGGAGCGCTATGACCGCTACAAAGAAGCACTGGATGCCATTACCTCTGCTAATATATTTTATAAACCATTTGCATTTTTTTATTATCTGGACTGGGAACTGTTTAAAACAGTCAGATTTACTCCCGGTATTCCCCTTACAGTCGAAGGCGGTATGTATGCAGTAACCGGTCTTGCATTTGGATTCCTGTTTTACAATGTAATCCTCAAAGCCCCGGTCCATTTCATGCGAGTTAAATCAGGCAAGTAATTCCCCCATGAAACGCGGAATTCTGCTGCTGAACACCGGCTCTCCCGAAAAGCCAGATGCACCTGCAACAGCCCGTTATCTGCGTCAGTTTCTAAGCGATCCAAGAATCATTGACCTGCCGTTTATCGCCAGAATGCTTCTCGTTCATTTTATTATTGTACCCTTCCGGGCTTTCAGGTCAGCATCCTTATACAGAAAAATATGGACCCAAAAGGGTTCTCCTTTGATTGTTATTTCTGAAAGTCAGGCAGAGGGACTTCAGAAAATCCTCGATCAGAAATATCCGGATCAGTATGCAGTGAGTATGGCTATGCGCTATGGTTCTCCGGATATACGGTCTGCACTGGAAAATTTTTATCAGCAGGGGATTCGCAGCCTGGCTACTGTTCCCATGTTTCCTCAGAATGCCTCGGCTACTACGGGATCCGTAAAGGCTGCAGTTTATCAGGAAGCTGGCCGATTCCGGAATCCGTTTTTTCTGACGGTAGTCCTTCCATGGTATCGTCATCCGGCTTATATTCATGCTTTGGCTGTCAATGCTGCGGAACACATAGAATCGTCCGGTCTTCTGGAAGAACTGGATTCGATTCTGTTTACATATCACGGCCTGCCGGAGCGCCACATTCTTAAAGACAGCATCGGAGGCCACTGCTCGCTGCATGAAAGCTGCTGTAACTCTGAAGGGGCGTCTCTGGGCTGTTACAGAGCGCAGTGTATGGAAACGTCCCGTCTGACTGCGGAAGAACTTAAAAAAATTACTGAAAAAAAAGGAAGCAAATGGGCTGCTTTCTGGAAAAGGGCTCACTGGAGTGTTTCCTTTCAGTCAAGGCTGGGCAAGGATCCCTGGATTGGCCCCCATACAGAAGAAGTTCTTGCGGAGCTGGGTTCAAAGGGCAGAAGCACGGCGGTGTATGCACCTTCTTTCACAACTGATTGTCTGGAAACACTTCATGAAATTGCAGAGGAAGGCCGGGAGCTGTTCCTGGAAGCAGGCGGCAGGAATTATTACTATATACCCGCTCTGAATACCCACCCTCTTTGGCTGGAATCTCTTTCTCAAATTGTGCTTACCTTTTTCCCTGCGGATGTCGAAACATCTAAAGGGGAAAGATTCCATGACACAAAACGTAATTGAAACCAGCAGAAAGACTCTCAGATTCACAGCAGGAGTTCTTTTCGCCGTACTGTTTATTACCTGCACTACCACCAATGTAAATGCCGGGCGCCATTATACACATACTCCTGTTTATTCAGATGGCAGATCCGAAGCAGCTTTTTTTGCTGACCCGGAAGCTGCTCCATCCGGCAATTTCTGCAGATGCAGACCTGCTCCGGATGGGGGAGTTTCCCCTGCAGTGGCCTCAGGCAGAAACGATGCACCGGCAAAAAATACCTCTGGCTATTTTGCGGCGGCGGTCCCCGGTGGCGATCTTCCCGAAGAGACCCCATACCGGCCAGGAAAGGAGCCTGCTGTAAGCAGCCGGGGTGTCCCGTCTGAAGGTGATCCGGAAGGTTTTTTCAGTGAGCCTCCGAGAAGAGCTTCTGCAGGTATGCAGCCTTCCCAGGGAAATGTTCCGGACCGGACTCAGCCTTCAGCCGGATTACCTGACCAGACAGCTGCCTCTGTACCTGATAATTCCGGGCGAACGCCGCTTTCGGTTCCTTCAGCAGCCGGAGGGACCTCAGGCACAGTTCCTGCTTCAGTTTCCGGTAATCCGCCGGTTTCGGCCGCAGGTGCATCTGCCGGATCCCCGGATGTGCCCTGGACAGATACACCGGCTCCGGGAGAATTCAATGAAACAGGACTGGCATCCTGGTATGGACGCGATTTTGACGGTAAAACCACAGCGAGTGGTCAGATTTTTGATTCAAGAAGACCAACGGCAGCTCATAAAACCATTCCTCTGGGCAGTATTATAGCAGTTAAAAATCTTGATAATAATAAGGAAGTTATGGTAGTTGTAAATGACCGCGGACCCTATGTTTCAGGAAGAATCCTTGATGTAAGTGAATATTCTGCGGAGCTTCTTGATTTTAAAAGCAAAGGACTGGCCAGAGTAGGGATCCGTCTTGTGAAAAAAGGCGACGGAAAACCCGTAAGCAAGGAAGGTGTGACAGCATCTTATTTCGGCACTGACGGAAAAATTGCGGATCCGGTTCCTTATAAACCGGTGGAAGCCGAACCGGTTCCTGCTGTATCCGGAGGTACACCTCTGAATATCAATACCCCCGCTGTCGATCCTAAAAAAAGCAGACTTCCTGAAAATGCCGCCGCTTCCTCCGAAGTGTTACCGGTAAAAATTGAAAGGGAGAGCGCTCTGAAAGGGTATGCGGTTCAGGTGGGGATTTTTGAAGATATGGATAATGCGGTGCAGCTGAAACGTTACCTGAGTTCTTACGGAGTTCCCGTCGGCGTTTACCGGAGAGAGAGCAAATTCGTTGTAAAAGTGGGGGACTACGGAACCCGCTTTGCTGCAGAGCAGATGAAATACCGGCTTGCTGCTGACGGTTACAGCGGATTTGTATCTGAACCGGACTGAGTTTTACTGTTTGTTTTTTGTTATAAACTGATAATGATCTGATTTCAGTAACATTTCTGACCAGATGCGGTAACCTTCCTCATTGAAGTGCACCGCGTCTGTCTTTCCGTCGGATCTTATGATTCTGTATTCTTTTTTCAGGAAAGGTCTGTTTTCCTCGGAAAGGGAAGCCCATAGATCAAAAAAATACACATTGGGAAAATCCTGAACAAGAGATGCTGATTTCTGGTTGAGAAAGGGAGACACTGCATTAAGCTCTTTCACATTGACCGGGGGAACACTTACCAGAAGAATTCTGGTATCGGGCAGCTTTCTGCGTACTGCTGTGATTATAAGCCGTATGTTATTCTGAATTTCTGAAAAGCAGCGGCCGAGGATCAGATCATTGCCCCCTATTGAAATCATCAGAACCGAAGGCCGGTGGACCAGCACATCCTGCTCCAGCCGGGCGAGAAAGAGATAGGTAGTGTCGCCGGGGATTCCTCTGTTCATCATTCTCAGGCCGGGTAGATACTTTTCTGCGAAATGGGGAAGGAAGAGAGCCGCAATGGAATCACCTGCAATCATGATATCAGGGGAAGAGGGAGCTTCTTTGAAAGCGGAAGTGCGGTAATGACTGTGAACTGCAAGATATTTTAAATTTTTTTCCTGTTCAAGAATACCTGTGCCGCACTGATAATCTTCCCGGAAATACTCCGATGCGCCTGTTTTATACTGTGCTGAGGCACATCCTGCTCCGGAAAACGAAACCAGTAAAAAAAGAATCAGGAACGGGAACCGGATTTTCTTTTCAGTCAAATGCATAAAATTCCTCTTTACCGAATGGTTTATCTTCCAGAAGATCTGCCAGTTCCTGGTAATTTTTAATGGGTCTGTTCAGAATGATTTTTGTCGCTCTTTTTTTTCCGATTCCGGGAATTCTTGTGAGAATCGTTTCCTCGTAATCGTTTATGCGCAGAGGCAGAGTCAGCGCAGTCAGGCTTCTGTCTTCGGCACCAAGAACCACTGCATTCAGGGGAAGAATCTTACTGTTTTCAGAATACTGTTTCCAGGATACCGATGCTTTTCTGTCAGAAACCGGAAGTCTGACTGTTACAGGATACGATCCCATCTGCCTTGCAAAAATCCAGACACCGTATTCCGCTTCCGTGATCAGATCCCGAAGCACAGTCCCGGGAGGGTAGACAGCAGAAAGCATATAGCGGTCGATATCTTCGCGGATTTTTTCTTTGAAATATGTAAACCTTTCCTCTGTTCTCTGATTCTGTTTTCTTGCTGCACTGAGTCCCGCCAGGGGTGTATCCTGATGGGTGACGGCCCGGCGGATATTGATGCGCCGCAGAAGCAGACCTTCTTTCTTTAACTGTTCCAGAAACTGATAATTTTTTTTAAATGTAGAGTCTGTTTCCCCGGCCAGGCCCTGAATGAAGTTCAGTCCGGGAAGCAGATGCGCAATCCCGTTTGCCCTTCTGCCTCCTTCTTCGTTCACAATACGGACTGCAGTAAGGATTTCTTCAGGGGAAGCTTTCAGATGATTTGCTTTTACCACTGCAGGATCTGCTGATTCCATTCCCATAGCTGCCGTGTCTCCCGGGGTATTCAGGGAGGCAATGATTCTGACTGCTTCCCTTCCTTCTGCCGGATGATTTGACAGAGTTCCGGGATTCAGATTGTCCATATGCAGGGTTTTCAGATCAGGGGCGGCTTCCCGGATTCCCTGATACAGAGCAGCAAGAGAAGGCGGATGGGGTGCGGGAAATCCTTTTATTATTTTAATATTTTGCATGGCGCCATCTGTAAGCGGATCCCGGTAGGCAGCAAGGTCTGCCTGTCTGCCCAGCCGGAAATGCCGGTTGCCCATTTTATACAATTCTGAAATTTCAGCTGTGATTCCTTTGACGCTTCGGTATTCCGTGGGACCATACAGGGCTTCTGTGCAGAAACTGCAGTGAACTGTGCGCGGACATCCGCGGTAAGATTCGATTTCCATCATAAGCCAGCCGGCCCTTGGATGCAGAGTGGTAATAAAGGCTCCTGCTGCAGACCAGGAATCTGTTTCGTCGTAAGATCTGCGGGACTGAAACAAAGGGTCTTTCAGTGAGGTTTCTGTAAAAAAATGCAGGGGAGAGACACCTTTTTTGTATTCTGCTGCCACTGCGGCTGCGTAAATTTCGGTGTCCCCGGTGATCAGAAAACCGCCGGCTTCTCTCAAAGCCTGCCGGATTTCCGGGGGAGCGTGCCGCACGGGTCCGCCGGCAGCAACAGCTGTGCCTTTGTGATACCTTCCGGTATACTGCAGCAGTTCGAGCAATTCCGCTGTGGTACCAATCCTTGCTCCCAGATACTTCCCTGGGACTGTGGAGCCGGAAATCACAAAAACCGCAGGGTAATCCTCCCCGAGTACTTTTCCGTTTTCCCTCCACTGATCGGCAGTCATATAGCTGATTTTTTCTGCAGGATACCCTCCGGAAACCAGTGCCCCTGCGATGTAGCGAACATAAGGAGATACATAGGGGGATACTCCGAGGCAGGACGGCTCGTCCACGTAAAAATCAAGAATCAGCATAGAGGGGGTTTCACAATTTAATAAAAATGGTGACCGGAATTGTCAAACAGGATTTTCAGGTATATCTGCCTTGAAAAAGATGGTCTCTGCAGGAAGAAAGTGGGACGTAATTCAGCCAAAATACTCTGTATGTCGCCTGTCTGGGCATTTCCATGGGTGCTTTTTCTTGTTTCCGGGGGGCTTTCCGCTCAGGTGCCGGAACTCAGTCAGAAAATTCTTTCGGGTGAAATAACCGAGAAAGAACTCAGAGAACGTTTTTCTGAAGGTTTTACGGAAGAAGAATTCCGCTCAAGGCTTGCCGGGGGTGGGGAGAAAAAGGGACCCGGAATTGAGATTGAAAATGCAGCCGAAGGTGAATTTCTCAGAGGTCAGGAAGATCCGCGGGGACTGATGTACCTTCGGGGCCGGATCAGGATCAAACTGCCCGATGGCACAGTCACTGCAGATACTGTAATTATTGATACGGACAGAGAAGAATTCTTTGCTGAGGGTAACCTTAAATACACAAGCACCTCCGGTAAGTATTCAGAATTCGGAGCCGACAGACTCCTTTACAATAACAAACTGAAATCCGGAATCATGTATAATGCGGAAGGTTACCATGAACCTGTTCTGGTAATGGGCGAGTCCATGCAGATGACTGGTGAGGGGCGTTATTCGGTTTCTCATGCCTATTTTACCTCCAATGCAGCAAAAAGGCCTCATTATCACTTCACTGCCCGGAAACTCTGGCTCTATGATAATAATAAAATTGCTGCAGTCGGGGTTCTTTACTATGTGGGTGGTGTGCCCCTCATTCCCCTTCCGTTCCTTTATGCTTCTGAGTGGGGAACAGGCATTATTTCACAGATCGGTTACAGCACTATGCAGGGGATGTACTGGCAGAATACCTATCAGTTCAGTAATCCTGCGGCCCATCTTTCCATGTGGCAGCCGGTGGCCTACAGATTCACAGCTGATTATTATGCAAAAACAGGCGAAGTTGCCGGTGCTGAATTTTATAAAATGCATCCGAATATTGACTATTTTGTGCAGCTTGGATTAGCCCGTTACAGACGCTATGAGTTTACCGGTGATCCCCGGAAAGATTCCTTTATCACTACTACAAATGATGTGGTAAGACCGGACGGAACCATCGGTAAGGATTACGAACGCTGGTATAAAGCTTTTTCTGTAGTGAATTTAAAATCCTCGGATCCGCAGAAAAACAGCGTCAGGAATGTACATCTTCGTTTTGAGGATTATGCTGACAGACTCTACGAATTTGAATTTGGCTCCCGCTATCAGCCTGTTTCCACGATTCCGGCACTTTATTCCCATTCTGAATCAGGCAGAGGTTTTATACGCGATACGACACAGTGGAATCTGGTGTGGAATGAACAGAGGGATGACCTTTCTGTAAGGGTGGAGGCCAGCCAGAACCGGATCTGGTACAGAAAAACTGATGACCGCGAATCGGAATATGTGCCGCAGTCAGCAGTGATTCCGGCGATTGACATTAAAAAAAATATTTATTTAGGAACTTTGGAATCACTGCCACTCTCTTTTTACTGGGATAATTCCCTTCATTCCAGCCTGAACAAGACATATTCTTACGGGGATGAATTCCGGACTTTGAACAATAATTCCTTTGAATCCGGAATACGCACTTTCTGGTCCTTTTATCCGTATATTTCTGTAAGGCCGGTTCTTGGATACGGAGTTCAGGAGGTGAATCTGAGGGACGGAGATCAGGCAGTAAACAGGGACGCTGAATATAATTCCTATCAGTATTTGTACACACGCGATGAAGTTGTAATCGGACCTGATGTTCTGAATCTCAGGGCTGAATACCGCAGGAAACAGTCCTTTAAAGAAGACCGGAAATACAGTCCGGTTTTTAATTACAGCGGATACAACCCTTCGGTTAAAGAGAATGAAACCCATGTGTCTCTGAATGCTTATCCCATTCAGGATGTGTTTTTTTCTGTAAGGTCAGTTTACGATCACAAAACTTATGAAGAGGATATTCCTGAATCGCGTCGCTGGAAATATCCGGTTTTCACTTCGGAAATCTATTTTGATGTACTGAACCCATTCAAACAGAAGCGCGAAAATCTGCTCAGCCGCCGGAAACTGCATTTTATGGGTGTCCGTTTCACGAATGATTACGTTTACGATCCGGTGAACAGCAGGGATCACTCCAATGTAGCCGGTGTTACTTTTGAAGCGGGCGGATTTGATCTGTGGCTTCTCGAAAGACTCCGCTATTTTGAGGCCGGATTTTACTGGTATCATGTCTATTATAACCGCGAACTCGATCACATGCGTTATTCTGTTAAAGCCGATGTGCAGCTTACCCGGAACTGGTATCTGGAAATGGAGATGGAAAGCCGTACAACGGACACCAGTCGTTATCTGAAAAATTCCAAAGATGAAACCGGCCAGTCAGATTACCGGTCATTTGATCATGATGTTCTCTGGAGCACCGGAATCGCAGGACCTCAGAAAAGAATGGACTCAGTTTTTAATATCGGTTATTTTGAGGGGGCGCTGGTACTGGATCTCTATGACTGGGAGTTCCGGTTCGGATATTCCATGGAGCAGAGAAGTCTGCTGGGGGGAGTTAACAGTTATGAAACAGTCAACTTTTATGATAATCGCTTTTTTTTCAGTGCCACTCTGCTGCGGTTTGATTTCGAAGGAATCGGATCCAGGCCGAGTAAATATACAGTAAACAGACAAAGAGTACGACCGGCAGATATTGGCAGACTGCCGTTTGAAGCAGGGAGCATCCGTCAATGATCCGTGAAAAAAACAGAGAACTGAAGCTTGGGCTGATTTTTACAGATCTTCTGATATCTGCGCTCAGTTTTTCTGCTGCAGTGATCTTTCATTTTATTCTGTTCCCTACAGAAAAAAAAGTGGCAGCGGACAGTAAAGTGCTCTCACTTCTTATGCCCGAGACAGCTGCTGTGAGCGACTGGCAGGTGATTCTGAGCACCTATTTCATGCTGGGTGTGATTTTTGTCTTTTTTCAGATCGTTATCTTTATTGCAACAGACCTGTATCGTCCCCGGGCCGGGCGGTCTTCCGGCCGGGAATTCGCAGGTATTCTGAAAGGAGTTCTGCTGAATGTAATTACTGTACTGGCTCTGCTCTTTTTTTACAGAGGAACGAGCTTTTCGCGGATGGTGATTATATATTACGTGGTTTTCTCTGTTGCTTTTCATTACGCAGGTCATTATTTTTACAGGAAGTATATTATTTATCTGAGGAGCAGAGGTTACCGGATCAGCCGGGTGTTAGTGCTGGGTACGGGTGCTTCTGCTGCCAGGTTTGTTTCATTCGTAAACAGAAACTCTGTTTATGGTTTCCGGATTGAAGGAATTTTCGGGGATAAAAGATCCGCAGCCCCGGAACTGAAACCACTGATATCCGGCAGCCTGAAGGATTTCCAGAAGAAAGCTGCAGAGCTTCGGGCCGATATGGTAGTCTATGCTCTCCCGGCTGCTCAGTCTGACCATGCATTCCTGACCGAGACTGTGGCCTTCTGTGACCGGGAAGGAATTGACTGCAGAATCATACCGGATCTTGTGGATATGATCACTCATTCCGCAAGGATTGAGGATCTCGAAGGGATGCCCATTCTCACCCTTAGGGATATACCGCTCAGGAATGTTTACAACCGGTTCCTGAAACGGTCCTTTGATATTCTTTTTTCGCTGGCAGTTCTGATTATAGCTTCTCCTGTTTTTCTGCTGCTTGCTGTCCTTATAAAACTTGATTCAAAAGGACCGGTGTTTTTTCTGCAGGAACGTGTCGGGCTGGACCGTAAAAACTTCCTCCTTTACAAGTTTCGCACTATGAAAGTTCAGGAGAAAAATGAATCTGACACAAAGTGGGGTTCCAAAAATGACGACCGGGTTACCAGGATTGGTCGGTTTTTGAGAAAGACTTCCCTTGACGAGATACCTCAGTTTATCAATGTACTTATCGGAAACATGTCAGTAGTGGGCCCCAGACCTGAGCGTCCTCATTTCGTTAAGCAGTTTAAAAACCAGTATGACCAGTACATGCGACGTCATGCAGTGAAGGCAGGCATTACCGGCTATGCTCAGATCAAGGGATACCGGGGAGACACCTCAATTGAAAAACGGGTGGAGCTCGATATTTACTATATTGAGAACTGGTCATTCTGGCTGGATTTAATGATTACACTGAAGACTATTCCGGCTCTGATCACCAGTCCCGGGGAGTAAAATCTTGACTGAAAATTCAAAGTGTTTCTAACTGGATTATGAGCGCTGCTTTATTTACAAAATTTTACAAAACTCTGATTTTCACTGCAATGGTTCTTATAATCCCGGCAGTACCAGTATCCTGTGAGAAGGACAAACCTGAAACTGAAGAAACAATTCTGAAATATCTTTTCTTCTGTCCGGCCGGGAACTCAGCAGCATGCCGATCAGGCTGCATCGGGCAGTTTGACAAGGATGGGGATGGTGCCGTTGAAGATATTTATTCTTCTTCCTACAGCAGCTGCACCACAGCCTGTGACAGGTACTGCGAAGCTGCCCTGTATACTCTGATCACTCGAGACTGATTTCTTCAGTTACTGCAGACTTCGCATTTTTCCTGAAAAGGCCAGTCATCAGAGAAACAGTCCTTAATAGGATAGCACACTTCGTGGGCTATGTTTCTTTTATACTGGCCAACAGCACGGTCACTGAAAACTGCAAACCGGCCATCCGGCAGAGCCATGCAGTACTTGTTTTCTTCGGCATTCTGATAATACAGGGAACCATAAAGGGATTCGGTTTCCCTGTCGTTAAACCAAACATTAAAAGTAAGCCCATAGTGTGATCTTAATTCCGCTTCGCTTCTGACCTGTTTTACAGTGGACTGTTTCAGCCCGCGGGTGGTGTTGCAGCCTGCAGGTATATTGCTGTAATACCGGATGACCCCTGTAGGATTATCGGAGGCTTCGCGGGATGGAAGCAGGGAACAGGCAGATGTTAGAAGTACAAGTGCTCCCGTTACCGGCAGGGTCTTTCTGAGTTTCATTGGGTTTTCCTGTAATAAATTTCGTTAGTATCTGTAAACAAATTCACGGCCCTTGCTGCTGTAAAGAGATAATCGGATAACCGGTTTATAAAAACAAGGCATTCCGCTTTCAGTTCTGCCGCAATCAGGTTTCTTTCCAGGCGTCTGCATTCGCAGCGCGCGGTATGCAGTGCGGCAGCTCCGGGATGACCGCCGGGAAGTATGAATTCTTTGAGAGCAGGAAGCAAACCGGCATAATGGTCGATTCTTTCTTCAGTAAAGCGAACAGCCGCATCCTGATCCCACAGATTCTGCCGACGAAAGCCGGTAACGGCTGCTGCCGCCTCTGTCAGGAGAGACTGAATCGACTCAAGTTCCAGTGAAAGATGCCCGAGTTTTTCGTGCTCCGCAGAAGGGCTGCTGCGGAGCAGGCTCACAGAAAGACCGATCGCTGCATTCAGCGAATCAAAGTCCCCGGTTATGCTGACCAGCAGGTCATTCTTCGGCACTTTAGATCCGTCTGCCCGCGAAGTGAATCCGGAATCTCCGTTTCGTGTGTATATTTTCATTTTTGTGCTGCCTTTCGGATGAGGGCTGCTGCTTCGGCAGCCAGTTCCTGAGGATTTTTTTTACCATCCAGCCGAATGACATTGGAAGGCAGGATGGTTCTGTAATTGCGGAGGATTCTGTTAAGGTGTTCTTTTGTTTCGAAGCTTTCTGTACCGGAACGGGTGGAAAGAATCCGACCCAGGGCGGTATCTGTGTCCAGATCAATATAAAACAGAAGATCAGGTTCCGGAAAACCTCTCTCCTGGTGAATGCTTATAATCTGCTCTGCGGTCAGCTGATCTTTGTTGTAAGGATCAGGCCGGATTTCGCCCTGGTAGGCTGCTGTGGAATAATAATAACGGTCCTGGAGCACTGTTTTTCCGCTGCGAAGTGCCGGAAGTATGTTTTCGCGTAGATTTGCATAACGGTCCTCCAGAAAAAGTGTGAGCCATTCGCTGCTTTTCAGCTGTTCTTTTGCTGCGAGTTTTTTACGGATCAGCAGACCGGAAGGAAGTTCGCTGGGCTCCTTCAGGAGGACCGGATTACTGAGAAGTGCAGCAGTGTTTCTGAGAAGGGTCGTTTTGCCCGAACCGTCGATCCCCTCGAATACTGCAAAAATTCCTTTCACAGATCCAGATTCAGGTTCAGTACAGGCCCTGTCTATTCTGTTTTTTATGTGGAAAAGAACCTGGCTGCATGAAATAAAGGTTAATATGAAGCTTACAGAATCAGAAAATCACACGGTAGACATTCAATGGCTGAAGAAATACAGCCGGTCTGGTCCCCGGTATACTTCGTATCCAACGGCACCGGTCTTTCATACCGGGTTTACAGAAAAAGACTACAGACTGCTGCTTTCTGATCCTGCCCGTAAAAATGTTCCTTTATCATTTTATTTTCATATTCCTTACTGCCAGAGTGTCTGTTATTTCTGTGCCTGCAGTGTTTCTTATACAAGGGACCGGACAGCGGTTGACCCGTACACTGAATATTTAATAAAAGAAATGGATCTCCTTGCTGAAAGCATTGATCCCGCCCGGAAAGTGGAACAGCTTCACTGGGGTGGCGGTTCGCCTACTTTTCTGACTCCGGACCGCATGATCTACTTAATGAAAGCTGTGAAAGATCGTTTTTCTTTTACAGACGATGCAGAAATATCCATAGAGCTTGATCCCCGCGAAACCACACCGGAACATATCCGTATTCTTCGCGAGATCGGCTTTAACAGGGCCTCCCTGGGAATTCAGGACGTGGATCCTGCCGTGCAGAAAGCAGTCAACCGGGTGCAGCCGCTCGAATCAGTAATAAAGCCGGTATATGATTCCTTAAAAAAAGAAGGATTCACCGGAATCAACCTGGATCTGATTTACGGTCTGCCTCTGCAGACACCGCATTCCTTTCAGAAAACCATTGACGCTGTAATCGAAATGAGGCCCGCAAGAATTTCACTGTTTAACTTTGCCTGGCTGCCGCATCTCAAATCTCACCAGAAACGCATTAAAGAAGAAGAGCTTCCTGTAACGGAAACACGGCTGGAAATCTTCGCGCTTGCAGTCAAGGAATTCATGGATGCCGGTTATCGTTATATCGGGATGGATCACTTCGCACTCCCTGACGATGAGCTTTCTGTATCCCAGGAAAACGGAAGACTTCACAGAAACTTTCAGGGTTACACAACCAGGGGAGGCACGGATCTACTTGGTGTGGGAGTGACTTCTATCGGGGAAGTAAACGACGGATATATACAGAATTTTAAGGATCTGAAAGCCTATCAGATCAGTCTGGACGAAGGGAAGCTTCCTGTCCACAGGGGAATTATCCGCTCGCATGAAGACAGACTTCGCCATCGTGTGATTATGCAGCTGATCTGCCACTTTCATCTCGAATATTCAGAAATTGAAAAAGAATTCGGTATTCGGTTTACGGAACATTTTGCCCGTGAGCTGGAGGAACTGCGTGAATTTGAAGAAGATAGTCTTATAACAACCGATCAGAAGGGAATCACAGTGCATTTCCAGGGTCGGTTTGTGATCCGGAATATCTGTATGGTTTTTGACGGTCATCTTCGCGAACTCGAAGCAAAAGGTCAGGAATTCAGCAGAACTGTGTAATCTGCAGAAAGGGTAGTAAATCAGATGAACGGAGAACCTCTCCCTCACCGGATAAGACCCTCTGACTGGTCTGCGGTTCACGGACATGATTCTGTCATCCGCTCTCTCCGTTCCAGGGGGCCGCATTCCATGATTCTTTACGGCCCTCCTGGTACGGGTAAAACCACGGTTTCGCGCCTTATCGCATCCGGTTCAGATCATCCTTATCGGGAGCTTTCTGCTGTAAACGCCGGGGTAAAGGAAGTGCGGGAAGTTACTGAGGAGGCCGTTCGTTCGCTCAGGGAAGGCGGCCGGTCTATTATTCTTTTTATTGACGAAATTCATCGTTTCAGTAAATCGCAGCAGGACGCTCTGCTTCATGCTGTGGAGAACGGCACATTGATTCTGATTGCTGCCACTACTGAAAACCCCGGATTTGCTGTAACAGCCCCGCTCCTTTCCCGCTGCAGAGTGTACCGTCTTGGTGCTCTGACCCCTGCTGATCTTAAAAAGATTCTGAAACAGGCATTTGAAACAGACCCGGTGCTTAAGAAAATCCGGATCACTGAGGAGGCGGAAGTTCTGCTTACAGAAACTGCCCAGGGAGATGCACGGGCTCTGCTTCGCAATGCTGAAGCTGCTGCAGAGGAAGCCATACTCAGAACTCCTCTTAACACAGAAGGCGGGGAGCAGGATGCTGTGATCACCGGTGTGATTGCAGAAGCCGTTCTCGATAATGTAAAATCATATGACCGGACAGGCGACGATCATTACGATTATGCAAGCGCTCTGATTAAAAGCATGAGAGGCAGTGATCCGGACGCTTCTCTTCTGTATCTGGCTGTGATGATTGACCGGGGCGAAGATCCTCTGTTTATAGCAAGGAGACTGATTATTTTTGCTGCTGAAGATATCGGCAATGCCTGGCCGCAGGCGCTTCCGCATGCGGTTGCAGTTCATCAGGCGCTTGAAAAAACCGGTATGCCGGAAGGCAGAATTGTGCTTGGGCAGGCCGTTACCTATTTCGCCGGACTTCCAAAAAGCAACACTGCGTACAAAGGAACTGATGCAGCCCTTGAATTTGTTCATAAAAAAAGCATACCTGTTCCTGGTTCTGTACGCAATGCACCCACGTCTGTTCACCGGGCAGAAGGAGCAGGATCGGGTTACAGATATCCGCATGACTATCCGGAATCCTTTGTATATGCTGATTATATACATCCGGAGGTCAGGCGCAGAATGAAGGAATCCGGAATAGATTTTTTTTATAATCCCGGAGTTAACGGCCAGGAATTCAGAATCAGAGACCGGCTGGAAAGAATCTGGAACAGAACTTTTAAAAAACAGTAAATATCAGGAAATAAATTAAATTGAAAAATGCAGAACAGTACAGCCGCTTCGCTTTCATGTATGATGATTTCATGGAGCATGTTCCTTACCGGAAGTGGGCAGATTATCTCATCAGCCGGGCACGGGAGCTGACCGGTAAAACTCCTGCAGTGGTCCTCGATGCAGCCTGCGGCACCGGGCCTGTTACTTCCCTTCTTTTCCGGAAACTTCCTGAGTCTCTGATCTACGGATTTGATCTTTCAGGGGCGATGCTTAAAGAGTTCACTGACAGAATGCGGAAAGACCGTATACTGACCGGTCCTGATAAAGAATCGCCGAAAAAACATTTCCGCTGCAGCTCTGATGACTGCCGGCTTCGCATAACAGCAGCCGATATCAGGGGACCGGTCCCTCTTTCTGAAAAAAGCGCTGACTGGATCATCAGTACACATGATGCACTGAACTACATGCTGACAGATGAGGATTTTCAGAGTGCTCTTCTTGAAATGCACCGCCTTCTTAAGAAAGGCGGGCTTTTTTCATTTGATATGGTTACTTATGAAAATATAACAGTGAATTTTCATAAACGAACATTTTCGCATACAAGGGAAGGAATCAGGCTGTTATGGACCAACAGTTACGATAAAGAAACTGCACTGCTTCAGTCAGTCCTGCAGTTTACTGACTCAGAAACCGGGGAAACCTCAGAGGAAATTCACATCCAGAAATACAGAAGCCCGGAAGAGGTGAGGCTCGCTGCTGAAAAAGCGGGGTTTATGGTGCTTCTTTCAGAGGGGGATTACAGAAAACGTAATCTTAAGAAAACAGATATACTTATGAATTTCCACTGCATAAAAGAATAGAAAACTTCAGAATAAGACGAATCCATCGATTAAAAATTTAAGAAAAAGCAGAATACCGGTGCAGCCTGCGGACCACACCGGTACAGAAGAAAAAATCAGCTGTGATATTTCTTTTTATCTTCAATAAGCTGATTTACAACGGAAGGATCCGCAAGAGTGGTAACATCGCCCAGATTATCAAAGACGCCTTCCGCAATTTTGCGAAGGATTCTGCGCATGATTTTACCGGAGCGTGTTTTCGGAAGCCCCGGAGCCCAGTGGATGATATCGGGCTTCGCGATTTTACCGATCTGCTGCGATACAGTTTCCAGAAGCTGTGCTTTCAGTTCGTCGTTGGTATGAAATCCATCCTTCACAGTCACATAAGCATAGATTCCCTGACCTTTGATGTCGTGCGGATAAGCAACCACGGCGGCTTCGGCAACAGCAGGATGTTCCACAAGTGCGCTTTCCACTTCCGCGGAACCGATCCGGTGTCCGGAGACATTCAGAACATCGTCAACCCTTCCGGTGATCCAGTAGAATCCGTCTTTATCGCGGGTGGCTCCGTCACCGGTAAAATAATAACCGGGGAACTGGGAAAAATAAGTCATTTTAAAACGTTCCGCATCGCCATACACGCCGCGCATCATGGAAGGCCACGGAAATTTTACACAGAGATTTCCTGAAACATCATTTCCATGAATTTCTTTACCTTCATTATCCACAAGCACCGGCTGAACACCGAGGAACGGGAAGGAGCCTGCCCCTGGTTTCATAGGATGAACACCGCCGATCGGAGTGATCATATGGGAACCGGTTTCGGTCTGCCAGTATGTATCCACAATGGGGCATCTTTCGCGGCCGACGTTTCTGTAATACCATTCCCATGCTTCCGGGTTGATTGGTTCCCCCACAGTGCCCAGGAGGCGCAGTGACTTCATGGGATATTTATCGGTCCATTTGGTCCCTTCTTTGGCCAGAGCACGAATCGCGGTAGGAGCAGTGTAAAATACGTTGACTTCATATTTTTCGATTACTTCCCAGAATCTGCCCGGATTCGGATATGATGGAACGCCTTCAAACATAATGGAAGTGGAACCGTTGGCAAGGGGACCGTAGAGAATATAGCTGTGACCTGTGATCCAGCCGATGTCTGCCGTGCACCAGTAAGTATCTTCCATTTTGTGATCAAAAACATAATGATGAGTAATGCTTGCTCCGAGGAGATAACCGCCTGTTGTATGCAGTACACCTTTGGGTTTTCCGGTGGAACCTGAAGTGTAAAGAATAAACAGAGGATCTTCCGCATCCATATGCTCAGGTTCGCAGTAGCTTTCGATTTCCGGTTCGCGCATCAGATAATGCCACCAGTGATCACGCCCTTCTTTCCACTGGATCAGGCCGTCATGCTTTACCCTTTCCACCACGATGGTGTTTTGAATTTTGTGAGTTGATTTTTCGATGGCGATATCGACATTTTTTTTCATGTCGATGATTTTGCCACCGCGGTAACCGGCGTCAGAAGTAATGACGAGGGATGGCTTGCAGTCCTCAAAGCGGCCTACCAGAGACTCAGGAGAAAAACCACCGAACACAACGGAATGAATGGCACCGATTCGGGTGCAGGCGAGGGCTGAGATTGCCAGTTCCGGGATCATAGGCAGATAAATGATTACCCGATCGCCTTTTTTAATGCCCATTTTCTTCATTACATTGGCAAAGCGGTTCACTTCCCGGTGCAGTTCCTGATACGTGTACGTGCGGCTTTCAGAAGGATTATCCCCTTCCCAGATGATGGCGGCTTTGTTTTTTACCTGAGTAGTCAGATGGCGATCAAGGCAGTTATAGGAGACATTGAGTTTTCCGCCCTCAAACCATTTAACCTGGCCTTCAGCAAAATTATGAGAGAGTACTTTGTCCCATTTTTTGAACCATGTAAGTCTTTCAGCCATTTTCGCCCAGAATTCCTCGGGTTTTTCGACCGATTCTTTATACATTGCATTGTATTCATCTGCGCGGATATTGGCTTTCTGCACAAATTCGGGCGATGGTTGGTATACTTTATCTTCCATTAAAAGTCTCCGGTGAATTTTTTTATAGTTGAGGGTGAATGATAAATTACTGATTCAGAAATGCAATAATTTTTCAGAGAAGGAGTGATTTTTTCGGGATTCCGGTTATTCATTCTCCTGAATCCGATACTCGGGTCAGCAGCCGGGCAGGGCCTTCAGCGGCAGATCGCTTTGCAGCCATTTCCGGAATTCAGCGGACAGAGCGTCCCAGGAAGCGCTGTTGCCTCCTGTGAGAATGAATTCCATTCTGATTCTGTGTCCGCTGAGATACGTCTCAAGACTCTTCTGAAGGATTCCTTTATGCCAAAGAAAAAAAACAAAATAAGTGGAAAGAACCGCGTTCAGCTCCGGCTCCCCTTCCCTGGTCAGATCAAAGCTGTTTCCGGGCCTAAGGTCCTCCCGGTAGCGCAGTTCTTCTATAAAAACGCTGAATCCCTGAGGCATGGCTGCCAGAAAACCTGCTTCGCAGGTAACCGGCTCAGGAAAGGGCTGCATCTGTAAAAAATAGGCCAGTCCCTCGTGAAGCCAGTAGGGGCTGCCTGGCCGGGTGGTTTCCAGAACAGCATGCATAAGCTCATGCCTCCAGATGGCGGGCGGACTGCTGATCGGTATGTAAACCGTTCGTGACAGCCCTTCATAATGGGCGCCTGTGTCAAAAGGCGTAGGTTTATGCTTCGCATAAGATTTGTAATCTCTGTAGACCACAAGCCGGATTTCCTTCTGGTTCCAGGATTTAAAAAAAGTTTTTCTGAGGGTTTCCTGGTGGTCCAGTGCCTGACGGGCGGAGCGCAGAAGAGCAGATTCGGGGATTCCCGGGTCAGCATAAATAACCAGATTTCCGGTTTTGTGCTTTTTGTACTGTTCCCATGGAATGCGCGGACTGTTCAGTTCATAGAATACGGAGAGGATCAGTGATTCACTGGTGGCACATCCGCCGAAAAACAGCGGAAAGACACTCAGAAAAATGCGGATTCTATGACCCAGGAGAAACAGCGGGCCGGATTTCAACAATTTTATGAATTTCGATGAGTTCCAGAATCGACAGTACTTTCGGATCCACATTGCAGAATATAAGACGGGAATTTTCGCCGGTAACCTCATTAAAGAGCCGGTGAATATTGATGATTTCGGAAATACCCAGCGAGTTAATATACCTGACCGGTTCAAAATTTATCTCGACTTTTAAAGTTTCGGGGCGGAAGCATTCGCTTCTGCGGATCTCATTGATAATATGGTTTTCGCCGTCGATCCGGGGATGCAGAACAGACACAGTGACTTCGTTTCCTTTTGTTTCGATTGATACATGCGCCATAAAATCCTCAGTAGCAGAAAAATAAATATACCGGATCTGGCAATGAAATTCTTATGACAGCAGGGTGCTCTGAAGCATTTTTTTCCGGTAATAAGATGTGGAAAAAGTACGATATACGATTATTACTCACAGGAGCGGCCGCTGCCGCAGCAGGAACAGCGTATGCCTTTTACATCCGGTATCTGCCCCTTTATGCGGTAATTCTGACTTCTGTGTCCCTGGCTGCCCTGAATCTGTTTTTTGTTTATCTGCTGTATCTTCTGATCCGCTACCGGGCAGGAAACAGTAAACATTCCGCTCGTCCCCCTCTGGTGGATTACCTTCTGGTTACATTGTTTTTTGCAGGCGGAACCGTTTCCGGCCTTCTGCCGTCGCTTCTTCCTGCTGCTGCTCTCTGGATCTGGATCAGCTGGGTTTTCCTGAAATCATCTTCCCCCTGGTTTTACACTCTTACAGCAGGCTTTCTGATTCTTCTGGGGGTGAATCTCAGTTATCGCATTCTCGGTTCAGCCGAACAGATCTGGATATCCCTGTTAACTCAGAATCCGGCAGAGGAAGAAGTAAAATTAAAAATTACATGGGAGACTAAACCATCAGGAGAATATAATGTTTATAATTATAATCAAAAAGTTGCATTATTTTCGATCCCTGAATCCATGAAGTTTCATCCTCCGTCCGCATCTCCGGAATTCCTTCCCTGGCCTGTGCCGGGTTATGAGGTTTTTCGCCTTGTATCCGATGAATCCCTTCCGGACCGGCCTCCTGTGATTATACTCTGGAGACTTCGCAGCGGATCCCCTTCGCATCCGGGGGAGTATATCAGTTCTTTTCAGCTTTTTCTGGGATTTCTGAAAAACAGATCCGGCGCAGAGGACATTCGCCTCGAAGACCAGGGTCAGGAATCGTATGTAACCGGTTCAGGTCTGACTCTGAATGCAGTCAGCTGGAGTTTTTTTCCCGGCAGCCGAAGTGTCCGCAGCCGTCTTTCCATCCTGACAGGAGGAGGCTGGTTCCTGCTTGTACTGGAGGAAAACCCTGCCGGATTTCCTTTTTCGGAAAGAACCCGGGATTTTCTGAACAATCTGCATCTTTACTGAGTTTCCGGTGCCTGCTCTTAATTGCTTGATAAATCAGAGGTGCTGTCCTTATCTTGTAATTATGCAAATGAGATTTACCAGGCAATTCACTGTATTATTCATTACAGCCTCAGCGGCAGGCATAACAGGCTGCGGTGAAGCAGGGGACTCTCTTCGTAACTGGGGGCAGCGGGAACGCTGGAACCGGGCGAAGGAAATCAATCAGGACGATCTTGCACAGTGGCAGAAAGACCTGGAAATCAGCGAAGATAAAGTCCGTGAACTGTATAAAAACATCCAGCTTCTGACTCAGGAGTCTGCTCATCAGGGAAACGTCAGCTGGAAGATTGCAAAGGCTTATGCAGAACAGGGGCGCTTTGAACTGGCTGAAGAGCATTACAAACGGGCCGTTGAAGACCGGCAGGGCGGTTTTACAGAACGTCCGGCCGAATCGGACCCAATGTGGGAAAAGTCTCTGCCTTTTTATAAAAATGCATTAAAAAAACACACTGTAAGCAAGGATCTTCTGTATGATGCCGGACTTGCTTATGCAAATGCTTCGCGGGCCTCCGGGTGGAGCGGTGACCGGTGGGATACCGCAGTCTACCTTCTGGGGACTGTGATGCGTATGGATCCGGATGATGTAAGACCGTATTATCCGCTGGCTCTTCTTTACGGTAAAACCACAGACGAATCGAGGAGGGACACTGCTGAAGCCCTGAAACTTCTTGATACTCTGATTCTCAGACAGAATCAGGATGTGGCTGCCCGCTTTGCAAAGGCAAATATACTTGCTGAAACCGGCGATTTTGACAGGGCCCTGAGTGAATACAGAAACATTAAACAGATTATTGAAGATATGCACAATACAGGTGTGCTGAAAGGTTCGATTGACCGTAATATTAAATATCAGAAAGCATCTGAAAATATTATCAGACTGGAACGCTGCCTGAATGATAATATGGGCTGCGAACTCGGAAGCCCGGAACCCTGACTTATCTGCTATTTATGCCTCATTTCGTAAATCCCGTTCCAGGATTCTGACGGCGGGTTCGCAATGTATTCCTCGCATCTTTCTATGTAAATATTGGCCAGCCTGTCGTGCGGATAGATCTCACAGCAGGTACGGAAAGCTTCAATGGCTTCGTGAAAACTGCGCAGTTTATACAGCATGATTCCCCGGCTCAGATGTTCCGCAATGGCAAGTTTCTTTTCAATTTCATGCTTTGTATCGGCTTCAAACACTTCATAAATAATTACAGGCTCTGTTGTACCTTTTACATAAACAGAGTCAATTTCACGGATCAGAATGTTCTGTTTATTTGTTAAAGATTTGTAAGTCTGATCAGTTATGATAATTCTGCATCCGTAAAAACGTGTGAGACTCTCCACCCGTGCGGCCATATTCACTGTGTTCCCGATGACTGTGGTATCCAGCCTGCGGTTAGAGCCTACAGTGCCAAGAACCAGAGGGCCTGTATTGATTCCGATACCGAAACTTACCGGGATATCCCCGCGGTCTTTGCGCACACGGTTGTAGAGTTCCAGCTCCCTGTGCATGTCGATGGCTGCCTGAAGTGACCGGTCAGAAGTGGTCATGGAACCAAGATCTGCATGGTGAATGGATTCGGAAAAGAGAGCGAGTATCGCGTCGCCGATAAATTTATCCACAAAGCCGTCGTATTTCTGGATGGCCGGTTCCATTCGTGCAAGATAGCTGTTCAGAAAACTGAACGTCTGTTCAGGGCTCATGGATTCTGCCATATTCGTAAAAGAACGAAGATCGCACATGAGCACACTCATGGTCTGAACTGAGGAATCGCCCAGAGCAATTTCAACCGCGGATTTTTTACCGAGCAGCTCCAGAAACTGATTGGGTACGAAGCGCACAAAGGCATTTTTCTGATGCGTAAGTTCTATATTAAGCCTTTCGGATTCATTATGAACCCGGAGAAAGCGGTTTGCCATAATACCAACAAGAGTCATTACAAAAGCAAAGAAGCTGTATTTCATAAGGCGGATGCCTGTATTAAAATACATGGAATCCACGATCTCAAAGACAGCTGTAAGGATCATAAAAAGAATACTGAAAGACATGATCCCCACATCTTTCTTACGATCCATAATAACTTTAATAAAATATACTACCCCGTAAACGATCATCGGCACCGCTGTATAATAAAATATTTGCAGCAGGAATTCCATATAATAATGAGGCGCCGAAATAAAGGCAGCGGAAAGTATGATTCCCGTCCCGAGAGCGAGTGCTGAAAAAACAGAAGGCCGGCTATCCGGATAAAAATAATAATGAATAAAAAAGAGGAACAGCGGAATCAGCAAGGGCTGAGGTGCATATTTAATCCGGGAAATTACCGAGGTATCGAAGAAGAAGTCATAAATAAACATCGTCTGAGATACACCGTATATGGCAAGCGCCACTGAAAAGAGACCGAAGAAAAGGTTGTATATATCCTGAAAGCGGCGGCTGAAGATAAGAAAATGATACAGTCCGAAAAAGAAATAAACTGTATAAAGAGCTATGAAGAGAACTTCTGCCTGCTGCCCCTGGATCCGGTCGTAAGTGGTTACGGTATAGGGCCCACTGTAAAGGAGACCTGTGTTATCGTTTGAGGCAATGGTGGTAGGAGGGGCGTCTCCGGCTATATGGAATACCAGTAAATTTCTGCCGTCCGCCAGTGCGTTCGGATCCAGCCGTACGATAACTCCCCGGTAAGTTCTGTAAAATTTAATGGTGCCGTCACTGTTAAGATAAAATTCGTCGCGCTGCAGGAGTCCGTTCAGGTAAAGTGCCCAGTTTTCCCCGATCCAGGCAAGCTGCACAATCAGAGGTTCTTTGAGTTCAGACTTGTTAATGGTAAATTCGGTCATGAGGGTGAAGTGGTTGACTTTCCGCCCGGTAGGCACATTGAACAGTTCGTTCAGGATGATTTTAGGCCGGACTGTTTTAACTTCCAGAGGATTGTCGGTTGGGAACCCGTTTATGTAAGAGTCTTTAAAGTCTTCCCTTACATACCAGTCCTGCTGGGTAAGGTCAATCATGACTCCGTTTCGGGTGTGATTTTCTGCATTAACGGATTCTGCGTTCAGAAAAACCAGCAGCATTGCCGGGACGAGCAGGAGGATTTTTTTTAATGAACGTATGCCAAAAGCCATTGTGTGTACTGCCTCAAATTGTTCTGATTGTAACCATGAGGCAGCACATTAAATCTGTAAACAGAAATTCGGGTGCAGGCGGGTTTTTAATCGTTTTCGGTTTCTCTTTGAAATTTTTTCAGATTTTCATTAAATACACTGAGTATCTGTGTTAAAATGGTCCTTGGAACCCTCAGATCGTCCTGGAGGACTTTAGTTAGGAATACATTCAGATTTGGCCCTGCACTTCCGTTATCGTCATAAAAAAAGTACACAAAATTTCCTGTGGAAGGCCTTTCAATATTAAAACTGCCAAAACTCATATTCGGTTCTCTGGAAATAAAGACTTTAGCGTGGTTAGGCAGCTCTATTTTTTCGAGTTCACTGAACCGCAGGGGAATGGATTCTCCGTCCTGCCGGAGATAGGGCTCCTGAAAACGAAACTGATAGGTAGCAGGCTCATACATGATATAGATTTTAAAGCCATCGGAATAGAATGTGATTCCGTTTTCATTCGGTTCAAATTTTTTCAGGTTTTTAAAGGCAATGGTTTCAATCCGGGTATACTGGGAATAAGGATCAAAATGGGCCGCAAGGATGTATCCGGTTCCGTCAAAAGGAATGATGTCTTTCTGCAGTCCTTCGAAAAGCTCTGTCCATTTCAGTGCCATGTTTCACTCCGCTTCATTTATTATGCTCAGTCCGAATAAAATCGTATAACAAAAAGAGAGCATACCCGGTAGTAAATTCACGAATACGTTCCCTGTCCAGCGGAAAAAAAAGTCTTTCGGATTTTACTGTGCCTTTCCTCGAAGCAAGTCCTGCCCAGACAAGTCCCACCGGTTTTTCCGGGGACCCGCCTCCCGGACCAGCCACCCCCGTTACAGAAAGGGCATAATCTGCTTCCAGCGCTTCGAGTGCCCCCTTTGCCATAGCCTCTGCTGCAGGGGCTGATACAGCACCGTGTGTGATGAGGAGGGATTCCGGCACTCCGAGTATGTTTACTTTGGCTTCGTTAGCATAAGTTACCAGACTTCCGTTAAAATATGCTGAACTTCCGGCTGCATCGGTAAGGGTTTTACCTATGAGACCGCCTGTACAGCTTTCTGCGAGACCGATCCGGATATTATTCCTGATGCAGAATTCATGAATCTCCTCTTCTGCCGGTTTGTCTGAAAAAACTGCAGTGTACTGTTCCTTTGCCCTCTGATAGATCTGCCCCAGAGCCTGTTCGTCTGAGGATTCTATAAAAATTTTAAGCTGACCTCTTCCGGCGGAAACTCCCCAGCTGAAATCTGACGGCAGCTTTAAGGAAAGATTTTTTTCATTAAAAAAATCATTCTGGAATTTTGATTCTGCTGTGCCGTAAATATAAAAATCGATTCTCTTTAAATTATGCGGAGGCATTCTTTTTTTAATTTCGGGCAGGAGGGAATGCTCAAAAATAGGATTCATTTCCTGGGGGAAGCCGCTCATGGCTGCAATCCAGACAGGTCTGCCGTCCGACTTTACGGCATCGGCAAGTATACCCGGAGCAATTCCGGTCTCGTTTTTCAGTACGGTGCAGCCTTCGATGACTCTGGTCTGACGGCGGGTGTAGTCGAGCCTCAGCCGGTCCCCAAGTCCTTCCAGTTTGTTAATTAAAAGGTTTAAATGATAGTGGTCCTCCTGAACCGGTCTGCTGAGCAGCCGGGAAAGTACATCGACAGTGTGGTCATCCTCTGTGGGGCCCATTCCTCCCGTCATAATAATGCCTGCCACTGAATCTTCTTCCATAAAGCGGCGCAGTTCCCGGAGCAGAATCTCCGGGGAGTCGGCAATGGTAGCCAGGCAGTAAATCCGGTAACCGGCAGCTGTGAGGGACCTGGCAAGAAACGGTCCGTTGGCATCCCTGGACCGGCCTGAGGCAAGCTCTGTTCCGGTGGAAATCACGACTATAGAAGCATCAGGAGACATAGGCAGGATTTCCTGTGAAGCACTGCCACTGACAATAAAAATTCGGGTTTTGCAAGGGAAAATTCGCCGATAATTGACATAATACTATGAACAGAAACCGGTCAGTAATTCAGAATCCAGGCTTTCAGATAATTGCAGTTTTCGTGTTTTTCGTTAGTGTGGCGGCAGGCGGATTACATTCAGAGAAAACCGGTGAGCTGGTGTATGCATTCCGAAGCTTTCGGGATAATCAGCCTCAGAAAATGATTCTTGTAGGGGAAATCAGGGCGCGCACCAAGGCACCGGAACTGCAGTCAGCGGACAATCCTCACAGCAATTATGATACGCGGGGGGACCAGGCAATTATACGACTGACAGACCGGCGGGGTATTAAAGAAGGTCAGACTCTCTATATAATAGATAAAGATCCGCATCACAGAGAAAACAGAAACGGACTGATTGTGGGCAAAGTCGAAGTGGCCTCGGTCTTTCACAGTCCGTTTTATGGCTGGGCTGTCATTGGAAAAGGGAATCTGCTGCGGGTGAGGGAGGGTCTCTTTGCCGCAAGGACACTGGAAACAGAAAACCTGGAGATTGCCTATAACCTGAAAAAGAAAGGGGATTATTTTCTGGCCCGGGGAGAAACTGAAAAAGCGATCGCATCTTACAGTGCGGCCATAGAGCAGGACAGGAACCTTCCGGAAGCTTATGCAGCACTCGGATCCTTATACCTCAGTATGGCAAAGGAAAACACGCTTCTGCCGGAGGACCCTGTCCGGGCCCTCAATCAGCTGGAGCAGGCCTATAAATCCAGAAGGCATTTCCGCTATAAATCCGAAGAATCCGCCTTTTTTCTTGAATATATGGATGCTTTAATGATGCGTTATGAAATCCGCCGGCAGTCAGCATCAAGAGAAGAAGAACTCATCAGAATTCCTGAGAAGGTAATCGCACTGGGAAATGAGGCAAGGAAATCCGGTTATGGTTCGGCAGCTCTTTACGTAAGGCTGCTGGGAGCCCATTACAGGAAATTCGATTACCACAGGTCCGCAGACAGCCCGGCCTCAAGGCAGGAGAGGGAATCATCCCTGATTGAGATCCTTGCCATACTTGAGGCTCTTCTGGACCGGCCGGTAACAGAGGCAGCTTTTCACCGGTACTCCGTTCTTTTTTTCAGCCAGCTCCTGCATTCTGCGGAAGGAACGGCAGCATCCGAATACCAGTTTGTAACAGATAAACTTTATAAAGCAACCTCCTATGCGCTGTACCGGAATTCAAGGATGATAAAAGAATCAGAATATCCTGAAGAAAGGCTGCGGGAAATGACAGCCTTTCATCTGGAGCATTATTATCTGAATCTTGCAGACGGAACGGAGGATCCGGCTGTGGGCCAGATCCGCAGAACCATTAAGGCGGAAACCAGATGAGCGGCATTTCGTTTTTCCGGGAAACAGCACAGTGCAGCGAAACACTGGCGAGGACGGGGGAACTGACCTTTAAGAGAACCGGCAGGGACGGCAGCGCGGAATACTACACTTTAGAAACACCGGTATTTATGCCTGTAGGCACCCTTGGCAGTGTAAAGGGTCTCTGGCAGGAAGATCTGGAGGAAATCGGTTACCGGCTGATTCTGGCCAACACCTATCATACTTGGCTTCGTCCTGGTGAAAAAATAATAAAAGAATTTAATGGTTTAAAAAACATGATGACCTGGGACGGTGCTCTTCTTACGGACAGCGGCGGATATCAGGTATTCAGTCTTTCTGAACGGACCCGGTTTCATGAAAACGGAGTTGAATTTCAGAGTCACATTGACGGAAGCAGGCATCTGTTCACACCGGGGAGTGTGATTGATTTTCAGACGGCTCTCGGTTCAGATATTATGATGGTTCTCGATGACTGTCCGCCCGCAGACGGAGATCCCGTCCGCATTCAGAAATCCCTCGAACGAACCCACCGCTGGGCAGCGGCAGCAGCAGATCATTATAACCTGCTGAAAGAGAAAGGGATGATTGATCCGGAAAGACAAAGAATTTTCGGGATTATCCAGGGTGGTCTGGATCCGGAAAAAAGAAAACAATCGGCAGAATGGATTCAGAGTCTTCCTTTTTCGGGGATCGCAGTGGGCGGGCTTTCCGTCGGAGAATCCAGGGAAGAGCTTTACTCAATGCTTGATTATCTTGGACCTCTGCTTGGTAAAGAGCGGCCAAGGTATCTTATGGGAGTGGGCACGATACCTGATTTTCTTGAGGCAGTGAAAAACGGGATCGATATGTTCGACTGCGTTCTTCCGACGAGAAATGCGAGGAATGCACAGGCACTGACTTCACAGGGAAAACTGAATCTGCGGAATGCTGTTCATGCAGCGGATCACAGCCCTCTGGATCCGGAGTGCAGCTGCAGAGTCTGCAGACGGTACAGCCGGGGCTATATCAGACACCTGTTTATCTCCGGTGAGATGCTGGGACCTCAGCTGGTAACTTATCATAATCTTGCCTTTTTTTACAGTTTTATGTCAGAAATGAGAAAATCGGTGAAAGAGGGTCGTTTCGGGTCGTTTTACACTCACTGGAGGAGTGTGAAATTCTGAAAAAGATCAAAAAATGTTGACACTATCTATAGTGACCCTCAGGATTAGGCATATTCTGAGCAAGGGGGCCCGGAGACATGGAAATCCAGACAGTCGAAAAGAGCGGGGCTGTAATTATTGAAATTACCGGTGAAATTGATTTATATAATGTTCCTGATCTGAAAGAATCCATACAGAAACTCATATCTGATCAGAAATTCAAAGTAATCATCAATCTTGCAAAAGTCACTTATATTGATTCATCCGGTATTGGCGCTTTGATTTTCGGTCTTTCATCGTTAAAAAAGCATAACGGAGGCATGCGGATTGTGCATGTCAGCGGATCCGTAAGGAAGGTCTTTGAACTGACAAAACTGACCACCTTTTTTGAAATTTATGATTCTGAAGAAGAGGCACTGGCCTCCTTCGGCTGAGCCGGGGGGGGCCTGCCCGTTAAATGCAAGCAGCGGGCAGGAATTAAAAATTATAAGTTAAAAAATGTAAAATGAATGTCCGATTCGCTCAGCGAATTGTTCCGATTATGGCCTTTTGCTTATGGCAAAAGCGACAATCATTCTTAATTTTACATTTTACATTGTGCACCCGGGATTTTTCCTGCAAATTGCTGGTGCGCCCGAGCCGGGGTGGAATCAGTAATTGTGCTTGCACTGCTGGCCGATTTCCTTTATTCTGTAAAAAAATGTGACAGGGATGTGATTATGAATCTGAAATTAAAAAAAATGCTGGCAGCTGCGGCTGCGTCCGCAGCCTTTCTGGCTGCTGTACAGTGTTCCGATAAACCGGTACCGGTTACTCAGCTGAACGATGCCCGGCTGGAATTATCCAAAGCGGAAAGCGAAGGGGCCGATAAAACTGCGGCGGAACTCTATAAAAAGGCCGACCAGCTTCTGCTGGATTCCCATACAAAGCTTGCAGAGAATGATCGTGATGCCTCTGCGGAACAGGCAGTGATGTCTTACGAATCATCTGTAAAAGCAAGGCTTCTGGCTGCGCCGGTTTACACCGATGAAAAGAAAGCCGCTGCACAGACCTCCCTTGAGAATGCAGAAAAAGCTATGGCAGAGTCCTTTGCGGCAGCTGAATACAATCAGGCATTAACTCTTTTTAATGAGGCCGCTGCCAGCCATGATAATGCGGCTAAACTCAAGGCAGGGCTTCCTGCTGAGCCTGCTTCTGCAGAAGGGGAAGCAAAACCATCCGAACCGGAAGCAATGGCAAAAAAGCAGGAAGTTCTTTCTGCTTACGAAGCTGCCTATACAAAGTATAATAATGTGCAGATGACTGCAAATGCAGCCAGAACCCGATCCCTTGCACGAAGCAGCGAACTCACTGCCTCTGCAAACCGGACCGAAGCAAAACTTCGGGAAGCTCAGTCCATGGGAGCGCAGCAGTCTTCTCCCGATGCCTACAATAAGGCAATGGCTGATCTGAATCTTGCAAAATCAAAAATCGCCTCCGGAGATCTTAAAGAAGCCAGCGAGCTTCTGCGGAATGCGGAACAGCTTGCCAATACTGCTCATGCAGCGGCACAGCAGAGCCAGGCCCGTAAACTGGCAGATCAGGCGAAAACAAGTCTGGACGGAGCCAAACGTTCCGTTGCCCAGAAAAAGGCATCTTCCCCGGCAACCGAAGAAAACAACAGCATCTTTGCAAAACTGGATGAATTCCTTAAAGCAGGGGATGAAGGTCTGAATTCTTCCGAGACGAATTACCGGAACCGTCGCTATGACGCGAGTATCAAGGACTCTAACGAAGTAATCAATCTTACTAAAATTATTTCGGCTGAACTGGCCAAAGTTTCCGCAACAGACCCTGCGGCCGTTGCAGCGCGCGAAAGGCAAATGGCAGCAGAGCAGGCAGAAAAGGACAGACTGGCAAAGGAACAGGCTGAAAAAGACCGTCTGGCAGCTGAACAGGCTAAGAAGGACTCAGATGATTCTAAAAAAGCATCTGATCTGCCTGAAGGTTGGTCCGAATATACCGTGAAAGCACCAAACAGTCTCTGGAGAATTGCAAAGTATCCGGAAATCTACGGACGCGGTATTCACTGGAAAAAGATTTACGAAGCCAACAAAGAACAGATTAAAAATCCTGACAGGATTTACCCAGGTCAGGTTCTGAAGATTCCGCCTAAGGACTGGAACCCTGAAAAGAAGTAAGGCATGAATTTCTGATACAGCAAACCCGGGCATGATTGTCCGGGTTTTTTTGTAATAAAAGTCAGAATCATCTGTTCCGGGGCCGGAATCCTTCCCGTGCGCGGAGGCTGCAAATGTTTAAAATAAAATCTCTTTTACTTTTTATACCTTTGTTTTTAACCATATTCATTATTACAGTAAATAAAGGTTTAAAGTATTTTATTGACCCCCTTTCTCTTTTATATGTATTAATATTCTCTTTTTCATTGTTTGGCTACTCAGAAGGTAAATCAGGATTTTCATTACTGTTTCAGCTGATTTTCAGGGGTGATAATCAGAATACTGCCGGAAAAGACAGGGTGCTGAAATCACTTGAAAATTTATTATTCTATATTTATATTTCAGGCATAACTGCTTTATTCGCAGGTCAGCTAATGCTTTTAAATCTGTATCCTGTCCATGAATTCACAACCCAGAAACATTTTGCAGATTCTTTTCTTGCATTGTTATATTCATTTATTTTAAATGAGTTTCTGATCCGGCCAGTGAAAAACTCTTTAAAAGAATAATTGAATCCGGATTGTTAAAAAAAGGCCAATGCTGTCGGGCATTGGGAACTCTCATTTTTCAGGACAGATTTCGCCCCCGAGTGGGAGGGGAAGCTGTTGAAAAACGGCTTCCTTCAATAAAAAAATC
>CAZQKZ010000024.1:24040-47610 GCA_964594095.1 uncultured Leptospiraceae bacterium | reverse complement strand
GCTATCCCTGATAAAGGAAAACCACTTATGTTTTTTTTATACAGGTGGTGGGGTAAAATGATGGTTTATCTGAGTTTCAGCAGGGTCACGGTCACCGGCCATGAAAACATACCGCCAGGAGAGGCGGTCGTTATCATCAGCAATCACCAGAGTATGTTTGATATATTTCTGGGAATCGGGTTTTATCCGATGTATTTCCTGTTCTTTTCAAAAAAGGAAGTTTTTAAAGTGCCAATGATTGGAAGGATTATGAAGCAGCTGGGATTTATCGGTGTAGACCGTGCGAATCCACGCGAAGCTGGTAAGGCGCTTCTTGAAACAGTGCGTAAAGTAAAAAAAGGTGACAGCGTTCTTATTTATCCGGAAGGGACAAGGAGCTATAATGCCGAGACCTTTCTGGATTTTAAACCAGGTACAATGATTATTGCCAGACAGTCAGGGGCTCCGATTCTGCCGGTGCTGATATACGGTTCCAGTCTTGTAATGCCTGAAGCTAAAAAAAGATTTCTCTGGCCTCACCACATAAGGATTCATATACTTCCTGCGATCCGCGCTGAAAATCCCCTTCATCCGAAATTTGCTGCAGGAGATGATAAAAAAGAAGAAGAAATTCTTGTAAATTTAAAAAACTATATGCAGTCCGAATTCAGAAAGATGATTCCTCGCGTATCAGGCAGCTCTGCTGAGGGCTGAATCAGCAGAGACCAAGCCTCATACCTATAGCACTTCTGAATTTGTTATCCGGATCATATTTTTTCTTAATTTTTTTCCATTCCTTAACAGCAGGGTACATTTTCCGAAATGTTTCCGCATCCGTCATGGAATCTTTGCCGGCATAAAGTCTTCCACCGCATTCAAGAACCACTGCATCCAGTTTCCTTGTAAAATCCTTAAGGCCGGCTGACAGCGGAAAATCAATGGCAAAAGTATATCCTTTCATTGGGAAAGACAGGTGGCCGCCTTTTTTATCACCGAATTTTTTCAGAACATTCAGAAAGGGATTCATGCCGCTTTCGGAAATAATTTCCATAATGCGTCTTATATTTTCTTTGCCGTTTTTCTCCGGAAGCACAAACTGATACTGGATGAAACCCCGTTTCCCGTAACCTCTGTTCCAGAGATTCAGTGCATCAAGCGGATAAAAGAATTTCTCGTAATGAACTGTGGTCTTTGCACTGCTCTGCACAAAGTGGATCAGCTTATTCAGAATCCGGACTGTCAGTGGATTCAGGGCGAAATCCGGAAAGAAAAACGGAACAGTCAGGGGAGTTTTATAATTAATTTTAAGAGGTTCTCTTTTTAAATGTTCAGGAAGATCATGGGGGCCTGCTTCCCGTCCGGCAGTCAGGACACCTCGCCCAAGCTGTTCGCCGGTGGCAAGAGGGTCCACCCATGCCACCGAATAATCATACTCAGAATCAGCCCTGTCAATAGCTTCAAGGAGTTCGTCAAGATTTTTAACATTAAATGCTTTCTGTGTGAAATAAGCTGTGCTGATGCGGCGAAGCCTGATCTTTGCATCGAGAATAATTCCTGTAAGTCCAAGTCCTCCGAAGGTTGCTGAAAAAAGATCGGGAAGATTTTTTCGGGAAACGGTTTTCACAGATCCGTCCGCAAGGAGCATTCTCATTTCAGATACACATTCAATAAAGGAACCATCGGTATGGTGGGCTTTTCCATGCACATCATTGGCAATGGCACCGCCAATGGTTACATATTTAGTTCCTGGAGTAATAAAAGGAAAGAATCCCTTCGGTCCGAGCACTTTAATAATTTCTTCAAGAGTGACACCTGACTGGGCGTGCAGTATGCCTGTTTTTTCATCAAAGGAAAGAAACCGGTTGAATCCGGTAATGTCGAGAACCAGGCCTCCTTCAAGGAGTGCCTGGTCTCCGTAGCTTCGGCCCATTCCCCTTACCGCGACCGGTTGATCGCTGCGGACTGCTTCGATGATGTCAGATTCGGAACGCGCATACATCAGACTGCATCGAACCCATGGGTGGTTTCCCCATCCGCTGATCACTGACTGGGTATGGTTTAAGGGCCTGCTGTGATTCATTTTTTTCCTCGTCAGAACTGATTCTGGATCTTACGGTAACCGGTTACCAGCTCATTGTTGGCTTTTACAACACTTTCTGAGAATTCAGATTCCTGGGCAGTTATTGGAGTAATCAGATCCAGATCAGCCTTTGAATGAATGGTAGTTGTGGACGGGATATAGAATCCGGGAGGAATTTCACAGCCTTCCACAACTGAATTGTGGCGAACCACTGAGTGGTCTCCGAGAATACAGTTAAAAAGAACCGAATTAAAACCAATAAATACTCTGTCGCCTACCACACAGGGACCATGGACTATGGATCTGTGGGCAACTGAGGTATAACGACCTATCCTGACTATTCCCCCTGCCTTGGAATGGATTATGACACCATCCTGAATATTGGAAAAGGCACCAATTGTAATAGTTTCCATGTTTCCGTTTTCATCTGTTTCATCGGCACGGATTACTGCATATGGTCCGATAAAAACATTTTCTTCAACGATTACCTTACCGCAGATGACTGCTGTAGGGTCTACAAAGGCTGTTTCGTGAATGACGGGCAGGTCTCCCTGGGGATTTTTTCGGATCATTGGCCACCTCATGGTTAAGATTTAAATGACCTTAATACCTGAATACCGGAAATCCTGCACCTTTTTTTCTTGCATTCTGTAAGGCATTATGGTCCCTTAGAATATATGAAAAAAATCAAGTCTTCAGCAATGGTTTTAGTTACTCTGATACTGATTCTGCTTTCGGCCTCCTGTGGTACCGGAAAATACAGTGATCTGAGAGATGCTCTTGAAAAACAGAAAAAAATTCAGGAAACATTTATTAGCAATATGGATAAAGCCGAGGACCCGGCTTCCGTGGCCTCCGCTTTGTCTGCCTACAGCAGATCCATGATGGAGCTGCAGCCTGTGTATGAGGAACTGGAAAAAAAATATCCTGACATGGATGAAATGCCAAAAGAACTCGACGATATCAACAAAGAGCTTTCCGGGCAGGAAGAGATTATAGCAGGCAGAATCACCGAAAAAATTCTGAAATATGCCGATGATCCGGCCGTTCAGAAGGAATTCATGAATCTCGGCAGCCCCGAAGAGCAATGAGTCTTTCGGAACTTTTTCTTATCGCAGCAGGTCTGTCTATGGATACTGCTGCGGTTTCCATCGCGGCCGGGCTCAGCAGAAAAAAAATCCGTCTCCTTTTTGCAGCCGGATTTTCTCTGTTATTCGGAGTATTTCAGGGAGCTTTTACTCTGGCCGGAGGGGGGACAGGGGCCACCTTTGCATCATTCATCGCAGCTTACGACCACTGGGTTGTTTTCGGTATTTTATTTATGGTTGGTCTTAAAATGATTTATGAATCCTTTGACAGTCATCAGACCGATTCTTCAAAGGATTACGGCGATTTCCCTGTCCTCGTTTTACTGGCTTCAGCCACAAGCATCGATGCCTTTGCAGTTGGTATTGGATTTGCAGTACTGGATGCAGCATTACTGTTTTCTTCTTTTATAATCGGAATAGTTACCTTTATTGTGGCAGCTGCGTCTTTTTCCGCAGGCACTGTACTCGGATCCCGCGGACCTTTCTGGGAGCGGATGGCTGAGAGAACGGGGGGCCTTATCCTTTTTGGTATTGCAGTAAAAGTGCTTACGGAACACATTTCTTCCGGCATATGAAGTCAGATCAGTTTTTTTATGAACTCACCCCTGACCGTGTAATGAATGCGCTTGAGGAAAGCGGTTTTGAACTGAGTGGTCATTATCAGATTCTGAATTCTCTTGAAAACAGAGTTTTCGATTTCAGACTGGAAAGCGGCTCTCATATTGTGGCTAAGTTTTACAGACCAGGCAGATGGTCCGAAGAACAGATTCTTGAGGAGCATTCATTCACAGCCCATCTCCTGGAAAACGAGATTCCCGTCCTCAATCCGCTTACCCTGAAAAACGGGCGAACCACCGGCCGGACACCACCCGAATCCGGTTCGGTTCTGTATGCTGTCTGGGAACGGACAGGCGGCCGTATTCCGGAAGACCTCCGGGACGAGGAACTTGTGATTCTGGGCCGTTATATTGCCCGTATTCACAATGCTGCATCCGGTTTTGAATTTCACCATCGGCCGGTTCTGAATGCTGTCTCTGTACTGAATCATTTTAAATCTATAGAAAAAGCAGGCCTCATTCCTGATTCGGTCCGAAACCGGTATTACGATATATGCGTGTGGCTGTCCGGGGAGTATGCAGAGCGAAGCCGTCTGGTGAAGTTGCATCCCATCCACGGGGACTGTCATAAAGGAAATCTTCTCCATCATCCGGAAGGCGGATTTTTCTTTCTTGATTTTGACGATTGTCAGACTGGTCCGGCGGCTCAGGACATATGGCTTCTTCTTCCTGGCCGCGATACCGAAACACTGCGCCAAAGGGAGGTCCTCCTATCCGGTTACCGTCAGCTCCGGGAATTCGGGCCTGAACAGGAAGCACTGACAGATCTGCTCAGAGCAATGAGATATATACAGTATTCTGCATGGATTGCCCGGAGGTGGGAAGATCCTCTTTTTCAGGATACATTTCCTCATTTCTCCGGTGAAGACTACTGGGAGAGCGAACTGAGGGATCTGGAGCGGGAGTGTTCCGGTGTCATTCAGGAATCAGGCTCCCTGGAACACCATCCTGCTGCCGGACAACCTGAAGAGGAACTGACTAATAAGGATTTTTTCTGGGACTGGGAAGATCAGCGGGAATAAAGACCGAGAAGCTGCCGTGCAATCAGGAAATATTTTTCAAAAGCGGAACGGAAAGGCAACTCCGGTCTGAGGACAGTCCAGCCCTTCTGTTCCCCCAACGACTCAAAGGAAGGAGAAGGATTGATTAAAAATACTTCTTCGGCAAGGGCAAGCATCGGAAGATCGGCACGGCTGTCGCTGTATGCTCTTGCTCCTGGAATGGATTTTTCAGGCCAGGGTTCCTTCCGTGCAGCCATTTCGTAAGTGTAATGTTTCCATTCGGACTGTATTTCCGCGGGCAGATGCTCCATCATTTTAAGTATTTTGACAGCCCTTTTATTGTTCGGTCCTTCTATTGCGGGAATCACGGGCATTACCGGATCAATGCGAAGGGCTGTTCCGATGCTTATATCGAATCCGAGTCGTTCAGCTATAATATCGGTATACGCAGATACACTGGCAGAGTTCAGAATCAGTGTATAACCCTCCCTGCGGCATCGCTCTGTTTCCCGGACCATAGAAGGGAAGAGTTCCGGGATGACTGAATGATCTGTGAATTCTTCCAGAAAATTTTTTACTTCCTGTTCCTTCATTCCCCACAGTACAGAAAGAAAGGCCCTCTTAAGCGGTTTAGGGGAGATGAGTTTAAGAGCGGCAGGCAGCAGAAGAGGAACCGTAAAGAAAAGATAATAAAGGCGGAGGGGATTTTTTCTTACTGCATAGTTGATCAGCAGAGTAATTGTATCGTGCCCGATTAATGTATAATCGAGATCAAAAAAAGCATAGCGTTTCATTCTTTATAGTTCCATATATCCTGAATAGTACGCTCCAGAGGGATGCGGGGTTCCCAGCCCAGGGCTCTCAGTTTAGCAGAAGATCCAAGCCGGATACCAGGGGTTTCGTTCCTAAGTAAAGCAGGGTCCGTTTCCGTGCGCAGCGAAACCCCTGCAGCATTCATGATTTTACTGAGAAGCTCCTGGATGGAAAGGGCTTTTCCTGAGCAGACATTATAAATTTCTCCGGGTATTCCCTTTTCGGTAATGGTGATGTATCCTTCCACTGTGTCTCGCACATCGGAGAAGTCCCTTCCTGAACGAAGATCACCCGTAGTAATGAAATCTTTCCCTTCGGACAAAGCCTGCCGGATACGGCTGATAAAAGCCGGAGTTACAAAGTTATCTTTCTGACCCGGACCAGTGTGATTGAAAGGTCGGGCCGTAAAAACCCGGACAGTTTCAGAATTATAATACTGAATCAGTTTTTCAGCAGCCCATTTTGTTACAGTGTAGGGAGATTCCAGCTCCAGGATGCTTTCTTCGGTGATAGGCTGACCATCGTCCAGACTCCGGCTGTACAGGTCGCCGGAGCTGACATAAAGAAATTCACCTTCCCAGTGATTCTCTTTTGCTGTTTCCAGAATCAGCAGGGGAGATAATGTATTGAGCCTGCTGGCCAGGGCAGGATGCCTGGTGTTATCGGGAATGAATGCGAGGCCGGCAAGGTGAAAAATCCTGCTGAAAGAATGATCAAGAAAAAGGGAGCGGACAGAGTTTTCACTGGTGACGTCGCAGGAAATGCATTTAAGACCGGACCGGAGTTTTTCAAGCTCCTGGTAACCAGAAGGAACTGCCTTTTTATAAAAATCAAAGAAGGCCCCGGAATCGGCAGAAGACCGGTCCGCACTGATTACTTTCCAGCCCCGCAGAAGGAGGGCTGCTGTAAGATAACGGCCTGCAAATCCGCCCCCTCCTGTGATCAGTGCTGTTTTCATCTGTAACCAACCTGACTGCAGCAGTATTATTTTGAAAGTCATTTTTTCAGATTCACTTGACGATTCTGCTCATTCCGGCACAGTCGGCCTAATGAAAAACCGATCCCGTTCCATTGAGGCCGGAGTCATTGCCGCCGCAGGCAAAGGGACCAGAGCCTATCCCCGCACTTCTTTTATTCCAAAACCTCTCTTTCTGATCGATAACCGGAGTATCCTTGAACGGAATGTGGAACTTCTCATTAATACTTTTAAAGTTAAAAAAATATATATACTTGTGGGTCACCTGAAAGATATGGTTCTTCAGGAAACTGACCGTATTCAGAGGATGTATCCCGGGCATGAAATTATACCATCTCTGTGGACCGGAAAGGGTCTTGCCAGTGATATAGCGAGTCTGAGGGACCGTATCCACGGAGACTTTACGGTCATTCTTGGTGATGAACTCTATTTTCATACCAACCACTCCATTGTTCCTGAAATGTGGTCCAGGCGGCGCGCAGCGAAAGCACTGGTGGCGGTACTCGAAAGCTCACTGATCTCTGATATCCGTAAAAATTACTCAGTCGAGCTGAAAGGTGACCTGGTTACCGAGCTGATTGAAAAACCCGAAAACCCTCCGAATCATCTTCTGGGTCTTGGAACATATGTTTTCACTCAGGATTATTTTTCACACTTCGACCGGACTCCTCCTTCCTCCCGCTCGGGTGTCATTGAACTAACGGAAGTGATTCAGAAAATGCACGAGGAAACAGGAGCCGTCCATGCTGCTGTTTTAAAAGGAAAGTATTTTAACATTAATTCTCTGGCAGACTATTACAGTGCCAATTATTTTATAAGATCCGAGAAATTCAGCTCATACCGGATCAGTCTTATTATTCCTTCTTATAATAATGAGTCAACACTTCCTGATGTCATTTCTGACTTCACAGGGAAGGTGCATGAAATCATCGTTGCAGACATGGGAAGCACAGACCGCACTCTCGATGTAATCCCATCCAAAGGCGTGAAGGTATTCCATTATAAAAGCAGCAGAAAACCGGCTACAGGATACGTCCACCAGGGAAGCTTTATTTACGATGCGATGGATAAGGCAGAGGGGAGTATTCTGATCCTTGCCTCCGCCGACGGTGCTTTCCGGGCACGGGACCTTCCCAAGCTGCTTGAATACCTGAAAGACAGCGATATGGTGGTGGGCACCCGGACCACAAGGCAGCTGATTGAACAGGGATCCAACCTCGTCCCTCTGAACCGCTGGCTCAATGTGATCTTCGGTAAACTGGTCGAAATTTTCTGGTGGGATCAGGAACCCCGTTATACAGACATCGGCTGCATATACCGCGGAATCTGGAAAGACTCTTACGAAAAAATCAGGGAAGATCTTAAGGCACCCGATAAAACCTGGATGGCAGAAATGATGATTGAGATCGTGCGTTATCATATGCGCTGTATTGAAATCCCGGTTTCTTATTATAAACAGTACGGAGCAGCTCCTGAAGAAAGCCGGGAGGAAAAATGGAGATATTTTTTCTCAATTTTTATGATGATTTTTTCGCGCCGTTTTTCCTCTGCTGACAGACTGTTTCGTCTGTTCCGATGATGCCGACAGATGCCTCGGTAAGGCGGCACCTCAAAAGGAATTTTTTAAAAGAAAATCATAATTATTTTGCAATCTGCGAACCCGGGCTGGAGCAGATCCTTGCATGGGAAATTGCAAATCTGCCGCAGACCCACAGTATTCAGAATGTTTCCGGAGGTGTTCTTTTCTCGGGACCCCTTCTTGCGGTTTACAGTGCCCACCTCCATCTGCGGACCGCAGGCAGGGTCCTCCTGCGTATTGCGGAATTCTATGCTAATTCTTATCCGGAGCTTTTTAATAAACTGCAGAACATTCCGTTTGAATGGCATTCTGCTTCTGCCGGGACTCCGGTTATCAAAGCATCCTCTGTTTCGAGCAGACTGCATCATACAGGGGAGATTGCAAGAGTTACGAAGGATGCCCTGATAAAGCGGACCGGCGGGGCCGTACCTGAATCCGCACTGTATGTGCGATTCGAAAAAGATATCTGCATGATCAGTCTGGATCTCAGCGGAGAACACCTTTCGCGGAGGGGTTATAAAACCTGGACCAGCGAAGCTCCTCTCCGGGAAACCAGTGCTGCCGCACTGATCCTGTATCACCGTATTCATACATTAATAAGGAAGGCCCCTGTGACCTATGATCCTTTCTGCGGAAGCGGGACTTTTCTGTTCGAAAGTTTCTTAACAGATTTCGGTATTCCTCCGGGTCTGTTCCGGAATTTCAGTTTTGAAAAAACCCCCTGGTTCACGCCCGGTCTTCTCGAACGCAGCAGGGAGTCGTTTACGGAAATAGTGCAGAAAAGGGTAAAGACAGAAACCAGGCATTATCTGGCCCAGGATTCTGACCCCGGAGTCTCTGAGGTTTTCGAAGGGAATCTGAAAAATCTAAGCAGATTATGCGGTGCAGAAACTGAAAATAATTTTCATTTTCGCACCGCAGACAGCATGAAGGATTTTCACCCTTCCTCCGGACTGATACTTACAAATCCGCCTTATGGGGTCCGGATTGGTTCAGGTTCTGATTTAAAAAAAATACTGAAAAAACTGTCCGCCGATGCCGGATCTTCCGATTCCGATATCATGATCCTGATGCCTGCTGAGCAGCAGTCTTACCGGAAAGAGCACGGACTGGAGCAGGGACTCAGATTCCGGAACGGAGGCATTCCTGTCATCACACTCCAAAGATTCAGAAATCATAGGGTCTGACGGTAGTTCGTTTATTTGACTTAGTTCTTTCCACTGCTTTCCGAAGCAGTTCTTCTGTTTTTCTCGAGAATTCATCGATTGCTTCCGGACTGATCATACAACCCTGGTCTTTTATGTAAGCGCGGACTTTTGACGCAACTGTCAGATTATAGGTTTCACTTTCCTGTTTTTTTTCCATATTTAACAGCAGGAAACCAGGCAAATCAGATTTAAAGTAAAAAATTCCGGACTGTAAAAAGGTTTGTCATAATCTAAGCTGCGAAAAAATTTTGAATATGAAGCGGGTTTTCTTATTAATTTTACTTGCATTCGTTTCCTGCAGCCGGACGACAGCTCTGCAAAGGGAAGCAGAATCCCGCATCAGCGAGGGTGAATATGAAGCCGCCCTTGATTCTTACCGTAAACTCCTGAGTATACGTCCGGACTCTGTAACAGGAAGGCACGGATATGCAATGCTCCTTTCGCTGCGGCGGGTTTCCGCATTCAGCGCACTTAATATACTTGAAAAATTATATAATGAAACGCCGGAAGCTTCTCTGCGGGATGACCTGGCAGATTTATACATAGATATGGGTTTTTTCGGAAAAGCAGAGTCTCTGCTGTCCCCGGAACACCTCAGTGTGGAGGAATTTTTCCACCCGCGGAATCTCCTTCTGCGTCAGTCATTAAGCTGTCTGAAAAGCCCGGATAAATCCCGGACGGAACGGCTGTCCTCGGGACAGAAATCTGACAGCAGAAGTTACATGGTCCTCCGGTGTATGTCTCTGGCTGACAGGTCAGGAACCTACAGAAATCCTGAGGAAAGAGCAGCCGCCTATCTTGAAATTCTGAATGGAATAACAGATCCTGTGTACCGCTGCCGTTCTCTTCGGATCATGCCTGCTTCCCTTGACGGAATTGTTCTGTATTCCCTCGCAGATCTGGAAGACTGCCGGAAAAATCATAAAGATGATTTCATTATTCAGAGAGAATTTCCAGTGATACCGGAAGGCACAGAGCCGGCTGAACCGAGGGTGATTTTTTCCGATGAACTGAGAACCGCACCATATGAGGGGAAACTGCCGGAATTCCCGGAGGAAAAACCGGCTGAGGATAATCTTTAATAATCTTCTTGATCAGCGCGGGGCTCTCCGGTCAGATGGCAGAGTATGGCGGACTACAGGCTGTTTTTGTTTCCCTTTTTGCTGCTCGCGGCTGCATTTATAACAGACAAACTCTTTTTTATCGGAAATTTTCCCTCTTATTTTTCTAAAACGGGCTCTTTTGTAAATTTTGATCATAAAAAAATCCTTATTGATGAGCTGGAAGATTACCTGCGCAAACCGGACCGAAAAAAAACAATGGTGATTTTCGGCAGTTCCCGGACTTTTTCTTTTAATAATGCTTATATTGACTCCAGGCATCCGGACTGGATTTTTTTTAATTTTTCTGTTCCGGGCGGAACCTCTGATTATTACCTGTATTATTTAGAACAGTTTCAGCGCAGACATATTAAGCCTGATTTTATTTACTTTGCTGTTACACCTCAGGGGTTTAATGATTCCTCAGCCATAGCTATGGACGAAGTTATGTCTTTTGGTCTGCCTGCATCCTTTGTTCTGCGTTACAGTTTCCGCTATAAATACAGCCAGCTGACTGATTATGCCGGAAAATCTCTTTTTCTTACTGCAAAAATAAGGCCACAGATAAACACATTAATTGACCGTATGAAGAACAATTCTGAGAAAGCTGTTCAGTACACCCAGTTTATTTCCCTCTCTGCAGAAAACATAGCCCGGCAGCGGGGATCTGTTTCATACGGAGAATTGACTCCGGGCAGGGTGCAGCCGGAGCTTCTGAAAAAAGACTCAGACAGCGCCTGGAATAACTATCTGAAGCCGTTCACTTTTTCTGAAAGTCAGTATGCATTTACAGAAGATTTTCTCAGAATAACCAAGGCTATGGATATCCCCAGTGCGCTTCTCTGGGCAAGGGTGGCCCCGGATCTTCGCCGGCTGAAAAGGGAAAAACCGGCTGTAATTCCTGGAAATCCTGAAAATGATTTATCGGTAACAGAAATCTGGGTTCCGCGTATGCTTATTCTTTCAGAACGTTACGGAAGTCCTGTGATTAATTATAATAACGAAAACTCTCTTAAATGCGATGAATTTTTTGATGCATCCCATATGGCCGGTAACTGCTTTCCTGAGTTCACGGATTCTCTGATAAGCCATGCTGATCAGCTGATTCAGAGCCGGCAAAGAAGCACAGAACGGCTGCCAGGAACACTGTAAATGCAGCCTCCTTCCGCAGTGTCAGCTGCACGGTAAAGAATCCCGGTTCTAAGCGATATCAGAAACAAAGGACAGAAATCGGAATGAGCCCTGGCATTCACAAGGGAAGTTTTTAAATTAATAAAACCTTTATCCGAATGTCTGCATCCGCCGGGAAAAGCCTCCGATGCAGGTATCCAGTTATGGCTGTAACGGACCAGAAGCAGAAAACTGTAGAATGTATCGTCCTTCACCAGAGACTCAGGCAGGGGAGTTTTTCGCAGATCATTATTGACAGATATCAGAAAGGTGCTGTCCTGAAAACTGTTTCGTACGGATTCACTGTTTTTAGAAGTAACCAGCAATGCAGGAATTTTCAGACTGCTGATTTCAGTAAGCAGATCCTTTTGAATTTTTTTATCATTATCGAGCAGTATCAGTCCGGCAAATAATGCCAAATTAAAACCTTCTGTTTTTATAATTTTTTCAAGCTGTTTTGTGTGAATCATCAGAATTCTTTTTCTGTAATTCGGTCTGCGGATACTCACCAGCAGGACATCTGTGAAGTCCTCCTCAGATATCCCGTTATTCTCCGGTTCTGCAGCGATAGTTATACTGTGGTAACCTGCTTCAGAAATCAGGTGAGTCAGGTGGTTCAGTTCTTCAGTTCCGCTGCGGCTTTCCGGAACATAAACCAGAAGGTCTGAGGAGGGTTTTTCCCGGTAAATAAAACTGCGGTAACCGGATACCGAAGAGTATACGGCTTTCCATTCCCCGTCCTCAGAAACGGGAAGTGCAGTTTCAGGGCTTTTCAGATCACAGGAAAGCAACCATGAAAAAACAATAAACAGAATAAGGAGCGGTTTCATCAGTAAAGTAATCCCACCGGCTGATAAATTCGTCTGGCTTTAACCTGTGTAAGAAAACCAGTTTCCAGTTCCCATGCGCTGAGAAAGTTACCATAAACACATCCTGAATCAAGGCCGATCGTATTCTTTCTGATATTCAGTCCTGCTTTGGCCCAGTGACCGTAAACAGCGGTTTTTGGATCAGAATAAAAATCATACCACGGTGGATTCATCGGATCCCTCAGATTCCGGCCTTTCCCGTCCCAGGTCCGGATTGTTGTCAGAATTTCCGGGGATGTATCGTCAGGTTTTCTGCCGGGCTCAAAACCTGCATGAACAGCTATGTAGTCTTTTGTTTCCAGAAAAAAAGGGAGATTCAGGATCCATTCGTGCACTGAATTATCTAAATTTTCCCGGAGTTCCCTGTAGCGTAAATCGCTCTCGAATCTTCGCATATAATCCAGTTCATGATTTCCGGCCACTGCGGAAAAACCGTTTTTATAAACAAAATTCAGGGTCTCTGCCGGAAACGGTCCCCGGTTAATGAGATCGCCAAGGAGAATTACAGAATCTTTGGAGGATATATTGAGAGTATCAGTGAGTTCTTTAAGCTCATCCAGGCAGCCGTGTACATCTCCGATAAAAAAAGTCCTGGGGTCCATAACAGTAGTTTTTTCCAGGCAGTATTGAGGTAAACAAATAAATACGCAGAGGAATTCGGGCGCACCCGCCGCAAAAAAGCCCTGGTTTTTTGGATGCTTCTGACAGCACACCGGATAATACAATTGAATTTAAAAAAAATTCCGGAAAATCTGTATTCCGGAACCGGATACCGAAAAGGTAAAATCCGCTGCCCGGGAAATTCTGTCATTTAATGCTTTTCCGATTCCGCTATCGGGAAACTTCCGGATCAAAAGAAACGTAACATTTCCGGAAGCCGAAGCATGGTCAAAAATCCGAAAAAGGTTCTCGGCCGCTTCCGCAGCGGATCCCGAAGCGGAAAGCATAGCTCTTACCCGAAAAACAGAATTCAGTGGATCCAGATCATGGGAATATAAATAAACCAGTGAGTCTGATTCCTGGAGCGGAATAAAAAAATCCGGTTTTCTGTCAGGGGGGGAATCCGTAAAAACTGCCAGAGGAACTGCGGGAGAGTAGTGTTTTTTCAGGCGCCCAGGGCTGTGGAGAGGCCCTGAATTCGGATCTTCCGGTAAGACAATTTCAAAACCATTCCGTGCAAGCATTTCTTCTGTAATGCCGCCTGGCCTGAGAATCTGCAGACTTCCATCGTCCGTTATTTTTACAACAGTCGATTCCAGACCAATGCGGCAGGGACCGCCGTCCAGATACCCGTCAATCTGCCCATCAAAGTGATCCAGCACCATCTGTATATCCGTTGGGCTTCGCTGATTTGATCGGTTTGCCGAGGGGGCAGCCACCGGGAAATCACAAAAACCCAGAAGATCCAGAGTCAGAGGGTGATCCGGTATGCGAAAACCAGCCAGATCGGAACCTGCTGTTACCGTACCGGGAATCCTGCCTTTGTGGGGAAGCAGAATTGTCAGTGGACCCGGCCAGAAACGGCTTAGCTTTTCAGCTGCCGAAGACCATTCTCCGTACCGGAAAACATCTTCCACGGAGGCGAAGTGACAGATAAGGGGATTGGAAGGCGGTCTTCCTTTCAGCTGAAAAATTTTCCGGACAGCTTTTTCAGAAAGTGCATTCCCTGCAAGACCGTAGACGGTTTCCGTCGGAACTGCAATAATTCCGCCGTGACTGAGAATGGCAGCGCCTTCTTCGGGGTTGAGGTTTCGGGTTATAGTGTTCATTGATTAAAAAAAGTAAATATACTCACCTGTAAATTCTTTATACAGACTCGTAACTTCTGTTCTGAACCGAAGTTCCTGATTTTTTCCGGAAATAAATGACAGTATTATGCGGCCTTTTACCAGGGGTGCTTCCTTCCCGTCCGAATAGATTTCAATTTCGGTCCCGGATCTGACTTTCTCATTTCCCCATATGGAAGCGAGAAGCCCACCCGCATAAAGTCTGTTTCCTTCCGCTCTGAATCCGGCCATTCCTGTAAACAGAATTGTTGAAGAATTATTTAAACTGACCTTCCCATAAGTTTTTCCTCCTTTCAGATCGGCAAAAAATTTTAATTTTCTTTCAACTGATTCCCGGACTAAAAAATCCAGGGGAAGAATCTGAAACTGACCAGGAAAATAAACGGATTTCATTTCGGTTTCCGCAACGGTGGTTAATCCGGTCGAAATGGAAAAAGAGAGAGGATCCGTAAGCAATGTCACAGGACTTCTCGCTTCAATGTGCAGAAAATTGAAATTATGGAGCTCAGGCTGATGATTTCCATTATACCAGCGGATCTCTGTGTCAAACCATGCGACATGCGAAGTTTCAGCATATGCTTTCGGGAAATTGTAAAAATCATGCAGAAAGGGTCTGAAACTGACTGATAAGAAAAGATCACCATTGAAGACGCCAAGGCCCGGTCGGAATGAGGAAGGAAGGTGACTCTGTTCTGTAAAGGAAATATCATTAATTTCCGGTAACGAGTATTCAGAAGGACCAAGACCTGCCCGCAGTATGAGAAGTCTTTTATATACTTTGTTTTCACTTTCTGTAATGATTTTTCTGTCACTTTTAAAACGATATGTTTCCAGAAGAGTATCGAGTACCTGCAGTTTTTCCTGAATATCTGAAGCAGAATTTTCATGAAAGATTTCTGAAGCTTCGGCTGCCGATCCGGCTTTACGCAGACTTCTGAAAAGACTGGCCTGATCCGGGCTGAAATTATCAAATTTTCTAAGCAGTACTGTAACAGCAGAAGGTCTTGTTTTTCTGCTTATAATCAGGTTTTCCGTTTCGGTAGTGGCTCTGACTGTTTCTGCAGGCATAACCCAGAAAAAAAATCTGTCGGTGAGATTAAGGTCCGGCCGTACAGTTTCAAGCAGAGAAAGAAGATGATAAGAACAGTTTTCATTGGTAAAATAATAGTCAAAATATGTGTTTGATAGTTCCCAGAGGGCATCCAGAATCAGATTCAGCTCTGAGTCATTCAGATTCAGCTCATATTCAAGGAGATCCCGTGAGTCATAGCCATTATACTCCATAACTTTTATATGGTAAGGCATAAGTGAAAACCTGCCAGGAAAAAGGCCTGTAAGTCCTCCGATCGCATAGGTAAAAGGATCTGTGAAACCAGGTTCTGCTGCAAAGTTCACAGCCATATCCAGGAGGCCGTCTGAAGATGCATTGGCACTGTTCAGCTTCAGAAGTGTGTGGCCGAATGCCGAAGCAGGTTCATTAACAAAATAAGATGCAAAAACAAGACTTATACTTCTGATTTTCAGTCGTTTTCTGTAATTAATGTAATTAGTGCACAAGGGATTCGCAATCTGGTCCTCTGGGATCTCAAGCTTATCAATAATCCATCGTGTTCTTGCAGGAAACCTGCATACCGGATGGGTATTCTGATTCATTTTACTTTCATCAAAATACGAATTGCTCTTAGGATCCTCCCGGAAAAGGCTTTCAATAAGGGCATTCATTTCTTTTTCCGGATTATGTTTACCCTCTGCAGAAAGAAAGAAATCAGAACCGTCGGCCTGACTTTTAAAGCCGCCTGAAAAGACAGGTTTGTAATAGAGAAGTTTTATAAAAGCAGGGTCTTTATAGAGTTTTCTGTTTGATGCTTCCTGCTGAAGCGTTTGAATGAGGTTCCGTTTTTCAGCCGGAATGTAATAATTTCTGAGATAGTCATCTTCTGCATTCAGGGGATATGTCAGTAAAATTAAAACACCGCTTATAATTGAAAGCTGCTTAATAACAGGGAAGTTCATGAAATAGTCTGAAGGAACCGGTCAGGTAAACCTGACCGGCGAATATTTGGATCAGAGTGAGCAGTTACCTGCCTTTCCGGCAGCAACATCTGCCCGGATTACTGCAAGAAGGTCATTTGGTTCAAGTTTGTTTGATTCCGGAAAAAACCTTGTATAATTGGTTCTTGTCATTGTACCAAAGTTTTCGACAGATTCACAACCCAGAAGCTGAGAGAAAGCAGTCAGTTTTTCTCCGCGGCCAATAGCCATTTCCTGTTCTAAGGCAGTGTAGTTCACTGCAACAAAGACTCTCTGATCGGCTTCCTTAACAGAAATCAGAGCTTCACCTCTCGGACAATTAAGAGTCCCGAAAGTCATTCCGAATGTCTGATTACTGGAAATCCCATTGGTTGTAGCAGCAAAGATCTGTGCCGGCCCTCCATTCTGGATAACCATGGACCCGAGACCGCATCCTGCCATACCATAAGCATGGACTGAATTGCGGGTTGTTCCACTGAACCCGATTACAACCGCTGCAGCAGCAGCAATGATCAAAGTTTTTTTCATGTTTTTTCTCCGATTAATTAAGGAGGCCTGCAGTATATTAATTCTGCAGGCCCGGTTGGATTACAATGAGACAGAATAATCCCGGAGTCAATTCTTTTTATAGAAATAAAAAAGCTTTTCTGTCTGAATGGTTTTCAGAGCCTGTTCCTATGAACTATCCGTTTTCTCCTGAATTCTCGGGATCATCTTATTCAGTTCTGAAAAGAGCCTGGGAGGGAAACCGCATTTCCGCTGAGGATCTTCTGATACTGCTGAAAGAGGGGGATTCCCTGCAGATGCAGGCTGTTGCCCGGGAACTCAGAAACCGAATCATCCCGCCAGAGACCGCTTCCTATACAATGTTTCGGGTAGTAAATTATACAAACCGGTGTATTATACGATGCGCTTTCTGCAGTTTTCAGAGTACTGCAAAATCGGATGTCTATATTCTAAGCAAAGAACAGGTAATTCGGAAAATGGAGGAAGCGGTGCACCAGGGAGCAGATCAGCTTTTTTTTCAGGGAGGGGTGCATCCCGAAATTCCTCTGAGTTATTATACGGATGTTCTGTCGGGTGTTAAAGAAAGATTTCCCGAAATGCATATTCGGGCTTTTTCTCCGGTGGAGCTGCTGCACCTTTCCCGGAATAACAAAATCCCGCTTGAGGAACTGCTGCATATACTGAAAGAATCCGGTCTGGATTCCGTTCCTGGAGCCGGAGCCGAAATCCTATCAGAAAGAATGCGGGGGATTCTAAGCCCCCGGAAAGCCAGTGTGGAAGAATGGATCCATGTTATGGAGAAATGCCATGAGGCGGGTCTGAAGGGGAGTGCCAATATTGTATTTGGGTCTCAGGAAACGTATGAAGAAATTGCCGCGCATTTTTCCCATGTGCGAAATCTGCAGGACCGGACCGGCGGATTTCATGCTTTTGTCGTCTGGTCTTTCCAGCCCCAGACAGAAAACTTTGAGGTCAGGTACGTTTCCCCCGATGAGTATCTGAAGGTTCTTGCAGCCGCAAGGATATTTTTCGACAATATTGACCATATTGAAACATCCGTTCTGGTTCAGGGGCCGGTTCTTGGTGCCCTCGCACTTCGGTCCGGAGCCGATGATATTTCATCGGTGGTTATAGAAGAAAATGTTCTTAAAAACAATGCTTTTACACGGGAAGAAGATGCCCGCAGGTTCCTGTCAGAGAACGGTTTCCTGCCCCGCCGCAGAAACTTTGATTACGAATACAGATAAAAAAATAAATTTATATGATTTCAGTTTTAAAGTCTCTGATCATGGTGCTGTATCCTGTTATAACTGAAATCATTACCAATGATCTTAAATACGGAAACGGAAAATCTGACTGGAAATTCAGTGCATCAGACAATATGGGTAAAACTTTATATCATGCAGTCCGTGCTCCTCAGGGCAGAGGCTCATCCCATATCCGGGTCCGCATAGAAGAGGCAGGCGGTCAGTTCAGCTTTCATCTGAATGATGAAGAATACCGGCTGAATATTGACATGCCTGCCGCCTCATAAGGTTATCACCTCTGTTCTGCCGGGTATCCTTCCTGCTGCTTCACTGAGGTAATGATGAAAGCAGTCTCCTGCCGTAAAGCTGAAATCAGAATTTATATTTCAGCGCGATCTGCGGAACAAGGATTTCCGAAGTAATGGAAGAATTGTAATACGGAGTCTGCATACCAGGGGGGGCCTTCAGAGCGGACGGATCCCCGTCTGTTAAACCGGAAAAGGCATGAAACATCTCCCAGTCTGACATATCTCCTGTATCCACTTTGGACGGTGCAGCATATTCCAGGGTAAAGTCAATTTCAATGGATCCCAGGTCCAGTCCCAGACCTGCTGTATAATGGTTTTCTGAAATTGCGGGAAACAATGGATTATTGCCTTCGCTTGTGATCGGACTGTTTCCGTAATTATAACCAACACGGAAAGCAAGGCTGGATGGTTTATATTCCAGACCCACTGCATAGACTCTCTGATCTCTCCATTTCATGTTGAAATCCAGGCTGTTCGTATCTTTACCGGTTGCATCGTTTGCAATGCTGAATCCTGCGGGAGGAAGATCAGCAGTCAGAAACAACGGATGAATGGTTTTAAATTTTACAGTACTGATGGCACTGGCCCATTTAATATATGCGATATCAAAGCTGAGGGTCAGAGGCCCTTTATGGTAAGCAAGTCCGCCCCTGTGTGATTCGGGGAGCCTGAGCTGCATTACGGTTTCGTATCCCCGGGGTTTAAACGCTACCGGATCTCCGGAACCTGCATCGATACTCATGTTTCCGTTAAAGTCAAACCTGGACCCTGCCTGGTAGGCATATGAGGCAGCGACCGTTTCAGTTATTTCATAAGTGAGTCCGACTTTTCCGGATGGTGCATAGGCCACATCGCTTTTATATCTGTACCCTGAGCCAGGCATATCCATCATACCCATAGGATCCTGAAAAGTCCACCGCCACTGCAGAGTTCCGATTCCCAGATCCAGACCCGCACCCAGGCTGAGTTTACCGATTTTATATGCAAAACCAGCAGTGATTTTTCCTATCTGCAGTTCGGAAAAAGTGCTTTCCTTCATCCATTTTGAATTCCCGATATACGGCAATTCCGCATCCGGCCCCATTTTGAATTTCATCAGTTCATTCATGGTAGGATAATGATTATAGACGCCTGTCTTAGGGTCATAAAAACCGGGAACCTTACGGGTAATCCCGTCAAGCTGTGAACCTCCGCCTGCAGCGGCATAAGCGGCCACTCCCCAGGCTGCATTATCGTTGATTTTAGACGTGAATGCAGCATGAGGCATAACGTACCCATTCAGTTTGTTCGGGGTACTCCTCATATTATTTACATAATTTGAGTTCATATCGGGACTCATAAATGAATCCTGATAAGTTAACGTTGGCATAAAATGAGAGAAGCCCATTTCAAAGATCGACTTTTCTTCATTCCTGGCCATATTAGCCGGATTCATGGCAAGATCCATAGCGGAACCATGCAGAGCCAGAGATGCTCCTCCCATTCCGCCATACCGAACTCCGTAGGAGGTCAGGAGTAAACCATTGGAGGCTGACAGATCCCCCACAATTGCAATCATTGCTGTAATTATTACAGCTTTGAAAATATTTCGCATAAAACCACCCTTTTTTTCTATTTCATATGATAATAATCATATTGGATCTGTTTGTCATTCTTTTTTTTTGAATATTTGGATATACAAACTTGCATTGAGAGCGAAATCCCGGAAAATCTGCATTTTTCTTGAATTTCTGGCAAAGATTCCTGTTTTTATCATTTTATGAAAAACTGGCAGACCGAAGCCTATGAGGTTTTTAACAGGATCACTCCGATTCCGCCCGAACAATGGCAGAATGCTCTGAAATACCTGTATCTGAAAAAATTCAGAAAAAACGCCAGCCTTCTGTCCGCAGGAGAAACAGCACCCCATTCTTTTCTGATACTGAAAGGGATTGTACGTTCATTTTATATAACAGAATCCGGCCGGGAATATACAGCAGGATTTGCCCAGGAAGGTCAGTTTGCCGGTTCAGTGCTCTCGATCATAGGGGGACAGCCCTCCCGTTTTTTCATTGAGTCTCTTGAACCGGTTGAGGCAGTCATACTTCCCCGTGAGTCCGTACTCCGGCTCTATGACGAACACCGCTGCTGGGATCGGCTCGGCAGAATCATCAGTGAATCTGCAATGATGCATTACGAAATAAAAGAAAGTGAAATTCTTGATTCACTGGAAGACCGGTATCTTCGTCTGATCCGCACCGCACCAGGTCTCGCGGCAAGAGTGCCCCAGCATCATCTGGCCTCCTGTCTTGGGGTGACTCCAGAAGGATTATCCCGCATGAAGGGCCGTCTGAAAAAAAATCCGGATTCTTAACCAGGGTTAAGGAAATCGTTCCGGTTCTCCCTTAAGATAAAAGAATCACAGGAGAACCAATATGAATGAATCTATTCTTAAACTGGATGCAACCGCTCAGGCTGCACTCATTAGAAACAAAGAAATCAGCCCGAAAGAGCTTCTCAGCCTTACGGAAGCCCGGTGCGAAAAGGTAAACCCGGTAATAAACGCGCTTTCGTTTAAGGGATTCCGCAAAGCAGAAATTGCTCTGAAAAACAGGAATACAGACTCTGAAGCTCCGTTTTACGGAGTGCCTTTTTTCCTGAAGGATCTGCTCGGTTATCCGGGAATGCCTCTTACTTACGGATCCTGGCTCTTCGCTCAGAATATCTGCAGCGAAGGCTCTCCTTATACGGAAGCTCTGGACCGGGCAGGCTTTATTCAGTCGGGCCGGACCATAACCTCCGAATTCGGGCTGCTGGGTTCCACAGAAACTGCGCTTCATGGAAAAGTAAAAAATCCGTGGAATACAGAATACTCCGCAGGAGGTTCGTCCGGGGGGTCTGCTGCGGCTGTGGCATCCGGAATGATTGCCGCTGCTCATGCAAGTGACGGAGGAGGCTCTGTAAGAATTCCTGCCGCCATGAACGGACTTTTCGGTTTTAAGCCGGGGAGAGGTACCGGAGTCAGCACCGGACCGTCTGCTGGTGAATTCAGCAGTCTTGTGATTGACCATTGCGTAACCAGAAGTGTAAGGGACAGTCACGGTATCCTTACAATCACTGCGAAAGAACCGGAAAGGTTTAAGAACATTATAAGAGGCAGGAAATACCGAATCGGTTTTTACAGCCGAACTTTAATCGGAGGAAGTGTGGAATCTGAAATCAGCCAGTCCGTTGAGAAGGCAGCCGCTTTGTGCAGAGATCTTGGGCACGTAGCAGAGGAAATCAGACCTCCTGAATCGGACGGGAAAGCGATTTCTGATTATTTTTTCGCGCTGGCCGGGAAAGCAATGTCTGATCTCATGAATTTTCTTCAGGTATCAGGTTTTGCATCTCAGGATACGGCTGCCATTGAACCGTTCACAGCATCTCTCATCGACTGGTACCGGAGTCTTCCTGATGATTTCGCCATTAAAAGGAAAGCAGCTGTGCAGCTATCGTCAGAAAATCTAATAAATAAACTGAATGAATATGACATCCTGCTGACACCTGTCCTTGGTGTTAAGCTTCCCCGGCTTGGGTTTCTGGCACCGCATCTGGACCGGGAATTACTGATCGGGAGGACCGAACAGTTCGCGGGTTTCACTCCCATCCATAATATCGCCGGAACACCTGCCATGTCGGTACCCCTTTTCACTGAAAGTAACGGAATGCCGTCAGGATCTCATTTTGCAGCAGGAATCGGAAAAGAAGATATCCTGCTGGATCTGGCTTATCAGCTTGAGGAAGCTTTTCCCTGGAAACCCCGCCTTGATCTTCTGTTTGATAAATTTACTTGACAACAGGAAACTGCGGGGTCACCTTAAAGTATGAACCGGGCTCATGATTGGTTAAAACAGGCAAAGAATGATCTCTTATGGGCCTCGGACTCTCTGAACAGCGGACAGTTTGCCGGCTGCTGCTTTGTAGCACAGCAGACAGCCGAAAAAGCCCTGAAAGCAATTGCATATTACAGGGGGGCTGATCTTGTGAAAGGCCATTCCGTACGCGAAATAGCTAAAAAACTTGAAATAAACGGAGAACTTCTGATGGTTGCCGGTATTCTTGATCAGTATTATATAACTTCACGGTATCCGGATGCAGTGCCGGCCGGTGCACCGTTTGAGTATTTTACAGAAAGTCAGGCGGCAGAAGCAGTCAGGATGGCTCAGTTATTTATCGCTGCAGCGGACAAAGAAATTGCAATCTGATAACACCATAGTCATTCTCGAACGCGAACCCCTCAACGGTCTGAATAAACAGGAATTTCAGGAAAAGCTCGTGTCCAATCTGAAAGGCCGGGTGAAAGAATGCTGGATTTTCGGAAGCTTTCATACAGATCTCTTTCATAAAGACAGCGATGTGGATCTGATCCTTATTAAAGATACAGAAACTCCGTTCACTCAGAGGGCCTCTGAATTCATGGACATCCGGGATCTGGCCGCATCTGTGGACATTCTGGTGTACACTCCTGCTGAATTCAGAGAGCTTCTTAAAGAAGAAACCGGCTTCTGGAAATCCGTAAAAGAAACCATGCAGCGGATTCTTTAGAAAAATAAATTCACTTGACATACAGAAAAAAAAGAAGAAAATCCGAAGCCTGATGCAGAATGCACCTCGCAGACTTCCTGACTCATTTTATCGATGGTATGCAGAGAACAAACGTCAGCTTCCGTTCCGCGATACGGGTAATTTTTATCATACATGGGTTTCCGAAATTATGCTGCAGCAGACCCGTGTAGCGGCGATGATCCCTGCCTATCTTCGCTTCACAGAGCGCTTCCCCGATCTCAGCACCCTTGCCGATGCCTCCGAAGAGGAGGTTCTTTCTTACTGGAAAGGCCTGGGGTATTATTCCCGTGCCAGAAATCTGCATAAAGGGGCAAAATATGTTACCGGTAAACTCAGGGGCAGATTTCCGGCCACTGCCGCCGAAGCAAAAAAATTACCAGGGATAGGAGACTACACAGCAGGGGCCATACTCAGCATCGCCTTTGGTTCTGAAGTCATCCTTCTGGACGGAAATGTAAAACGATTCTTCTCCCGCTATTATTATCCGGAATCCGGGGATCAGACTTTCAGGACCACTGCAGAAGAGGTTCTGAAAGGAAGAAAACCGGATGTCTCTCCCGGAGATCATAATCAGGCACTTATGGAAATCGGAGCTCTGATCTGCATACCGTCAGCTCCCGTCT
>CAZQKZ010000024.1:0-24030 GCA_964594095.1 uncultured Leptospiraceae bacterium | reverse complement strand
GGAAGCTGTCCGGTGAGGGAGGACTGTAAAGCCTGGAATCACGGGGGAAGGGATTTCGCCTCCACTCTGCCGAAAATCATAAAAAAAGAAAAAAAGGATGTGGATCTTACAGTATATTTAATATCTAAAGAGGATAATTTTCTTGTTATTAAAGATTCTGCCTCAGGTTTTTTTAAAAAGGACTGGTTTTTTCCGCATGTAATATCAGAAACCGGAACTGCGCTGCATTCCAGCAGCATTCCCGGGGGGCTGGACTGCAAAGCGGCAGATTCCGGTAAAAAACATACGTTCAGGCATACTATTACACACCACAGAATCCGGGTATATCCGGAATTCCTGACTGCAGACTCAGATATTTCTGAAACCGAATCCGTCAGGTGGGTAAAAAAAGATAAAATAACTGATATAGTAATCAGTTCACTTGCAGAAAAAATTTTAAAATATACGTCTTATAAATAATCTGGAGGTTAATATGACCATCGTTTACGGATATTTACTTCTCCTTCTGTTTCTTGGAATCCTCGACGGTATATGGCTTGGATTTATAGCAAGGCCTTTTTATGTAAAGCATTTAGGATCAATGATGCGGGATATGATTCACTGGCCTGCAGCTCTTCTGTTCTATTTTTCCTACGCGGCAGGAGTTCTGTATTTCAGTGTGCTTCCTGCAATGGAAAAAAGCTCGTCCCTGCATGCGGCCCTCACAGGGGCTTTTCTGGGATTCATTGCCTATATGGCCTATGATTTCACCAACTGGGCGACTCTGAAGGATTTTCCCTTTATTGTTGTGGCTGCAGATATTCTCTGGGGAATCGTGGTGACTGCAGCATCGTCTTTCCTTGCAGTGACTGTTATGCTGCGCTATGTAAAAATTTAGAATCGGCAGGTTATTCATGAAAATTGCAGTAATAGGGTCCGGTATTTCCGGACTGAGCGCAGCGTATCTTCTTTCACAGAAGTTTGAGACAGATCTGTATGAAAAAGAGAACAGGTTCGGCGGGCATTCGCGCACCATTCAGTATCCATCTCAGAGCGGGCCGGTTCCGGTAGACACCGGCTTTCTTGTATTTAATACAAAAACATATCCTCTCCTTACAAAGCTGTTTGAACGTCTGGGTACCGAAACCATAGACAGCAACATGTCCTTTTCTGTTTATTCAAAAAAAGAAAATTTTGTATATAACGGAAACGGGGCAGCAGGAGTGTTTTTTCAGAAAAAAAATCTGCTGTCGCCTGCTCACTGGAGGATGGTTTACGATATTCTTAAATTCAATAAAAATGCTACGGAAGACACAGCCGCCAACCGTATTCCTGCTGATATGAGCCTCAGGGAATACCTTAAAGATTACGGAGACTCCTTCCGGAATTTTTATTTATACCCCATGGGGGCATCGATCTGGTCGACTCCGTCCAGGGATATGGAGGATTTTCCGGCCAGGTCCTTTCTTCGCTTCTTTTTTAATCACGGCCTTCTGACTGTGTCACAGCAGCCCGTATGGAAAACGGTGAAGGGAGGGTCCGTGCAGTATGTGGAAAAAATACTTAAAGAAATTAAAGGAGTTACAGTAACCGGGGCACAGATCCGCTCAGTAAAACGAATTAACGGAAAAGCTGTCATCGGTTTTGCCGACGGATCAACTGCGGCCTATGATCACGCTGTATTTGCCGTTCACGCCCCGGATGCCTTAGCTCTGCTCGAAGACGCTGATACTCAGGAAAAGGAATATCTTTCATCCTTTCAGTATAAGGAGAATCTGGTTCTTTCTCACGGGAATACCATGCACATGTATAAAGATAAAAAGGTCTGGTCTTCATGGAATTATTTCATGAATCAGGTAAGGGATGAATCTCAGCCGGTCCTGACCTACTGGATTAATCTGCTGCAAAGGCCCCCGGCGGAGGAAGATATTTTCGTAACCCTGAATGATCCTGTACTGGACGCAACAGGAACCGCAAAAGAAAGAGTAGTCCTTTCTCATCCGGTTTTTGATAAAAAAGCCATGGAAGCACAAAGCCGCAGCGAGTACTTTGATAACCGGAACAGCGTTTCGTTCTGCGGCGCCTGGCAGAGATACGGTTTTCATGAAGACGGACTCTGGAGCGCTGTCCGTGCAGCGGAGAAATTCGGATGCAGACTTTAAATTACAGAATCTGCAAAGGTAAGGTTTTTCATATAAGGAACCAGCCCGTTAAACGATCTTTTTCAAATCGCTACTGGTTTGCTGATATCGATCTGGAAAGCTGCAGGGAACAGAAATCCGTCAGGCTGGATCCGGCCGGATTTCTGCGGATACGATCTGCAGATCATCTGGGATCCTCTGATAAATCTTTATACGAAAATATTAAAATTTTTGCAGAATCGCATTCTCTTAATACCGATGTGAAGATGCGTATGCTGACTGTGCCTTCTCTCTTTGGTTTTGTGTTCAATCCGGTTAGCTTTTTTACCGGAGCAGACCGTACAGACGGAAGGCTTTTATGGGTGCTTGCAGAGGTCCATAATTATAACGGAGGCAGGCGCATTTATACTTTTGAACCTCACGTAAACGGGAACCGTAACGAAAGTGATTTTATTTCAAAGGATTTTTTCGTAAGCCCGTTTTATAAAAAAGAAGGTTCGTATCAGTTTATTTTTCAGATGGATGACGATTACACAGATATAAAAATCAATCTGCACAGCGATGACGGTGAAATTATGTTCCGTGCAGGTTTCCGCGGAACGAATATACAGGGCAGCAGTCTGAATCTGTTCCGCGGATTTATGCACAGCCCGTTCCTTCAGATTGTTATTCCTCTGTATACCATTTACCAGGCGGTCAGGCTGATGATTCTGAAACTGCCTGTGTTCAGCCCTGATGAATCCGACAAAAATAAAGAGGCCTGAAAAATGTTTCCCCGAAAAACAGTAATCAGACAATTAAATAAAATCAGCACCGGAAGGCTGAAAGTGAAGCTGCCTGACGGCGAAATTCTTTTTTTCGGATCTGAATCCGGACCGGAAGCAGAAATATTTATAAACAATAATAATTTTTTCAGCCGGATTCTGCTTTACGGTGACATTGGCTTTGCAGAAAGCTATATGGCAGGGGAGTTCACAAGTCCGGATCTTGCAGCGCTTCTGAAGCTGCTCGCCGCCAATGCAGAACACATCGGCGGAAAAAAAGGGTTTACTCCGGGGCTGCTTGGATTGCTTTCCGCTGTAAATACTCTTTTTCATTATCTGTCTCCCAACAGCATAAAAGGATCCGGGCGTAACATTCGCGCCCATTATGATCTTACTCCGCAGTTTTTCAGTCTCTTTCTTGACAAAAGTCTTACTTATTCAGCCGCTTTGTATCAGAAGGAAAAAGACTCTCTTCATGAAGCACAGATCCGGAAAATCGATTACCTTGCCGGGTTAATGGCCCTAAAGCCTGGAATGAGGGTCCTGGAAATCGGATCGGGCTGGGGGGAGTTTTCCTGCAGGCTTGCCTCTGAATACGGGGTTCAGGTGGATACTCTTACATTGTCCCCGGAGCAGAAAGCCTATGCAGATGCAAAAAAAACAGAAAGGAAAATAATGCCGGAAGTCAATGTTCTTCTTCAGGATTACAGGACGGTGAAGGGAGTCTACGATGCCATTGTCTCTGTGGAGATGATTGAGGCAGTGGGCCGGAAGTATCTGAGCGCTTATTTCAGACAGTGCAGCAGGCTTCTGAAGCCCGGAGGGCAGCTTGTGATTCAGGCCATCACGATTCCTGACCGGTTTGTAAAAGGTTATTTAAAAAAAGCAGATTTTATACAGAAATATATTTTTCCGGGCGGATTCCTGCCTTCCGTAACCATGCTGATGGAAGCAGCGTCTGAAAAACACGCCTTTGATCTGATTCGTTTTGAAGACCAACCCGATGATTACGCCAGAACACTCAATACCTGGAGGAAGAGGTTTTCTGAAAACATTCAGAAAATTAAAGATCTTGGATTTGATGATCTTTTTATAAGAATGTGGGATTATTACCTGGCTTACTGCGAAGCGGGTTTTGAAACACGGAGCACCGGTCTTGCGCGGATGGTATTCCGGAAACCTGGGTGAGGGGAGAGTGATTTATTTTCTGGTCTTGTCCGCACATTAAGTGTAATCAGGCATTATCCCTCCCCGGAAGAAGGGATAATGCAGAATATTTAATGCAGGTCAAAACGGTCTGCATTCATAACCTTTGTCCATGCATTTATAAAGTCATGAACAAATTTTTCTTTGTTATCGTCCCGAGCATATACCTCTGCCACAGCCCTTAGCTGCGAATTCGATCCGAAAACCAGATCTGTTCTGGTAGCTGTCCATTTCAGGCGCCCGGTTTTTCTGTCTGTTCCTTCGAACACAGTTTCGGCTTCTGTTTTTGCTTTCCATTCTGTGTTTATATCAAGGAGATTTACAAAAAAGTCATTGGAAAGAGTTCCTGCTTTTTCTGTAAATACTCCATGCTTCGAGTCGCCGTGATTTGCTCCAAGAACACGCATCCCTCCGATCAGTACTGTCATTTCAGGAGCGGTAAGATTCAGAAGCTGGGCTTTGTCTATCAGAAGCTCTTCTGATGCCACTGAATACTCCCGTTTCTGAAAGTTGCGAAATCCGTCGGCAAACGGTTCCAGATGACAAATCGAAGGAATCAGAGTCTGCTCCTGAGTGGCATCGGTTCTTCCGGGAGAAAAGGGAACGGATACTGAAAATCCGGCATCTTTCGCTGCCTTCTCGATTGCAGCGGAACCGCCGATTATAATGAGATCAGCGAGGGATACCCTTTTACCGTCGGGTGCTGCGGCGCTGAAAGCCTGCTGAATTTCCTCAAGTTTTTTTATTACATCTGCTGTACCTGCATTTGCTTCCCAGTCTTTCATTGGTTCCAGACGGATTCTGGCCCCGTTTGCACCTCCGCGTTTATCAGAGTTACGGAAAGTGGAAGCTGATGCCCAGGCGGTATAAACTAACCGGGATACACTCAGCCCTGATGCAAGAATTTTCTTTTTTAATTCTTCGGTATCTTTATCGTCAATAAGTTTATGGTTTACAGGTGGTAATGGATCCTGCCAGATCAGCTCTTCCGCCGGAACTTCAGGCCCCAGGTATCTGGACCTCGGACCAAGATCCCGGTGGGTTAATTTAAACCAGGCTCTTGCAAAAGCATCTGCAAACTCATCGGGATTCTCGTGAAATCGCCGGGAAATCGGGCCGTAAACCGGATCCATTCGCATTGCCATATCTGCTGTTGTCATAATAGTCTTAACTTTTTTTGTGCGATCGTGCGCAGCAGGAGCCATATCCTCCTCTTTAGGATTCACAGGAGTCCACTGCCAGGCACCCGCGGGGCTTTTTTCGAGATTCCAGTCATAACCGAAAAGAAGGTCAAAATACCCGTTATCCCATTTCGTCGGATTGGCTGTCCAGGATCCTTCTATCCCGCTTGTGATTGTGTCGTCACCTTTTCCGCTCAGAAATTTACTGATCCAGCCAAGTCCCTGCGCGATAAGGCCTGCCGCTTCCGGCTCCGGTCCGACATGAGAGGCATCCCCTGCACCGTGACACTTACCGAAGGTATGCCCGCCTGCCACGAGCGCCACGGTTTCGCGGTCATTCATTGCCATTCTTGCAAAGGTTTCCCGAACATCTTTTCCGGAAGCAAGAATATCCGGTTCTCCGTTCGGACCTTCGGGATTAACGTAAATAAGTCCCATCTGCACTGCAGCAAGCGGATTCTCGAGGTTTCTATCATCAGAATATCGTTTGTCTCCCAGCCATTCCGCTTCTGAACCCCAGTAGATGTCTTCTTCAGGTTCCCAGATGTCCTCCCTGCCGCCGGCAAAACCAAAAGTCTTCAGCCCCATCGACTCAAGTGCAGCATTTCCGGCAAGAATCATAAGGTCAGCCCAGGAAATTCTGTTTCCATATTTCTTTTTAATGGGCCACAGAAGCCTTCGCGCTTTATCCAGGTTTGCGTTATCCGGCCAGCTGTTCAGTGGAGCGAATCTCTGGTTCCCTGATGCAGCACCACCCCGGCCATCCCCCTGCCGGTATGTTCCTGCGCTGTGCCAGGCCATCCTGATAAACAGGGGACCATAATGACCATAATCAGCAGGCCACCAGTCCTGGGAGTCGGTCATGAGATCAGTGAGATCTTTTTTCAGAGATGCATAATCAAGTTTTTTAAATTCTTCCGCATAGTTAAAAGAGTTTCCCATCGGATCCGTTTTAGCAGAATGCTGCGAAAGCATTTTAAGATTGAGCTGGTTCGGCCACCAGTCCCTGTTCATTTTTCCGTTGTTTTTCACAGCCGGATTTCCACCCAGACCTGTAATCGGACATTTTCCTGACCCCATAATGTTCTCCTTGTTTATTCAGGTTTCTCCGGATTATACAGGAATCCGCGAGTGATTACAATTAAAACAGTTATAAATCAAAAGTCATTCAAAAAAAGCAATCCTCCCGCTGAAAAAAAATAAAAAGTCAAAAAACCGGACTTTCAGGCCTGCCTGAATCGGTTATGATTATATTATGAAATACGTAAGACGAACTCCAGGCGGACTGAATTTTTACAGAAGAAATGAAATCAGATATACCCGTTATTACAATATTACCCTGTATTACTTTTTCCAGGTTTTCAGAAGAAACAGAATGACTGAAGACATGGTGGACAGAGCCCTGGAGCTGTTACCGGATCAGTCTGTAAGAAAAATATCCCAGAAAGCTGAACATCTTAAAAATCAAAGACCGGATATCAGCGATTACACAGAAAACCTTTCAGCAACTATTGTTTTACTCTGCGAAGACGAGGGCGATTACAGAAAACTGTTTAAAATTACCGGTGATGCACTCGCAGAACAGATCCGCAAAACAGGTGCCTGTGACCGGCTTTCCGAAGATATCGAAAGCCGGATTGATGAGGTCATCAGAATCACAGCAACCGGAAAGGAAGGAAAAAGTATCATCAGGGCTTTTTACTGTCTGGAGCTTGACTGGCTAAGCGGTGCTTTATTAAAGAATTATGACAGACTGGAGCTGATGGATCTGATTTCTCATATGACAGCTGTGCCCTCAGCAAGAGTCAGAAACCTACTTGCTGCAGGCGGCCAGCTAAGAAAATTCGGCCTGCTTGAAGAAAACAGGGGAGGCACCGGATTAGAACTTGCAGGCGAATTTCTTGAATTTCTGCAGATGCCTGACCAGATTCCGGTCTGGGAAAATCTTCTGGAAAACGATGATAAAAAAGAGTTCTTCAGACCGGAAGATTTTTCTATTCGCTCTGATGATCTTTCCGTTCTGAAAGATTTAATTGCTTCCGGAATAAAATGTCAGATTTTCTTTTACGGCACACCCGGAACCGGTAAAACAGAGCTTGCCCGCAGCCTGGTAAGATCTGCCGGAAAAAAGATCATTTTTATAAAAACCGGAGAATACGGCAATTTTTTTGAGAGAATTCTTGCGCTGGAGCAGGCAGTGCGCAGAAACGATCCCGATTCTGTTTATATTTTTGATGAGGCAGACAGCTTCCTGAATACGCAATATGGTTTCCCGCTCAAAATAAATAAATCAGGAACCGGACCCGATAAATCCTGGATAAATGATTTCCTTGATCGTAATAAGGCTAAAATAATCTGGATCGCTAACCACACTGAAGGAATAGAAGAGTCGGTGCTGCGCAGATTTCATTTCAGTCTGAGTTTTACTCCACTGAGTTCCGCAGACAGGTACCGGCTTTGGGAGAGACTGATTAAGGGTCATTCATTACAGAAATTCACTGATCCGGAGTATCTTCGGGAACTTGCCGAAACGTTTCCCGTAAATACAGCGGGAATTAAAAGCACTCTTGACCTGATGGCCGGCATACCAGTCCGGAAAAACCAGGATGCTGTTAAGGAACGGCTCGAGTTATTACTGCGGGCCAAAACAAAGTTACTTACAGGAAAAGAAGTAAAAATCGGTAAAACCTGGAAACCACTGCATTTGCCGGAGATTCTCGAAACAAATGTTCCGGTGCAGACCCTTACAGAGGAGGCAGAAAAACATTTTCGCCAGCGAAACAGAAACAGCGGACTTCATTATCTTTTTTACGGTCCTCCAGGAACCGGTAAAAGTCAGCTGCTGAAAGAAATAGGGAAAAAAATCAACAAAGAGATTCAGGTGGAAAGGGCATCCAGTCTGTTAAATCCTTATATCGGAATGACTGAGAGGAATATCAGAGCAGCATTTGAAAAAGCAGAAAAAAATGACAGCCGTCTGCTGCTTGCCGAAGTGGATACTTTTCTTTCAGACAGGGCCGGAGCCATACGCAGCTATGAAAGTTCCATGGTGAATGAATTTCTTGATGCGATGGATTCATTTCACGGAATTCTTGCCTGCACGACGAATCGTATTGATGGAATGGATCCAGCTGCATTGAGGCGCTTCAGAAAAAAGGTTGAATTCAGAACTCTGACGGGAGATAATGCTGCACTTCTTATGAAAGCGTATCTGAATAAATACTTCGGAAAAAATGCCTGCGAACATTTCCGGCAGGATACAGATCAGGTCAGGAATCTGACCGGCCTTACTCCAGGTGATTTTTCTGTTGTTTTTGAAAACCTCAGGGATCAGGGAATCAGCAGTATAAAACCAGGTAAAATAACGCAGGATCTGGAAAGAGAACTGAAATTCAAATCAAAAGATTTTCAGCGAAAAATAGGTTTCTGATAAAAGACTTTTTCCGGATAACGGACATATTTAAGGATCTCCGAGGTGTTCGTTAATCTGTCTGCGAAAAGCACAGAGCAGGGGGAGCTTTGCTTTCAGACATTCCAGGGGATAATCTCCCTCTGCCTGGGCGGACCCTTTCTGAATAACCTCTTCATTCAGAAGTTTTATATAATTACCATAATTAAAAAGAAGGAAAAGCATATTTCTCCAATCGTCGGAGATAATCGTTACGATGTGATTTGTCTCAGAGATTTTTTCAGAAAGTTCCCATTCCATATTCTGAGAATGTCTGAAATGATGAAAAGTGTAACCTGTCATTCTGAATGTATATTTTCTTATAGACCGGAGAAACCGGTATTCAGGATCTTTTTTATAGGTTTCATAACTGAATTCTTCACGAATTCCTGCTTCGCCTGTCATCGCAAGGAAAAATTTACTCCAGAGGTCCGAGGACAGCGAAAGAACAGAACTGATTACAAATTGCTTTATTTTTTTATCTTTTGTATCGCGTGCGATTAGATTGATATACGGAGATCTCCATACAACAGCAAGCGGGACTAATCTTCTGGAGCTTACCTGTTTACCCATGATTTCTCTGTAAACAATATCCACAGTTATTCCGCAGAAGGCAGCATAGCGGAATGCACAGATATAATAAAGGGCAAGGAGCGGGTCCGCCGGTTCAGCGGACCCGTCCTCTTGGCGCACAGAAATATTCTTAAGCAGAAGGAGCAGGGCCTCATCGGAATGTGACGGAAGGATTGTATGCAGATAATAGGAGGCAAGGGGCAGAATATGCTTAATTTTTTCTTCACGATTCAGATCCCTGCCGTATTCGGTATAACCGCTTTGAAAATTTACATAAAACTGAAATTCTTCTTTAAGCCGGATTCTGTATCCTTTCAGAGATGTTTCGGAAACGCTTCGGTTTACATTCTGCGATTCCCCGTATTTCAGATTCCATTCTCTTTCCCTAAGGTAATTGAGTAACTGAAGCAGGTCTGCGGAAGAATGTTTAGATCCCTTATATAAAGTGTGGTACCAGCCAAGCAGGGAATACTCCAGTGCCATGATCAGCTGATCTCTGCTGTCGGTATAAGTGCCTGTTTTCTGTGGCATGATTTTCCTCTGTGCCCTTTGAAACCATCCGGCAGGAACTGTTCCCACTAAGGTTGATTCATCTGATAAAAAGGAGTTTCCTGGGTCTGTCAACTAAAAAACATGTAATGAAGCACTGTTCCAGCGCGGATAGTTTTTTGTCGGATCTGGCCGAAACCCTTTTTAAACTTTTCAATTAAAAGGATTGTGTGAGATCGATATGATTATCAGTTTTTTTAATCCTGGTAAACTGATTCAGATTTCAGCCGGTGAGGGCGGCAATCTGGACGCGAGGTCAGTAAAGCGGCATAAATTTTAATTAAACAAAAACGGCGACACCTTTGCTGAAGGATTCCAGCAGGGTTGGACGGAGACTGCCAAAGTAACGCCGGAGGCGGTCTTCTTACCTTCCATGTATTAATTCCGCCGCGAGCAATTCCGCCTGCTTTAAGACAGTTTCTGTTGCTAACATTTGCATATCCGGCGGATAACCGTATTGCCTTAATATTCTTTTAACAATAACTTTTAATTTTGCTTTTACACTTTCCTTAATCGTCCAGTCAATGGAGGCGTTTTCTTTTACTTTTTCAAAAAGTACAACAGCCAGTTCCCTGAGTTTATCCTGCTGCATTAACTGCTTCGCACTGTCATTATTCGCTATGGCTGTATAGAATGCATATTCATAATCAGAAAGCCCCATTTCTTTTGGTTTTTTATCCATTTGCTGTATTTCTTTAGATAGTTCGATAAGTTCTTCGATAACTTCCGCAGCAGTAAGAATTTTGCTGTGATATTTCTGAATGGAACTTTCGAGCATCTCCATTAAAGTTCTGCTTACAATAAGATTCTTTTTGGTTCGTGCTTTTATTTCATCATTCAGTAGCTTTTTCAGAACCTCCAGAGCTATATTTTTGTGCTCCATATTTTTAACTTCAAGAAGGAAGTCCTCTGACAATATGGAAATATCCGGCTTTTTAATTCCGGCGGCATCAAAAACATCGATTACTTTTTCAGTAACAAGTGCTTTGTCAATTACTTGACGAATAGCAGTTTCAACTTCCTCATCAGTTTTTCCGGAGTCAGTACTGTCAAACTTAATCAGCCGTGATTTTACAGCCTGAAAAAAGGCCACTTCATCTTTAACATCCATTGCCTGTTCATGGGGTATAGCAATTGAAAATGCCCTGGATAATGCCGTTACTTCATCAATGTACCGTTTTCTTCCGTTTTCAAGACCAAGTATATGTTCTTCTGCCGACAGAATAAGTGATAATTTTCTGCCGGTTTCAGCTTCAAAGTATTCTTCATAATCAAAACCAGCGAACATCTGGGAAACAATCTCCAGTTTCTCCAGCATAAGCTGCACGGCCTTTTCCTGATTAACAGCAGGATCACCTTTACCGCCTGCGTCAGAATAAAAAGACAGAGCCTTTTTCAGGTCATAAGCTATCCCGAGATAGTCAACAATGAGTCCGCCTGTTTTATCTTTATACACACGATTCACGCGGGCGATTGCCTGCATTAAATTATGGCCTTTCATTGGTTTATCAATATAGAGAGTGTGCAGGGAAGGCACATCAAAACCGGTGAGCCACATATCCCTTACAATTACCAGTTTCATTTCATCTTCAGGGTCTTTCATTCGATCGGCTAAAGAACGCCGTTGTTCTTTTGTAGTATGGTGTTTGGATATTTCAGGCCCATCAGAAGAAGCAGAGGTCATGACAACTTTGATTACGCCTTTTTTCAGGTCATCGTTATGCCATTCCGGCTTGATTTCGATAATAGCCTTGTAGAGTTCAGCAGCAATGCGGCGGGACATGGTAACGATCATTGCCTTGCCGTCAATTACTTCCTGTCGCTGTTCAAAATGCATAATAATGTCTTTCGCAACTTCTTTTATTCTGTCAGCACTGCCAATTAAGGCTTCCAATTGAGTCCATTTAGCTTTGGCTTTTTGTGTTTCTGAGAGGTTATCCTGGTCAAAATCATCATCAAGTTCTTTTATCAGTTTTTTGCCTTCACTGCTTAAAACAATTTTTGCAAGACGGCTTTCATAATAGATGCGGACAGTTGCGCCATCATGAACTGACTGTGCAATATCATATACATCAACATAATTTCCAAAAACAGCCGGGGTGTTTACATCGGTGTTTTCAATAGGTGTTCCGGTAAAACCGAGATACGTCGCGTTGGGGAGGGCATCCCTCATGTATTTAGCAAATCCATAAGCAATTTTCTTGCCAATTACATTGCCGTGCTCGTCTTTATCATCGATTGTTTTTGCCTTGAAACCGTACTGCGTTCTGTGAGCTTCGTCGGCGATAACTATAATGTTGGTTCTGTCAGACAGTTTTTCGTAAACATTTCCTACTTCCGGCTGGAACTTCTGAATTGTGGTGAATACAACACCGCCGGATGCGACTTTCAGTAAATCCTTTAATTTTTCCCGGTTTTCTGCCTGTACAGGCTCCTGTCTGAGAAGTTGTTTAGAAGAAGCAAAGGTATCAAAAAGCTGGTCATCAAGGTCATTGCGGTCGGTGATTACAAGAATGGTCGGATTATCCATTGCAAGAACGATTTTTCCTGTATAAAAAACCATGGATAAAGATTTACCCGAACCCTGTGTATGCCAGACAACTCCCCCTTTTTTATCCCCAACAGGCTGGGACTTTACTCCCGGTAAGCCACCTGCCTGCCGTGCCCTGCCACTTTCTATAAGCTGTTTGATATATTTACGCCCATATCCTGTTTTCCATTCTTTTTCTTTGCTGATGGCAGCTTCTCTCGAAGAAACCGTTTCATAGTGTACAATTTTTAATGGTTTGAATTTTTTTGTATGTTCTGATGCCTGACCACATAAATGCTCTGCCCAGCGTTTGTGTAAATCTGCGGTCTGACCAATATAAATTGAATCATTATCGCATTCAATGGCATATACACAATACTGACCGGGCAGCGGCGCAGGCAGGTAACTTTCAGGTGATTCATGAACCATAAAGCCTTCAGAATTGTCAGCAGTTTTTTTGACATAACCGGAAGCACGAAGTGTTGATTCAACAGCTCTGTTTACCGCATAGTACTGATGATACGCAGCCAGTTTTTTTACTGTTTGGATGGTTATGATACCTGTAGCTTTATCTTCTTTTTTAGACTTTTCAAAAACAATAAAATGGCGGATAAGGTCTAACAGTGTTCTTTTATCGAGCATGCCGCGAATTAAGGTTTCCAGCTGGCCTATGAGCGGAGAGGCTTCAACTTTTCCATCAGAGGTCTTCCATGCCATAAAACGGCTGTATCCGGCAGAAATTGTACCGGCTTTAGCTTCAAGTCCATCGGAAATAACTAAAAACCCATTGTAGATAAACAGGGAGGGAATTGCCTGTTTATAGGTTTGTAATTGTTTAAAAGCTGTATGGACAGTAGCGTTTTCATCCGCTGGATTTTTAAGTTCAATAACGACAAGAGGTATTCCATTGACGAATATAATTACATCAGGCCGTTTGTTGACATGATTTTCTATGACAGTGTATTGGTTTAATACTATAAAGTCATTGTTCTCCGGTTCTTTAAAGTCAATTAACCAGACCAAATCCCCTCGGCTGTTTCCATATTTTTGATAGGTAACTTTGATGCCTTCGGTCAGCAACCGGTGAAAGGTTTCATTATTAGTAATCAGTTCAGGGAAATTAAGCCGTTCTATTTGTTTTATGGCTTCCTCACGCGCTTCTGCCGGAATATCCGGGTTAATGCGGGAAACAGCAGTTTTTAATTTTTGCAGAAGTAGTACGTCTTCAAAGGTAGTGCGCTCTGGTGTTTCGCTGTCCGGCGCAATATCAGGGCCGTAGATATACTGGTAGCCGTGTTTTTCGAGGAGTTCGATGGCGAAGGTTTCAATGGTGGATTCGGTTATTTTAGAAGTCATTTCTATCTCCTGGATCTTTACCAATCAGTTTTCTGACTTCTTCATCAAAATCTGAAATGTACTGTTTATCTTGAATGACACGGAATTTATCGTATTCATTCTCGGCTTTGATTTTTGCTTCCAGGGCGGAGATTTTTCCTTTATCCAGTAAAATGGGATAATCCGAAAGAGCAAGGAACTTGTCCAGAAACTGTACCCAGTCTTTCATGTTGGTGACTATGCCCCGGCGGGCGCGGTTTTCGGCCAAATCCAGGTAGGCTGAGACGATCCGCTCCAATTCTTTGAGATGTTCCTGATTGAGATAGTTTTTGGCGATGGTGACATCGGATTTAAGAATTTTACCAGCGGGAGCATTCTTCCAGGTTTTTAGACCCATGTAGAGTTTTTGAGCGTCTGCTTCGGTATAGATGATTTCGGCGGCAGTTCTACCTTGAATAGCCCAGTGCATTTTGTTCTGCACAGTGGCAAAAAACTCTTTGGTTGTTTCGTCGTTCCGGTCATAATCCGCGGAAAGGGCGTATATATCAGTGATTTTTTGATAGAGCCTGCGTTCACTAAGTCGGATTTCTCGGATTCTTTCCAGAAGTTCATCGAAATAGTCCTGCCCAAAGTGTTTAATCTGCTTGAGGCGTTCATCATCCATGGCAAAGCCTTTGATGATGTATTCATGGAGAATCTCGGTAGCCCATTTGCGGAACTCCGTTGCCCGGTGCGAATTGACCCGGTAGCCCACGGCAGTTATGGCTCGCAGGTTATAGTAGAGAACATCTTTTTGCTGGGTTTTGCCTTCTATTGCGCCGTGCTGAGTGGTTAGTGCAAATTTTGCACATACCACTTGCTCATCCAGTTCACCTTCCTCAAAGATTTTTTTCAAATGTTTTGAGATTACGCTCCGGTCCTTCTGAAACAGTTCAGCAATCAGCTTCTGTGTGAGCCAAAGGGTTTCTTCATGAAAATAGACATCGATGTTGACTTTACCGTCAGCAGTCTTGAACAGGACGAAGTTGGGGAATTTTTCGGGGAGGTTATTGGCCATATAAATCATCCTTGTCCCAATTTGCAGGATTATTTTTGATATAATCGGTTATACGGTGTAATGATTCATCATCACGAATAATTACATCATAAAATGATTTCTGCCATTTGAAATTTTCATTCCCGGTATTATGAATTAATTTTGATGATGTTGTTTTAAACGCACCAATCAATTCCGGAATCGGTTTATTTTTTTTATCCCGTACGGAACGGTCGCGACCGTTCCGTACGGGATCGATAATAATTATTCCGTGGAAATGGTTTGGGATAACAATATATTCATCCATTTTCAAATATACATATTTATGGAATAACCATTTCCATTGTTGTTCCACAATTTTCCCAAATTCGAGTAATTTCATCATACCGTTTTCAATAAAACCAAATTCATCTTTGCGTCCATGAACGTTTGTTGTTATGAAATACGCACCTGGTGTTGCGTAATCATATCCTTTTAATCGCAATAATTTTCGTTCTCGAATCATGCTTTCACCCTCACTTCACCGCTCATCAGCCCGTTTCGCTCAGAAAGGCCTTGATTCCTGTGATCATTCTCTCTACTTCACTTCGTACAATGCTCTCAAAATTGCCGTGCGCAGCATTATTTCTGATATCAGCCCAAGCTTTGAGTTCCTTGGCCCGCGTCCCTGAGACCGATCCGGCCTTTTTGAGATCCTCTATCAGGGGATTCATTGTCTTAGGTTTGCCGCCATCGGTAAAAAGTGGTATTTCCGGTATTTGCTCAAGGCATAGTTGTTTTAATCTCTTTTCCAATACAGCCCCGGCCAGCACTGCAGCAGGTATATGATTCAATGTGCTCCCGGTTTTTTCTTCAACGAGGCTCTCCGCCTGTTCCATATAATCAGAAGATATTTTCATTTCAATTTGGTGAATCAAATCATTCAAAAAGCCTTCTGAAAAATCTTCGCGAATCGATTGAAGCAACTGGATAACGAACTGAATTAAATTCAACTTCGACGACATATTTTGAATAAATTCAATATACTTACGATGGGGGTGTTCTTTCGGCAAAATTTGTTCCAGCAGATTTACCACACTCAATTTCCATTTAGTAAAGTCTGGATGAACTGTATGCATTTCGTCTGGACCATAAACGTGATGGCCATCTATTCCAGTATGCCCACGCCAAGGCCCCCGTTTACTTACACTCCTCTCGCATATTTCGCTTCCCTTTGCGATCAGTGTATCAAGCCTGTTCAGGTATTTTTCCTTAATCTGCGATGCTTTCATACTTCCACCCTCACTTCACCTGACATCAGTTTAGGCAAAAGCGTGGCGCGAAGTTTTTCTAGTAAATTTATTTGCTCTATGTTTGCAATTATTTTCTTGAAATAGACAGCTACTTGCGATTCGAAATTTGAAATCACTGTTTCAGTTGGAATGGCAATCTTTATATCACGGAATGTATTTGTAGTAATAGTATCAAAAACGCTGCCATATGCGGAAGTTTGAAGCTCTTCGACAACATGATTTATAAGAAGATATGAAAAGAAAAAGCAATTTTGCTTACGAGGCAAAATGCCATAATTCGATTGGCTAAAGGCCATCGGTTTTGCAAGAATGCAATATTTGCCAACTGTACCACGGGCGGAAATTACGGTGGAGTATTTCGGCAAAAGTTTAGCTGAACTGTTATTCAGTCCAAGATCAGTAATGCGTTTTTCTGAATTGAGAACGAAAGACTTATGGTTTGAGGCTATATCACCGCCTGTTAACCAAGGTATATCTCCATCCCAGTATTCTGCATTTGCTGTTTTTGGAGTACCACCACCGACTAGTTCAATTAGTTCGAGTAAACTATCTTCCTCCCAGCTCTCATCCACCTCTTCCACAAACCACTGCCGGAAAAGCGCCTCGGCCATAGCTTCCAGCGTTTTGTTCTGGCGGTGCAGAAGGTCGATCTTGTCATCGAGGCTGGAGAGGACAGAAGCAATGGCTTTTTGTTCGGGGAGGGGGGGGAGGAGGATACGTTCCTGATGCACATCGTTTCTATTTACCCCAGGTACAGCACTTTTATCACTATACTTCTTCCAATCGAGCTGTTGCAAAAAGTAAAAGAAAAAATGTGTGTCGTTCCCTCTAAAATCTTGAACATACAGTGTTGTATTTAATGGCCAGTAAGCACCGTGCGAATAGTAAACTTGTCCAATCGTACCATATCGACCGGTTATCACGCCGGGCCCATCTGACATGCCCTGATTGTGATATCCTGAAATGCCGGATGATGAAAAAATCGGTATCTTGCCATCTTGTCGATTTCGACTGGGAAGATCATAACCACGCTTGAGATTTATAGCTTCCCCCAGCTTGACCTCCCGCCATTCTTCCCAGTATTCCTCCGCGCCTCCGCGTGAGGGAATGCTTTGGACTTTTTGATTTTGGTTATTCATAGTATTTCACTCCATTGGCCGGGAGTTTCTGGAAATCAGTATAGCCCTAATGGCACCATCTTCTTTACCGTCCTTTTCTTCCCACTCACCCATATACCACGGGGCGTCCGGTTTGTGAATCACAGCGATCTCTCTGGGCACTCGTATGTCTTCATAGTCGTCTTCATAGCCATTCGTTATGACACGGGTTTCATCCGGGAATCTACTCAGTAATTGTATTAGTTCTTTTACATTCATAATTGGTCTCCCCGGTTCTCCTCCGCACCTCCGCGTGAGGGAGTGCTTTGCACTTTTTGCTTTTGGTTATTCATAGTATTTCACTCCATTCATGGTGGATCACCCTGAAAAATTCAGGATATGATGATAGATTTGAATGGAGGGAAGACTCTTTTTTCGCCGATGCGTAGTTACCCCAATTAGTGGCAGGTCACAAGACTCAGAAACGAGATTCGCCTTTTCCCATTCGACTTGTATTTGGAGTTTCTCCTGGTTTGAGAGAATGTAATCTTGCAGCTTCCTAATCCAGAGGGAGATAGATTCGGTTTGTATATAGCCAAGCATCGATGCGTGCTGTTGCGATGCACTGTATCTTCCATCCAGGAAGCAACCCATGCCATCGAATCCAGCGTATTTTGAAAGACTACCGCTTCCATTAAGCCTTTTTGCTTCGAAGATATGCTCGGGTCTTCTGCCTGCCACATGCTTGAGCACAATGTCGATTCTGTATCTGTGTTTGCCTTCACGACCGTCTGAGTTGATTCTCTTTTCTTCCTGAACGTCAAAATGCTCGGCCCAATCTGGCGCATGTCCGCTACGGAGGAATTCATCTATCGCTTGTGTCAATCGTCCGGTAATCACCTCTTCATCGGAAGAACGACAATCCGTATGTTGCATTTCTTTATAGCCGATTTCGATTAGACAATGACAATGGATCAGAAAGGCACTCTCATAATCCTGCGGATTCACTCCCTTAGCTGCAACAAATCCGCCCCTCATCCCTGCCTCCCGTCGGACAGGATCTGCCCCAGAAGAGATGAGAAATCCTCAAGCGCTTTGCTGCGAAGCCAGGATTGCCTCTTGAATGGCTTGAACAGATAAATGGTATCTTTTTCATATATTTTAAGATTTCGATCAATATAGACCCATTGGCTGTACTCTTTTCGAATTACACTCCTCATTCTCAGGAAGGTTTCACCGGTTTTCCCGCTCGCTTCCGTAACCACAATTCTCCTTGCGCTATTCGGATTCTCTGTTTTCGAAATCTGAACCATCCCCGATTCCTGATCATGGACTACCGATATTTCATGGTATTTTCGAATACCAGCCGAATTCAGATAATCATCAAGGGTCGATTTCAATAGTTCCCCGTACTGCTTGATTTCCTGCTCAGTCGGTGGAAGAATCAGATTGTCAGGCACTGCATTATCTGCCGCCTTAAGTTTTTCTAAGACAAGATCCTCGACAAGGGCTTGCTGCCAGACTTTCAGACCGAGGAGTTTATAAAAATATTGATTCACTTCAGAAAGAAGGTCGTGCAAGTTTTCTCTTTTGCCCGATGATTTTTTTGAAAACAAATCAGGACCGGAATTTCCTTTTTCCCTCTCCTCCCTGTCGGCTAATACGATTCGATCATGAAGATCCGCAAGATGACGGATTTCCTTTTCTGATAGTTTTGATAGCGGAATGGGTAATCCTTCAAGTGTATCAAGCGTTGATATTGGAATATAGATCCCCCATTGCGGAGAAAAATAGAATTGATGATATAGTGCAATATTACTATTCAGGTAAATACATATTGCTTTAAGAATATTGGTTTTCTCTTCAGGTCCACTTATTCCAATTTGCCGTGGTGGTACAATGATAAAGTTATCTGAAAAAACTGAAAACCGTCTGGATACTTGAACAATCACATGTGGCGGTTTTGAAACCGAAAGGGGGAGTTTCCCGCGCCCTTTTCTGCAAAAGGCTTCTTCTGGTTCTACTTCCACGATACTCTCATCAGGGAAAGAGAAGATTCTGCCCGAGTTCTTTAATTTACTGAAATCAAGTTTGTGTTTCCCAATCACTTCGGGCAAAGGATCGATTTTTTCTTTAGAATCTTTATGCCGCAACTCCATACCTTGACTGATAACAAGTTCGTTTTCCTTCGCAAACTCCGCGAGAGTTTCAAATCTTTTCCCTATGGAAGTAAGCAGTCGTTGATCATAGGGAGAACCCCACATGGCGACCTTCCAAGGCAGACTTTCGCCACTTTGAACCTGAGACTGATCCAGCTCTTTTAGCTCTTCTGCATTGATAGCAATCTGCCAGGTTGTCTTTTTCAGGAAAGACTGTGCTGCTACAATGGGAGACCATACATGGAAACGATTAGCGGAAAGTGATTCACTTTCAGGATCAATTTCCGGATGGGGCGAGTAAAAAAGAACAGCAGGAGGTGCAATGGCTTTCTCAAAGAGCTCGCGTCGTGCGTTAGAGAGGTTGGCTACAGAGAGCAGGCGCACTCTGGAAAAAAGGCTCTTGCGAAATTCTCGTGATTCGGTCTTAAAAAGCGTCATGGCAGGAAGAAGTAAACCAATGATCCCCTTTTCTGTACTGTATTGAGTGACCAGGTGAGCAAAGGCTTCGGCGATCTGGTTACCACCTGTTGGTTGGAACTCTGCATTCTCGCCCAACCATCTCCATGCAGGAAGATCCCGATCGTCAACCTTTCCAGTTTTCAGTTCAACCCACGGGGGATTGCCGATGATCCAGTGAAATTTTCTATCACTTAAGAGAGGTTGCGATAAAAAGAAATCGACATGAAAAATATTCTGATTATAAAGATTTGGTAGCTTAAAACGTGTATTTTCCAGATCCGGTGGATTCACATAATCCAGAAGTGTAAGAATCAGACTCAATCCTGTAATCCTGCATGCATCCTCATCCCTTTCGATACCAAAGATATGTTTGGTGAGTATTTCTCTCAGTAGAACCGGAGTCAGTCTCTCTTTCTTTGCTTTGGATTCTATCAACCTTCGGTAAATCTGAACGAGAAAGACACCACTGCCACAGGAGGGATCAAGAACTCTCATCCCTTCGCGCAGCGGAAGATGATCGTTCATCTCTTCAATCATAAAGTTCGCCAGAGGAACCGGTGTGTAATAGGCACCCGCCTCCTTGCCTTTCGACTCATTGGCGTTCGCATCTACAGAATGGAGGAAATCTTGATAAATTGTGGAGAGTGTTTCTATGGGGATGAATGAAAAATCGTATGCCTGAAAATCAAGATGCAACTGCCCTCCTGTTTCATCACCGGCGAATACTCCAGCAGTCAATTGCAATTGATCGATTCTTACCTGATCAGGATCGAAGGGAAATATGGAGCCATTTAAATCATCGTCCAGTTCGTGCAGGACAGTCTTAAATGCTTCTTTTTCTGCGTCTCTACCAAAGATCTGATCTGGTGTTACCCCCCACTTTGCCATTTTTCGATCTGATAGAATCCCTCTATCTCGAAGATACTTTAAATATACATATTTTCCAATCAATAAATGGGATAGTTCACGACTGAGCTTCATCTCCCGGAGCCTGATTTCCAATTCGCGAAGGTTTTCCAGAAGTCTTTTATGGACCCTCCTGGACCTCTCAACCCTGTCAAAGGAACGCCATACATTCCCGGAGTCGATTTCATAGGAGCGTAGTTTTTCCAGTTGTTCGGTTACTCGATCAAACTCAATATTCGAATAAATAATCCCCCTCTTGCCAGAACCGGCCTTTTCGGAAACATAGTCCTGGCCCTTATATAAACGAACATTCTTTTTGGTTAATACTATAAGAAAAGGAACAACATCCTGATTCCATACAAGCCGGTGAATTTCATCAGCTTCGCATTCACTGGTTGCTTTACACAGATAAACTACTGGATTGACTGGAGAATTCTTCTTACCGGGAAGTGTCTGTATGCCATAAACTCCATGCAAGGAACATCCTCCCTCATCAATAGATCGGGAAGCTTTTCGGAAGACGTGTCCAATATCCGGAACGGAAAAGAGATTTACTCCTTTCAGATAACCGGTGGCATTCTCGTAGCCAAGTTGTTGTTCAAGTTCAATAAGTTTCATATTGAATAATTACTACTCACTGCGGCCTTTGTTATCACTCAGGGCTCTCTCCAAATGCTTTTCCGAAAGTGGCAGGTCATCTTTAAGAACGGCCATTTTGGCTGCATCCTGTGCAATCTTTACAATCATCGCAGGGGAATACCCGATGAGCCTCTTTGCAATCCCAGGAAGATTGAGTTCTTTCTGAAGATCCAGAGCCGAAAGAGTTGATGTTAGCAATTCTTGAATTTCTTTCTCGCCAGGGAGAGGGAGTTCTATGATATCATCAAACCGGCGGAAGAGGGCAGAATCCAGACTTGTCTCCAAATTGGTTGTAGCAATCAGAATTCCCGGGGCATCGTAGTCTTCCATCAATTGCAAAAGAATATTTACTACTCTGTGCATTTCGCCCACTTCCTGGAAGCTGCTTCTTGTTTTTCCAATAAAATCAAATTCATCAAGAAGAAGAACACAGGGATAAGACCTCACAGAGTCGAAAACTGCTTTTATGTTGTTTGCCGACTCACCTAAAAAAGAGGAGAGGATGGCCTCAAATTTTACTTTCAGGAATGGGAGTCCCAGCTTCCAGGCGATTCTTTCGGCACCCATACTTTTGCCGCATCCGGGAGCACCGTAAAAGAGGATCTTTTTGCGGGATTTTAGCCCAAAATGTTTAAGCCGTTCCCGACCGGCGTATTCCTCTTCGATCCGATGAATCCGTTCTTCCGTCTCCAGTGGCAGGATCATATCATGACGAAGCAGTTCTCTCTCGATATGGGTCACAAGGGGAATTTTGTAGCGTCTGTCAAAAGGGACTTCGTGAATAGAAACAATGTTACTGTTCTTTGCAGCCCTGGAAATCCCGGTTATAGTCTTGTTCTTATAAAGAATTGATTCCAGCGAATTCGCAAGCAGAGTATGCCCTTTTTTTCGCTCTGATTCGATAATTTCACGGGCAATTTTAGACTGTTCCATCTCCGGATCAGGCCCAATTGTCCTAAATAAACGTTTTAGTAATGTGCTGTTCATTTCTGTTCTTTTTTCAGGTGGATGTTCTCAATCTGTCGTTAATAAAAATATCGAAGAGCTTTTCTGTCAACACCCAATTGAAGAGGTTAAGAGCGTTGGAGGTGCCCATCAGTCCTCACGAAACTCCCTTTGCAGAATAATGGCATCGAATTCCTCTTCATCAGCCTTATTTGCAATCTGGAATTGCCCATCAAAATACATGTTATCTGGTTCGTGCTTCAGCTTTATGACCACAGGGTGATATACATTTTCAAACCCGCTTTTATATCCACTGACGAGTACCGGCAGGTGGGGCGGAAATGTCTGAAGCACTTCTATAAGCTGCGCTGCTGTAAAAAAGAAAATTGATTCTTCATTATTTAAGCGACGTTTTTCTTTGTTCATTAAATCCATTCTATCATCCGGGTGTGACTTTTTCAATAACAGTCAGATTCTTCGTTATAAATCATAAAGATTTGGATCCAGCTTATCCAGCAAATGACGCAAATGCGTGTAAGGTAAAAATTTCTCTCTCTGCAATCGGCCAACAATTGTGCCAGGATGAAGATTCAAATCATCAGCCAATCGAGTGACGGTAGATTCATTAAAAACCATCCCTGAAACAAATTTCTGCCAACGGGTGGCAGGGATTATAAAATTCTGAGAATAATCATTGGCTTCAATTTCTAATTCAGAGTTTAAAACCCTGTCAGAAAATGTGTCTAAAAAAATGCTCTTTTTTGAATGAAGAAGAATATGGGCAGCTTCATGAAAAAAAGGAAACCAGAAATGATCTCCTTGTTTATAGCGTAAACTTAAAGCAATCACAGCCTTCTGCGGGGTCAACCACCAGGATGCCCCACTTAAATGCGTTTTTTTAAACTCGGGAATCAATACCAAAGCTACTCCCGCTGCGGCACATAACGAGCGCAAATCAGGAAACGAAGAAACAAGATTTTTGCTGATTAGTGTTTTTGCCTGGGCCAGGGCACCCTCAAAGGAATCCTTGCAATAGTCAGTAGTTTGAAGAGCTTCTGCTTTATCGCGGGCAAGTTTTAACCAAACCGAAGTTGCAAATTCATTTTCAGAGAAAGAAGCACTTTTCCGAAACAAAGCCTCCCGGGATTCCTGATACACATTCCAGGAATTTACATCAGCCACTCCAAAAAACCGGAATAAAGATTCCAGAAGGTCCCCTTTGTCCTTTGTGTCCGGTAAAATAGATCTTGTTTTCATTTCTGTTAGTGGAAATTTCTTCATCCATTCAATATTGTTTTTGGATAATAATTCCCCCCTTGTTTTCTTTCTCATCTGCATAAGCTGGTATTTTTCTGATAAGCTGATCCAGATGCCCGCTGAAATACCCAGGGTTCTCTCAAAAATCAAAGCAAGTTCCGTTGAATACATAGTTTTTCCAGCAATAATCTGGCTTATTGTCTTAGGAGTGATTCCGGTTTTCGCCGCAAATTCACTTTTTTTTATTCCCCTGCTTTCCAGAATTTCTTCAAGATAAACACCGGGATGAATGGCATAATCTGGGTTATAGACATCATTCATTTGTGTTAATCCTCCACATTAAGGATTTTAATTCTGACGACATTCTTTTTATCAACACTGCTATCCGGCAAAACAGGAACAGGCTCATGAGCAGGAATAAACGTTAAGCGGTGAGGGTGGATTAAATCCACCGCAAACTGGCCTTTCCGTTTGCCAGCAAGTTCATGGCAGCGATCAGGGGGGAGTGTTGGAACCTCCGACAGGTTGGAAGCT
>CAZQKZ010000023.1:42211-50832 GCA_964594095.1 uncultured Leptospiraceae bacterium | reverse complement strand
TGGCGATACCAAAAACCGCTGCCTTACCGCTTGGCGACGGCCCAAGATTAAAAACGGAAACTTTCAAAATGAAGTTCCTTGTACTTTTCAGCTGCCGAATGCATTACATTCATTGCTGACTGCTGCGTGCTGCAAATACAGTAAACAGCAGAACCGGAACCGCTCATGGATGCGTATGCAGCACCAAGAGAAAGGAAATCTGATTTGATCTGCGCCAGAAGAGGGTGATCTGTAAAAACCACTTCCTCAAAATCATTCTGCAGACCACTGAGATTTTCCCAGTCAGATGCTGCGAGAGAACTCAAAGCATCAGCGTCCAGTGCAGACCACATTAGCGGAGGGGGGTTATTCTGTAAAGTCCTTTTTAAATCTGCATACGCTTTTTTTGTGTTCACCGGAATTCCTGGCATACAGAGAACCCCGAATCCATGTATTTCGGGTATTTCCGAAAGGATTTCCCCGATTCCGGTTACGAGAGCTGGTTTGTTAAAGAGAAAAAACGGAACATCTGCCCCAAGAGAAAGGGCCGTTTCTTCCAGCCATTTCTGGTCAAGGCTGAAAATGCCGCCCAGTTCCCTGAGAATCACTCCTGCATTGGAGCTTCCGCCTCCCAGTCCGGCACCAGTCGGGATTTTTTTAATAAGGTGAACATGAAAATTCCGGTTGGTACTGGTACGGATCCGATCCATGGCTTTCCAGAGGAGGTTCCGGGTCACATCACCCCTTTCACTTACCTGCTCAAAATCTTCATAACTTTTTCCTGTCAGCAGGTTTTCTGTGGTCAGAAAAAACGGCCGTTCTTCTGCTGATCCCGGCAGATAAATGCGAATGGTGTCTCCCCAGGATACAGGAATAAAGATACTGGAAATGTAATGGTAACCATCGGCAGGACGTTTGTGGTGGACTTTCAGTCCAAGATTGATTTTTGCCGGGGAAAGGAGTTCTTTGTTCATGAGGTTTCAGTTTACCGGATTCCGGATCTGAAAAGATGCTTTAAATAATAAAACCCGTGCAGGAAGTGAATGAAATCCTGCACGGAGTAAAAGGAATTCAGCTTACGGACCGGCTGCTCCGGCTGGCCTTGCAGGACCAGGAGCCTTGCTGCAGTCAACTTTCTGACCGAATGCATCAGGATATCTTGCATTCTTCTGAAGGAGGGTCAGGAGCTGATTTTTTCTTTCACAGTCATTCTGATCGAAGTCAAGCTGAGCTCCGTCAAAGTGAACTTCAAAGATATCTGTAAGAATTCTCAGCTCATCAAAGTAAAGGATAACCGGTTCCAGAGATGCTTTTGGATTCGCACGGATTTTAAACTGTTTGAAAACCAGAGTTTTAGTGGCCGGGAAAGAATCCACATCCTGAGGAATGCTGGAAGGAATATTCACAGTAAGAGGTCTCCAGCCTATGAAGTCAAGGTTTCCGAACTGAATAATATGAGAGTTACCTTTCCAGTCTTCAAACCAGCCTTCCAGCTCATAATCATTACCGCGGCCTGCAACCCACACAGAAACTTTAGAAACCTGTCCCGGAAGCTCAACTCCGTAGATACAATCCACAAACTGCCCTCTGGATGATTTGAACTGTGAACGGTTGGGATCTTTGAAGCAGGATCTTGGAGGAACAGTTCCCTCGATTGTCTGCTCGTTGAAATGCGGTCTTGCACGTTCAATCAGATAATCTTCAGTGTTCTGAGGCGGTTTAATTGTTACCACATTGTTTCCGGGGAAAGTAAAAGCGAATTTCACTGCCAGAATTTTTGCATCGGGAAAATTCAGGTTTTCGCGCACATCTCTCGGTGTACCCGCTACCAGCTTTACTTCCCGCTCCACAAGAGCATTGGAATACTGAGGCTGATATGGCTGCCCTTTTTCCACTGTATCGGCCGTTGTGAATACTTCCCAGCCATAACCGCCCTGGCTGAAATCCTTATCCCAGCTTTCCACGGTAATCGATCTTTTTTCGTCGGAAGAAACGTCATTGCCGATAGCGGTGCTGACGCCGCGGCTTTCAAGCCCTGTGAACGCCACGCTGAAAGCAGCAAGGCTTCCCATAAGCAGGGGAGCGGCTGTTCTTAAATAATTTTTGTAATTTGTTTCCATAATTTCTGCATTCCCTCTGTATCTTAATATTTCGGCGGTTTACCAGTTATCCTTAATTTCAGAACCAGGATAATTCAGCTCGCTTCTGTCTACCATAGTCTTGAGTCCGTCAACATAGAAGTAAAATGTACCCGGGACTTCATGTTTATCACTTGTAACGAATAAACTTACAAAATGCAGGTTTTTATCGAGCAGAGAGTATCTTGTGCTCTGAGGCAGCCAGCCAGGAATTGTTACAGAAAGTTTTCTCCAGCCGAAAAAGTCCAGTCTTCCCATATCCAGAGTGTGGATTTTTCCGCGGTAGTCACGGACTTTCAGACTGAGCTTATGGCGGAATTTACGTCCCAGCACCCAAACGGAAAACTGGCGGGCTTTCCCCCGGATTACAAACTCATGCGGAGGTTTTATTTCCACCCGGTCAAAACCACGATCCTCAAACCATGTTTTTACACCAAGGATATGATTCGGATTCTCAGGGTTATTTGTTACCGACAGAGCCTCATTACCTTCCGGTCTTGTATTCTCGTCATCAGCAGCCCTGATTTCCCCCCTCTGCACCATTTTCATGGCTTTTGTTTCACCCAGAGGAGATGTGGAACGGGCTGTCCAGTCTTCCGCTTCCTCAAAATCTTCTATAGTAAGAAGCATCAGATTAGCCATTCCGGGCGCAGTCTGAATATTCGGATTCGGATTAGCAGGTGCTGCCCCAGGGGCCGGTGCCTGAGCTGCAACGGGCACTGCAATCAGCCCTGATAAGATTAATGCAATGATAGATTTCCTATCCATAATAGATCTCCTCTAAAGTGTATGCAGAGAATTACGCTCTGATTAAGGGTGCTTATGTTATCCCCGTTTATTTATCGGTCATGGACGAGGCAAACTTTTATTTCTGAAAAAATATTTTGCTTTTTTTGCCTGGAAATCAACCAATTTTTCTGAAAAAAAAGGCCTTGACCTGAAATGCACTTAAAAAAACCTTCAAACCGATGGGAATAGTAATCGTTGACGGGATTCGCAGTCCCTTTGGAAATTTCGGCGGAGCTTTAAAAGAAATGTCTCCGGTTTCACTCGGTACTAAGGTACTCAAAGGACTGCTGGAAAAAGTAAAGCTGGATCCTGCAGAAATCGATGATATCATCATTGGGAATGTCATCCAGACAGAACCCGATTCCATATACCTGGCAAGGCATGTAGGCCTGAATGCAGGCATGAAAGCCTCCGTTCCGGCCCTCACAGTCAACCGGCTCTGCGGATCCGGCATGGAAGCTGTAATACAGGGTTACTATTCCATACTGACGGGTCGTTCTAAAACAGTTATTGCCGGTGGGGTTGAAAACATGAGCCGTTCCCCGTACCTTGTAATGGGTGCCCGCTGGGGGAACCGGCTGGGAAATAATGAACTTGTGGATATGCTGCACACCGGTCTAACTGATGCCTATGTGAATATGTCCATGGGTCTGACTGCTGAAAACCTGGCTACCGAGTATAAAATTGCCCGGGAGGCTCAGGATGAATGGGCCCGTCGTTCTCAGTCGAGAGCAGAGGCAGCCCGGAATAACGGTATTTTAGCAGAAGAAATCTTACCAATGCGTGTCCGTACCGACAAAGGTCGCGGAGAAATCAAAGAAGACGAAACCATCCGCGGAACTGCTGTCAGCGAGAAAATCGCTCAGCTTCCTCCTGCATTCCGCAGCGACGGAACTGTAACAGCAGGCAATTCATCCGGTCTGAATGATGGTGCTTCTATGCTCCTGATGATGGATGAAGATACCGCGAAAGCCAAAGGACTGAAGCCTCTGGCCCGCGTCCGGGGTTTCGGAATCACAGGCTGCGATCCTAAGCTGATGGGACTGGGTCCCGTACATGCCATTCCTATGGCTCTGAAAATGGCGGGCCTTGAGCTGAAAGATATGGGGCTGATTGAAGTGAATGAAGCTTTTGCTGCCCAGATTCTCGCTGTAGTGCAGGATCTCAACCTGAATCCCGAAATCACCAATGTGAACGGGGGTGCCATTGCCATCGGACATCCGCTGGGCGCATCCGGCAACAGACTCCTTCTGACCATGGCTAAAGAGATGAAGCGCAGAAACACAGAGTTTGGCGTTGCATCTCTCTGCATCGGGGGCGGTCAGGGGATTGCCACAGTAATTGAAAACCTTCCGTAAATCAGCGGTTCAGTATAATTTTTACTACCACTTTTATAATGTCAGATCTCCGGTCTTCCTGATTATGAAGGCCGGGTTTGTGAGCATCTCCTGGAAAAAATACTGCGAAGCGTCCGGGTTCCAGAGGAACATACACCGGAGAGCTGTCCTTAGTTTCTTTTAAGAACAGAACATCTTTTTCGGGATTGTAGGCATCGGTTTCAGTAAGATTTTTAACAGGTGCCACGCCGCAGAGTTCCTGACCACTGAAAACACACTGTATATCTATATAATTTCTGTGTGCTTCCCATTTTTTTGATTCTGCAGCAGTCGTTGCATAAAAATCCACCCCGGCTCTCAGCTCGTTACCGATCAGGCTGATTTTCGTGCTTTCGGAATACCCGGCAGAATCGAAATCTTTAAGAAATTTAAATGCTTCTTTAAAAAGGGGATGAACTGAATAGTAAAGGGCTGTATTGTCAAGGGTATCGTAAATCATTTAAGGATATATTTTAGGGAGCCCTGTTTTTTTTCCAGTCTTAAAATCATATTCCGTGGAAGATGCATTTATTCGGTAATCTTTTTTATAATATACGCAGCCATATGCATTCCGAAGGCTGCAGGCATATAGGAAATCGTGCCGACCTGGGAAGCTTTACCGTCAGCCTGTTCGCGGATGATCCGGGATCTGTCAGTGGGTTCAGGAGAAAACACTGTATCAAATCCTGAATGAATTCCGTTTTTGCGAAGGCGGCTTCTCAGTGCGGCGGCAAGTCTGCAGGTGTGCGTTTTTTCAATGGGAATTGTGCGGATTAATGCGGGATCAGTTTTTCCACCTGCCCCGAGAGAGCTGATCACCGGAATCCTTAAATCTAAACATAAAGAAATAAAGCCTGCTTTGGGACTGAGAGTGTCGATGGCATCCGCGGCGAAGTCGGGCTGTGTTTCTTTCAGCAGGATTTCTGTCTGGTATCTGGTTTCTTCGCTATAATACAGAGTGTGTGCATCGGCTTTCAGATCGGGATTGATCTTAAGAAGTCGTTCTTTCAGGACTTTCACTTTTTCCATACCGGTCGTATCAGTAAGTGCCTGAATCTGACGGTTCCGGTTGGTAATGCTGACTGTATCGCTGTCGGCAAGAATAAGTGTACCGACCCCTGCACGGGCCAGGAATTCCGCCGCGAAGCCGCCGACTCCTCCTGTGCCCAGAATGAAAACTCTGCTTTTCTCAAGTTTTAAGACTCCTTCGTCTCCTAAGAGCAGCCTTGTTCTCTGTTTCCAGTCTTCCATATAATAACCTGCAGTTTTAAATATTCTGATGCAGCAGAAGTGACCGGAAATGGCGCAGCATGATTTCAGCAGTCACTTCAGTGCTGCGGCCTGTATACTGGGCAGCAATACCGTAAATTTTTTCAATATTTACATTCACACCGTCGGTTTCAAAAAACATGCTTTCGTCGGGAATTGTGTGAAGGGAGTCATACATTTTATGATACTGTATATTATTCATAAGAAGAAGTGCTATTCCCGGAGAAAGTATAATATTCAATCTAAGACACTGCCGGATTTCAGCATCATTGCCGATGAAACCATGGATAATCCAGGATGTTTTCCGGTATTTTTTCCGCAGAGAAAGGACATCCGGAAGACACCGGACATTATGAATAATGACCGGGAGGCTGAAGTTTTCTGCAATCCGGATCTGTTTTTCAAAAAGGTCTTTCTGCTGCTCCAGGCTGAATGAAGACTTTCTGCGGTCCAGTCCGCATTCTCCTATGGCGGCGATGGCACCAGTATCTGCGAGGTAATCCATTAGTTTCAGGCGGTCTTCAGCCGAATGCCTTGTATCCAGATACCACGGATGAATGCCCATACTGACCGGTGCCGTATAACGGCTATGAATCAGGCGTTCTGCCGCTTTTTTCAGGGGCGAAGGATCAGCGAGTCCGGAGAGGATTTCATGCAGAGCTTTTGAGGAAATTTTACTGCCGGCTGTGAATTCATCAGGGGTGACACTTGTCAGCTGAAAGGGTGCAGTTTCTCCATGATTATGTATGTCGCAGTAAACCCGGTCCATCTCAGATTCCAGATTATGGTGTATAAATTATCCGGGAAAGAAAAAAACAGTTGCAGATCTGATTTATTGTGTTCAGGATGAACCTTGGAGAAAGACATGTTAGATTTACCTTACCTTAAGAAAATCACTTCCGTACAGGATGTTAAACCGGGAGATGTAATCCGAAGGGTTAGTCATGATATGTCCAAAGATCAGCAGGGCGGAGCAGCCGGTTATACGGAAGACGGATCAGGGATTATCGTTACTGATGTAGTCGATTTAAAGAATAATTCTTTTCTGACTGAGGGTGGGATTATTCGTCCTTCCGAAAATGACACCCTTTTTATTCATACATCATCTTTCGGGGCCGATCCTGCAAGCGATAAAGCCCTTGAAATTATTACTGACTGGACTCTTTTCAGGGAGCATCCGGCGCTTCAGCAGTCTGTGATTGCTTTTGTAAAAGGAAGTTATTCGCCTGCGCACATAATGGACATGAAGAAAAATGAAAATATGAGTGCCCTTTTTGTGCCCATTCAGGAAAAATTCAGTATAGGTCGTTTTAAAGCCAAAGTCGACTATGAAAAAGAACTTCTTGCCAGATTTTATAAGCAGCTGGATTCGCTGTATGAAGATGCGCATTTAACTTACGTCGCATTCATACCCCGCGAGAAAAACAAAGCATCCCGTTTTTTTTCCATCGGAACCAAACCTCATCTTGAAACACAGAAAGCATGTCTTGAAGCACCTGGCGGTTTTAAGCCGAATCAGGGGGGACATCTTAAAATCATAAGCCGCGAAAACGAAAGGCCGAAGCGCTTCCTTGTTGATGCAGGATCCTATGAGCTTGGAGGAGGGCAGTTCACCTCACTTGCCATCGCGGAAATGGTAACAGATGCAATGAAAGAAAACTTTCCTGATTTTGAATTCGTTCCCACAGCAGGACGGGGAGCTTATGGTCTGGCTCAGAGCCACTGATTTACCGACCGGCGCTGTCTGTTTCGTGGACCATTTCAAGTATTCTTGAATCGAGGGTCAGTATTCCTTTCTGATTCCACTGGAAGAAGAGGTCTCCATTATGGGACTCAAGGGAACCGTAATCTTCTTCAGCCCAGTGCCTGAAGACTTTCATAAGAACCGGGTCTGCCGATGTTCTGCCTGTTTCATTAAACTTTGCTATAAAACCGGAAACGGAAAACGGCCTTCGCAGCCGCAGATAACCAAGGGGAAATTCGAGAAACGGATCATGCATCTGGTATTCAGCCTGAACCGGGTTTACAAGATACTGTTCAATTTTAGACGGATTACTGTATCTTACTTTACCATCAAACCCGTGAGCTGACGGGCCGAAGCCAAGATAAGGACGGTAAAGCCAGTAGGCAAGATTGTGTCTGGATTCCTTACCAGGACGGGAAAAATTGGAAATCTCGTAACCATGAAAATCTCTTTTGCTCATGTACTCGGGCAGTATTCTTAAGATCCTGGCCTGAATCTCTTCATCAGGAGCCGCAACAAGTCCTGAATTTATTCTGTCGTTATAAGGGGTCCCCATTTCCGCAGTCAGAGAATACAGTGAGATATGGTCAATTCCTGGATGAAATGCCTTTTCGAGATCCTCAAAAAAATTATCTGAATCCTGTCCGGGAAATCCGTAAATGAGATCTATTCCTTTAGAAGCCACAGGACTGCTGCCAAGGTCTTCAATTACAGTGGCATAGCGGTCAGGATTATGGAATCTGTTAACTTTTTTTAAATTATTTTCATCGAAACTCTGGATTCCTGCATGAACTCTGTTGACTCCTGCTTCGCTGAGTGACTGCAGGTAATCAGGGGTCAGGTTTTCGGGATTTCCCTCAAGTGTGATTTCACAGTCGTCTGTAAACCGGAATTGTTTTCTGAGTTCATCCAGAATTTCCGATACCGTTTCCACAGGCATCAGGGAAGGGGTTCCTCCGCCAAAGTAAACAGAGGAAAATTCAGTGAGGTGAGGATGGTTTTCTGCACGATAACGGATTTCCCGTATCAGGGAACCTTTGTATGATCCCAGAAATTCATCAGAGATTTTTCCGGCGAAAGGCACCGAGCCCCGGGAAAGCGGATGCGAAAAAAAATCGCAGTAATCGCACTTCCTGATGCAGTAGGGAAAATGAATATAAACCCCTGCTTTAACTCTTTCTTCGTTTATGGTTAATTTTAAATCCATATTAAAAAATCTGGGACAGGGAAAAGGAAACTTCGGTTATGTTTTTTCCGTACTGAACATCTTTCCAGGCGCGAAATGCGTCGCCGGCCTCAAACCAGGCTGCCCTTGCTTCCAGTTTC
>CAZQKZ010000023.1:0-42173 GCA_964594095.1 uncultured Leptospiraceae bacterium | reverse complement strand
AGAAGGTTTACTTCCTGACCGATGTATCTGTCGTTTCTCCTTATACCCTGATGAGACGTAAACTGAACATCATAATCCGGTTCGAAACGAAGCTGATCATTATCATCTAAATACCACTTAATATAGAATGGATACTTAGTATGGTAAGCATTAAAAAGGGTGTTCGGTGCATAGTTTGAATCAATGGAGTAATAAGAGATTTTTCCCTGCAAAGCGTCAAACAAGCGATAGCGGACACCGCCCCCCCGGATCTGAATTCCGGTAAGGCTTCCCCCTGAGAAAATGCTGTAACCGCCTGAAGTATCGACCGCAATATCCGATGCCTGAAATGCGGAACCGGCGGTGCGAAACTGATCCCGGCGGTAATCAGATGAGCTTCCGTCATCGTCAGGACCCAGCCTGCCTGTTCCGCCCGCCTGCATTGCTGTAAACTGAAGACTGTCTGTTGCCTGATACTGAATTTCCCACTGTCCTGCTCCCGCAGCCACAGAATGCTTCCGGGTCGGAAGTTCCCTTGACCAGCCTTCTTTCAGGACGGAATATTCAGGGTCTGCAGCAATGCCTTCGCTGAAGAAAAGACTGTAAAGGTTTTTCTGGTCATCCGGCAGATCTTCGCTGACGAATTCAAAACCGGCTTTTTTCAGCTCCCGGCTGTAAACTTCCCTCAGAACCGGATTCATATGTGCCAGTGTTTCCTTTCTGTGGAAATGTCCGTGATTGGCCACTCCGTGGAGGAGCAGACTGAACGGACCTTTGCGAAAAGTCAGGAACAGTCCATTCCAGTACATCTGAGAGGTTTCTTCATGTCCATTATAGGAAGTATTGGGATCATTATCAATTCTGGCAAGTGAATAGAATTCACTTCGCATAACACCGGCAGGAGCAAATTTCCATTTAAAAATTCCTGTATGAATATTTCTGTAAGTTTCATCGGAAAATCCGTTGGAATCTCCGTCCTTCATGGAAGTATCCTCCATGCGGATATAAACCGCTTCAAAAGAGGATTTAATTGAGGGCATGTCATGGTTACCATGAAAGCCGGCCCCGCTCGATGAAACAACCAGCCCCTGGGGAGTGCTGTAGGGAAAAACTCCTGCTCTTATAAAAGATGCCTTACTTTTATCGTGTACCTGAAAGATCAGTTTCTGAGATTCAATATTCGTTCGGCCCCCGCCTTTTCCTCCGGTATCCGGTCCTGAAACTCCGCTTTCGCGTCCGAAGGTAAAATAACCTACTTCCACTGAATATAAAATATCTGTATATTCGGAAGGCCGGATTGAAAAATCCGCACGAAGCCGCATTCTGAAAAAATCATCCTGTTCTTTACAGCGGCTTGCTGCTTCGCTTCCGTCACGATCACTGTCCGTTACCCAGTCTGGTACAGGACAGGAAGATGCATAAGGGAAGGGGAGGATATCCCCTGTTTCTGAATTAGTTCTGTTCAGTTCTTCGGGTCTTTTAAGAGGAAGATCGCGATTCAGTACAAAACCCTGCAGAAAAATATCTCCCTTATAGTCAAAACGTTCAGCCAGAGTCTCCTGGGCCCGCAGATCACCGAATGATAAATTGCTGAGTGTCAGCACTGCTGCAGACAGAATCAGATAATGCTTCATTCAGCCTCCGGGAGCCACTGGGATGAATTCAGATAGCGTGAGGTTATTTCCTGAATCATTCCGGTTCTCTTTATTTCTTTTACTATAAAATTTATATAATTCCAGTATTCAGCATCTCCCGGAGGAAGCATTGCGGATACATGCTCTTCTCTGTATGGCTTAAACAGAGGCACATAACTGGTCTTAAGGTGAGGATATCGCATAAGCTGGCTGCGAAGGTAGACATCATCTCCTACAAGCACATCAATTTGGTAGGAAGCCAGCGAATCGTAAGCTTCTTTGCGGGTTTCAAACTGAATGATACTGTGACGCTTAAAAGCTGCATCAGAGGTAAGAAGGGCTGAATTGGTTGTGCCGGATTTCACGCCGATCTTAAGATTGTTCAGATTTACAAGATCGGCCAGACTCTCAAACCGGTTGGCGGGATAAGTATCAACAGAGCCGCTTTCCGGAGGTAACACTCGCCGGGCAAGCAGACCTGCCGGAGACATAGTCATATACGGATCGCTGAAATTAACCATCCGGGCCCTTTCCATATTGCTTGAGACCCCTCCGAGCGAGAGATCAATGAGGCCGGCATTTACTGCTTTCAGAAGTTCCGGTAAGGGGAGAAAAACAAATTCTGCCTTTACTCCCATTTGTCCGGCAATGATCTCACCGATTTCAATATCAATTCCGGGGTAACCTTTTCTGGGGTTTTTTATATGGAATGGCTGATAATCTTCCTGGAGCCCGATTCGGATTACACCACGGTCAGAAATGGACCGGATCATTCCCGTTCTGCCTGGATCAGCTGCCCCTGTTTCCGGCAGAACGGATGAGAATACAATCACTGAAAGGAAAAGAAGGCGTATTATAAAAGACTTCCGTAACCAGCGGGATTTTCTTAAAATCATAAAGGAAGGCTGTCAGTCCCGCCTGATTTGTCAACCTTTTCGGTGCGTTAGGATTGACACAAGACACCCCTTTTACAGAGTCTACTTACGATGAAATTTACAGAACTGGAGATACATCCAGACCTAATCAGGGCAGCCACTGACGCAGGATATGCTGAGCTGACCCCCATACAGGAGAAATGTCTGATCCCTTCCCTTGAAGGAAGAGATATTGCAGGAATCTCCCAGACCGGCACAGGTAAAACCGTTGCCTTTTTACTGCCGGTCCTCCACTTTATTCTTCAGGAAAAATGGGAAGGGCCTGCTGCCCTCATTGACTCCCACACGCGAACTCTGCCTGCAGATCACTGAAGAAGCTAAGAAACTCACTAAGCATGCTCCGATTGGTATCACAGCCGTTTACGGAGGAGAAGGTTATGCCCGCCAGGAAGATGAACTGTCAAGGAATCCGCATCTGATTGTGGCAACACCAGGTCGGCTGATCGATTACATAAAGCAGAAAAAAGTACCACTCGACAGACTTCGTTATCTGATTCTTGATGAAGCGGATCGTATGTTCGACATGGGATTTATCCGCGATATACGGTACATTATGAAATCAGTTCCGGAAGGTTACCGTACCATGGCTTTTTCAGCCACGTTTTCCTATGAAATGGTGCGGCTTGCCGGCGAATTCATGAAAGATCCGGTTCAGGTGGAAATCCAGTCAGAATCGGTGGCTGTCGACCGCATTGCACAGAGTCTTATGCACCTGAGCCGCAGCGAGAAAATGCCGTATTTAGTGAACAGTCTGCTTGCCATGGAAAACCCAAAGGCAATTGTGTTCACCAATACTAAGTTTACAGTTGCAAAGATTGTAGACCACTGCCATAAATACGGGATTGCTGCAACTGGTATTTCTTCTCTGCTGGATCAGAAAAAGCGGATCCGCCTTCTGAAAGGTTTCAAAGAAGGAAAGTATACTGTACTCGTTGCTACAGATGTGGCCAGCCGGGGTCTCGATATTGATGACATCACTTATGTATTTAATTTCGATCTGCCTCAGGATGCCGAATCTTACGTTCACAGAATCGGAAGAACAGCCAGGGCGGGAAAAGAAGGTACTGCAATCAGTTTCTGCAGCGAGGACGATTACGATTTCCTTCCCCGGATTCAGAGATTTCTGGACGATAAAATCCCTGTGGGGGATGTAAATCCTGAATATGTTCATTACCCTAAAGGTGAATTCATCAGGTTTACAGATGAAAACCACAGGAAACATGAACCAAGGGAAGGTGGCAGAGAAAAAGAAGGTCGCAGCCGCACACGCCGTAAAAAAGACCGCCGGGATCGTCCAAGGCAGCCTGCAGAAAATGCAGCGGTTGGATCTGAAGCCGTTCCCTCCCAGGCAGATGCCAGTGGAATGTCTTCCATCCGGGCCGCAGACCGTGCAGCCATACTGTCCGGTGTAAACACCAAGGCAGGCGGAGGCGGAGTCCTTACGGAAGACCGTGAATACCGTGCAAGGAACGAGCAGAAACCCGGTAAACGTCGAAAGAATAACAGCAATAAAAACCGGAACCGAAACAGCCAGAATGAACGATTCTCTGAAGGAACCGAGGAATCAAAAGAAAAGCGGACTCAGTATAAAGACCGCGACAGCAGAGATTCCCGATCTTCCGGGTCCGGCAGGCGCCGTTCTTCTTCGGATTCACGGACACAGGGTGGTTATGTGAAAACCTCAAAATCAGGCCGCATTACCACGATTTCGAAAACACCTCCCAAACAGGGAATTGTTCAGAAAATCCTGTCTTTTTTCAAAAAGTAAATTCCGTCCGGCACCTTTGAAAAAGGGTGCCGGTTTTTGTTTTTCAGCGCAGTTTTTTTTTAATCTCTTTTTCCAGATCCCCATAAACCGGCCGGATCATCCCCTCTATTGTCTTTACAGGAAAAAAACTACCGAACCAGAGTCTGTGGTAAACTGCGAACAGAGCAGTAAATGAGATCAGGAACAGAAAAAGCAGGCCCCAGAATGGGCCCAGAATCCGCTGGCTTGTGTGATTCATTACAGAAAGAAACCAATGAGAGAGGGCTTCTATCCGGTTAATCGCCAGGAAATACGAGACTATTATGAACAGCATCCGGAAGATCGTTATATAGAAAGAATTCAGTTTAAGGTCAAGTGTGAATATATAGTTATTCATTATATTGATCAGAAGATCCGCGACGAGCACAATAATAGCCAGAATCAGAAACCGTACAAGAGAATCAGAAAAGCGTTTCATGGCTGAAATCTTGTTCTGATTAAAAAAAAAGCAAGAAAAACAGATTTTTTTTAGCCAGTAATTTATTTTTGGGTTGACCGGAAAAGCATCCCCCCAGATACTGGTCTTGCTGGTGCTGATAGAAAAGGTGAACCACCCGTTCCCATCCCGAACACGGAAGTTAAGCCCTTTATCGCCGATGGTACTGCAGGGTTCGCTCTGTGGGAGAGCAGGACGGTGCCACTTGTCATTTTAAATATTTAATAAATAAAAAAAAGCCGCTTATCGCAAGCGGCTTTTTTTTATTGACATAAACATAACGCCTGTTTGTTAGTATCTATGCAGAATCCACATGACCGGATTTTTCGGAGCATAAAAGCTTTCCGGATTTTTATACTCCTCTACAGTTACTTCATTATAAGACTCTGATTTGGGAAGAGTTTAAAAAAGATAAGTCTGATTATCAGAAGTCCCAGAAACTGCCTTTTATTCTTCCTATTGTCCTTTACCACGGGGAAACCGCATGGCCATATGAATCGGACTTTGCTTCCATTGTTAAAATTCCGGATGTATCTTTCCGGAAGTATGCAATAAATTTTCATTATATCCTAATTGACCTTTCGGCCCTGAGTGATGCTGAAATATGTAAGGAATCCGGAATTTCAGGAAAAGCTTCCTGGTATTTTAAATTTGTTTAGTGATATTCTGACTGAGGACCGCAGCGGACTGGAAGACCTGCGGGCATTGCTTCTGTACATTTTTAAAGCAGCAGACAGGGTTGACAGCCGGGCAGCACTTCAGTACATTGAATCTGCACCAGCAGTAAAGGAGAATCTTATGCCAACTATAGCTGAGTATCCTGCAACGGAAGCATTAAAAAAATCAGGGCTGGAAGGAAAGCTGGAAGATGCCAGGAATTTTCTGGCTTTAGGTATTCCCCTGGCAGTTGTTCTTAAGGCTACAGGGCTCAGTCCTGATCAGGATTTGCGCCCCAGATACAGCATATATTTCCAGACCCCTCCGTATGCTTTGCGGATGGAAATATATTCACTTTCAAAATGGTCATTCAGAACCGGAAGGATATGCGCATCCATCCTTACATGGTTCAGAAGCATATATTTTTTATAAGCCGGTATTCCCTCATAAAAATCAACCACGGCCACAAAACCACCTGGTTTCAGATCCTTACGGGCCTGCTGTATTACTTCGGCATATTGAGGATTGATCATACTCAGAGCATAGGAAAAAACGATTAAATCAAATCTCTCTCTGGTGCCGGTCTGCGGTCCGTAAGGCTCGGTATAGAAAGTGACACGTTCTTTATGTTCGGCCATTTTTTTCTCTGCAAGGCGGATCATATCTGCGGAAACATCGTAGCCGGTAAGATGAGCATCCGGATACTTTTCTGCAATGGGAAGCAGATTTTTTCCTGTTCCGCAGCCTACTTCAAGAATTGCTGCGTTCGGAGCAAGTTCGGGCAGCCTTTGTATGATTTCGTTGCGCCCAAAAAGAAAACTCCAGCGGGTTGCATCGTATATCCATGAATGGAATTTATAATATCCCTGCAGTTTCTCTATCTGCTTTCCTGCCTCCGGGCCTTCATGAAGAGTACTGACAATTTCGGGAGATTCACGAACGGTTTGCTTCCGGGTGGCCGTTCTTTTTTTTACGGTTTTTTCAGCTGTTGCAGAAACAGGCGTGCTCTGAGTCTTCTTTGCGGTTTTTTTGCCGGATGATTTTTTTTTGACTGCCATGATGTTTGTACCTTTAAATATTCTATAATGTGATGGATTTACTTTTTCACAGTTCCCATATGAAAACTTTCGTAGGTGCCTACCCTGTCCCCAAAGTGCAGAGGATCGGTTTTTTCCGGATGAAACTGCACTTTATCGAAAACAAACGCAGGAATGAAATCAAGTTTAGCCGCTGCAGACCGAAGCATGATGATTGTTCCTTTTTTACTGTTCTGAAGTATAAGGTTCCATTCTTCTTCAAGAGCAGCCGGATTGTTCCATGCCAGCCAGTCCTGATGATCGAGCAGTACATAGTGGCTGTATTTACCTGGATTGTTTTTCAGAAAACCGGAAATGGTTGTGGTATGCTGACTGATTCTGTCCGCAGTTTTTCTGTAATGCTCAAAATTTTCCTGCCTGGTGTATTCGGGAGAGCAGCTTTCTGTGTAACTTCCGGTGAGATACACCCTCCAGAAATAATTATCCTGGATGGGAATTTCAGTAAAAACATGGCGCAGACTTGATTTAAGAAAATCAAGAATGCCTCCCTCATACTGGTTTACTATGAGTTCCCTCTGTGCTCTTGGAACTCCGAGAAGGGCCATAGTTGTGTGCCGTTTCATAAGCCAGCGGATGGCAAAATTCCAGAGAACAGGTTCAATAATGTCGTAATGCTTTTTTTGTTCTTCAAGGGACTGTGAGTTAAGCAGGTCATAAACGCCCTTCTGCATTTTTTTGTGAGTATGCAGAAATTTATGCATAAACCAGGCAAAATTGCCCGAGGTGCCGTAAAAATAAAAAGATTTTTTTATGCCTTCCCCGCTGAAGTAATTGATTTTTTCATCCCAGAAAGAAGCAGCGTAATCTGGCAGATGCTGCCGGATTGACTGGTAAACTTCTTTTGCTTCGGGGTGGGATCCTTTTATAAAAAATGCTGCCAGGTCTTCATATTTTCCATGGAGCAGCATGGCGCGTTTCAGTTCAAGCAGTGCATTCTGCCGGGGATTTACATCGATTGTATGAATCCGGGCCGGGCTGTCGAGAAGATAATCAAGAGCATTGCATCCGGCACTGGTGATCATTACGATTTCGCTTTTTGGGCCAATATTCATCAGCTTTCGGTCAATTCTGGGATCTTCCCAGCAGGTGTTATATATAAGATGATTTCCGTGAATGTTTCTGAAAATTTTATCGCGTGTGAAATTGGCGACTTTGCTGATGATTTCTTTGGGCATAGGTAATTTCCGGTGAATTTGGCTAATCCTGAAACCAAGGGGCTGTACGGCAAGTGATTATCAGACAGGATTAAGACAACTCTGTTACATCAGTTTTGCAGAGCTGAGTAATTGAAATGCCATTTCCGGCTTTGAGGTTCTCTTGTATCCTTACTAAGATTCAGGCCGCTGGTCCGCTGGACAAGGTCAGGGCCTGCCCGCTAAATGTGTAAGCAGCTGGCAGGAATTAAAAATTATAAGTTAAAATTGGAAAATGAATGTCCAATTCGCTCAGCGAATTGTTCAGATTATGGCCATTTACCTGCGGTAAAAGCGACAATCATTCTTAATTTTTCATTGTGCACCCGGGATTTTTCCTGCAAATCGCGGGTGCATCCACAAGGTCAGTGTTTCTAAAAAAAAATATTGACCGCAGAATGGCCGTCTGCCTTGCTGGTCCCAATTTAATAATGAGACTGCTTCTCAAAATCAGAGTTCAGTCGAAAAAGAGGTCAGTAAGATGCGATTTAAACATGAATTTTTCAGAAGAGCGGGGGCTGTGGTTTTATTCACTTCAGCTTCCGTTTTACTTTCTTCCTGCGAAAAGCAGAAAGAAGATATGTCAGGATTGTTTCTGCTTCTGGGCGGAGTGCAGCCATCGGTTGTTTCTTCCCAGGCTGTGGTTTCAAATTATGCAGAATACATTGTGGTTCCGATTTACAAGGATCTTGCTGAATCAGGGGCTGCCCTGGATCAGGCAGTAACCGATCTGAAGAATGTTTATGATAATGGATCTTCAACCACGGAACAAAAAGAAGCGGCAGTGCTGGCCGCGCGGGATGCATGGAAAGATGCACGGATTTACTGGGAATATTCAGAGGCCTTTCTTTTCGGACCCGTTGATACAAACGGCTATGATCCGGCTCTGGACAGCTGGCCACTGGATAAAAATGCACTGGATACTGCGGTAGCCTCCGGAAGCACCACCTTAAATCAGAATGAAACAAAGGGTTTTCATGCAGCTGAATACCTGCTGTTTGAAGTTGGTGATGATGATGCCGGTGGAGACACCGTCGAAGCAGTAGCGGCTGCCCTAAGCTCAAACAAAATTAATTACCTGAAAGCGGTAACCGGAGAAATAAAATCGGTAACTGCCGCTCTTTATAACGAATGGGATGTGAATCCGGATTTTAAACAGAACTTCCTGAAGATCGGAACAAGTGAATCCATGTATACATCACTGACCGGTGCTCTTGAAGAAATGGCAGTGGGAATGCAGACAATTACAGATGAGGTCCATACTGGAAAACTCGAACCAGTCGAAACGGGAGATGTAAGTACTGTGGAATCGCGTCATTCCTGGAATTCCCGGGCAGACTTTGCGAACAACATAAAGGGAGTTCAGTGGGTGTGGAAAGGTGACTACACAAACCGGTCAGGGGCTGCGCATACTGGTCCTGGATTATACGAGCTCATTCATACAAAGAATCCCGATCTTGCGGCAAAGGTAGATAATGCCATCCAGACGGCTCATGATGCTATTCTTGCGATCCCGCAGCCATTCCGGAATCATCTGAACTCCGCTGAAGCAGAAAATGCGGTGGCTGCCATGAAAACTCTCGCTGAGGCCATAACTAATGAGCTGATTCCTTATGTGAATGCGAACCTTAATTGAGATTAATTATGATAATCAATATCGGGTCCTAAGCAGGGGGCCCGGTATGACAGTTTAAGCCGGGCATTACCCGGCGGGAGGGACCTTATGATAAATTATAAAATAAATTCTTTAGTAAACCGGATTCTGGCAGGTTTTTTTTCTGTTTTTTTTATTTCCTGTGATTCGGAAAAAAAAATTCCGGCTGAATTTGCAGGTCTGCTTCTTCTGAATCAGGCAGGCTCATCATATCAGGAATTAAGCGAAGAGTATTACAGTGGCGGAGGTACAACCATTTTCAGCCAGTCCAGCCATGCTTTTTCGCAGCCTGCACCAAACCTTTCCGAAAGCGATCTTGCAAGACATATTGACGGAGACAAAGCCTTTGAAGCACGTTTTGTGGTCAGTGATCCTGCACCGGACCACAGCGGACTCGGTCCTGTATTCAATAACCGGGCCTGTGCGGACTGTCATGTCAGAGATGGTCGTGGCAGGCCTGAAGAGGGAACCACTCAGAGATTTGGTCTTTTAATGAAATTAAGTATTCCTGGGGCAGCGGATGGTGAGGCTCCGCATGCACTCCCTTTTTACGGTACTCAGCTTCAGGATAATGCGATCGACGGAGTTGCTGCAGAAGGCAAAGTAAATGTTTCCTACACAGAGATTTCCGGCACTTTTTCTGACGGAACTGTTTATACATTAAAGCAGCCTGTCTATACCATTCAGGATCCGTATGATACAGCAATCTGGAATACTTATTCTTCGGCTTCCGGAGGCATTATGCAGTCTCCCAGGGTGGCACCTCCTGTGTTCGGCAGAGGGCTGCTGGAAGCAGTAAAAGATTCAGATATAATTGCAAATGCCGAAGCTCAGGCCTCGGATACTGCAGATAGTGTGGCAGGAATTATTCAGTATGTTCCTGATCCCGAAAACGGAAATACTTTAAAAATCGGACGATTTGCTCTGAAAGGTGAAAACCTCTCCGTGAGGCTTCAGAGTGCGGGTGCCTATAATCAGGATATGGGAATCACCAGCAGTATTTTTCCGAACCAGAATTGCCGCGAAGCCGGAGAACAGCCTCAGTGTAATCAGGCAGACGGAGCAGAGATATCTGACCAGGCTCTGAATGATGCAGTATTCTATTCGCAGACCCTTGCTGTTCCCGCAAGGCGGAACGTCGAGGCTGCCAATGTGAAACGCGGTCAGCAGCTTTTTCATTCTGCCGGGTGTGCAGTATGTCATGTACCTTCTTATACAACCGGTAACCATCCGGACGGAATTGCTGCCCTTTCCGGCCAGAAAATCCGGCCGTACACTGATATGCTTCTGCATGATATGGGCGAAGGTCTCGCTGATAACCGGCCTTCTTTTAAAGCTTCCGGAAGACACTGGAAGACTCCGGCCCTCTGGGGACTTGGTCTTACTCAGACAGTCAATTCCTATGCAGGTTTTCTTCATGACGGAAGGGCGGCGACCATTGAAGAAGCGATTCTCTGGCATGGAGGAGAGGCGGAAAACGCAAAGAATAATTTTAAGAGCATGAATTCTGATCAGAGACGTGATCTGCTGGATTTTCTTAAATCCCTGTAATATTCCGGAGTAAAAAAAACAATGGGTAAATACAATAAAAAATTAAAATCATATTCCTGCGGATTCATTGCATTTCTTACAGTTATGTTAACAGTAAATGGTCTGTCTGCATCCGGAGAAATTTCAGCTCCGGATCCTCTGCCGCAAAAATCCCTCGGTGAAATTGTTAAAATCAGCGGTTACGGAAATATCTATTATACTCAGTTTACTGCTTTTGACAGAAATCAGGAGCGTGACTGGAGAAAAGAAGCGGACCTTGAGCGCTTCGTTCTGAAAGTTAAGGCTGATCCGAGGCCCTGGCTGGAACTGGTCGGGGAAGTGGAATATGAGCACGGCGGAACCGGGTCCACGATGGAGCTGGATGAGCTGGAAGAGTTCGGAGAGTTTGAAACAGAGATAGAGGCAGGAGGGGAGATTATTGTTGAAGAGCTTTATATGCGTTATAAACTTTTCCCCTGGCTGAATATACGTGCAGGTCATTTTAAACTTCCTGTAGGAATACTCCCGTATAAAAACAAGCCAGGTTCTCATGCCACTGTGGTGCGAAGTGAAATGGAAGAGACTCTTCTTCCGGCCACCTGGCATGAGACTGGAATTGAGATACACGGAAAACTGGGTCCGGTGAATTACAGAGGTGCTGTGGTCAATGGTCTGGATTCCACTGGTTTTTCCTCTGCAAACTGGATTAAAAACGGTCACCAGCGGCGTTTTGAAAGAGTTAAGGCTGAAGACCTCGCTGTCACCGGGAGGCTGGATTTTGATTTTACATATTTTGATCCTGTAAGAGAATACTTTGAGGAGGCAGTTATCGGGGTAAGCGGATATCATGGTGACAGCGCTAAAAACAGACCAAAGCAGGATTTAAAAAAAAGAATGTTACTGGGAATTGATGATTTCGGCAGCAGTCCGGATATCGGATCTGCGAAAGTCACTGTAAAATCTGCCCATATTATAACAAAAGGGGGTCCGGTTGGATTCAGGGCGATGTACTTATACGGAAACCTGGAAAATGCAGATCAGGTAACTTACTATAACAGAAAGCTTTCCAATGCACTTGGGGTAAAAAGGACTACGGTTGCCAGTGGTGCAGAAGGATGGTACTATGAACTGTCTTATGACATACTCAGTCATTTTACAGAAAGAATGTCTCTGGATCTTTATGTCCGATACGACTATGCTGACTCTATGGCGCACATTGACAAGGTCACTGATAAAGGAAATGAACTTTACAATCAGGAATATGCCTATGATGATCCGCGATGGCAGCGAAGAACAAAAAGTGCCGGTTTTGCATTCCGACCGGATCCGATGGTCAGTATAAAGGGACAGTATTCCCGGAGAACCATCGGATCCGGTCCGTTAGGAATCAAACGGGTCTGGGGGCATGAGTACGATATTAAAGAAGATGCCTATTATCTGGCTATGGGTTTTGAATTCTGAAGTGTTTTAAGGAATCGTCCCAAAACCCTCCGTGGTATCTGGGACGATCTTCAGTCAAGAATATAATAACGCTGGCTGCGGAAGGAGGTTATACCGTAGGATCCCAGATACAGGTTCTTTTTAAGAAAACCAGAAGGTTTAACTGATGCAATTTCCTTTTTTATATAATTACGTATAACTTCCCTGTTGCTGAATGCGTTTTCATCATCAATCTGGACCAGCCTGTCGAATCCGCATTTTCTTTTCATTTCTTTGAGAACCTGAATTACTTCAGTATATATAAAAGCCGGAGAATAGGAAGCTGCAAAAGCTGCAGATGGTTCGCATCCCGCAAGTACAAGTATTCTTTCACCGGCTTCTTTTACAGAATGAAGCAGACAGAAGCCAGTAAACCTGTCTTTCTGGACCATACTCAGAAGAGTGAAGTGATCACGGGAGAAAAGTTTCATATCTTTAGCAATGCAGATGTCTGAAAGTCCCCCGTAAACAGAAAGATAAGCACTTTTGCCGGCAGAATAGGTAATGTCCGGTCCCGGAACGCTTCCTGTCTGACTGAATGCGGATACTGTGTCTCTGCATTCCTCCAGAAGATCCGCCCAGAGTGCCCCAAGAACCCTTTTCCAAAGAATTGTATATAAATATTTGCTGTCAAAAGAAATCAGTTTTCCGGTTTTCCGGATATTTTCAGTGCTGTCCAGTGATGCAAGGTGGGATTCCACTGCTTCCGCGAGAGCCTGATCCTGCCAGCTGCCTGGTCTGCGTAGCAGACGCAGAAGTTTTTCCCAGGTCAGTATCCGCCTGACATCCGATCCTGCCAAGAGAACCTCTTTTTCGGTGTAGAGCCGGCAGATGCGAAGAACAGAAAAGATTTCTGCGGATTCTCCGAAACTCTTTATAAACCGCACTGCCGCGGAAGGCTTCATGTTTCCCAGATAAAAACCTTCCGGTATTTCCTGATTCAGATTCAGAATGGTAATCAGATTTCTGATTCTCCGGTAGTAATCCATTCTGCCCATTCTGTGACGCATATCTTGTAATGATTTTGTAAAAATATCTTTACCTGTGAAATTAAGATAATCATGCAGACGGGAAGCGGACTCCAGAAGCTCTGTGCCTTCCGTCCGGAACATCGAGGCAGCCGCACTCAGAGAATCTCCCGAAGCATTGATCAGAAAACGCAGAATCCTTTCCCGGAAAGTAATCAGGTCCGGTGATTCTGCTGCGGGTATAATGTCTCCGCCTGAGGACCGGTTTCTTTCTGCAAGACTTCGGATTTCCGAGAAAAAGGAGTTCATTCTTACCGGATTCAGGGTTCTTTCGGCAGTAAGAACGGTTTTCCATGAAGGTCTTGTAACAGAAAAACCTGCTGCACTGCGGCAGAAAGTATTTATATCGGAAAGAACGGCATTTTCTGTGCGAAGAGATTCCATGAAAATCCGAAAGGCTTCGCTGCGGCTAAGGTGTGCGGACTGGATGGGAAGCACCTGCATTAAAAAAGAGAAAAGTGTGTCGTTTTCACTTTCCTCCGGGTGCTTCAGCAGGTTTTTTATTTCTTTGCGAAGATTCCGGGAACTCTCTCCTCTGATAATCTTTACCGGAATGGACCTGATAAATTCAGGGATTTTCTTTTTATCCTCAGCAGAGGCTTCAGACCATGCAGAATATATCTGATAATCATAAGAACGGATATCCGGTTCCCGGAAAAAGGAAGCGAGATTCCGGTAATCAGAAAGAAGGCTGATTTTTCCGGAGACAATATCGTCTGTAATAGCTGTGCAGTCCTGAGTAAAACCTTTTTCCTGGATTCGGTGTCGCTGAAGAATGAGACGGCAGAGTATCCGGATTTCTCTGCTGCTGAACATCGAAAGTACAGAAAATTTACTGTAAATAAAATCATGCAGAAAGAGAATCAGTTCTTTGTCGGAGCGGATATGTTTACCGGCTTTACTGATCAGATTCTGCGGAAGACCGCATTTATCAGCAACAGCTTCAGAAAGAAGAGCAGCGGTTTCGCGCATGCTGAAGATCGGAAGCCCTGAGAGGCGGTACAGGAGAGACGGAGAGTCTTCGAAAAATCTGATGTTATTATAAACAGTTTCGGAACTGTATTTTCTGAGCTCATGAACAATTCCTTTTACGGTAAGGGCACGGAAGTATCTGCTGAGGGCTGCGGACCTTAAGGATTCCGGCAGAAGCGGTATGATTCTTCCTGCCTCGGTGATTACTTCTTCATGGGCGCTTTCAAACATGAGATCCGTAAGGTTTTCAGTTACATCAGGTAAATACTGAATTTCATTTAAAAAATCAGGCAGAACGGAAAGGGCCGCTGTCTGATGGCTCTTTCGGCTGTCCGCCAGAAGGAGCTTCAGTGTGACAGCACCGGTCTTCACTGCTTTTTCCATGAGGGAAGCAGGAATCAGATCCCGGTAAATGTTTAAATCACGAAGAGCGGCCAGAATGTGTACTGCGTTACAGTAATGAGAGTTTGACTCAATGTATTTCAGTTCGCGGATAAGCTTTTCCGCTGCCTGGACAGCAGGATACGATCTGTCCCCGGCCGGAAGGAGGCGTATCATTCTGACAGCGCGAAGAAAGACTGATTCGTTTTCTGACTTTACTGAAGATACGGAAATGGCTTCGGAAATCACTTCCTTTCGCAGCTCATTGCTCAGAAGAACTGAATAGCGAAGTGCATCCGCAGCAGCATCTCCTTTGCCGCTCCTGATTGCATCGAGTATCAGGTCCTTCCGGAAAATATGGTCAAAGGCAGAAATCAGTCTGACGGAATGCGGGAAGAGAGTTTTATCTCCGGTTTTCAGAGTCCTCCGCAGAGAATCCGCTGCTTTTCGGATTAAAGAGGAGTCCCTGTAATTGCGGTCCAGCGAGCTGATCAGCTCAATGGTTTTCAGTGCAGTCAGATCCGATGGCGCAGACTGCAGCAGAACCGAGATAAGCCTGTGCAGCAGATTCGGGTCGGCACCGGCACACTGCTTCATTGCCTCAGTAAGAATCGTTTCGTCAGTTTCTTTAAGTTTTGCGATTTTCAAAGTTAATCGTATTTTGGAGGCATCGTTCAGACCTGAAAAGCCTGCCACGGCGAGCATCCGTATACGATGATCCCGGAAAGACTGACTGAATACAAATTCATAGACCCTGATTTTTTCAGTTTCGGGAAGCCTCTCGGAAACGGAAAACCACGTCCTTTTTTCGGAAGGAGAGGCGGCTTTTTTCAGTCTGGTCAGGATTCTGCGCGCTGCAATTCTGCCGGTGATATCGGGATAGCTCTGCAGAATATGGCGTATAATTTCAGGGGAATCACTTTTTTTAATATTGTGCTGCAGTATTGCCGGATGCAGATGGTCCGGTATAACAGACAGATACCGGAAAAGAAGCCTTGCATCTTGGGCTTTATAAAGAGAAAAGCGGCAGCCGCATTCTGTAAGCACTGCAGAGCTGCTCCGGAACCGGAAACAGTGCGGGCAGGAGTTTATGAGTCTTTCAAATTCTTCCGCTGAAGCGGAAGGAGACTGCAGAAGTTTAAAGACCTCGGCCATGAAGCGGTTAGCATGTTCCGAACTTCGGAAAACCGGGATTCGCAGAGTATACAGGAGTTTCATGGCGGATTTCTTAAATCGCATTCTTTACACCGTTTGCAAGCATTTTACTTGACATCAGTTAAATCGGCAGGTCAGGCTGGAAACAATGCAGGATTCTCTTCTATATATAAACGGTTATATCCACACCAATATACCTCTCACCAAAGCCATGCAGCTTTCTGTAACCCGGTTTGATTCTGACGGTCTTACAATGGAGGCCCCCTTAAGTCCTAATATAAACGATAAAGGTACGGCATTCGGCGGAAGCCTTGCAGCCATTCTTACACTGGCAGGCTGGGCTCTGACAGTTCTTGTCCTTCGTGAAGCCGGAAGGAAGGCAAATGTCATGGTCTATCATTCCCAGATGGATTACAGAAAGCCGGTAACCGGAAAACTGCTGATCCGGGCTGCCATGCCCGAAGAAGATTCGAAAGCCGCTCTGGTGGCGGACATGCAGCATTCAGGTAAATCAAAATGGGTTGTAACAGGTGCCGCACTGACAGATGAAGGGGAAGTGGCAGTCAGTTATACTGGTAAGTATGCAGCAGTGACGCAGTAATCTGCAAACGGAGAGAACTATGGAAAAACCGCAGATATTAGAACTGAATGTAACCGGCATGACCTGTGCCGCATGCTCTGCCCGTATTGAAAAGGTCCTGAATAAAAAAGAAGGCATTGAAGCGGCAGTCAATCTGGCTGCTGAAAAAGCCCGGATCAGGATTTCTCCCGAAAGCGGTGAAACCCTGGAATCGGTCCTTTCCGTTATCCGAAACCTTGGTTATGACGGAAGCCCGGTCGAAAAAGAGAATCTTCAGGAAGTTCAGGAAGCCGAACGGGAAAAAAAGCGCAAAGCATATATAAAAGAAAAAATTAACTTCCTGACTGCAGCACTTCTGAGTTTTCCTCTGGCCGCTCCGATGATTCCCATGATCTGGGGAGCGCATTATGAAATCCCCGGATGGATTCAGCTTCTGCTTGCCACTCCCGTTCAGTTCTGGTTCGGGGCACGTTTTTACATCGGGGCGTATAAGACTCTTCGGGGAGGGTCTGCGAATATGGATGTGCTGGTTGCACTGGGAACATCCATGGCATATTTTTTCAGTCTGGCAGTAATGCTTTTAAACCTGAACCAGCATCTGTATTTTGAAGCCAGTGCTGTGATTATTTCAATGGTTCTTCTGGGAAAGCTTCTCGAGACAAGAGCCAAACACAAGACTACCGATGCCATCCGGCAGCTGATCGAGCTCCAGCCCGGGACTGCCATACTTATAGGAAAAAACAATGAATACACCGAAGTCCCTGCATCTTCCCTGATGCCCGGCGATACTTTCCTGGTGCGGCCGGGCGACTCCATTCCTGCAGACGGTACTGTAACAGAGGGCCATTCTTCTGTTGATGAATCTGCATTCTCCGGCGAAAGCATCCCGGTCGAAAAAGAAAAGGGATCCGCAATTTTCGCAGGAACTGTGAATCTGAACGGAACTCTGCGGGTTCAGACAGAAAAATCAGGTCAGATGACTGCGCTTGCCGGAATTATCCGGCTTGTGGAGGAGGCTCAGGGTAGCAAGGCTCCCATACAAAGGCTGGCCGATGAAATATCTGCCGTGTTTGCGCCGGTTGTGATTCTGATCAGTCTGATTACGTTCGGGGGTTGGTTCTTTCTTACAGGTGATTTTACCGTTTCTCTGATAAATGCAGTGGCTGTACTTGTGATTGCCTGTCCCTGTGCGCTGGGTCTTGCCACACCAACAGCTATAATGGTAGGCAGCGGAGTAGGGGCAGTCCACGGGATTCTTATAAAAAATGCGGAAGCCCTCGAGAAAACCAGAAAACTAAAAACAGTAATACTTGACAAAACCGGAACTATCACGGAAGGAAAGCCGGTGGTAACAGATATGCTCCCCGGTCCTCATGCCAATGAGCAGGATTTTTTCCGGAAAGTCTGGTCTGTGGAAAAGAATTCTGAACATCCTCTTGCCAGAGCAATCACAGAACATGGCCAGAGGAATTACCCGGAACTTGAGAGTCTGGAATTTTCATCGGTAAAAGCACTTGCCGGAAACGGAGTAGAGGCTGCCGTGAAAGACTCAGGCACTGTAATCCGGATCGGCTCCGTGGATTTCATAACGGGAATGGTGGGAGAACTGCCTGATGGTTACCAGGAAAAAGCGGCAGAGCTTCAGTCCGCCGGTAAAACGGTTGTGGCTGCCTGCGAAGCGGATCAGTTCCTCGGGATGATAGCCGTGGCTGATCCTGTCCGGAAAAACTCAGCCAGAGCCATTCAGGAACTGGAATCCATGGGACTTCGGGTAATTATGATAACGGGCGACAACCAAAGGACTGCCGGTGCGGTGGCCCGGACGGCCGGAATCAGGGAATTCCGGGCTCAGGTGCTTCCCTCCGATAAAGATAAAGCAGTTCAGGAGTTTCAGGAACAGGGAGGTCTTGTGGCTATGGCGGGGGACGGGATCAATGACGCGCCTGCACTGGCCCGGGCAGATGTAAGCTTTGCCATCGGGGGCGGGACAGGGGTTGCTATTGAAAGTGCTGATATCACCCTAATGAAAAATGATCTGATGAGTCTGGTCGATGCCATCCGGCTTTCCTCGGCCACTATCAGTAAAATCCGTCAGAACCTCTTTTTTGCTTTTATCTATAATATACTGGGGATTCCGCTGGCTGCATTTGGATACCTGAATCCGATGATTGCAGGGGCTGCTATGGCTATGAGCTCCTTTTCCGTAGTCAGCAATTCTCTGCTTCTGAAACGCTGGAAAGGGAGCAGTCACTGAAATCCACTTCGGATTACTGCTTCAGCAGCAATTAGTTAAAAAATCTGAAATTTTACCGGAACAATGTTTTTTTAAAAAAGAACTTGGATTGCTTTTATTCACGACTGTGGATTCCTGGAATTTGCGGTTCTGCGGATCTTTTTTTGTTTAAAAATGAGAAGCTGTCTCAGATTCTGGAAAAAAACTGTTCCAGGGGGGAAGAAGATGATCGCAGAATTTGATGTAAAAGGGATGACATGTAACCACTGTGTTATGAGTGTGAAGAAGGCAGTCAAAGGAATTGCCGGAGTGTCCGATGTCGAAGTAGATCTTCCAACCGGGCATGTAAAAGTAACATTCGAAGGAACGGCAGCTGTTTCAGATATGGCCAAAGCCATTGAGGAACAGGGATACGATGTAGTGAACCAATAATGGTTCAATGGGAGCAGAAAGTTCCCGGTAAAAAAAAGCCTGCCCGGTATTTCCAGGCGGGCATACATATGAGTAACGGCGAAAATCATACAGAAAGCACAGTAAGTGACTCATCCAGATATCTGAGTAAAATCAGTGCTCTTCTGGTAGAGGATGAGGAATATCTCCGGGAGAGTCTATCCCGGATTCTGGAGCGGCGGGTCGGAGTACTCTACCAGGCAGCAAACGGAAAAGAAGGGCTGGAGCTCTTTATTGAAAAACAGCCCGATATCATCATTACAGATATCCGCATGCCCCTGTTGGACGGACTGGAAATGTCCGAGCAGATTAAAAAATTAAATCCTGAAGTCCCGATTCTCATTACCACAGCTCACAACGACGAAGAATTCTTTATAAAAGCAATTGATACCGGAATCGATAAATACATCAAAAAGCCTGTGAACCGGAACAGCCTCTTCCGGGCCATGATCGACATGGCAAAAACCATAATCCAGAAAAAGGAAATTGAGGCCAAAAACAGATTCATTCATATGATTCTCGATGCGAATCCTGAGTTTATTCTGATCTGCGATGATAATAACGTAAGTTATCTTAACCGGTCTTTTCTGAATTTTTTTAACTGTAATTCCTTCGCTGAATTCCGTGAAAAATTCGGAGATCTGAAAGAATATCTGCTTACCGATGAAGGCCAGCTGCCGTATACAGGGGGGATTTGTGAACTTATTCACAGTCTGACTTCTGCAAACGAGGAAGGCAGCAGCGATCAGACAGATTTCCTGATCCGTCTGAAAAAACCAGGTCAGAATCAGTCCTCCGATGAAATTCAGACCTACATTGCCAGGGTAAATTCCATGGTAGGCTATTCCGAAACCCTTGTAACTCTTTCCAACATTACCAGTATCGAAAAAGAAAAACAGCATTACGCAAAGCTTTCTTCCGAGGATCCCCTTACCGGTATTTATAACCGCAAACGTTTTCAGGAAGAGCTCGAAAAGGAAAGGGAGCGGGCTATCCGGAATAAACGTGATCTCAGTCTTATTTTCTTTGATATTGATTTCTTTAAAAAAGTGAACGATACCTACGGCCACCTTACAGGTGATCAGGTACTTAAAAAAGTTACAGAGCTTGTGGCACACAGTATCCGCTCTTCGGATTTCTTTGCCCGTTACGGAGGAGAGGAGTTTATCATTCTTCTTCCTGAGCTTTCAGCTAAAAAAGCAGCCGACCTTGCAGAAAAGCTTCGGGTTGTCATAGCAGAAGCAGAGTATCCGGAAGCAGGAAAGCTGACCTGCAGTTTTGGTGTTGCTGCACTGCAGGACAGTGAATCCGCAGAGAACCTGGTGAACCGGGCCGATCAGGCTCTTTATCAGGCCAAAAATGACGGGCGTAATCTTGTCAGAATTTCAGAAGCGGACGGAAGCTGAAAAATAAAAGCCTCCCATTGAGTGATGCATGTCCAGCGGACCGGCAGCCGGTAAATACACATGAGCCGGGTCTGTATCTTCCTGGTAATTCAGAGCCTCCCTTTCATTCAGCAGATAAACAATCTGCGTGTTTCCGGCGCTGATCAGTCTGCCTGACTGATCAAAATACCAGGTGCCGTCGCTTCCTCTTACACTGCCGGTGAATCCTCCGTGATACATATAGCGCAGGGAAATCCCTGCCTGGAGAGATAAATGTCCTGACAGAAAGCTTCTGTTGAGAAACCCAAGGCGCAGTTCAGATACTGTTCCTGGCACTGATTCCTGATAAGACCGGAACTGACTCAGAGTGCTTTCTGAAAAATAACTTCCTGTGTATTCCCATCCGTTCATTTTCCAGATCAGAGGGCCCGTGATTCCGAATCCCCCTCCGGCTTCCAATTCCCAGCCCGAAAGAAAAGAACGAATATTCCGGTTCACTCCCCTCGGAGCTAAAAGATTACCAATCTGATAATCATAATTAAAAATTAAATAGTTACCGGTAAAATCAGACTGGGCAGAGGTGGCCCCGCGCAGGAATCCTTCTTTGTTAAACCGGATTTCTTTGGAGCGGATCACCGGAAGGCTGAAGTTTCCCACGGCAAAGCCTCCTGAATGGCCTTCACCAAGGAGGTTATCGATTCTCAGAAAAAGTTCCTGCATTCCGGCACTGTTCATCGAATCTGACCGGGAAAGACTGAAATAAGATTCAGGATAAAGCCCGGGTCTGATTTTCTGAATACCTCTGCTGAAGGAATCTTCCTGCCGGAGCATGGTGTAGGCCCGGACCCCTGTGTGAACATGAATGTCCTCACCCGACTCTGCAGAAACCGACCAGACCGGCGCCAGAAAAAAAAGCAGATGGATCAGAGCAGCCGGAAAATGCAGCTTGCCAGGTAAAAGCTGTTTCAAAGTCATAAAAGAAAAAGGAGAGAATGAATGCTGCTTACTGAAATCACCGGAATTGCTTCTGCGATATTTATCGGGGGTGCCGCTCTTTTTACTGGAATCCTGTTTCGATGGCTGCCGGTTGTTCATTTGTTTTCTTCGTTAAAAATCACAGCAGGACTGCAGGACGAAAAGCCCAGAGCAGGTTCCTTAAGCCCAGGCCGCGGATTTGCTGCAGCCGGGCTGTCCCTTTGGTCCTTTCAGGCACTGGCCGGACTCCTGGCTGCCCTTTTCATTGCCGGGGAGACTGTAATACCAATCCTGCTGTTTACTTCGGTTCTGACAATCCCCTTTTGGTACCTCCTCGGGGTTTCCGCCTCGTATCCCCTCAGAAAAAAGGCACCTCTGACCCAGGCAGGTCTTTTTCTGAGTCTGCTTGAAACTTTCATAAGCGGAATTATACTTCCCTTCACTGTGCTCTTCCTGATCTGGAATGTTCTCTTTCCGGGAGTGTCCGCAATATTCGGAGCAGCAGCAGTCCTGCTTGCAGTATCTTTTTTTGCAGGAGGAGGAATAGGGAGGATCGGTTTTTTTTCCGGACAGTTTCTGATGCCGGCAGTCCTGTCGGGATCTTTCGCGCTGATGCTTATTTTTCTTTATATTCAGAATGATCCGGAAACAGTTCCGCTGCTGCACGGACCCGATCTTCCTGTCTGGCTGAAATATACAGCTGCCGCCGGGATTTTTCATGCACTCACCTTTCCTGGTTCCGGCTACATAACCTCGGTTTTATCAAAAACATCCGTAATTCATCCTGTCAGAAGGGGACTTATCGCAGCACTGCTGCCTGTGATTACTGCAGCCGCAGCGCTGGCGTGGTATCCTTTTGCAGCCGCAGCGCTGGCCGGACTCAGGGACACAGGAATCACAGAACGCGTTGTCTACACTCACTCTGCGGAAGGATTTATACTGATGACTGCATTTATAATCTCTGCCTCGGCCGGGCTTTCGCTCTGGTTATGGTCCGGGGCCGCAGCATTTCAGAATCTTACAGGAATCCGCCGGGACGGATTTTTTAATTTTCTTTGGTTTTTTTCTGCTTTTGTTTATGTGTATTATTTATCAATAAATACATCCGGTTCAAAGGCACTGTTCCCGGATGCATATCTTTTGCTGAAAGCTGCCGGATACTCCGCCCTGTTTTCCGTTGCAGCCGGACTCATACCGGTATTCACAGCCGCATCAGCTTCTGCCGCCATTCTAAAAAAGCAGGAGCAGTATTTCTCGATGCAGAAAGGAAAACACAGCGCATCAGGCCTGATTCAGGATCTCACACTTCTGCTTATGGTTATCCTGCCCAAAAGTCTCATCAGCCGCTTTTTCGGTTATATAAGTTTTATGCACTTCCCGTCGTTTATCATGCAGCCGGTCATCAGGGCCTTCGCCTCTTTTTATGAGATCAATCTCTCTGAGGCAGAAAAAGATCTGAAAGATTATAAATCTCTGAATAAATTTTTTACCAGGGGACTCCGTTCGGGAGTCAGACCCATCTCTCAGGGAAAGCATGATGTTGTTTCTCCGGTAGACGGGAGAATTTCCGTATTCGGTCCGGTTACAGAGGGAAGGATGATTCAGGCAAAAAATATTGATTATTCAATGGAAGATCTTCTGGACAGGCCGGAACTCACCGGTTTTTTTCAGGATGGTTTTTACATGGTAATCTATTTAAGCCCTCAGGATTATCACAGAATTCACAGTCCCCGTGAAGGCGAAATCATCGGATACAGTTACATACCAGGGAAACTTTTCGCAGTGAATCGTCTGGCTGTGGACGGAATTACCGGCCTTTTTCCAAAAAATGAAAGGCTTACTACGCATATCCGGACGGGGAGGGGACATATCGCCGTTATTAAAGTTGGTGCTGTGAATGTGGGTAAAATCAGTCTTGCATACGACAGAATGTCTACGAATTCATGGATCCGCCTTCGCAGAACGCGCGTCTATGAGCATCCTCGTCCTGTAAGCAGAGGCGAAGAAATCGGCCGTTTTGAGATGGGATCCACAGTAGTGCTTCTGTTTGAAAAAGGAATCTTTCAGCCGAAACCAGGACTCACGGAAGGTCAGAAAATCCGTCTGGGTGAAGTGATCGGCGAGCTGGGATAAGGGGGGCTTTCAGAAGGCCCCTCTTAAAGATCCCCCCGCTGCCTCGCCGATGCGAATTCGTTATGCTCAATGTATGCTTTACTTTAATCTAATCCTATCTACAATAGTAGAAATTTTCAGTCCTTCGTGGACTGCTGTCCGCAGAAACAGGCAGGTTTTTGGTTGAAAATCCCGGATTTTTTCAGGTTTTGCGACCCCTTTTTGGTCATTAAGACCGAGGTTTGCATTTTTGCTGACTCTTCTACTTTCCCATTATTCAGATTTTCTGTCAGGTATTTTCTGGCTTTGTTTTTTGCGCTTGCCGGGCAGCCCGGTGCGGTGCTTGCCATTATTTTTTCCCAAAATCGGCACGCATCCGCACGACCGAAGGGAGAGGGCAAAGGCCAAGTGCCATCAGGCCCGCAGCGGTCACAATCCGCGTGTCCGGGCGCTGGAGCCATGGATGGCGGAAGCGACCGCCGGTTATCATCCTTTTAACAAGATATACTCTTTTATTTTATCAGTTTTCTTATGTTTAGCCTTTCTTGCCCTTATTTCTAATTCCATGCCGATACTGTGAAGATATTCTCTTAGTGTAGATATTTTCATATCGGTCCTTGATTCAATTTTGGATAGCCCGGATTGAGAAAAAGCTTCAATATCCTGTTGTTTCAATCCAGCCTCTTTTCTTAAATCAGCGAGTTTGATCTGGAAAAGCATATCCTGAGCTCTGGCTTCCGCTAGTTCAATACTTTCCTTGCGCATCATTGACTTTAATTCATCAATGGCATTATTAGATTTGGATTTTTTCATAATTGTTCCTTCGATTCCTTTTGCAACCAATCAGAGTAAATTTTCTCAACAATAGGGATTATCTGATCATAGAATCGCTTAATTCCCCTCTTATCATCCCCGGCCAATAACAAACAGACTCTTGTTTTCGTAAAAACAAAGAAAATTCTGATGACTTTTCGATTGTTTTGAACTCTCAATTCCTTTAGATTCTTGATTTTGGATCCAGTAATTGTATCAGCATATGGCCTGCCGAGAGCTGGACCTTTTTCTTACAACACCAGCAGATGAGCGAGAATATCTTCCTTTGTGTTCTCATCGAGATGAGAAATCCATTCTTTACATTGGTCCGTCCATTTGATTTCCCACATACAGGATTAATTAAACCAATTGAGCATATTCAGTCAAGTGAATATTTGTTTTTTTAAGGAGGGCAGGAGGCCCGACCACGCGGATTGTAACTGGCGTATAACTGGGATTATGCGAACATGATCTACAATAGTAGAAATTTTCAGTCCTTCGTGGACGAGCCTAACCCGGAACACACAACCCTGCTATCTACAATAGTAGAAATTTTCAGTCCTTCGTGGACTTTGATTCGTTTATTGCCAACGTAACATCTACAATAGTAGAAATTTTCAGTCCTTCGTGGACCTTGCCGGGAAGGAAGTAGAAGTAACCAATCTACAATAGTAGAAATTTTCAGTCCTTCGTGGACCGATCGGCAGGATAGAACTCGCATCCGCTACAATAGTAGAAATTTTCAGTCCTTCGTGGACCCAGGGGAAAAAAATTGCAGGTTACAGATCTACAATAGTAGAAATTTTCAGTCCTTCGTGGACGGTAATATGCAAACACAGCGAATATGTGCATCTACAATAGTAGAAATTTTCAGTCCTTCGTGGACTCCTGTCTGCAAAAATAGGCAGGTTTTTGGTTGAAAATCCCGGATTTTTTCAGGTTTTGCTTGTTTTTTAAGCAATTTTTCGCCATTTTTTTGCCTTTGCGACCCTTTTTTGGTCATTAAGACCGAGGTTTGCAATTTTGCCGACTCTTCTACTTTCCCTCTATTCAGCCTTTCTGTCAAGCATTTTCTGAACAATTCGCTCAGCGAGTTGGACATTCATTTACCATTTTTAACATATAATTTTTAATTCCTGCTCGCTGCTTACATTTAGCGGGCAGGCCTATCCCACTATCAGCAGGTCTTTTTCCTGATTTTCAGCGAATCCGTACCGTGTGATTTTACAGGAATTACTGAGCTGAAAGATCATAATGGAATCGGACTGCTCAAACTTCTTTTCAAAATCATGTTTGATTTTAAGCTGAATGTTTTCGAGGATCCGGTCGCTGTTCTGGATCTGAAATACGGAATACTGCAGCCGGTGCCCGTACTTTTCCAGAAATTTTGCAAACCGCGTTCGGAGCTTATTATTACTTATATCATAGGATATCAGCAGCACTGGATTCCTCCTTTATCCGGAAAACCGGATATTCCTGTATGGGTTTATTCCGCATGAAGGCCCGGTAGTAATCCTGAACATAAATAAATATATCTTCTTTATATTTCAGGATGTCCTGAACCAGAAGCGCGGTATACTTTTTATTTTTATCGATCCGAAGTGAATATGCTCCCCGGCTTACATTAAAATCCTTTTCATCCACCTGCGAGAGTCCGTAAGCATTTTTAATTTTTTTGTCTATTATACAGCGGAATGGTTCCACTAAGTCGCATACAAGGGATTTTCTCTGGTAATAATTCTGATGATAAACACCCCGGTAAATATCAAATCCGTAAAGCAGGGCCATGGCCTCCATAAAATTAAACAGATATGTGTAGCCTATGTCAAGCAGCACATTCATAGGATCGATTTTTACTCTGGGTTTCCTGCCTTTCCAGTCCAGATCTCCGTACCAGGCTTTGAAGAACTGCTTCGATGCGATGCCTTCGATGCCGAGTATTGTTTTGAAATCAGGATTTTCGAGTTCGCGTTCATGGTAACCTTTCAGATCGGCGATAGTTGTTTTAACATCCAGTGGTTTTTTTCTTATACTTTTTAGCAGTAAAATCTGATTTTCAATTTTGTTACGAACCAGATGCCAGGCGATGTCAGTATTTTTATACTGATACTGCTTTTCCCGAAGCAGGAAATTTCCTTCGGCGCCCGCATTCCAGACTCCCTGAGGCTTTAATCCGTTACTCATAAGGAATATCGAAAATCCGTATTTCTTAGCTCTTTGTATAATGCCCGATGTAAGAGTGATGTTCCCGATCACCCAGACGGAAAAAATCAGGTAGCAGGTCTGCTGCAGTATGATTTTATCGTCCTTGTCTTTTACAACAAGATTGTCATTTTTAAATGAAATCGTCTGTCCTTCTGAAGTAAAACAAACGATCAGGCCTTTTTCTTTAAAATCGGGTAAGCTTAGCATAGGCTGTAATCACAAAGGTTAGAGTAAATACAATTCAGGCATTTCTCCTGATTCGGTATAAAAGAATCATCGTTTAAATTAAAATTATTTAAATCATCAATTACTTTTACAAATTTGGCCAGCATTTCCGGATTATCTTCCGGAAGAAGAATCGGGAAGTTTTTGTTGTGCGTGCGATCCCTCAGCACAATTTCCTTAACTGTGTAGCCCATTTCCCGCAGCGCGAAGCACTGAGCATACACCTGGAATACATAGCCGTCATAAATAACGGCAATGCGGTTTTTCCGTTCGATTAAACGGCCGGTCTTTATTTCAAACAGGTCAATTTTCCCCATAAGATTGAACTGTTCGCAGTAGACCTCTGTGTCGGATAGAATATCGGTTCTGGTTGAATAGTTTCCGGTACTGATCGAATCATGCGCGATTCTTCCTTCCGTCTGCGCTTTCCTGTGAATCATCTCCTGCTGCAGGCCGCCATGCACCTGGTGGAAGTAGATCGACCTGGGGCAGAAGATGAAGTCGTTCAGCATAGTCATGGGTATATAGGGTTCCATAAGCGCCTCAGCAGAATCCCGCTCCGAAATCGAGCCCGCGAAGGCACTCAATCAGGCGGGGTTCTTCTGCATTAGTGTTGCTTCCTTGGTAGAGGATCAACATTCCTCATTTCTCACTGAAACCACAGCGAATAAAACCACTCATGATTCGACAGAGAAAGATCCGGGTATTTCTTATTCCCAACCGGTTCAAACTTCCTGATTTTGTCAACGAGCAGCAGCCCCTTTTTGGCGATATGGTAGGCACCGTTGGCATCGGCATCTTTTGGAAGTGTCTCATCGCTCTCCAAAGAGTTAAAGAATCTTCCTTTTGCATCTGCAACGGGCGAAAGAATATAATCTTTTTCGTCGGCTCCCTTTTTTCCGTTGTTATAGCGGAGAGCAAGAAGAGTGCGAAGGGTCTCGATCATTCCTTTCAGAAAAGCCGCGTCGTTCGATGCGGCGATCCGGTCCCGAAGTTCCGAACCATCCTCATACGAGATGCCTGCCTTCTTCAGATTCCCTTTAAACTCCTGATTGCAGTCGACGGCCACATAGGAGACTGATCCGTTTTTTGTTCGTTTTATGCGGTAACGCTCTGCATCATGAGAACAGATGGTCCATTTCTTTGCAGCAAGATCGGCCAGGAGAGTTGCATCGGTTTTGCTCTTCTTTCGGTTCGATTCGCCACCAGCGGTAGCTATGAACTTGCCGTAGGTCGCCTCAAATTCGAACCGATCGCTCGTCTTGTTGTAGCGAATGGAATCAAATTTCTGAAAGAAAGACTGATTGCTCGGAATCGTCGTCGCCTTCGGTTTCAGAAAATCATAGAATCCAGTGATGGGATCGACCTTACTTGTGTAAGACGCGGGAACATAAAAGATCATCCCGGTCTGCTTCCCCAGGTCCTTAAAGGCAGTGAATTTACTGGTAAGCTGATAGGCATTCAGACTCCCGCCGGGCTCGGTCGGTTTCTTTCCTTTAAAAACAAGATAGTTGAGTTTATCAATGAGCATCTTCTCGAACTTCTGGTAGACCTGCTTTTCGACCTTGAAACGGCCCCGCTTGAATCCGAAGTTTAAGTCTTCCATAATCAGAATGGCCTGATTTTCAACCAGGATCTCAGAGATCCGATGGACAACCTGAGAAAGATACCCCTCTTTGAGCTCCTTGATGTTTTCAATGACATCCCAGTTTTCCCGGGCCGCCTGCCGCTCTTTTTCTTTTTTATCGAGCTTATCGCGGTAGTCGATATCGCTTTGGGCTGCTTCGTTTTTCACTGTATTCAGAGAGAACTGCTTCAGAATCTTTCCTTTTTCATCAATGAGGGTTAGATATAGAAGGTGCCGTTCGCCACGGTCGATTCCGATTGCTTTGATTTTTTTAGATTTATTTAGATAGTCAAGGACCAATGGATTGAATGAGTTTGATTTCCCATCACCTATGGCACTGAAATTCCAGCTTGTAGAAAGATGCAGAGAATACTTATCCTCAGTATATCTTTTGTCCTTAATGATGTCATATTTAAATTGGCTTTTTTTGTCACTGGTGCGTCGTTGAATAGGCGAATTTTTTTGATGAATTACCCGATCTTCATTAATTATACTGGCTTTTCGGAAAAAGACTTCTCCTGTTCCAAGATCATAAACTGATTGATTAGCGGACATTAAATGTTTAAAGTATATGGTATGAAGATTTTCCTTTCCCCTTTTTGTGCGATTTCGTTTCTCCTTGGATTCTGCATAGTTCAGGTCCTTATTAGCAATTCTAAATAAATATAATCCATTGTGGGAATTATCAGCAATTCGCCTCTGAAATTCTGAATCGGAGATTGAAAAATACTCATAGACTTTTGCATCATTCAGCAACTTAGATAATTTCGCATCGACCTCCCAGTAGTATTCCATATCTGTGTTAAAATCACTTGCTCCTGGCAGCCGATTTAGTTTATGAACACCTGTAGTGATTCCATTTTTAATGCTACTGTTTATTTCCTTAAATTCCTTATTTTTTAGCATCTTTGAAAAATCCTCTGGTAATGTCTTCTGGATCTTTTTGAAACACCCAGTCGCTACTGCATCGTCTTTTGCAAAGTGCTTTTCAATTAGTTCCCCGACTTGACTTTCACTGCTATTTGCATAGTCCATTAAAAATTTCTTCGCTTTTTCTTTAAGTGCTGAATAATCAAGGCCAGTAATTGAATCTTTGAAGTAAGAGTTATAAAAAGATTTACTTGCTAATTGATAGTAGTTCAATCTTTCATAATCTGAAATATCATTTATGGCAATAGATTCGCTTTGAGCGTATGGAAAAAGCTTTGCGCTTTTGGAAACACCAAGGAAGTAATCATATTCCCCGATTTGATTCTTTTTCCTGAATAAGTAACCGCCATACTGGGTACCATTATTACTTTTTTCAGTAACACTTTCAGTCCATCCGGAGAGCAAATTTTGATGCTCAAAATTCAGCTTCATCTTCTCTTCGGAAAAAGGTTTTCTGGTGAGTCGATTGCGGACTTTATTGTAGAGCTGGGTCAGGGGACTCAGTGCTTCGTAGCAACCATCCCAATGATAATAAAAATCATTGGTTTCAGAGTTTTCTGAATGGAGATAGGCCAGGTGCCTCTGGAGGGTTTTCAGAGAGTCAAGGAATTGTTTCATTCGTTCAACTTCGCCCCCTTTTCCCTTTTTCTGATGAAGATTGTCCTCCGGATTTTTCGCCTGCAGAACAGGCAGAATATCTTTGTATCTTTCTTTAATCATTTCCAGAAGATCTCTCTCTATCTCCTCCGTTTGGAGCTCCCCTTTGTCTTCACGGGAAAGAGTCTCAGTAAATTTAAGCTCAGAAAAGAAGGCCTTCAGGCTTTTACGATTGTTTCTGGTCTCTTCGTGATTCTTTACATTTTCGAAATAGTAGTTAAGGGCCTCTTCGAGTTCGAGGAGGGTATAGGAATCATGGTTCATATAGGAATTGACTGCGCGCTCTTTGGCGGATTCACTGGTGAAGGTTTGATCTGACTCGAATTTAATGTGCAAAGCAGTTCTTAGAAGTCCCCAGTCTCCAAACGCCTGGTGACTGAGTGCAGAGAGCCTCTTTGCGTCCACAAACACACCGGCCAGCTCCTTATTTTTCATATTTCCTAACTTTTTGCTGATCTCCTGGAAGTTTTCCAGAACCGGGAATATTTTCTGATCCATGAAATGCTTTGGATTCTGAATCTGCTTTTCCCAGAACTCCTCTATTGCTTTAAGCATCTCAGAGTCGGATTCAAAAGGTTCGGGCCGGAAGGATGCGGTTTCGGTCTTTGCCAGAATCTGTTTATAAAGAGGTTTTAAATACGGGAGCCTGGCATCGGGATGCTTCTGATTGTAAAGATTGATTTTTTCATTGAGCCCATGAACCTTTTCTTTAGAGTCTTTCTCAAACTTTCCGCCGAGGATCAGGTTGTACTCTTCAATTCCCGACTGGCTCAGGTGATTCTGAAAGCTGTCCAGATCGAAAAAGGATGCAAGCTTTTTTCCGGCGCAGAGGTTTTTTTCAACCTCTTTGAATTCCTTTGCAAGTGCGGATTTTACTTTTTCAAGTACCTGGATATTACTTAGGAATTTAGGAAGATTTTCGTTGATGCACCTATTCGAAATGGCTGTTCCTTCGGCTCCGTCGGAATACATGTTTCCCCGATTCTCGTGAAAACCCTTAAAGTAGGTTGTAAAACCTTTGAAACTCCCTATGGTCTCCTCAAACTCACCGTTGGTGAATCCATCACGGACCGCTGCATTGCGGAAATCACTGTTCTTTCCGGGATCAAAGAGCTCCTTTTTTCCAAAGAATGCGTATCGTTCTTTGATGATTTCGATTTTCGCTATGTCTTTCTTTGCATATTTCTCCAGAAACTTCTTCTCAACGGAACCGGTAAGAATTTTTACAATCCCTTTGCGGAGATTTTCCTGAGATGTTTCGATTTTTTTCAGAGTTTTTTCTTTTTCGTCTGTATCAGCAAATTCCTTTCGAAACAGGTTACTTTGAATGAATTCCAGATCTTTTTTTTTTTTTTGCTTTTCAAAATCGACCAACGGCAGTGCTTCTTCTATATGGAGCCTGTGGTAGGCATCGATCATTTTTTTGGCTTTTTGATACTGTCTGGCCCGTTCTGTATCCCTCTGCAGCAGGGTAGAATCCTCTCCCTCCTGCAGCTCCTGAATTTTCTGTGCTGTTCGTCCGACCGGAATCAGCTCAAACCTAAGGGTTTTCTGTAGTGAATAAAGATTTGTAAACTCGTTGAAATTCATTGTGTGTCTTCTCCCTGTGTTATACAATCATTATAACATAGGGGTGTGACAGAAAAGCTTTTTTTTATAAAATCGTATGAGGAACGCTGTTTGTTAAGCGGATTTCAGGGGAGAAGTTACCGGGACCTGATAAAACCCGGTCGCATCTGCGGCCGGGTTCCTGAAAATCAGCGGATGAGAAGCTCAGCAATCTGGACTGCATTGAGGGCAGCTCCTTTCAGAAGCTGATCACCCACACAGAAAAACTCGATCTCTTTTTTATCGCGGGAATCATAAGCATAGCGAATGCGACCTACGAGGACATCATCTTTGCCGCTTGCATCAATCGGCATTGGAAAATAGTTTTTCTCGGGATCATCCACAACTTTGGTTCCCGGAAATGAATCAATGGCCTTTTTAAGATCGCTGATTTCAACCGGGTTTTCCAGTTCCAGATGTACTGATTCGCCATGAGCCCGGAATGTAGGCACACGTACACAGGTTGCAGTTACTCTTATATCAGAATTTTTAAGAATTTTATGTGTTTCCTTAACCATTTTGATTTCTTCACCATTATAGAGACTCTGCATGTCGACACCGGAATTATGGCTGAAAACATTAAAAGCGATCTGATGAGGCAGTATGTTTTTTGTAACTTCGCGCCCTTCGAGGACTTCTTTTGCCTGAGTGCGAAGTTCCTCCATAGCCGCGGCACCTGCTCCTGAAGCTGCCTGGTAAGTTGATACTATAATTCTTTTAATTGGGCTGATTCTGTGAACAGGAAAGGCTGCCATCAGAAGGATGATAGTACTGCAGTTAGGATTGGCAATAATTCCCTTATGGTTTTTAACTTCTTCCGGATTGATTTCAGGCACAACCAGGGGAACATCAGGGGCCATGCGGAATGCTGATGAGTTATCGACCACAACCGCGCCGGAAGCAGCTGCGATGGGACCAAACTCCTTGGATATGGAGCCACCTGCACTGAAAAGGGCTATATCAATTCCTTTAAAGGAATCTTTGGTCAGCTCTTTAACAGTGTATTGCTTTCCTTTGAAAGGGAGTGTTTTTCCCGCGGACCGGGCACTGGCAAGCAGAGTCAGACTGCCTACAGGAAAATTGCGGGCTTCAAGTACCTGGAGCAGATCGATTCCCACGGCACCTGTGGCGCCAACTATGGCTACATTTACGCTGGCTGGATTCATTTGTTTACCTGTTTACGATAAGGTTTTTTTAATAAGACAGAGGTTAGCTGTCTGAGTCCAGATTCCGGGTCTGCCCAGGGAATTTCCACTCTTTTTTAGCGGGATTTACGGGAAACGGAGGAGAGGCTGCGGTGGGAGAACCGGCAGGCGCTTCCTGAATTCGGAATTCCCCTGCCGGTTCGGATTTAGAGAGAAACTATTACAGACTTCCGCCGCTGCAGTAGTTGTAATATGAGTTCCACTTTCTTGCCTGAGCAACACAGGCGTTGCATTCTGCAAGGTTAGATGCGCTTCCGCTTTCTTCGCTTACGCAGCCTACCGGAGTGCGAACTGTATAACGCCATTCGCGGGTGGTGCGGCAGTTTGAGAAACCGGCTACGAGAATAAAGGCAGCAAAAACTGCCATTAAGATTTTGTTCATAGAATCTCCTGTGAGTTTTTTTTGATAGTATCCTGATGAACCTTGTTCTGTCAAGGATCGTTTTAATAATTTTCAGTCATTCGACTAAAATTCAGTGATTCAGGTAAAATGAAATCCGCATTTCCCGTTCTTTTTCACTTCCTTTGACCGTCAGGCGGATCTGAGTATCCCGGGACGGAAAGAAAGAAATTCCGGTAAGGAATTCCGTCGTTTGAACATTTTTTTCCGTTACATGATAACCACTTATTTCTGCAAGGAATCTTATTCTGCTGCTTCCGCCTGTAATGAGTCCAGAAATTCCGGGAGAGGCATGTGTTCTTCTGTTTTCCGGCATCCACCAGGCTCTGCCTGCGGCAAGTACTGAACTGGTAAGAATAATTCCATTTTTATTATAAATGTAAAAGGATTTTCCTGCAGATAGGCGCAGCTTAAAACCGGAAACCGTTCCATGCAGGCTGTCCCCGTAAGGTATGTCTGTCCAGGAAAATGCCGCTCCCCATGACCAGGGCGCTAATCTGCTGAAGAATGATTCTCCCGGAATTTCAGGTTCCGGAAGAGGTTTTAAGGAAAGAACATCCGCAAAGATAAATTCGCTGATTCTGGCTTTGCCATCCTTCGCTGATAACTGTAATACTGTATTCCCGTAAGAAAGGGCTGTAAATTCAGGATATCCGTGCGGCCTGTCAAGAAGATCATGCAGCACTGGTCTGATATAAAATTCAGCTGCATTCCCTCTTACTGAATGCACCGAAGCCCCGATGCCAGTCCGCCAGGGAAGATGAGACCAGGCCGGCGGGGAACGCAGCTCTCCCGGGTCTGCACCCTCAGAAGGCATAAGGGGAAGCTTTCCAGGCTCGCTCACTTGTTCCGCAAACCCGGAGTATTCCTTTCTTTCTTCCGGAGTGAGATTACGTTCTTTAACAGATGGTATATATTTAATATTTTTAACTAAACCGGAAGTCTCCTGCACAACCCTGACGGTTTCCCCCGGCAGCACCCATAATCTGAAATTTTTTTTAAGATTAAGACCAGGCCGCAGCACCCGGATGAGCTCAAGCAGCCGGTAAGAGCAGTTTTCAGTTGTGTAATAATATGGGAACCATGCTTCCTTAAGCTCCCAGACATGCTCTGTCAGGTACATTGCATCATCCGGAGTCAGATCAAGTTCAAATTCCCAGACTTCGCGGTCTTCTTTCAGGGTATAATCAAACAGTTTATCGTTATATGGAACAAATGAGAAATATCCCTGAAAACCTCCGGTCAGGCCTTTTATCACATAAGATACCGGTCCTGTGTTTCCAGTACCTGCAGCAAAATTCACTGCATCAGAATGAGTGTCCCCTTCCAGTTTAATAAGGGTATGTCCGAACATGGAGGCGGCACTTCCGGGATTGTGCGAAGCAAAAACCAAAGAAACTTTATTTTTTGCGATTCTGTTCAGCAGTCGGTCCCGGGATTCGCAGGAAATCAGATGCTCATTTGTAAAATAAAAACCATTCTGTTTCAGAAACCGGAGTCTGGCCGGAAATCTGCAGACAGCGTGATCTTCAGTGTGTTCCCCGGGAGGAAGCTGCATCGCTTTTATAGTTGCGAACAGTTCCGAAACCGGATCTTTATAGCCATCCTCCGCAATAAAAAAACCTTTCCCCCTGGCATCCGATTCACCTGCTTCATTGTAATGCAGCAGGGCATTCCATGCGGGATGAGCAGCAAGAAGCGCCGTTTTACCTGAATCCGGAAGCTGGTTTTCCGGGAACGGCGGTGGCAGAGCTGGTTGTTCCTTTATAACAGGGAAATTGCTCTTAGGAGGGGAAGGAAGAGGGTCCGGCACACTGACTTTTGGGTGTACAGTTTCTGGTTCTTCGAATGGTGTAAAATAACTGTCTTCGCTTTCAGTATGAGCCGGCTGCACCATTACCAGAAAGAAGAGGACCGGTATGATTTTATAAAGGATTTTCATATCGCCGGGAAAGTCAGAGTTTCCGATAAGTAAACCGGGATGCAATCATTCTTTCGGAAAAATGAAGAGGAAAGACTGATGGCAGGAATTCTCTGGAAACTTCTGCCAAGATCTCTGCGTCAGAATGCCGCGATACATCTTTCTCTACGGGAGCTGGAATCGCTGAATCAGGCATGGAAAGATCACAGATTCAGGTCGCAGAAGGAAAGGATCGAAACTGAAAGAACTCTGCAGAAATCTCTCCATCCGCGTTATCCGGTATTTCTGGTCCTTTACGGAATTGCATTAGCCGCAGCAGGATTTCTGCTTTTTCTGATTCATTTTATTCGGTTTCCGCATTTCAGCTGGGATCTGAGAATGGGGATTTTCAGTCCTCTTCTTCTGGGTATGGCGGCCCCACTGCTTGCTGCCGTATTACCGGCCTGGAGGTTGAGAATTCTGTTTCGGTTCAGAACCGGAATGGAATCGCTGATCTATTTGCTTCCCGGATTTCTGGGTACACTGTGGATCATTGCCTTTATCCGGATGACAGAGCCTTCCGTCATTCTCTGGAAACCGGACGGATTCAGCCTGTTTGTTTTGTTTCTGGGTGCCATATCTGCTCCTTTATTAGAAGAAATTTTTTTCAGGGAACTGATCCCGGGTCTCTTCGGTAAATCTCCCCACTGGCTGGGTCATATTATTTCTGCATTGTTGTTCAGTGCGGCCCATATTCCTTCCGGCGCGGAAATGTCGGTTTATTATTTTTTATCGGGTCTGCTTCTATCGGTAATCCGCATTGGAACCGGAAGACTTGCCTATCCCTTCCTTCTGCACAGCATTGCAAACGGGATTATGGTTTTTCTGTAGGCGACCGGGTTTTTGGTGATTTTTATCATTCCTGAGAGAAAAAAGGAATAAGATTCTTGACTGTAAGCTTCCGGGAATCAGTTTTGTGCGGGGCTTTTTCAGGTTCTGATTAAAATCTGTTTCTCGGAGTGTTGCATCTATGCTTGTAATGGAAGGCTTAAAGCTTTTAGTCATCGGAATGGGGCTGGTATTTCTGTTCTTAATCATACTGATTTTCTTCATCGATATCATGGCAAGAGTCCTCAGATCAGCAACCCTTGCAGAAGAAAAGGCAATCAAGGATGAGCTGGAACGTCAGAAGGCAAAAAAAGCAGCTAAAGCGAAAGCGCATCATAGCAGTGATGTCACTGCTGTAATTGCAGCTGCTGTGGCAGCTTTCCGTGCCAAAGGTTAATTGTTCGTATTAAATTAAATTTCACAATAAATAGAAGAGGGTTTCATGAAAAAGATTCTGTTTCAGGACACATCCTTCCGGGATGGATTTCAGTCAGTATTCGGTGCCAGAGTTCTTACGGAGGATTTTATTCCTGCTGTTCAGGCAGCCCGTCATGCAGGCATCACACACTTTGAAGCAGGAGGCGGTGCCCGTTTCCAGAGCCTTTTTATGTACTGCGGCGAATCTGCTTTCGATATGATGGACAAATTCCGGGAAGCGGCCGGCCCCGATGCAAATCTGCAGACACTGGCAAGGGGGATCAATGTGGTTGCCCTTTCTGCTCAGCCGAAGGATATGATCGACCTTCATGCAAAGATGTTTAAAAAACACGGAATCACTCATATCCGTAACTTCGATGCTCTGAATGATGTGCGCAACCTCGTATATTCAGGCCATGCTATTAAGAATGCCGGTCTGCACCATCAGGTGGCTATTACCATTATGGAGCTTCCTCCTGGCTGCGAGGGGGCACACGATACAGCTTTCTACATGAAAGTACTTCGCGAAATCCTCGATTCCGGTCTTCCCTTTGATTCTATTGTATTTAAAGATGCATCCGGAACCGCGAATCCTAAAAAAGTTTACGATACTGTAAAAGCGGCCCGTGCCATGGTCGGTAAAGATGTAAAACTTTGGATTCATTCTCATGAAACTGTGGGGAACGGAATCGCTCAGTATCGTGCCGCTATAGAAGCTGATATTGACGGGGTCTGCGTAGCCCGCGCACCGGTTTCCGGTGGTACAGCCCAGCCCGATCTCATGAGTCTCTGGCATAATCTCAAAGGCTCTGATTACACTCTCGACATTGATGTTAATAAAATCATGGAAGCTAATGCAGTTTTTAAGGAAGCACTGAAAGATTATTTCTTTCCTCCTGAAGCGCTGGCAATTTCTCCTGAGGTGATTCTCTCCCCAATGCCGGGCGGAGCGCTCACTGCAAATACTATGATGATGCGGGACACCGGTACGCTGCATCTGTATCCTCAGGTGATTGAGGCTATGTCAGAATGTGTGCGCAAAGGCGGGTATGGTACTTCTGTGACTCCGGTATCTCAGTTTTATTTTCAGCAGGCCTATGCGAATGTAACCCAGGGTCCCTGGAAAAAAATCACCGAAGGCTACGGAAACATGGTACTCGGCTATTTCGGCCGCACCCCGGTCGCACCAGACCCTGAAATCGTGAAGATTGCCTCCGAACAGATGGGAAAACCTCCTTTTACCGGGGATCCTCTGGAAATTCTGGAACCAGGTATCCCGGAAGCAAAAGCAATCCTTGAGAAGCACGGACTGCCTGTAACAGATGAAAACATCTTCATAATCGGAGCCCATAAAACAACCGGCGGGAACAAAGGTCTTGATTTCCTTCAGGGTAAGTGCGCTGTAAATGTGCGTAAAGTTTCCAAAGAAGAAAAAAAGGATTCCGCAGCGAAATCCTCGTCAGGAAATTTTACCGTTACTGTGGACGGAAAAGCAAATCATGTATCGGTATCGGACGGAGCTTCCAAAGGTCAGTTCACCATTGTAATCGACGGTAAAACTCATACAGTAAATGTAGCAGAAGGCGGAGCACCGGCGGCACAGGCTCACCACGCATCCGGGGCAGCTCATGCACCGGTCAGTGGTACAGAAGTAAAAGCAAATCTGCCCGGAAACGTGTACCGTGTCGATGTATCTGTCGGCGATACCGTTGCAGAGGGTGAAGTCATTATTGTTCTTGAAGCAATGAAAATGGAAACCCCTGTGGTTGCCCCCAAAGCCGGTAAGATTCTGGCTCTGGAAGTCGAGAAAGGTTCAGTGGTTCAGTCCGGCGATCTGCTGGCTGTGATAGGCTGAGTAAAATAATTTCAGAAAAGGAAAGGAATCAGTATGAATATTAAATTCCATAATATATCCTGGCTGAAAGCAGGCGTTTTTGCAGCTCTGACCATTGGATTTTCCGGCGGGATCATGCTCCCTGATTCGCTTTACGGACAGGCCGTACCGGACCCGCATGAGGCTCCGGTTCAGGCTCAGCCCGTTCAGAATCAGCCTGCCGCAAATTATAAAGGTCTCTATGAGCTGCCATCCATCGGAAAGCTCGTTGTGGATTTTTTTGAAACTACCGGTATTTATTATTTTTCCGGTGCACATTCGGATGTATGGGAAGGACTCGGCAGACTCATTATGATTTCTGTGGGGCTTCTGTTTGTTTACCTGGCTATAGTTAAAGGATTTGAACCGCTCCTGCTGCTCCCTATCAGTGTAGGGGCCATTCTTTCCAACATCCCTCTGGCCGGTATTTCCGATCCGGGCGGAATACTTTATTACGTTTATAAAATCGGAATTACATCCGGTGTATTCCCGCTTCTGATCTTTATGGGCGTGGGAGCCATGACAGACTTTGGACCTATGCTTGCAAATCCCCGTACAGTTCTGCTCGGGGCTGCGGCTCAGATGGCCATTTTTTCCACGTTAATCGGAGCAGTGCTTCTTACTGACCTGGTTCCGGCAATAGACTTCGATTTAAAAGAGGCTGCGGCAATCGGAATCATCGGGGGGGCGGATGGTCCGACTGCCATTTTCCTTGCGAGTGCTCTGGCTCCCCATCTTCTGGGTTCGATTGCTGTAGCGGCTTATTCTTACATGGCACTCGTTCCTATGATTCAGCCTCCGATCATGAAACTTCTTACAACAGATGCAGAACGCCGCATCCGTATGGAACAGCTGCGTTATGTGGGCCGGGCAGAAAAGGTTATCTTCCCGATTGTAACCATACTCCTTACCATGGTGCTTCTGCCTTCTGCAGCACCGCTGATCGGTTTTTTTATGTTCGGAAACCTTATGAGGGAATCCAAAGTAGTCGATCGCCTCTCGGATACCACTCAGAATGCTCTGATCAATATTGTAACAATATTTCTTGGTCTCGGAGTAGGTACCAAGCTGAGCGCAAAGGAGTTTCTGAACTGGGAGACTCTCGGCATTATTGTTCTTGGAGTGATCGCCTTTTCCATTGGTACCGCATCCGGTGTCATAATGGCAAAGATCATGAACATTTTTTCAAAGCATAAAATCAATCCGCTCATTGGTTCTGCGGGAGTGTCTGCTGTTCCCATGGCGGCGCGTGTGTCTCAGAATGTGGGAGCGGAGTACGATCCCACTAACTCTCTGCTTATGCATGCGATGGGGCCGAATGTATCCGGTGTGATTGGTTCTGCAGTGGCAGCCGGAGTTCTTCTTGGACTGCAGAATTTCTGAGTTTATTCAGCAAAAAATAAAATCCTCCGGAGAACCCGGAGGATCCTGAGGTAATTCATATGTCTTTCAAAGAAAAGCTTTCCGTCGATGCGATTGATGTGAAAGGAAAACGGGTTCTTGTAAGAGTGGACTTCAATGTTCCGCTTTCCAATGGCAGGGTTGATAACGACAAACGGATTAAAGCAGCTCTTCCCACCATCCGTAAACTGATGGAAGGAGGCGGAAGGGTGATTCTTATGAGCCATCTGGGAAGACCTAAAGGAAAAGATGCTTCTCAGAGTCTTCGTCCGGTGGCTGAAGCGCTGTCAGGTCTTCTTCAGTCACCTGTGGCTTTCGCAGAAGACTGCATCGGCGAAACTGCGGAAAAGGCCGCTGCTGCACTGCAGGACGGTCAGGCACTCCTTCTTGAAAATGTGCGCTTTTATGCAGAAGAAGAAAAAAATGACCCTGAATTTGCGAAGAAGCTCGCTTCACTGGGAGATCTTTATGTCAATGATGCATTCGGCACTGCCCACAGAGCGCATGCAAGCACAGAGGGCGTTACTAAGTATTTTAAACAGAATGCTATCGGATATTTAATGAAAAAAGAGCTGGATTATCTGGGTAAGGCTCTTGCCGCACCGCAGCATCCGTTCATTGCGATTATGGGGGGAGCTAAGGTATCCGATAAAATCCTGCTGATTGAGAGTCTTCTTCCAAAGGTAGATAAACTCATTATTGGCGGCGGAATGGCTTTTACATTTCTTAAAGCAAAAGGATACGAAATCGGAAAATCTCTCCTCGAAGCAGATAAACTTGAAATCGCAAAGCAGCTCCTTGAAAAGGGTGGGGACAAAATCGTGCTTCCCCAGGACTTTGCTGTGACTGATACAGTTGATTTCAGTGCAAGGACTACCGGCGAAATCTCCACAGTTGCAGCAAGTCAGATTCCGGCAGATAAAATGGCGCTCGATATCGGACCCTATTCCATCGATGCATTCAGGAAAATCATACTTGAATCAAAGACTGTCATCTGGAACGGTCCGATGGGTGTTTTTGAAATTGAAGCGACTGCAAAAGGCACCTATGGCGTGGCTCATGCTCTTGCCGATGCAACCGCTCAGTCCGGTGCGGTAACTGTCATTGGCGGAGGCGATTCCGCAAGTGCCATTTCCAAGGCGAAGCTTTCCGATAAAGTGACTCATGTTTCCACCGGTGGCGGGGCATCCATGGAATATCTGGAGGGCAAAGTGCTTCCGGGTGTGGATGCACTGACCGATGCCTGAAAATAAAAAAAACCGGCAGTCTGATCTGCCGGTTTTTCTGTTCCTGAACTGCAATCAGTCAGGTTATCCTGAAGCAACGGGAATACTGCGTGATTTCTTTTTATCTTCCTCTGTCCTTGGAAGTTCCACAGTAAGCACTCCGTTTTTAAAGTGAGCCTTTGCTTCACCTTCTTTCACTTCATGATCGATCGGGATCACTCTTCTGAAGCTGCCATAAGTTCTTTCCCGGCGATGATACCCTTCTTTTTTCTCTTCATGTTCCTGTTTTTTTTCGCCTGAAATAATCAGGTGATTCTTTTCAAAGGTGACATGAATATCTTTCTGGTCAACGCCCGGGATTTCGGCGGTCACTGTGATCGCATGATCATCAGATTTAACATCTACCCTGGGAGTGATCATGCCGGCTGTATCTGTAAAGGCAAGATCAGTATCCCAGAAACGCCGTGTCATTTCCCTGAATTCCCGCTCAAATGTGCTGAAAGGATCGCGGTCACTGTCAGAAAGAGCTTTGGTTTCAGGAGCCCAGGGGATTAAGTCTCTGAGTTTCATAACCCACCTCCTATGAATAACACGCAATTACTGTGCCTGATTTTTCTGTTCGGGAATGGCTAATCCATACGGTATTTTTGGAATCAGACTGCCAATGAGACAGGCAAACTGTCATTCTGACATTTTTTTGGGCCAGGCATGGTTTTTTTTACCTGTATTTTATATGATACACGAAAAACCAGTTTCCGTTTCCCAGACGACTCAGAAATCAGACTTAACGCTTTTTCGGCTTCTTTTTTGGATTACCTTGAGATAGAGAATTTTCAGGACTTTCGCCTTCCAGTGTCAGCTGCTGCAGTTCTTTCCGGATTATTTCAAGTTTTTCATGGTAGGATGCATCCCCATAATCCACAAAAAAGTTTGTACGCGAATGGCGGGGAGCCTCAGGCCTTGCATGGCGGATCGGGCACCAGAACTGCTCTGTCCGGGCGGCAACTTCTCTCACATAAGAAATCAGACCGTTAAAATAACCACAATAAATACAATTAATATCACTTTTCCTTATCCTTAAAACTATTTCCAATACAAATCAAAATACTCAATCAAACCTCTCTCT
>CAZQKZ010000022.1:25927-50884 GCA_964594095.1 uncultured Leptospiraceae bacterium | reverse complement strand
ATTCGTCGCCCAAATTAAGACAATCGTTGCATCGTCATGCATAATCCGGGCTAAGCCATCTGGCAGAGGCAGGTGCTTCTGATTCGATTGGCTTTTGGGCATTAAACAACTCGGAGCCGGTCGACAAAGCCTTTGCCGCCATGGCCGTATGGAAGGATGGGTCCTACTCAATCGAACCGCAGCCGGTCCCGAAAAACTTGTATCTTTATACAATTTGCTACACAAAGTGAAGGTACGAGGAAAAAGCCACAATCATTTATAATTTTAAGTGTGCCATGGCAACTGAGTAAGAGAGACTGATTTCAAACCACCATAAGCTGCCTTGATTAAGAGTGATTGTGGTGAATGTTAAGGAAAAGGCGCAGAATCAGATTCAGGTAAAAGGAGCTGAGATAAGTGCGTCATTCGATATTCCTGCCCGCTACCTGCAAGTAGCTGGCAGGCCCCCCGGGTGCACAATGAAAAACGGTAAAACCCTTAAAAAGGTACATTGCTCAGTTTTCTTTATTGACCTCGATTGTGAAAACTGCTGCTGCTTTGTTACCGCTGAAATCCGCTGCCTCAACCGTTACGGTGTTTAAACCATGCCGGAGAACAGCTCCGTGAAGCAGATAGTTCATTCCTTTAAACACTTCATTAAATGTATATTTTTCATCCATGACCGTCCATCCTTTATCGGTGAGGCTGATTCTGTCGAAACTGCGTTCCTGAAAAGGTTCTTCGTTTACCTTCCACCGCAGAAGGCTGATTCCGCGCCGGAGATAAGGCTCCATACCAGGGTCAATAATGCTGATTTCCAGGGGATAATCCCGGGTAAGTCTGATCTGCTGGGGTGCAGGCCAGGACAGGCGCGTCACAGACTCGCCCGTATGGATTTCCATCTGTCCGATGACCGGTGCCCTGCTGTCTTCCGCCTTAGGAAGCAGTTTGAGAGGATTCAGATAGGAAGAACCATGCTGGTCGGTCACAAAAAAATGCAGATGAGCTCCGTATGAGTGCCCTGTATTACCGCTTTCTCCGATGACAGCCGCAGCTTTGACGGAGCTTCCCTGAAACCGGATGCTTTTCATATGATAATAGCCGCTCCAGAGACCTTTACCATGATCCAGAATCAGGAAATTTCCGGCACCGGATTCCGGCTGGAACGGGTTGTGTGTATCAGTCTGAAAAAAAAGGACTTCCCCGTCAGCCGGGGATTCCACCGGAGTACCACTGCCCGCAATATCGAGGCCTGTATGAAAATGGTCCAGCCTTGATTCCCCGAAAGAGGAAGTGATTCCTGGGATTTCGGGCAGTTTACTGTGACCAATGGGCCAGCGGAAAACCGAAAGGGAAGCATTCTGAGCGGAAGTACCTCCGTTTACTGTAAACATTGCCATTAAAGCGGTCAGAAGAAGAAAACGTTTCACAGTCCGATCTGAAAGGCTGTATGGCTGATTTCAAGGTTTTTTCTTTAATCACAGGGATTTTAGTTGTCATACAGGTCGTGTCGATATAAGTTAATACCATGGAGTAAGCTGCGGAATATGCCCCTTATAGAAATAGCAGATAACGAGCCGTTCCTTGAAACAGACGAATTACAGGATCTGTCTGAGCACGAGAACACTGAATCTTCCCGGAATGAGGAAGATAACCGGAAAGCTGTGGTACGGCTTGTCGAACGATGCGGTCAGGGAGACCCGGAAGCTATCCACGAGTTTTTCACTCAGTATGCAGGCGATATATACAATTTTCCTTTGAAAGTCTTTCACCTTGATGAAGATGCTGCTTCTGATTTTTTTCTGTACGCTTACGAAAGGCTGAGGGAAGGGAACCGTTTCCGGTCCTTTCAGGGCCGTTCCAGTTTCCGCACCTGGTTTTACACGGTCCTCCGGAATCTGGTCATTGACTGGATGCGCACCATTCGTGAAATTCAGACGGTGAGTGTCAGCCGCACGGACAGTTCCGGCCAGGAATACGGCTCCATCGAAAACACTGTTGATCCGCGCAGTCAGTCAGAGCTGTATGATGACGGCCTTACTGCTTCATTCCGCCGGGCAATCGGGTCCCTGAGTCTTGAGCTGAGGGTGGTTTTTAAGTTATCATTTATTTATTATCTGGATCTGGACAGTAATGAACTGTCTTTCGTGGCCGGAAAAACCGGCGCTTCCTTATCAGAAACTGTAATGAAACTGGCCAGACTTAAGGATCTGCTGTCAGAAAAGGAACTTAAAAACATAGACAGTGAAGATAAAATCTCATCCATTTATACTTCAATAGTAGATCTGAAAAGCAGAAAAGAAAAGCTCCTCATTGATGAACAAAGACAGAGGGCGCTGCGCAGTCTGGATTATGAGCTGGAACAGATCGAAAAAGCCCTTGAAAAAAAATACAGCCAAAGGAACCGGCTCCTCGAGAAAAAAGACAAAGGGCATTTTATAGCGCGTACTCCTTATAAATATACCGCAGAACTTCTGGGAATGACCGAAGGAAGCGTATCGGTACAAATGATGCGTGCCACAGAAAAAATTAAAGCTCTTATGCAGGAAAACTGAAAAAATTTCGTCTTACTCTGTATAGAACTTAAGGGCGGGTACTTATATGGATCAGTTTAATTGGGAATCATTTCTTTCAGGCAGTCAGAAATTCGGAGAAAGTTCTGAACTCAGGCTGGTCCGTGCCCTTGAGGAAGCGGTTATCGGGATGCAGAAAGAGCAGACAGAAGCTTCGGAAGTAAGTGATGAAGATGCTTTTCTGATAGCGGAAGTAATAGATTATCTGAAAGGCAGGGAATCGCCTTCTGCTAAACAGCAGCGTTTTACCCGTTTTCTGAGCGAAAACAACCATCTTGCCGTGCCTCTGCAGCAGGTTCTGCGTTCCCTCAGCGTTATGAAGCAGGGGGAATCAAAGCCTGTGCCTGTTTACCTGCAGAATCTGGTGGATTATGATTACCGAACCGCTTTAAAACAGGGAAGTCTGCCCGAAACCATACCGGGTATAATCGTTAAAACCGCAAAATCGGGTCTTGAGATAGTGAAATCCACACTCCAGGGATTTGCTGTCCGGGAAATGGCAGCCGTATCTGTCCGTTCAGCGGCGCTTGCGTCCACTTCAAGGAATACCCGTATAGAGCTGGAGCAGGCTGCAGAAACAGAAACTGAACCTAAGGTAATTTACAATCTGATTCAGGAAACAAAGGATTCTCTGACCCTTTCCATTTCCATACGCAACAACCACGGGCGCTCAAGGATAGACCTTAAGCAGGATGGAATGATCACTGATTCCATGCATGTCCAGGGGGATCATTCCTCAGCAAATTTCAGTCATCTGAATCCTGGTTTTTATGAGGTTGATATACGCGGCGCTCTGAACCGCTCTTTTGGAGTACTGATCCAGGGTGACCTTTGATCAGAGGCTTCTGATCTGGTCTCCGGAAGATAAAAACATTTCTTTAACAGCGGGTATACTCTTTATCCGCTGCACCATTTCTTTCGAATAATTAACTCGGAAACTGTCGTGTGCCCGGATCACCTGTAAATCACTGCCTCCGTTCAGATGAAAAAACACGCTGAGATTCCCTTTGTTTTCTGAAAAAATTTTCAGAAGGGTCTGCGTGACTGTTTCATCTGCGAGTGACCGGTCCAGTTTGACATGAATGGCTTTTTCCAGTTTTTCTTCGATTTTCTCCTGATTCAGAGTTTCCACATCCGATATAATCAGCTCAGCCGTGTCAGTATCTTCTTTCTTTTTAACATTACCCTTAAAAAGGAGAGGCACATCCATCCGGAGCATAGGTTTTACTTTTTCGAGAACGGACTGAAAGATCATGGCATCTATGGACCCGGAGAGGTCTTCGAGTCTGACCCGGGCCATGTCCTTTCCGGCCTTGGACTGGCGTACAGAAATTTCCGTGATTACTGCAGCCAGTTCAATGCGGTCGATGTCGCTGCGTTCCTTTATAGCCAGAATATTTATAGATTTTGACCTTTTAAGATCTTTTTCATATTTTTTTAATGGATGACCCGTCAGATAAAATCCAAGAACCTCTTTCTCTCTCTGAAGAACTTCCTGTTCCGGATATTCCGCAACATGCTCCCCTTTGGGGACGGGGTCCGGATCTGAGGCCCCCGTTCCGCCGGCATCGGATGCAAAAAGACCGAACAGCGATTCCTGACCGGATTCTTTGTCTTTACGGCTCTGGGCTGCCTGATTCAGAAGAGTATCGAGGGATTCATTGAGCGCCAGTCTTGTATAACCAAGAGTGAGGAAGCTCCCTCCTGCAATCAGCGCTTCGAGTGCACGCCGGTTGCATACGCGCAGATCTGCATTTTCGAGGAGTTCCAGAATGGAGGCGAATTTACCTCCGCAGGCAGCTCTTGCATCGAGTATGGATCGTGCTGCGGGTTCCCCGACATTCTTTATGGCAGTGAGACCAAAGCGGATTGTGTCATCGTCAGTTATTGTGAAGTGCAGGCCTGATTCGTTTACATCCGGCCCGAGAATCTTAATATTCATCTCACGGCAGGAATTGATATAAAAGACAAGCCGTTCTGTCCGGTCGATTTCGGAATCGAGAACCGCTTTCATGTATTCTACCGGATAATTGGCTTTCAGGTAGGCCGTCCGGTACACGATCATCGCATATGCGGCTGAATGTGATTTGTTGAATCCGTATTTGGCGAATTCGGCCATCTGATCGTAAATTTCTTCTGCGAATTTCTGATTATAACCTTTTTTTACAGCTCCTTCCACAAATTTTACGCGCATTTCCGCCATTTTATCGACAATTTTCTTGCCCATCGCCTTTCGAAGTGCGTCAGATTCGCCCGGAGTGAATCCCCCGATAATCCGGGAGATGAGCATTACCTGTTCCTGATAAACGATTACCCCGTAGGTATCCTGGAGGATTTCGCGCAGATCCTCATGGGGATAGCTTACTTTTTCGCGTCCGTTTTTTCTGTTAATGTAGGATTCCGCCATACCGGAATCAAGAGGACCCGGACGGTAAAGGGCGATAAGTGCGATGAGGTCTTCAAATCGTTCTGGTTTGGTACGCAGCACAAATTCGCGCATTCCGCTGGATTCCAGCTGGAATACTCCCGCCACATCTCCTTTCTGCAGCAGCTGATAGGATTTAGTATCGTTCAGATCAAGGGAATCAAAATCGACCCGGATTCCACGGCGGCGTTCAATCTCTTTACAGGCATCATTAATAATGGTAAGGTTTCGCAGTCCGAGGAAGTCCATTTTGACCAGACCCACATCGCTTAGTACATTCATATCGTACTGAGTAACGAGGATGCGGTCCTGTTTTTTATCGCTTCCTTTGGCTGCAACCGTAGCCATAGGAACATATTCCTCAAGGCGGCCTGGAGCGATGACCACTCCGGCAGCATGGACTCCTGTATGGCGGACATTGCCTTCGAGTTTCAGGGCCACGGAAAAAAGGTTTTTCTGAACGGGACCGGATGAGGCATACTCAGCCAGTTCGCGGGACTGTTTCAGGGCATCTTCAATGGTGATATTCAGTCCGTCGGGGAACTTTTTTGAGATTCCGTTTGCTTCCTCGAAGGGAATGTTCATTACACGGGCCACATCTTTCAGACAGGCTTTGGCTGCAAGAGTTCCGTAGGTGATGATCTGACCCACCTGATCATGACCGTATTTGTCTTTTACATAGTTTATTACTTCTTCGCGGCGTTCTGTGCAGAAATCCACATCGATATCCGGCATTTCTTTCCGGTCCGGATTCAGAAATCTTTCAAAAAGGAGGTCATATTTCAGCGGGTCAATATCGGTAATGCCGAGTCCGTAAGCGACAATGGATCCTGCGGCAGAACCCCGGCCAGGCCCTACAGGAATTCCGGTGGATTTGGCCCAGTTTATAAAATCCTGAACAATCAGAAAATAACCCGGAAAATCCATGCCGGTTATTACGTTATATTCAAATTCGAACCGCTCTGTAACTTCCGAAGGAAGGTTTTCGCCGTATCTTTTTTTCAGCCCGTTCCAGGCAAGGTCCCGCATATAAGAATCCAGAGTGTAACCCTGAGGTACATCAAATTTCGGAAGAAGCGGGTTCCCGAATTTAAAATCAAGATCGACCATATCGGCGATCAGGTTAGTATTATGAAAAGCCTCAGGGAGTTCAGGAAAAAGCTGAAGCATTTCAGAAGGCGGTTTCACAAAGAAGTCGTCGGTAAACCCAAAAGACAGAACATCTTCGAGGGTCTTTTTCTGATTGATGCGAAGAAGAATATCCTGGGACTGCCGGTCTTCCTTCTTTAAAAAATGGGCGTCATTGGTAAGAACCAGAGGGATTCCTGTTTTTCGTGAGATATTCACCATTCCCTGAGCAGAGATTTTTTCTTCGGGAATGCCGTGATTCTGGATTTCCAGAAAAAAATTCCCCTGACCGAACATTTCATTGAGCCGCCCCGCCAGTTCCAGGGCTTCCTCATTCCGGCCTGCAATGATTTTTCTGGGAATTTCTCCTGCGATGCAGGCAGACAGACAGATCAGTCCTTCGCTGTGGGCGGCCAGCAGCTCATAGTCGATACGCGGCTTTCTGTAGAATCCTTCGCTGTAGGACCGGGAAGCAAGTTTTATTAAATTCTGATAACCTTTGTTGTTTTTTGCAAGAAGTATTAAATGGTAATTATTTCCGTCGGCCAGATTCTCCATCTGTTTGGTTTCAAAGCGGGAGCCGGGTGCCACGTAGAATTCGAGTCCGATGATAGGCTTAACTCCGGCTTTTTTAGCAGTTTTATAAAACTCAATGGCACCGAACATATTTCCGTGGTCTGTCATTGCCACTGCGTTCATACCGTTCTGTTTTACATATTCCATCAGCTCGTGGATACGGATGGCTCCGTCCAGAAGGCTGTATGAAGTGTGCAGATGAAGGTGCGTAAACGTTTCCATGGATAGGCCTATACGACATAATATCAGACAAGGGGGAATATTTTCAAGCCTGGAAATATTTTTATTGTTCAAAAAATGCGGATGGACCGGAATGGAAAGAGGAAAAACAATACCTCTATGGACATACGGGAAGCTGCTGTTAAACTGGGGATAACCCGGTATCAGATCCGGTACTGGATCAGGACCGGTCTGATAGAGGGTCAGGAAGGCAGGCTCAGTTTCACGGATCTGAAAAAAATCCGGTTCCTGAAAAACTGTCTGAATCACGGGGTATCTGTTCGCACACTCCGACAGTCAATCCGTTCCCTGAGCCTTAGTCACCCGGACCGGGAATGGTACAGTTACCTTGAACCTGACTCCGGACTTCTTTATATAAAAGAAAGCGGTCTGCGGCTTGAGCCTGTTTCAGGTCAGCTTCTTTTCGGCTATTCGGATCCTCCGGAAAGCGGGAGTGTTCTGAATTTCGATAAGGCCGGCTGGTCCGATTCTTCCCGGCTCACAGTAAAAGAAACTGAATATCTGGAAAGTCTTTCGCAGAACGATGACTCCCTTTCCGAGAAGCTGCTGCTTGAGATACTGAAAGAAAAACCGTCACACAGGGGCGCTCTGATTGAAATGGGGAATCTCCGATTTGATCAGAATGTATACGAAGAAGCTCTGGATTATTACAGCAGGGCCCTGCAGACAGACCCGGACTGTGTGGAAGCCCTCTATAATATGGCGAATATCTGTTTTCGCCAGAAAAAATATGCGGCGGCCATACGTTATTTCGAACGGTCACTGGAAATTGATCCCGATTTTCCAGAATCTTATTACAACCTTGGTCTGCTTTATTTCACTCTGGGTTACCTGGACCGGGCTGAATTTTACCTTACTGCGTATACTCTCCTTGATGATGACTCTGAATGGAAATATCAGGCCGAGGAATTTCTTGATAAAATCCAGGATGCCCGCAGGAATCCATCCTCCGGGAACAAAGCTTCGTCCGTTCTGCCTCTTTACAATCTGTAAGAATTCGCCCTTTTGTAACATTACGATCATTTTTCTGCAATCCGCAGACGTTATTCTCATAATATGGATAAGACAGAAACAATGCTTAAATCGCCGGATTCTGTACGCGAAGTTTACGAGAAAGTGGACTTTCTCACCATCAGATCATCGCTTCGCCGGATTCTCAGTCTCACAAATGAAGAGATTGAGGAGTTTGTGCAGAAATACTCAATCATAATAATTTACCTGTTAAATGTTACAGATCCTAAGGCATCAGCTGAACTGATGGAAAGATTAAGCAATACTTCGCTTATGTATCTTATTGAGGAAGAGCTTCGCACAGTTCTTATCCGCTTTATCGCTCTTTCCGACGGGGATTTTGATGAGGTGCTGCATTTTTCCCAGTTCATCGATTCCATGGAAAGCGAGGAAGGCAGGGTGAATGTCTGCGAATCTGCATCTTTTGCCCTGGAACAGTTATACCGGAACAGCCAGATTAAAGGTAATGCGCATTTTTCTTATCTGAACGGAATCAGCAGCGAAAGGCTGAATACTCTTGTGATGGGGCTGATTGCCAGAAATATTCACACGGCCCTGGCTGCAATGGCTGCCGGCGAAGAGGATTTTGCACGCAGGATTCTGGATGGTACTGCATTTTACCGGCCCAAAGCGCTTAAATCTGTACCTTTCGTCTTTTTCCGCAACCGGCTGAGTTCGGATTACAGGATATACCGTAAAGAGCGGGTAAAGGAATATCTGCCTGATTCTGTGAAAATGCTGCTGGCAAAAACAGAGGATTTTTACTCCCGCTTTGCAGATGTAATCAGGGAAATCACAGAAAAACAGCACGAAAGAAACAGGGTTATGGATCTCTGCTATTTACTGACGGAAAACTGTGATCCGGAAATCCGGGAGATTTTTCTGACTGGTCTTCGCAAAAGGGGGATTATCAACGATACTGAACTTCAGGTGCTGCGTTCCTTTAACTGAAATCATTCAGAACATCCTCAATATACAGCCTTCGTATAAGCACCATAATAACTGCTACCAGGGGCATGGCAAGTATGACCCCTGGTATACCGGTCAGTACAGCAAGAAGTACCTGCGCAGAAAGGATCAGAACCGGCGGCATACTGATGATACGGCTGTGTATATTGGGAGTGATTATAAATCCTTCAATATTCTGTAAAACTACATAAAACAGAAATACAATCAGCGCAGTGGCCGGACTTACAGTAAATGCTGTTAGCACTGTGGGTACTCCTGCAATAACAGGTCCCAGATTCGGAATAAAAGTCATAGCAGCGGTAAGAATCCCGAGGAAGAGGGCCATTGGTACATCCATAAAGTATAAAAAAGAAGCAGTACTGATTCCCAGAATCAGCATGGAAATACTCTGACCAAACAGCCACCACCGCAGAATATAATTGAGTTCCCTCAGAACATCGTGAATTCTCCCGCGTTTCCGGACCGGAAACAGGCGAAGAAAACCCCTTACATAAAGCGAAGGATCAGAGGCCAGATACACCGCAATTGCAAATATAATCAGTGGATATGCAATGATTTCAAGAGTTCCGGAAAAAAAATGAGGAAGATTAATACTGCTTAAATCAATCTGTGAAACGGGATTCTCAAGGTATTCTCTGAATGGTTCTGTCCATGGAAATTCAAGCGACTGCTGATACAGGGTATCAAAGGCAACAGGCAGACTTTTCATAAGTTTTGCTGCCTGTTTATAAAGCAGAGGTACAGCCGGAACTATAAAAAGTAATAATGAAAAAATTAACAATAATGATACTGTTAACAGGGCTGCAGGCCTGGGTATCCTGAAGCGGCTGCTCAGGATATCTGAGCTGAAGGAAAGGGGTACCGAAAGAATGATTCCCGAAAAAATCAGGAGAAGCATTTTCGAGGTATAAATCAGAAAAAGGATTCCCAGTATAAAAAAACTGAGAAGAATGAGGGAGATCACTGCCCTTCGCATAAATACGGCATCGTTCATTGTTTCGGCAGCTGAGCCGGACTTCTTTTTCACAGAAACAGCATACTGTGAACAGCCGCAGCAGGCAACTAAAAACCTGCTTCTTTTCGCTCCCTTGCAGTAAACTCCCCAAAACGGCGGATATAATCCTCAGTGACCGGTTTCAGGGCCTCGGTAACGGAGTCTGTGATCTGTTTCTGATTTACCCGTAACAGAATCTCCGGTCCTTTTAAAGAGAAAACCTTAATGACTGAATTGCTGAATTCAGATTCGGATACTGCCTTCCAGTCAGCAGAAAATTCTCCTTTTTTTCCGGAGGGGAGTGTGAATCCCCTTACTACCGGTACAGGGATTTCCTGGTCTTCATCCTCTGGTTCAAAGGCATCAGCGGCAAGATTTTCCGGATCCGCGGCGCGGATAAGAAAAAAATGCTGCGTTACCCGGAAATCCACTGAATCCTGAACTGGTGCAGTAACGATCTTTCTTCTGCATTCCCTGACTTTACCTCCATCGCCTGTATGCTCATACTGTGTTCCGGCCGGGGAAGGTTCAGCATAAAACCAGACAAAAAGCAGAGCTTCATCGGGATTCTGTTTAATCAGAGTCTGGATGCTCCCTGATTTAAGCAGGGATTCTGCGTAAGTTCCCCCGGACCAGACAGTTTTGTTTATATCGAGATCAGGGGCAGTCTGGGCATTTATAAGGCGAATTGCCGGATCAAGTCCGATAAGAGATGCGGCATCGGTGGCTTTGATGTTTTCTGAGGAAAGAAGAGTGCGTTTAACGTGTTCTGAAACTGCCTTTTTTACAGGAATCAGGTCAGCTGTAAAATTCACTCTGCAGTTTTCGCATGTGCCGGCGGCATACCAGTCCCAGCGGGCCGGGCTGACCGGGAAGGAAGCATTTTCGGGACATTCATAACTGATCTTTGCCTGCGCTTCCTGAGGTTCTGACTTAAGATGAACAGAGTTTGGTCCTGTTACACCGGCGTAAACCAGGCGGATTCCTTTAATTTCCGGATACACAGAACGCAGAAGCGGTTCAGAGCACCCGGTGGCAAGGAATACTATAAATAAAAATAATTTCATTTTCATTGCAGTGACAGTAAATAACTTAACACTCAGAGAAGCAAGAAAAAACCGCAGAAAATTAATTTTTTCATACTTGAAGGCAGCCGCTGAGAATCCGAAACTGGCCTATGACCCTCGATTACACTGAAACAGAAAAACGGATTGCCCTGACTGAAAAACTCTTACCCACAATCGGGGATATGCTGATCGAAATGAGGGAAGATCCAGGTCTCAGAATTGATACCAAAACCGGTTTCCGGGATCTGGTGACTGCCGCCGATCTTGTGAGCGAAAAAAGAATACTTGAGTTTCTTTCTGAACAGTTTCCCTCAGACGGACTTCTTGCCGAAGAATCAGGCAGAACAGCAGAAGGGTCTTCGGGGTTCACATGGGTGATTGATCCTGTTGACGGAACAGTGAATTATGCACACAGCATTCCTTTATATGCCATCAGCGCCGGTCTTGCCTGGAAAGGGGTGCCGGTGGCGGGTCTGATTTATCTGCCTGTATTCAGGGAAATGTACAAAGGAATTATAAAAAAGGGTTCTTACAAAAACGGACGGCTTTTAAAAGTATCTCCGTTAACCGATATTAAGAATGCGGTGATTGTAACAGGTTTTCCCTATGATCGAAGCGGAAAAATCGACGGTCTGCTGTCGGGTGTGCGGTCTGTCCTGACTCATGCAACGGGAATACGCAGAACCGGTTCCGCGGCCCTCGATCTTTGCTGGATTGCTGAAGGCAGGTTTGACGGGTATTACGAACCAGGATTATCCCCCTGGGATACTGCTGCTGCGGTGGTAATAGCAGGGGAGGCAGGGGCTGTAATCACAGATCTGAAAGGGAAACCCTACGATCCGTTTAAAAGTAAGGGAATAGCTGCCGCAAACCCGGTTTTACATCCTCAGCTGATGGACATTACCGAGGAATTCAGAGAGGCTCTCGGCATCCCTGAAATCTGAAAAAATTATTGAAAAAAAATAAGATCATTGGTGATATAACTAATATGGGTACAAATAAATCAGCCTCCCGGAAAAAAACAGGTTCTGTCAATCCGTCTGTACCTGTTCAGAAAAAGGCTGTGCGCAGCAGAAAAAATATTGTGCCCGGGGATGAGCTGCTCTATCTCGAAGACACTCTTCGTGCTGATTTTATTCCCGAACATGTAATTCACGAAAACGGGAAGCTTGCCGTTAAATATAAGCATTTTCTGAATCTGAATCATCAGGCCCGCAACCTTGCTATTTTAATGGATTCTGCCAGGTCCATAATGGCCGAAATGGATCTGGATTCACTTCTGCGTCTGATTATGTCCAAAGTAACGGATGTAATGAAAGCAGACCGCTCCACTTTATTCCTTATAGACAAAGATACTTCCGAGCTCTGGTCCCGGGTGGCTCAGGGAACCAGTGAAATCCGGATTCCGTCCGGAGCAGGTATCGTTGGTTATACCGCGCGGACCGGAGAAACCCTGAATCTTGCCGATGCTTATGATGATCCGCGATTTAACCGGGAATTAGATAAAAAAACCGGCTATCGTACCAGAAGTATGATTAGCATGGCTGTGAAAAATCCGCAGGGGGAAATCATCGGAGCCATTCAGGTACTCAATAAACTGGATGGGTCTGTGTTTTCCGAAACTGATCAGGCTCTGCTGGAGGCATTCTGCAGTCTGGCCGGCATTTCCCTTGCCAATGCCCAGGCTTACGAAGAGCTGCAGCTTGAAAGAGATCTTCTGGAAGTCAGAGTGGCAGAACGTACCCATGACCTCGAAGAATCGCGGAAAAAATCTGATGAGCTTCTCCTCAACATTCTCCCGTCAGAGATTGCGGAAGAACTCAAGGAAAGCGGAAGGGCTGCGGCCCGTTCCTACGAGATGGTCAGTGTCCTTTTTACGGATTTCAAAGGGTTTACCATGAAAGCCGCCGATATATCTCCGGAAGAACTTGTGACGGAACTTGATCGTTTTTTCTGTTATTTTGATGATACGATGGACCGTTACCACCTTGAGAAAATAAAAACCATCGGAGATGCCTACATGAGTGCCGGGGGAATTCCGGTTCCGAACCGCACGAATCCGGTGGATGCAGTTCTTGCCGCTCTCGAAATACAAAGGTTTATGAAAATCCTGAAAGAAAGCAGAGAAGCTGCCGGTGAATCCTTCTGGGAGCTTCGGCTTGGAATTCATACAGGGCCCGTGACGGCAGGGGTGGTGGGAAAAAGAAAGTTTGCCTACGATATCTGGGGAGATGCAGTGAATACCGCCTCCAGGATGGAATCCTCCGGGGAACCGGGCAAAGTCAATATTTCCGAAGCAACATACGATTACATAAAAGATTTTTTTGTCTGCACTCCGCGCGGAAAGATTTATGCTAAAAACAAAGGCGAAATCAGTATGTATTTTGTTGAAGGAATCAGACCGGAGCTTTCAGTGAATCGCGACGGTCAGATTCCGAATCAGGCCTTTATTTCCATGCGGGCGGCTCTCGAAGGAGGAATTTCCTCTCATCTCCCTGGAACCTCGCAGACTTCAGTAAAAGACGGACGGAATATTATCCGGTCCATCAGCGAGGCCGGGACTCGTAAAGAAGAGTTTAAAGACCTGGCTGCTTTCCGGAGGGAACAAAGAAAACGGAAATATGCTGCATCCGCGGCAGAGCCTGCCGATGAGGATAAATAATTCCGATGATTGAGGGATTTGATCATCTGATATCATCCGCCCGGTTTAAGTCTCTCTGCGAACTGGGAAGCGGCGGCACCGCTCTTCTGAAGGAATTAACCGGCCATTTTATAAATCTTCTGGAAACTGAATCCGCTGCTGTAAAAGAAGAGTCTGTTCAGTGCAGAGACGGCCTCAGAACCCCGGAAAAACTCCGCGCATCTCTCCATTCGCTGAAAGGGGCTGCCCTGAATCTTGGATTTGATCCCATAGTGGCTGTTGTGGATGCAGTTCAGTACAAAGTTAAAAACCAGAATATTTTTGAAATCAGTGAGGAGCTGCGCCTTCTGGAGGAACTGAAAAAGGAACTGATCCGTTTTAAAGAAAAACTCTGATTGACTGCTGGGCTGCATAGTAAAAGGTTTCCATTCATATGGCAGTAAAAAAAAGAACAGTAAAGGCAGCGAAAAAAAAACAGGCAGTTTCTGCCGGTGAATCTGCAGAAATACCTCTGCACGACGAGGAAGTAAAGAGGATTGCTCTGGCTTTTCGTATGCTCGAAACAGGGCGCTGGATGTGGGGAAACCTGAAATACCGCCACCCGTCCCGTTCTCTGAAACGGCGGATTCTGCTTACCATCGATGACGTTCTTGAGGCCACGCCGCTGACCAAAGAAAGTGTACTGCAGCATCTGGGTTTAAGCCCGGAACGCTATGCAGAGTGGGAAAGTGAACTGCCCAAAGTTGAAAAATCTTTACATAAAGAAGATACTGTCCGCCAGAGATGGCTTCGTGCTCTGAACTCCTCCGGATTCTGGCTGGGTGCTTCAGCTTCTGCTGTATTATTATCTGTTCTTTCCTATTTCACTGCTGATCGCCAGATAGCTCTTTTTGCGGATTCAGTAACGGATACTTCATTTGTAGAATTTTTTAAAGTATATACTTTTGCAGGGGAGTCCTTTTTTTATCTGATATTCACAGGGGCCGGATTTCTGTTTGCAAGACACGCAAATTACAGTGCTGCTCTGAAATCCTTATATGTATTTCTGTCTGTTGTTATTTCAGGGGCCGCAGTGAACATCCTGAAACCCCTTCTTGGCCGCAGCCGGCCGGAGCTTTTCCTTTCTGAAGACCGTTTCGGATTCCATCTGCTGGCTCTGGACATTTTTGAAAAGACTTCGTATACTATGCAGTCTTTCCCTTCAGGACATGCCGCTACCGGGATGGCAGTCGGAGTGTCCCTTTCGCTTTTATTTCCGGGTTTCCGGATTCTCTGGCTGGCTTTCGGTGTCTCCATTGTAATGAGCAGGCTCATTGTAAATGCTCATTTTCTGAGTGATGTGATTATCGGATCACTGATCGGCATTGCAGGGGCTGCTGCCGCATACCGGATTGTTTTCAGGAGCGAGAGGGATGAGTCCTTATACCAGTAAAGAAAGTGTAAAAATATCTGTTCTGCTTGCGGCGGCATTTTTCAGTTTTTTTGTACCACTGGCCGTAATCCCTCTGACTGACGCAGACGAAGGTGCTTTCAGTGAGGCATCCCGGGAAATGATCCGCAGCGGCAACTGGCTGTTTACGTATCTGAACGGGCAGCCCAGGTTTGATAAGCCCATTCTGTTTTACTGGTTTCAGGCTCTCAGTCTCTCTGTTTTCGGTCTGAATGAAGCAGCGGCAAGACTTCCTTCCGCCCTTGCCGCATTCCTGTGGGCAGGATCTGTATGGTATTATACAAAAAAATATTTTACTGCAGACATCGCTTTTCGCGCCGCTTTTTTTCTGATTATGGCTGTTCAGGTAAGTCTGATTGCCAAAGCTGCCATAGCGGACTCCCTTCTGAATCTTTTCCTTACGCTTTCGATGTTCATGCTTATGGAATACATCAGAGAACATGCAAAGCGGTTTCTGAACGGGCTCTGGTTTTTCATGGCACTTGGTTTTCTGACAAAGGGACCCATAGCCGTTCTTATTCCGTCGGCAGCTGTGATTCTCTGGTATATTATAAAAAAAGACTATAAAGGAATACTGAGTATTGGTTTCCATCCGCAGGGTATCCTGATTTTCCTGCTGACTGCCGGGCCGTGGTATGCGTATGCCTTCAGTCTCTACGGATGGGAATACTTTGACGGCTTTTTCATGAAGCATAATGTGGAACGTTTTTCTGATTCACTTGAAGGTCATGCAGGCAGTCTTGTTTATTATATGCCTGTGGTTCTTACAGGTGTACTTCCTTTCACCTGGTTTCTGATACGTGCCCTGCAGAAACTTCCTTCTGATTTTAAAAGCGCCGGTCTGCCAAGGTTTCTGTGGATCTGGGCAGTTTTCGTTACAGTGTTCTTTTCCTTATCAGGTACAAAACTGCCGCATTATGCAGTTTATGGTTATACTCCTCTCTTTATACTGATGGCTGTTCATTATAATAAAAAAGATTCAGATTATCTGATGTATCTGCCTCCCTTTGTGTTTCTGCTGACGGTGGCTTTCATTCCCGATATTCTGACTTCGCTGCGTCCGGGGCTTACCGGCTATGCAGGTATAGCTGCGGATGCACTGATAACCGTATTTCTTTCCGGCACCTATAAAACTCTTATGATTCTTGCCGGAGTTTACCTTATGATGATGTTTCTTCTGCCTTTGTTTAAAGAATGGAAACTTATAGCGTCCGGGTTTATTTTTTCCGCTGCAGTGCATTTTGTTATTCTTCCGGCTGCTGCGGAAGCTCTGCAAAGACCTGTTTATGAGGCTGCTTTGAAGGCAAAACAGGCCGGGATTCATGCAGTATTATGGAAAGTGTATTATCCTTCCTGGAGTTTTTACACGGACAGTATCACTGAATACCGTCTGCCCGGGGAAGGGGACCATGTGCTTACCACAGGTGAATACCTCTATCTGATTGACGAATATACGGAGCTGTACTCAAAGCACGGAATTCATCTTATACATATAAAAAAAATCGATAAAACTCTTGAATGGCACCTGAGAGAAAGGGGCTATATGGTTCCTTATAAACAGGAAAAAAAGGCTGATGTACAGGAAACTGAAGAAAACAGCGTCCGTCCTGATTAAACTGGCTGTAACCGGGGCTGCCTTATGGCTTGTTACAGCAAGGCTTGATCCCCGTGAAATTCTCAGCAGCATGCTGCAAATAAATCCGTTCTGGCCGTTTATGGCCTGGGTTTATTATAATCTTTCTCAGATAGTAAGCGCATACCGGCTGCAGATGCTTCTTCGGGCGAGGGGAGTAAATGTGCCAGGTCCCTGGAATGTTCTTCTTTATTATATTGGTCTTTTTTACAATATGTTTCTTCCCGGAGGCCTCGGGGGGGACGGATACAAGGTGTATGCTCTGAATAAAGTCAGCGGAGTTAAAGTAAAGAGTCTGCTTCTGATTATGGTTCTGGACCGTATGTCCGGTGTTGTGGCGCTTACCAATATTGCTTCCTGGCTTCTGGTGTTTTCAGATTTTGCGGAAATATATAAAATAATATATATATTCCCGCTGGTTACCGGAATTATTGCATTTATTTATGTATTTGCAGTGCAGCGCTGGTTCCGGATTTTTATGCCTGTTGTATTCCCGGTTCTGAAATATGCTTTTATACTTCAGGGGCTTCAGACCATGGCGGCACTTTTCCTGGCAGAGGCATTTCAGGAAACCGGCAGTATCACCGAGTATCTGAATTACATATCCCTGTTTCTTGTTTCTGCTGCCGCAGCCATGATGCCGATCACCATTGGAGGCGCCGGTGCGAGGGAAGTTGTTTATTATTATGGTTTTTCGGTCCTGAATTACGAACCATTGACCGGTGTCACTTATTCTTTTATGCTGTTTCTGATGGTTGCAGTTACATCACTGTCGGGTGTGATTTTTCTGCCGTGGATGGAGAGGACACTGGGAGTTCGCCGGTTCAGGAAAGAACAGGAATCGCATCAATAAGCTTTTTTGTTACCGGATGCTTCGGATCAGACATAACCTCAGAAGCGGACCGGTGTTCGATGATTCTTCCCTGGTCCATTACCGCAATTTCATGAGAGATATGCGCCACGACGGAAAGATCATGGGAAATAAACAGATAAGCAATGCCCATTGAGTCCTGAATTTCGATCAGGAGGTTTATGATCTGGGCCTGAATGGAAACATCAAGAGCACTTACACTTTCATCGCATACAATGAACTCAGGCTCGAGTACGAGTGACCTTGCAATTCCGATTCTCTGCCTCTGGCCCCCGCTGAGTTCATGCGGAAACTTAGTAAGATATGAGGCAGGAAGACCAGTCAGATCCAGGGTCTTAATGATCCGGTTCTTTTTTTCGGTCTGGGATAGATCCGGGAAATGCACCCGAAGACCTTCCATAATGAGATCTTCTATGTTTAATCTTGGGTTCAGGGAAGAAAAAGGATCCTGAAAAATAATCTGCAGGCGCGAGCGGTATTTTCTGAACTGGGATTCTTTTAAAGAAGACAGAGTGGTTCCGTCCCTGTAAATTACATTCCCTGAGAATACCGGTATCAGACCGAGGATAGCTCGCCCAAGAGTGGTTTTGCCGCAGCCGGACTCACCCACAAGACCGATTGTTTTTCCTTTTTCAATGGTGAGATTTACGTCCTGAATGACTGGAATCCGGACAGCTGACCGGAACAGACTTCTGCGGGTCTGATAACCGGCAGAAAGATCTTCTATTTTGATCAGCTGTTCCAGATTTCACCTTACCAGTATTTTTTATTTGCGAAGATTTCTTTTACTGCTGCAGGAAAGCTCCAGCGGGGTTTCTTTGAAGCGGGGCGGGCCTTGATTACCATGGCTTCTCCTGTGAAGGGGTTTACTCCTTTACCTGCTTTTCGGGCTTCCACTTCCTTGCGTGCCAGAATACCGATCACAGGGAAACGGACTCTCTGACCGGATGCGGCAGCTTTTACACCGTTTTCAAATGCGGTTTCCAGAACTGCTTTAAGATCGCTTTTTTTGATTTTTACTTCACCTTTAGAAGATACTTCTGCAATACTGATTACTCCGCTGAGAACCTCATCGATCAGAGAGTATTTGCTGCCTTCTGCAGATGCGGCTTTCTTTGCTGAGGTAACGGTTTTTTTTCCTGTGGTCTTTTTAGCCATGTTAAACGGGCTCCTTTTTAATCTGAATTTTAATAGTAAAAAAATACCGGTAAAATGTCCAGGATTTTTTTATTTTTCATGAATTGCACATAATGCTCATGATCAGAATCATAGCTATGGCAATTGCTGCATAAAGCATTATAACAGGTAACTGCTTTTTAATCTGTTCCATAAGTCCTTTTGTTTTACTCAGTGTCAGGAGCGCAACTAAAAATGTCAGGGAACAGGCAATGCATTCGAGGACATACTGGTGTCTTTGGTAAGAAAATCCTTATAAATCAGGGAGCGGACAGCCACCCAGGTGCCGGAAGTAAGGGTAAATGTTATAGTACAGAGAATATTGCTGGATTCGGAAGAAGGCTGGGTTCTGGTCGGAGAAACTTCTATCCGGTATGCAATGGCCCTGTCAGGCAGATTGGCAAGGGAATCTGCGCATTCATATCCGTTGGCTGCAGGAGCCTCCCGTGCATCTTTTTCTGTATTACCCGTGTACATCCGGTAACCGGCAAAGCCGATTTCTGTATTATTGGCCATAATATTCAGTACAAATTCATTGTTTCTTTTTTTATCTATAGAAGTGAGTACCGGCGGATTTATCGTTGGGGTTTCCTGGGTATAATTGGAACATCCGGCCGAAAACGCTGAAGTAATCAGAATGAATGCGGGGAACAGTAATTTTTTCATAATCAGGACCTTTGCTTTTGATTAATAAAAATGAATATCAGAAAAAGTAAAGCAGTAAAAATGATCAGTGCAGTAAAACTCATTTTCCAGCCGCCGTAAACCGGATTTTCCGCAGATACCATGCCCTGTTCAAGGTAAATCCCGCCCTTCCGGAAATCAAGAATGACTTCACCCTGTTCCGGATAGCTCACTTTCAGCAGTTTACCCAGGTTCGGAATGTCGAGTTCTTCGGATTCCCCTCCGTCCACGTCGGGTTTGGCATCGTCAGGTTTCCAGGAGAGTATCCGGAAACCGTGAGATTTAGGGGATGAGCCGTCTTCAGAAATAATATCGGGCATTACATCCGGCAGTTCATAAGAAGGATACTCAAATGAAACAGTCAGGGTGCTGGTTCCGGTCTGGAAAACCCGGTCAATCTGAAAATAGGTGCCATCTTCTGATTCACGCACCCCCACAGGTACAGTCATTCCGGATTCCTCCAGCTTCAGAGATGCACTCAGGTTTTTTGCTCCCTGAGGAAGGTGAAACCGCAGCTTTTCTGTGGAATAAGTCCGGGGCGGATTCGACCTGTTGGATATTACATAGGCCCGTTCCACTGAAAGGGATTTCTGCAGTTTTTTGATCAGCTGCATGGAAGTAATCTGCACTGAGTCTGCCGGGGCACCTCTGGAATACACGTCTGCGGTTACGGGGGCTCCGCTCGTGACTGTTTCCAGAGGGATTACCTTAATAAAATTTTCATGGTCATAGTTGAGACTCAGAAGGTAGCCGGATTTGCGTACAGGTATTCCGCTGAAATCAAAACGGCTGTTTTCCTGGGGCAGACTGGCCAGCACCTGCATTCCGTCGGCGGATTCTGTGTTTTCCATGTTCTCAAAAGAAAGGAGCCGGATATCCGATGCCTTCGCAGGTCGTCCGGTGCTGCGATCAATCACATTCCCGTGAATTCGGACGGAACCAGTGAGTGCAGAACCCTGAGGGGCATTCTGTCCCTGAAGGATAGCGCCAGGCAGGAGAGACATTGCGAGTATTGTGGTATAATAAAAGGATTTCATCCGTTTTCCTCCGGGGAGATGATCGAGCGCAGAAACTGACCGGAATGCTGCAGTTCGGTCAGCAGATAAAAGAGTGCCAGAAACAGAAGAAAGAGTGAACTGATCCAAACCAGGCTAAGGAGAGGCATTGTGCGAAACCTGATTTCTGCAGTCAGTGCTTCCGGAAAAAAACTGTAGTATGCTTCGGGGTTCAGCCTGGCCTCATAAAAATAATACTCATAAAGAAAATCCAGATCAGCGGGCAGAGCACCGGACGGACTTTTCAGAGATACGATTTCTGCAGTGAGGTCATTCAGAAACAGGGAATGTCTTCCTGCAGAACTGTAGCGGCGCCGCAGCGTTTCCGGCTGGTCAGCGCGGGTAATTACCTCACCCGATATGGGGCTGATTTCAGGAAATGACTGAGTATATACTGTAAGACGGCTGTCGGGATGGTGTCCGAAGTAGTAATACAGAACGGAATCAAGGGTTCCGGCAGGTGGAGTATGCGCGAGGGAGTGGGGACTTTGTCCTTCTTCCGGTGCCCTCAGAAAGCGGATATTACCAGGACTGCGGTAAAAGAAGTGAGCTTCCCTTGCAACCCGGAGTTTCGCGCGGTTCAGCCTGTATGCATTTTCCGTAAAAACACCCGTGATAAACAGATCTGCAGCCTGGACCTCCCGGCCACTGGAATAGATTTTATCGCCACTGTAGTAATGCACCTGGTCGGATTCCGGAAACTGCATCATCAGGTTGTAGTGAAATTCTTCCGTTACAGAAGGGGCCAGTGAAGCAGCAGTGAAGGATACTGTAAAAACGGCTCCTCCTGCTGTAAAAGCCGGATAAAAAAGATAGCGAATATCTTTGCCCCTGTTCTTAAAAGCATGAATCAGTGAATCTGTTAATATTACAGTACCAGAGGCGGTTACAAGCATCAGAATCAGCAGGGACGCGATCCCTGGTTTGGCAGTTGGATCATACAGGAAAAACCAGATCAGGAGGGCAGCCGGCAGTCCTGCTGCAGCACCAGCTGCGGAAAGAGTCAGACCTGCCTTCCCTGTATAGGCGATGAGGACTGCAGAAATAATCAGAAGGGAAAGAAGCAAAGGACCTGCAATGAGGGTAAGAAGTGCAGTATCCGGTTCGGTCCGGGAGCAGAGCAGCTCTGAGCCGTAAAATGCACAGTCCGCAGGGATCAGGGAATACACGGCCGCTATGCTTAAAAAAACAGATAAAATAATGAATATAAAAGAGAAAAGTTTTTCTGTAATGCTGCCGGAGGATGCCTGATGGTAAAATGTATTTTTTTTCAGAATAAGATAAACAGAAACTCCGGCCAGGTGAACCAGAGTGAAAACACCTGTGATTTCACCGGCTCCGAGGGAGGCCATTGTATTACCGGATACTCTGGAAAGAGACGACCAGAGAAACAGAAGACCGATGTGAAAACTAAGAATAGCCGCCGAAACACTTATAAGGTCTGTGCTTTTCTGTGTCCGCAGACGGTATACCAGACTGCTTAAAGAAAAAATGTAAGCCAAAGTCAGGGTTTCATCGGAATTCCAGTTCCAGAGACTCCCTCCGGGGAGAGCCTGGAAATTGTAAAAGGGGACAGTAATCAGGGCCAGTGCGCCCAGAACCCAGGAAACCATCAGGAGCCGGTCTGATTCCGGTATTTTTTCTGAGGTTCCGGTGAGAAGACTGCCTGCGACGGAACCATAGTAAATCATAAAAAATACAAAAGATAAAATCACAGCAGGGAAGAATACAGCACGGGTCCAGTAGAGATCCGGCAGGGGGACACCCGCTCCCATAAGCACCGGAACCGGAAAAGAACGAAAAGGAAGTGCTTCCGGATGAAATACAAGAAGCATCTGCAGTAGACCGAATACAACTGAGAAGGGAATCAGCAGTAGAGCCGAATCAGATTTTCTCCAGAATACAGCTGCACCCGCTGCCGCCACGGCAAATGAGGAAAAAAGAAGAATACCCGATGTATGTGCCCACATTACAGAAGTCAGCCGGATCCATACATCATAATCGGATGATGAATGGTATGCTGTGTTATAAAGAGTGAGATCATGCTCTGTAAAATAAAAAAAATACAGAAGAAGAGCGGCTCCGGAAACAGCGGCCATTCCGGTCGCGGACCATTTCAGGGTGCTTTTTCTCAGAGTTTCTGAGGAATAGCCGGTGAGAAACATACCGATTCTGCCCGGCAGAAATGAGATGGAAAGGTAAAATGAAAACAGGGATAAGGCCGCACCGATCAGGGGCAGCTGGACAGCAAAATAAACCAAAATAGATTCCTCCGGGTTCATATTTCTGAAAGCATATGCTCAGGGCAACTTAAAAAGGTTGCTGCTGTGACTCCGGAAGCGAAACTCTGTCTATGGTATCCTGTACCGACTGTGAAATTGCATCAGGCGGACATTTATTCTGCTTTAAGGCCCCGGAACTGAACCGTATGGATTCAGGTAAAAGGACATTCCGGTTAAAAAAGAACCAGGTGCTCTTCACAATGGATCAGCCTCTGAATGGCTGGTACTGTATACGATCCGGCTGGATCCGGCTTTATAAAGTATCCCGGAACGGAAAAGAGCAGACCTACCGGATTCTTACATCCGGGGACTGGATCGGTCACAGGGAACTTATGAGAGGAGAGGAATCTCTTTTTCAGGCAGTGGCCCTGAATGAGTGCGAAGTGTGTTTTTTTCCGGCATCTCTCTGGAATGCTGTGGCTGCAAGTCCTCAGGTATCCGAAAAGCTTACGGAATCGCTTCTTACGGAACTGCGTATAGCAGAGGACATGATCTTTGCGCTTGGTACTAAAAAACTCCATTCAAGATTAGCATCTCTTCTCCTTGAACTCACCGTAAAAGAAGGCAGGATGACTGTGCCTCTGACAAGAGAGGTGATCGGAACCATACTCGGTGTAACAACGGAATCCGTAGTAAGGGCCCTGACTGATTTTCGTGACCGTAACTGGATTGAGGTGAACCGCAGTGATATCCATATACTCAATGTTAAAGCACTGCGGGAAATTACCTGAGATGTGTGTTTTTTGATTGATTAATTCGTTTCAGTACAAATAGATGGATTATGGCCATCAAGAAAAAGAAATCCCCACAGGCAAGTTCGGCAGCGACTCCCTCAAAGAAGAAAAAGTCCGCTGCAGTCAGTCCGGTTTCCAAGAAAAAATCATCCAAGAAGAAATCAGCTGTCATGGCAGCCGAAGCAATGCATGAAGAACGGGTCTCTTCATTTGAAAGACCGGCAGATATGGAACCGGTGCATCATCATTCACCAGCTCCTGCTAATTCCGAAAACTCAGTTGATAAGCCGGAAGGCGGTCTTCCTGTAAAAGCAATTGTACTCGGAGCAGTGCTGCTCGCAGTATTCGTGTTTGTAGCTAAGGACCTGATTTTCCCTGGCAAAAAGGAAAGCGGTAATCCTCCGGTAATGGAATCAACCCAGCCTGCAGAAAGCGCGCCTAAAGCCGAAGCTCCTGCACCAGCTCCGGCTCCTGAAAAAGCAGCTCCGGTTTCAGCCGAGCCGCGCACATATACCGTTAAGGCCGGAGACAACCTTATGAGAATCTCAGCCTCTCAGCTGGGAGATGCAAAGCGCTACAATGAAATCCTTGAGCTTAACAAGGATACTCTGAAATCGGCTTCCGCTCTGAAGATCGGAATGACCCTTAAAATTCCGGCAAAATAAATCAGTACATGCGGATTCCCGGTAAAAAAACTGCCGGGAACCGCAATGTCTTCTGCCATGCAGAAATTCATATTATCCCACGTTATCATTGAAGTTTTACTGACCATCAGCGGAGCAGGCTGCAGCTCAGCTGATGGATTACTTCGCGATCCGCATGACCCTTCGGCAGAAGGAGTTACAGGTTTGGTTCTCTTTATTCACCATAAAGACAGGATGGTACTCCCAGGTGGAGACTCCGCAAAATTCCTGATTCCTGATTCAGATTCGGTTGTAATGGAACCGGTAAACAAAACAGAAGAATCCGAATCTCAGAAACCAGAAGCATCCGATACCGGGCCGGATGATCCCTATTACGATACGGAGGATCCGTATTTCACAAAAGCCGAAACCGGTGAAGAATCTGAATCTGAACCTGCAGAGAATCCCGAAGAATCCCGCAGCAGCCGGAAGAGCGGAATCAGTCTGATCCGTGCAGAAAGGAACGGTGGCTGGTATTATGCAGTGATTCTTGATCAGAATAAAGGTCCCTATTATCTCAAGTCCCTTCGCTGGACAGAGAGATTCAGCAGCGGCCGCCGCAGAAGTTATATTACCTATAACGTGCCTTTATATAAAAAGCAGAGTTCTGCTGTACTAACAGTGGTGCCCGAACCAGGAAAAATTAAATTTCTGGGAATTTATGCAGTTCAGATCCGGACCGTAGATAAAGGAATCGGTCTGGGGCTTGGCGATGAACGGCGCGCATTCCTTGTACCGGCTGCAGAGCTTCTTATAAAGACAGCACCGGAAAATATAAAAAAACAG
>CAZQKZ010000022.1:0-25893 GCA_964594095.1 uncultured Leptospiraceae bacterium | reverse complement strand
CATGGATGAAGAGGGGGCACGAAAAAGGTTTTTCGATCTTCTGAAGGCATCCTACGGAGATGAAACAGGCTACTGGAAGACAGCATCAGGAGTGAACAGCGATGCAGACTGATTATCTTATATTTATAGTATCGGGGCTTATACTTCTCTCTGTTTTCACTGCCCGCATACTGAATAACGTAGGCCTTCCCGCACTGCTTCTTTTTATGGGAGTCGGGATGCTTGCAGGATCTGAAGGGCCGGGCGGAATTTTTTTTGAGGATCTTGAACTTTCAAAAACAATCGGTACCGGTGCACTTTTAGTAATCCTGTTTTCAGGCGGACTGGACACTCACTGGCCGAATGTCAGAAATTCTCTCAAGCCTGCTCTTTCTCTTGCTACCACAGGCGTTCTGATTACTGCAGTTCTGACCGGTCTTTTTGCCTGGTATTTCCTTCAGTTTGAAATATGGCAGGCATTTCTTCTTGGCAGTATAATTTCATCTACTGATGCTGCTGCGGTCTTTTCTGTAATGCGCGCGAAAAGCCTGGACTTAAAAGGAAGACTTAAGTCTCTGCTTGAGTTGGAATCAGCAAGCAACGACCCTATGGCCATTTTTCTGACAGTTGTGTTTATAGAGCTCCTTACAGTACCGGATTTCAGCTTTTTTTCTCTGGTAAAACTGTTTTTACTGCAGTGGGTGCTGGGTGGGGCTGTGGGTTATTTTTCCGGCAGAGCCCTGGTTTACACCGTGAACAGGCTGCATCTTCCCTATGAAGGGATTTATCCGGTTTTTATGGCAGCAGCCGCAGGGTTTATATATGCAGGTACTGCCCTGCTTCAGGGAAGCGGATTTCTGGCAGTATACATAGCGGCTCTGACTGCCGGGAATTCAGAGTTTATCTATAAACGAACTACTTTTCGTTTTTTTGACGGACTTGCCTGGATGAGTCAGATTATGATGTTCCTTACTCTTGGGCTGCTTGTGTATCCTTCGAAGGTTCTGCCTGTGCTCGAAGAAGGAATAGGGGTTTCTCTGTTTTTAATGCTTGTGGCGCGTCCTCTTTCTGTTTTCGCCTCCCTTGCTTTCTTCCGGTTCAGTCTGCGGGAAATGCTGTTTGTATCCTGGGTGGGTCTGCGGGGTGCCGTACCTGTGATTCTCGCTATATTTCCTCTGCTTGCCGGTATTGACGGGGCAGATAAAATCTTTTATATAGTATTTTTTATAGTCATTACTTCTGCCGTATTCCAGGGATGGAGCATACCTGCCGCAGCATCTTTCCTTAAAGTTAAAAAGGAACATGTCAGAACGAATGCGGGTATTTCCGGTGCTTTAGCCATGCTTGAGGATTCCTCTAAGGATATCAGTGATATAATTGTTTCTTTTGGAAGTTATGCGGATGGAAAAACACTGATTGATCTGAAAATTCCCGGAAACAGTCTTGTAATTCTGATCAACCGGGGCGGACAATACATTATTCCGAAAGGTTCCACAGTACTTGAAGGTGGGGATGTGGTTCTGATGCTGGTCGATAAAAACGATGAATCCAGGGTAAAGGAGATTTTCCTCAGACCAGGTGCTTCTGAGGCAGCAAAGAAAAAGTCACAGGGGTCAGCAGTTTCAGATACCGATCCAGGCAGCACCGATCACTCCGGCTGAGTCTCCGAGTTTATTTTTCAGTATGGGAGTGACGGCCGATTTCGAAAAACTGTGTTTTTTAACCTGGGCGACTCCTTCCGTATACAGTTCATCGATGAGGGAAAGGCCCCCTCCGATGACAACAGCATCCGGATCCAGAACCGAAATCAGCATACTCACAGCACGACCGAAGTCTCTGAAAAAGTTCTGCATGGTAACTGTGCATTCAGAATCGCCTTTCCGGTAACGTTCCAGAATCTCCTGCATTTTCAGGGCTTCTCCGGTACGTTTGAGGTGTTTTTTCTGCACACCGGAACCAGAGATCATGGTTTCGATACAGCCCTGATTTCCGCACCAGCAGAGTTCCCCTTCCGGGTCAATGGATGCATGTCCCCATTCTCCGGCGATTCCGTTTGGTCCGTCGATGATTTCTCCGCTAATGGAAATTCCTCCACCACAACCGGTTCCCATGATGATCCCGAATACGAGGTTCTTTCCCTGAGCGGCTCCCATCCGGACTTCAGCCATTGTAAAACAATTGGCATCGTTTTCTATGCGGATGGCATGCCCCGTTTCCATTTCAAGGTCCTGCTTCAGAGGGTGTCCAATCATGAGAGTGGTATTGGCATTGGCAACACGGCCGCTTCTGTCGATGATGCCTGGTATTCCCATTCCGAGTTTATATGCTTTACCGGGGATATGGGAAACAGCAGTACGGATGATGTTACCGGTATTCCGGATGATATGCTCATAGCCTTTGGCAGCTTCTGTGGGAAATCTGTCCCTGGCAATTACCGAATGGTCGGGAGCGAGGACAATGTACTCTGTCTTCGTTCCCCCCATGTCAATACCGATCCTGTATGATTCATCCGTCATTTTTAATATCTGTTCCCCCGGAATCCGGTTACTGTGCCGGACCTGGCAGCGGTTTGATTTTCCAGATCTCGTCGGCATATTCCCGGATAGTGCGGTCTGTGGAGAACTTACCGCTCCGGGCAGTATTCAGCACAGATTTTTTCACCCAGCTGTCTTTGTTATTATATTCTTCAGAGACCTTCTGCTGGATTTTCTGGTAATCATGGTAATCCGCCAGATGGAAATAGTAGTCTCCCCTTACAGTTAAGGTTTCATAAATATCGTGGAACAGCCCCGGATGGCTTTTATTAAAGTAATTCGCCCGGATGGCATCGAGAATTCTGTGGATTTCCGGATCTTTTTCGTAAATCTTAACCGGCTCATAACCCCGGACAGTCAGATCATGCAGATCTTCCACTGTGTTTCCGAAAATAAATATATTTTCTTTTCCGACTTCTTCCATAATCTCGATGTTGGCTCCATCGAGGGTTCCGACTGTAAGAGCACCATTCAGCATAAACTTCATATTACCGGTTCCTGATGCTTCTGTGCCTGCTGTGGAAATCTGCTCGGAAACATCGGAAGCCGGGAAGATGCGCTCCCCGAGACTTACGCTGTAATTCGGGATAAACACAACTTTAATGCGTCCGGCGATATCCGGGTCGGAATTCACTTTCTCGGCGACACTGTGAATCAGCTTGATGATCATTTTCGCCATATAGTAGCCCGGAGCTGCTTTGCCTGCGAAAATAAATGTCCGCGGTGTGTATTCGGAACCTGGATCTGCTTTCAGCTTCTGGTAATCTCCGATAATTTTAAGAACGAGAAGAAGCTGACGCTTATATTCGTGAATCCGTTTTACCTGAATGTCGAAGATACTGTTTACATTTACCAGTGTTCCGGATTCAAACTGAATAATCTTTGCCAGTCTTTCCTTATTTTTCTTTTTAATGTCGAACCAGCGGGCCCTGAATTCCGGATCATCAGCAAACTGTTCCAGGTCCCGGAGTCTGTGCAGATCCAGAATCCAGTCTTTCCCGATTTTTTCCGAAATCAGGCTGCTTAAATCAGGATTGGAGGCAAGAATCCACCGGCGGTGTGTGATACCGTTGGTTTTATTCTGGAATTTCGAAGGCCAGAGATCATAAAATTCTGAAAATATCCGGTTTTTTATGATTTCTGTATGCAGAGCGGCCACACCGTTTACAGCGGAAGAACCAATGATGGCAAGATTTGCCATCCGGACTTTCTTGGCCGGGCCTTCCTCCAAAATAGACAGTTTTGATATTTTTTCTTCGGGTACTTTTTCCGCCCTGAGAGATTCCAGGAAATGAAAATTTATTTTATAAATAATTTCGAGGTGCCTTGGGAGAAGGCGGCCGAACATTTCAACATCCCATTTTTCAAGGGCTTCAGGCAGCACTGTATGGTTTGTGTATCCCAGGCATTTTTTTGTGATTTCAAATGCTTTTTCCCAGTCAAGGCCGTGGACATCCACAAGAAGCCGCATCAGCTCCGGAACAGCCAGGGCAGGGTGAGTATCATTCAGCTGAAAAAACACACGATCCGGCAGCTTTTCCCAGTCTTTTTCCTCTGTGCGGAATGTTTTCAGAGCATCCTGAAGTGTGGCGCTTACAAGAAGATATTCCTGTTTGAGGCGCAGCTCTTTACCCTGAACCACATTTTCATTCGGATAAAGAACTTTTGAAATACTTTCGGAAATTACTTTATCTTCTACAGCTTTTACATAGTCACCGTGGCTGAAATATTCAAAATTGAATTCCGAACTTGCTCTGGCAGACCATAGCCGCAGATTGTTTACAAGATGAGTACCATAGCCGGGAATCATGATATCGTGGGCCATGGCCATAAGTGTTTCCCCCGGTATCCACATGCTGGCCATCATGCCTGTGGCTGTGATGTACTGTTCGGTATGACCGTAAAAGTGCACCGGATGCATGATATCAGGACGGGGAACTTCCCAGGGATTTCCGCGGTTGAGCCATGCATCAGGTGCTTCCCTCTGGTAGCCATCCACGATATGCTGATGAAAGATACCGAATTCATAACGCAGACCCGCACCGGTGACCGGAAGATGAAGAGAGGCCATGGAATCCAGAAAACAGGCAGCCAGGCGACCCAGACCACCGTTACCAAGTCCTGCATCAGGTTCATATTCCACCAGATCGTTCAGATCGAACCCAAGTTCTTTCATGGCTGCAACCGCATTTTCCCACGAGCCGATGTTAATGGCGTTGTTTTTCAGCAGACGCCCCATCAGGAACTCCATAGAAAGATAGTAGACACGTTTAACTTTTTCGGAGCGGTAGTACTCCTGCGTTTCATTGTAACGGTCTATCAGCAGGTCACGCATGGTAAAGGCAAGCGCCTGGTATGCATCGGCCCCTGTGAAATCGTGCTTATGTTTCCCAATAGTGTATTCAAGATGACGGGTGAACACCCGGGTGATCGATTCGGGGTCCAGTTCTCTTCTTGCGTCGAGTAAAGTACGTAATTTTGCATGTTTATCAGCATTTCCTGGGTGAGCCATTATAATTCCTCATTGCCTTCCGGCTTGTTAATACAGTGTCAGATTAATGGTACTGCTGTTTTCTGTAAAATTTTTTCTGCATCGGGCTGCAGAATAATAACAATTACTTGCTTTCATGAAATCAGAATGTAAAATAAGGAGATACAGTATACAATCACACCCGGTCCGGGTAAGGAAACAGAATGAATTCAGTCAGAACACGCAGCATTGGTAAATTTCACAGAGCAGAAGGGGTCTTAGAAACAGATGTAAAGGTAAACCGGGAGATCGACCGGGCCTACAAGGAATACAGAGCGTTTTCGGTCTTCCTGAATACTGAAGTCATTGAAAGTATCCGCCGCGGTTTACCGGAAGAAACCATTCAGAATGATCTGCGTACACTCTGCAGCGGTATTTTTACTGAACTCAGCTCCGGCGATCAGAACCTGCTGCGCCGTTTTGAGACGGATACACGGCTGATCCGCCGGATCATCAATGCACTGGAATTCATCCACAGGGCCTGCGCTGATATCGATGATCCTCTTCTGATTTCCCGCCGGTTTGTTCTTATTAAAGAGCGGCATGGGTTTCCTACTTATTTTCATGAATTTAATGTCGGAACTGTGATTTCTCATGTAGGTTCCGGTCTTCGCTGGCAGGAAACACCTTCGGTCTACCTTGGCCTGAATCTTTTTGATTTTTTAAGTAAAGAAAGAAAGTCCGGAAAGTCCGATCATTACAAAATTTTTCTGAATATTTTATCTGTTGAAGAAAGGGCAATCGAGACAGGTTATTATCATTCAGATCCGGTACCAGTTGCCGTCAGCCGGCAGATCCAGAATCTCATAGAGCAGCTGATCCGCTATGTGGATCTCGAACTTGAGGAAATTACAGAAACCCTCCCTGCTGATCTTCCCGCTTTTTTCACAGGTGCTGACCGGGACCGGCTCATCGCTCTGCTTGATGCAAGGCTCAGGGATGATTTCACTGCATTTGATTATCAAACAGTAATGTCCGGAATAAACCAGCTGGAGGAGCTTGCCCGCAAATACAAAGAAAGCTCCGGAAGGGCATCTCTCCATCAGGTAGTAAGAATTCTTACCGCTGCAGCAGGGCACGATATACACGAAGTCCGGAACAGGGCAAACATTGCTCTTGAAAGGATTTTCGCCCCCAAGGAATATGATGCTCCTGTGGCAACCCGGTTTATAAATGTGAAGATCAGCGAGTCTGTAAGGCTGACTTTCGATATGCCGGAAGAAGAGGGTGTCACCTATGCACTGAAAATTTACCATACCCCGGTAACAGATTCAGGAATACCCGTTGCGGAAGACTTATCCTCCGAAGAAATCCGGCTTGAGAAAAACGAAAACGGGCAGTGGGAAACCAGTCTGGTTTTCAGTCAGACAGGGCAGAAGGATTTTGTTCTTATCCGTAAAGAAGGTAAAACTTCAAAATATGTAAGTGAATGGCAGGCCTCCGGCAGGATCAATATCATTCCTGATGTGCGGGGAGAAGTGATCCTTGAAATCTTTACTGATATTCATGGTCACACAAGGGTGTACTGGCGCACTAATACAGAGCATCCCGGTCTTGTTTATAACGAAAACGGTGAAGTTATCAGGCTTGGCCGCTTCTCCGATATTGCAGACCACCTTGAAGACCTGAAGGCAAGGTATCATCTGAGTGCACTCTACCTTCTTGGGGTCCAGAAAAGAGGGTCTCACAGTGAGGACTGGGCAGCAGGTGCCACTTCTCCTTCTCCCTTTTCGCCTCTGAGTCTGACCGAATTCGAGGATTATCTTGGCGGAGAAAAGGAATTCCGGGAACTGACCGAAAAGGCTCATTCCCTTGATATTAAAATAATTATAGATATTATTCCTCACCTGAACCGGCACAGTAAAGAGCTTCCCGATGAGCTGGCTGTTCAGTGTTACGACGGAGGAGGAGGGCTTGTCTACCGTGCATCCACGGACGGGCGCTACGGATCCTGGGATGACGGCCGCCTTCTCAATTACCGGATGTTTGAAGTCTGGGAGTGGCTCGCGGGAAGTGTTACTGCACTGATTGAAAAATATAACATAGACGGTATACGTTTTGACTCGGCTCATGCTGTCCCGATCATAATGAAACGTAATAATTATCCGTATATTTACGATTATAAACGTTCTCATGAGGAAATGCTTGAAGGGCGCATTATTGTAAATGATGTGGAATACGGTCACTTTATAACCACCGGTTATTATGACAGTGCCTGCAGGGATTTTCTTGCTGTTCCCTTTCATTTTTATCTGATGCAGAGGGTTGAGCAGACTCTCAGGAAAACAGGAAAGAATTATTTTATTAATCTTGCGGAATGTTACTGGGGTCATGAAAGATTCCTCGCAAGATCCGGAGTAATTCCGTATAACTCAGCTCTGTTTAAAATCTGCGAGAACATACTTCACGGAAAAAGTGACGTCAGGGAGATTTATCATATATATGACTGGTATTTCCCTTCTGTTCTGCCCCCTGGCTCCGAGATGCTTGGGATTCTTGGTAACCATGACGAACGGCGTGCTCTGAATACCTTCGGACACCGCGGTCTCCGTGCTGCAGTCGGTCTGACTCTCTTCATGAGTAACATTATCCTTGATTATGAGGGCAGTGCGGAAGGGGAAGGCTGGAAGGTTTTCCTCGATAATATTTACGTTAACTGGAACCAGTTTGAATTTGCATCCAACAGAAGTCTGGAGCACTTTTACAGGGAATGGTATTCCTTTCACCGGACCGCCAAAGGGAAGGGTTATATAGTATGGGCTAATAACAATTATGTGGCAGCGGCTGCAAAATTCACGGACCAGGGAATCTGGATCGGTGCTTTCAACTTCTCCAATGAAAACCAGGCTGCGGCCATTCAGTTTGATAACCCCGGTCTGCCCCTTGATAAAGACACTTACTATATACTGGAAGATCCGCTTTATTCTCCTATTACGGGTCATTACAGTCATATTTCATCAAGGGAACTGAAAAACACTAAAATTCACACAGTGGTTTCCTATACCGAGAGGGTGAAGCTGCTTCGCATGCGGCCTGTTAAACTTACTGAGGAACTCTATAACGATTTTTTCAGAGACTCCTTTTTCAGAATGTGTTCCATTCCGGAAAGCAGTCATTTTACGGATAATTTTTCCTTTACGGAAATTTCCGGGACCGCAGAAAGTTATAAAAAACTTACTGAATTCATTGAGAAGGTTCCTGCAAAACTCTTCGCGGAAAAACACAGACACATTCTGGATCTGGGTCTGAAGCGGGCACTCTATTACATTTATGAGCACGGAATTCAGGAAGGTAAGGAGCTGCTGAACTTCATAGACAGAATGACGGCTGATTCCTCTGATCTGCTTAAATCAGTCGGTCAGTCTCTGAAATGGCATTACAGCCGGGGAAGTTTTATTTTTCTGAGTGCCGAAGCCGAGCCATTTTCGCGAAGCGGAGGACTTGGAAATGTTGTGGCAGAGCTTCCGCGGGAACTGGCAAGGCTTGGTGAGGAAATGATCGTGATTACCGGTTACTACCGGCATGGCGATGAAAAAAGCGCGAAAAAAATGCGTCAGGCGGCTGAACAGCACGAAGTCACTTTCACCGGTAAAACTGTGAAATTTTATATCGGTTCATCCCATTATGAAGTGGGTGTACATACCTGTAAAATCGAAGGGGTGACTTATTACCTTCTGGATCATTATGAACTGTTCGACGGGTTATACTGGGGAATTACTGCAGAAGAAAAACTGCGCAGAAGAATCGGATTTGCCCGTGCTGCCGCTGAGGTGATCTGCACCTTCGGTCTGGCTCCGAATTTCACGATTTCCAATGATGCATACACAGGGCTTTTTAACGGTCTTGTCAGAAGCGATCCTAATTACTATAATAACCCTAATTTTCACAGAAACACCTATCTGCATATGGTGCATAACGGAGGATGGCAGTATTTTGATGCCTATCACCGCTGGGAAAAGGGCTGGGATCATTTTGGTCTTTTTAATATTCCGGGCTGGAAGGCTTCGGATTTCATGGATCCGGTACACGGAGACAGAATCAACTGCATGGCCGCAGGAATCCGCTTCGCAGACCGCACCATAACAGTGAGCCCTTCTTACGCAAGGCAGATTGAACATGCCTGTGACGGACTGGAGCATATTCTGCATAATGTAATCGGAATCTCCAATGCTATTGACAGCGGATTTCTGAAAAGAATTCAGACGAATTTCCGGAAGTCCGGTTTTGCAGAGGAATATTCCGTAAAACTTACCGAACATATAAAAAATGATTCTGTCCTTGAAGAAAAGCTTCGTTTCCATTATCCGGAAATTCTGAAAGGCGCCGATGCAGTGGAAGCTGTCAAGGATGAAGGCCGCAGAAAATCTCTGAAACGGACCCTGAACAAACTCATGGTGCAGCTGCATCACGGGTTTGAGGTGGATCCCGATATCGTCCTTTTCAGTATGATTCACCGTATAACAGAGCAGAAGGGATTTCAGCTTCTGCTTGATGCATCAGAAGGAATATTTAAAAATCTTAAATTTCAGGCAATAATCGGAGGAGCGGTGGCATCCGGGGACCGCAGGGGTGAGGAAATCGCTCACGGTCTGTGGCTGCTTACCCGTTTCTTTCCGAAACAGGTATCTGTGAATTTCGGATTTCAGGATGTCTCTGTTCCGCTTCTCGCTTCTGATATTTTCTGTATGCCCTCCATGAGCGAACCAGGCGGGATCTCTCAGCTTGAGGCTTTTGCCACAGGAAACCTTGTGGTTGCGCGGGCCACCGGAGGGCTTCGTGACACTGTGAATCCGATCATCATTGAAGATAAAGAAGTTAAAGGAAATGGATTCCTGTTTTCAGATTACAGTGCACATGCATTTTACGGAGCTATGGAGCGTGCATCGGAATTCTTCAGCAGGTCCGGAGAGGGCGTTATTGCCAAGGCCCGGCAGAATGCGGAAGAGTCAGCATATTACTGGGACCGTCCGGCAAGAAAGTATATTAAAGAACTTTATCGAGTTAAAGAAGTAATCAGGATACTTTAAGGAGTTTATATTGAAAATTACAGCAGGCAGTCACCGACAGCTGGGTGCCGTTTATGACGGCCGGGGAGTGAATTTCGCCCTTTTTTCCGAAAATGCCACAGCAGTAGAGCTTTGTCTGTACGACAGTGCGGACCCACGTACCGAAACACGCAGAATTCCGCTGAAAAACAGGACAGAGTTCATCTGGCACTGCTATATTTACGGTCTCAGACCTGGTCAGGTTTACGCATACAGAGTATACGGTCCCTATCATCCCGAAAGCGGGAACCGGTTCAATTCGGCTAAAATAATGATGGATCCCTATGCGAAGGTACTGGCACGGCCTCACCGGATGAACCAGTCTCTTTTTCTGCATGATCCCGAAAGCAAAATGCTGGACCTTGACATCGATCTTTCAGACAACATACGATCCGCTCCTCTTGCTGCCGTGCCTGATCTCAGCTTTGACTGGGAAGGAGTACAGCCGCCTCATCATCCCTGGCGAAACACTGTTATTTACGAAACGCACGTAAAGGGGATCACCATGAAACACCCGGATGTGCCTGAGCATCTGAGAGGAACTTATGCGGGGCTTGCGCATCCGGCAGTAACTTCCTATCTCCAGGATCTGGGAGTAACTGCAGTGGAACTTCTTCCTGTGCATTACCATGCAGACGAAGGACATCTTATTGCATCGGGGCTCAGTAATTACTGGGGTTATAACACTCTTTCCTTCTTCATTCCGGAACCAGGGTATGCCGCAGACCGGTCTCCTGAGGGAATGATCCGCGAATTCAAAGGAATGGTAAAAGCGCTGCACAGAGCCGGAATAGAAGTGATCCTCGATGTTGTTTATAATCATACTGCAGAAGGGAACGGTCTCGGTCCGGCTTTCAGTTTCCGCGGAATAGATAATAAAGTATATTATCGTCTTCACAGTGAAAATCAGCGTTTTTATATAAATTATACCGGCTGCGGTAACACTCTGAATACCCAGAATCCCGTAGTGCTGCGGATGATTCTCGACAGTCTTCGTTACTGGGTTACGGAATATCATATTGACGGATTTCGTTTTGACCTTGCTGTAACTCTCGGGAGGGGCAGGAAATATTTCGACCGTCTCGGATCATTCTTCAATATTATAATGCAGGACCCCGTTCTTTCCGGTGTAAAACTCATTGCGGAACCCTGGGATATCGGTGATGAGGGCTATCAGCCAGGAAGCTTTCCGGTTCCCTGGGCGGAATGGAATGATCATTACCGTGATACCATGAGGCGGTTCTGGAAAGGAGATACGGGGATGACTGCTCAGTTCGCAACGAGGTTTTCAGGCTCCAGTGATCTCTTCGGTATAAGCGGCCGTGGTCCTTATTCCAGTATAAATTACATCACATCGCACGACGGATTTACCCTGCGAGACCTTGTAAGCTATAACGCAAAGCATAATCTGGCGAACCGCGAAGAAAACCGGGACGGGCATGATAATAACGAAAGCTGGAACTGCGGTGAGGAAGGTGAAACAGAAAATCCGGACATTCGGTACCTGCGCCTCCGTCAGAAGCGGAATATGATTGCAACGCTTCTTCTTTCTCAGGGGACCCCGATGATTCTCGGAGGCGATGAAACCGGCAGGACTCAGAACGGAAATAACAATGCATACTGTCAGGATAATGATCTCAGCTGGTATGACTGGACCTGGGATACCGAGAAATCAGCACTGCATCAGTTTTTTAAAGATGTCATCAGTCTTCGCCTGAGTAACGGTGTATTCCGGAGAACCCGTTTTCTTGAGGGAACTCCGGATCCTGTAAGCGGCAATCCGGACATTTCCTGGATTCATCCTAAAGGGCATGAAATGACTCAGAGGGAATGGTTTTCAGAGAAGGAGCAGTCTATAGGGATTGTTCTCTACAGTGAGTCCTGCAATGAAGAGTATGCTGACGGTACACCTGTTCCTGCTAAAACTGTCCTGATTCTGATTAATTCAGGCCCGCATGTCTGTAATTTCCGTGTTCCGCATGTAAGAAAAGGTAAACCGCGTAAAGCCGCCCAGATCATGAGCTGGAAGCGGATTTTTGATACAAGACTGAACGGCTTTGACACAGAAAGATACATAAAAACAATTAATGAAATATATGTTCTTCAGGAACGTTCTGTGGCCCTTTTTGAAGCCGAGGACGAATATGAACACAGATAATATTATGTCCGCAGAGCTGATGCTTCTGGATGACCTTGGAATCTATCCGTATTATTTCAGCAATGAAGGAAAAAAAATAATACTTTCCTGGGAAGATCAGAAGTCTCTGCTTCGTGCTATGGGGGTAAATGTAAAGGAAGGCAGCATCCCCGAGCAGATTCTTGCTGAATACAGAAGCGCTGTTCAGCCGGTTTATGACGGAAAGGCATCCTCGTTATTCGGTAAGGCGGCCGTTGTACCTGCTGAAAAGCCGGTTCTCTTTCTTCGCGGCAATTCCGCGGGAGGACCTGAATTCCCGGTTTCCCTGAGAATTAATGTAACACTGGAAAGCGGGGAAAGAAAGTCAGTATTATTAACATTAAGTAAAACAGAGTTTACATCGGTAACACCTGAAGGGCTCAGAAACCGCGAAGTCTCTGCGTATATACCGGACACTGGTTTTCCGGAAGGATATCATCATTTCTTTCTGGAAGGCGAATCCGAAGCCGATCCGGAAGATGCAGTAAGTCTGATTGCCGTTCCCGCTGAATGCTGGACTGACCCTGCTGCAGAACAGGAAGCCTTAACCGGAGTATGGGTTCAGCTTTATGCGGTGCGGTCGGAGCGCAATGCAGGTGTCGGAGACTTCGGGGATATTCCTGAACTCTGCAGAATTCTTTCTGAAAAAGGGATTTCAGTTCTGGGGGTAAATCCGATACACAGCCTGTTTCCCTCGGATCCTTCATTAATAAGTCCTTATTATCCTTCATCGCGCTATTTTAAGAACTGGCTTTATATAGCTCCTGATCTCATCCCCGAATGGAAACATGCTGATACAGAATCCTTAAAAAAACCGGATGATTCCGGTGACCGGATAGACTATCTTAATACGGCTGTTTATAAGGAGAAACTGCTTCGCAGAATTTATAATGTTTTTCAGAATCATCCTGAGTCTGAAAAGAGACGAAGGGATTATGCACATTGGAAGTCACAGGCTCCGCTAAGACTGCAGCTGCATTCTCTGTATGAAGCTCTTTATGAAGAATACGGAAAAGGTCCTTCTCACTGGAAAGAGGAGGATTACAGAATACCGAAAATGCACCCTTCCTCCGATGAATTCCGTAATTCAGTAAAAAAGCACAGTGAAAAAGCTGATTATTATCTTTTCCTCCAGTGGACGGCTTCTCAGCAGCTGGAAGCTGTCAGCAGGGAAGCTGCCGGATACGGGGTAAAAATATATCTGGACCTTGCGGTCGGGGCTTCCCCGGACGGTTCGGAGGTCTGGTGTGATCCTGGTTCCTTTATCAGAGGGGCGCATATCGGGGCACCGCCGGATGGATTTGCGCCTAAAGGGCAGAACTGGGGACTGGCCCCCATGAATCCGCTGAGTCTCCGTGAAAACAGGTTTCGCCCTGTTACAGATCTTTTCCGTGCGAATATGGTGCCAGGAGGGATGCTTCGAATCGATCATGTGATGGGTCTGTTCCGTTTGTACTGGTCCCTCGGCGAAAGCGGCGGCTATGTTCAGTATCCTTATAAAGAGATGTTCGGAATTCTTGCTCTTGAAAGCAGAAGGAACCGGTGTATGATCATCGGGGAGGATCTTGGGACCGTTCCGGATGAAGTCCGCTCCGAGCTTCTGCGAAGAAAAATTTTCTCCTGGAAAGTACTGTATTTTGAAAGGAACGGTTCCGGTTTTCGCAGTGAAACGGAATACGGAGATTACTCAGTGGCCACTGTGAACACACATGACCTGCCCACTATGACCGGCTGGTGGAACGGACTTGACATCGGGCTTCGCCATTCACTCGGATTCTGGGATCAGGCAGAGACAGAACGCAATATGAACTGGAGGCGGGAAGAAAAAAGGATTCTCGCAGATTTTCTTAAATGGAAAGGACTTCTGTCTCCCGACTTTAATCCGGAATCAGGGGATGCTGAGGAAGTGATCCGGGCTGCACATAGTTTCATTAAAAGAACGTCAAGTCGTATAAAACTTCTGTCTCTTTATGATATTTTCTCGGATCCGAATCAGCCGAATGTTCCCGGAACCACGGATCAGTATCCGAACTGGGCTCTCAGATATCCGGTGAGTCTTGAGCAGCTCCGGGAAGACAAGAGCCTTCTTGAGAAAATCTGAGACCGGACTCATCCTGAATAAAGAACAGAACCGGGTGTCAGGTTCCTGGTTTCAGTCAGAGAAGGGTCTCATTGGTTACTGCTTTTCTGCCGGGAACAGGCGGCAGAATCTGTGTTTTTTCTGAGCCCGGACTGCTGCGACCTGTTCCTGGATTCACCGTTACTTCGGCAGATTCTGAAACACTGTCTCCGATGCGAAAAGCAGGCAGCCGGAACTTACCAGGTTCTGATGCGAGCAGCACCAGCTGGAGTCTGGAGGAATTTTTCTTTTCTCCGTTAATAATCTGAACCGAAACAGATTGGGACCGGCTGATGATCTGAAAACCTTCCGGTTCTGATTCCATCACTGGTTCGCCTGCAGAGCCGCCTTCAGAATGAACCTCCACCGTAAGCGTGACGGTGTCACCCAGATTAACTACAGAAGGCTCTGCGGATGCTTTGATTGTGACTGTGGACACATCCCCTTCAGATTTACCGGTTGCAGAATCCTGTTCCTGGAAAAATCCCGATCCAGGAATACACGCCCCCACTGCTGCTGATAAAGCAAGAACTGAAATAAGTCTGAATACAGGATTACGGATTTTCATAATCCAAGCAGAAAAAACTGATTCTAAGTGTCAAGCAATCTTACTGTCTCAGTGTGATTCCCGCTTCTCCGAGTCGTCCTATGATTTCTTCCATTACCGTGCGGATTTCTTCGCCTGTAAGGGTGCGACCGTCGGCTCTGCAGATTATCTCGTAACTTACGGATTTTTTTCCTTCGGGCAGCGGCTCTCCCCGGTACTGACTCAGAAAACGGATTTCGTTTATAAACGAGGATGGTTTCCATTTCCCTTCAGCGTTCATGATCAGATCCACAGGCAGTGAGGTTGATTCCGTTCCTTCAAGAATCACACTGATTTCAAAACTGGAATCAGGAAAAACTGAGGGAGGAGTATAATCAGAGGATCGCACTGCTTTATGATACAGCGGAAGGAGTGAATCAAAACTAAGGTCCGCTGCAAGTGTGCTTCGCTTCAGATCGGCTTTATTCTGCCATTCCGGATGCAGAATTCCCGCAGCTCCAAGAGGTTCTCCGTTTTCCTTATTCAGCCATACCACAGACCCGTTCGGATGCAGAAACGGCCAGTGATCAGAAAAGGATTTTACTGAATGAGCCGCAGCTGTAATGAATCTGTTTCCGGTGATCTTCATTAAGATGGTTTCGAGGGCTCCCCGCAGAGAAAGGAATTCCTGAAAAACAAGAGTCTCATCTTCATGAAGGTTTTTCCTGTGCTTTGGTGTTTCCCCTGTAAGGTGCAGTACTGCGAACCGGTTCCTTTCTTCCGGAAGCGAAGTGTCTTTCCCGTTTTTTTTATGGTAAGTCCTTCCTGCTTCGAACAGGCGTACATTTTCATAGCGGTCCTGATTTACTGCGGCCTGTTCCAGAATACCGGGAATCAGGGAAAGCCGCATATGGTCTCTTTCCGCCATTACCGGATTCAGCAGTCTGACCCCTGGTCCGCCGAAAGGCAGGTTCGCTTTGGCCGATACAAAAGAATAATTATGAACTTCCGAAAAGCCCAGTGAGGCTAATTCGCGTTTGATCAGTCTTTCCAGGATTCTTGCTTCGTTCGGACGCACAGCTTCCAGAGGAACAGGAGGTGCAACCGGTTCAATGTTATCGTATCCGTAAAGGCGTCCCAGTTCCTCGATGATATCCTCAGGAATGGAGATATCATGGCGCGACCTGTATGTTGGTGCCCGGAACATAAATTCTGTATCTTCGGAGTTTTTTTCCCCGCTGCTTTTTACTTCAAATCCGATTGATTCAAGCATATCCGTAATCTGTGAAACTGATACAGGAAAACCGAGCCTTCCCTGAATAAAGCGGAGGGTGGTCCGGATTTCATTTCTTCGTTCGGGAACAGGTGCCTCTCCGGATACGGATCCTGTTTTCAGATCAGGATGGATTGTTTTTAAAAGCTCAAGTATTCTGAATATGGCAGCTCTGGCATTGGCCGGATCCTGTCCTTTTTCGAACCGGACCGCCGCATCAGTGCGAAGCTGGAGTTTTGAAAGTGCAAAGCGGATTCCGGCACGGGGAAAAGTTGCAGACTCTATAAAAAGAGAAGAGGTATTCTCTGCAATGCCGGAGTCCAGTCCCCCCATAATGCCTCCGATGGCCACAGGATTTCCTGTCTGCGGATCACCGTCCAGAATCAGAATTGCTTCGGGAGGCAGATTCCGTTCTTCATCGTCAAGAGTACGGAAAGTTTTAAAGCGGTTACCGGTGTTCAGTACAGCAGAAACTGTATCTTTTTTTAATAAAGAAGAATCGAATGTATGATTAGGCTGACCTGTTTCAAACATTACATAATTGGAAACATCCACTATGGAATTCACCGGTTTCTGACCGATATTCAGAAGTCTTGCCTGTATCCGGAGCGGGGAGGGTGCTGCTTTAACTCCGCTGACATGCACACCATAGTAGCTTTCTGCGGCTCCTTTTTCTATGATGATTTTTTTTACGGGAAGGCTTTTATCTTCCGGAATCAGCCGTTTTGTATCAGAAAAATCAAGCGGATTGAAAAGCAGAGGGAGCCGGAACTGTGCGGCAAGTTCGCGTGCAAATCCGAAATGGCTCCACAGATCAGCCCGGTTGGTAATGGATTTGTTGTCAATTTCTATAATAGTATCGCAGAAGTCTGACAGTATTTCAGAAAGCTTCATGCCTGGTTTAACAGCGGGAATTTCCGGAAACCCTGCCTTAACTTCCTGAAGGTCAAGAAGGCCGTCTCCGCTGAAGATCTTATCGAGTCCGAGTTCAGAAGCGCTGCAGAGCATGCCGAAGGAATCGATTCCCCGAAGCTTCGCAGGCTTTATTGTCAGGGGCTCTTTTCCATCTGTGCGAAGTGTGCAGCCGACCGGTGCAAGCACAGCCATCATTTTTTCTTTTACATTAGGCGCACCTGTAACAATCTGCAGTTTTTCTTTTCCTGTATCGGCGGTGCAGACCCTCAGCTTATCGGCATCAGGGTGGGCCTTTACAGAGGTGATCTCAACACAAAGCACATCCCTGAGCTGTGAGAAGACCTCTTCCGTCCCGTCAACTTCGCAGGTGGAAAGAGTGAGCCTGTGCTCAATATCCCTGAGGGAAACTTTTTTCAGATCAATGTAATCGTTCAGCCAGTTCAGAGATAGTTTCAAGGTGTCCCCCGTTGCATTAATTCATTTGTTAATTATAAATAAAAATTTCCTGAATACAGTCAGAACTGATTCAGGAAGCGTAGATTGCCGGACATAAAATGCCGTATATCTTCAATTCCGTACCGCATCATTACAAGGCGGTTGAGTCCCATGCCAAAAGCAAAACCCTGCCATTCACCGGGATTCAGACCGCCTGCACGAAGCACTTCGGGATGCACCAGACCGCAGGGAAGAATCTCAACCCAGCCGGAGTGTTTACATACCGGACATCCTTCGCCGTCGCAGATAAGGCAGTGAAAATCGAGCTCGAAGCCTGGTTCCACAAAAGGGAAGTATCCGGGGCGAAGCCTGACTTTCACATCCCTCTCAAAGAATTCAGAAAGAAAGGACTTCATTACATGAATGAGATTAGCGACCGAAATATTCCGGTCGATCATCATACCTTCGATCTGATAAAAAGTAGTCTCGTGTGAGGCATCTGTTTCCTCCTGACGGAAAACACGGCCAGGTGCTATGATTCTGAACGGGGGTTTGAGTTTCTCCATGGCCCGGACCTGTACGCTGGAAGTATGAGTGCGAAGTAGATTTCCGTCTTCAAGCCAGAAAGTATCCTGCATATCCCGGGCGGGGTGATCCGGTGAAAAGTTCAGTTTTCCGAAATTATTTTCGTCTGTCTCGGTTTCGGGACCGTCCATAATCTGAAAACCCATGGCTGTGAATATATCTTCCACTTTATACTGCACTTCACTGATAGGGTGCAGTTTACCCGGGTGCAGGGAGAGAGGGCGCAGAACATCATACCGTTCCCGGGAGAGTCGTTCCGCAGTTTCTGCATTCAGCAGGGATTCGCGTTTAGAGCTGATAAGCGCTTCGCCGTTTCTTCGTGCTGTATTGGCAGCATCTCCGGCTGCTTTCCGGTCCCCGGGACTGAGATCCTTCAGCCCTTTCAGTATGGCTGTCAGCTCTCCTTTTTTACCGAGGTATTTTACATCGGCAGCTTCCAGAGAGCGGAGATCAGAGCAGCTGCTTATCTCGCGTTCCATTGCGGAAAAAAGGGATTCAATTTGATGAATAAGATCAGACATGGTCCGTCCAGGTTCCCAGATTCCGCCCCTCTGTCAAGAGGGAAACAGGGGTAGGAACTTCATCCGCTTGCCGGAATTCTTTTGTTCAATTTTTTTATACCGGATATGGTATGCAGACTCTAAAAACTGTTTCGTCTGCAGAAAAACCATCTCAATCGACTCTGCGGAAATCTAAGAGACAGAAGATGCATTACCAGGCGGATGGCCAGGATCTTGTTCCAGTATTTTTTTTTTTGAATGGGACCCGGTTCTCAGAGTGTTATTTGCTTATTTAATAATGACGGACATGTAAATAATAAAATTGCCTAAAAAAGCAAACCTATAGATTCAAATTCGCTGAATCCTGATCAGCATCCACACAATAAATTCTGAAATTTTCTTGATTCGATTCTGCCCTTCTGAAAATCTGGCCATTCGGAGTAATAATCATGGCAGTACCTAAACGAAAAACATCCCTTCAGAAGAAGCGTCAGCGTCGTTCTCATCATGCAATCGGTAAACCTGCTCTCTCCCGATGCAAAAACTGCGGATCCTATATTAAGGCGCACAGAGTGTGTCCTGAGTGCGGCTTTTACAAAGACAGCATTGTGATTCCGGTAAGTCAGATTTCTTCCTGATAGTAATCTGAAATCAAACGCCTGCGGGGTCTGAATCTGCGGGTGTCCGACTGCCTGAAATCCGGCTTTGACCTAAGATTCTCATGAATTCAGCTGAAACCGAAGAATACCTGAAGATTATTTCCGAAAACTGGGAAAATCAGGAGCTCTGTGAAAATCTTCTCAGGAAAGTCATTGCTGAATCTCCCGATAACCGGGAAGTCCTCCTCTCTGCCTACAGATTCTATTTTTATTCAAAAAACTTTGAAAAAGCACTCAGCTTTGCACTTAAAGTGCAGGATCAACTGGCGACCTCGTTACATAAGGGGAGTATTATGCCCGACCTCTCTGAGGCTCTGAAAAAAGATCCTGAAAATCCTGAGCTGCGTCTGCTGATGCAGACCGTCTCTGCGATTGGCTTTCTGCAGGCCCGTTTGGGCCGGAGAAAGGATGCAGTAAAGACTTTGTCTTTTGCCAAAGACCTTGATCCTGAACTGTCCTTTGGTGCCGACGCTGTTTATAAATTTCTTACAAGTCCGCCCGAAACAGAAGAATAAGGTCAGACAGCTGCAGTAAATTACTATATCCTGTCAGCTGTTCAGAGTTCTGTGTCTGCTGAGAATCCAGGAAGCTGTGTCACTGATACCGGTTCCTGTTTTACCGGAGGTTTCAATGATATCCATAGCAGGATTGATTTTTTTTATATTCTGATGAATCAGCTCCCGGTTGACTTCCAGAATCTCTGCCAGTTCAATTTTATTTATTAATGAAAGAGAGCATACACGGAACATCAGGGGATATTTCAGCGGTTTATCTTCGCCTTCTGTGGTGCTGAGGACACTGATGCTGTAATCGGCTCCGGTGTCAAATTCCGCCGGGCAGACAAGATTTCCTACATTTTCTATTATAAATACGTCTGTTTCCTGGTCAGAAAGAATATCCATGGCTTTGGAAATCACATTGGAACCCAGATGACAGTCTCCGCCAAAGGCTTCTGTATTAATCAGTGCAATGGGAACATTCAGCGGCTGCAGCCTTGCCGCATCATTAGCTGTAGAGATATCTCCTTCAATTACAGAAACCTTCAGTCCTTCCGAACGAAGTGCCGGAATCAGTTTTTCCAGCAGAGTAGTCTTACCGGAACCTGGCGAGCTCATAAAATTAAACATGCTCTGCTTCTGGGAGCGGAGCCTTTTCCGGACTTCCGCTGCCATCCAGTCATTTTCTTCCATTACGTCTTTTACGATTCTGATTTCCATTTCTGTTTCCTTTTATTTATTTCGGTTTCTGGCACAGCATTCTTCCGGAGTAAGAAAGAACGGATTTTTCTTGCCTTCCGGTCCGTAACCCCTCTGAAGACGGGTGTGGTTGTTTGAGGGATCCCGGTTCTCAGGGTAATCCTGGGAATAATGCAGACCCCGGCTTTCTTTTCTGGATCGTGCGGAAAGCACAATCAGTCTTGATACAGTTATAAGATTCCTGAGCTCAAGAATTTTATTCTGGATGATGGTCCGGTCATAAAAATCCTCAACTTCATCGTAAAGCAGATTAATACGCCGGAGGGCCCGGTCCAGACGCAGGTCAGACCGCACTATCCCCACATAATTATGCATGATCCTTTTTAATGCATCGAAGTTATGCTGCACAAGGATCCATTCTTCCACATTTACCAGACCGTCCTTTTTCCAGGTTTTCACTGGTCTGGGCACAGACTGACCTTTGTAATCCGTGATCAGGTGAGCTGCTGCTCTGCTGGCAAACACAAGACCTTCCAGAAGACTGTTGGATGCAAGCCGATTCCCGCCGTGAACTCCGGTGTGCGCTGTTTCCCCTATTGCGAAAAGTCCGGCAACACAGGTTTCCCCGTTCAGATCTGTTTCGACTCCGCCGCACATATAATGAGCTGCAGGAACGACCGGTATATAATCCTTTGAAATATCAAGTCCGCGTTCCAGGCATTTCGAAAAAATGGTAGGGAACCGCACCATCAGCTCTTCGCGGGGGCGGTGAGTGATATCGAGCCATACATGGTCTATTGCAGTTCTCTTCATTTCTGCATCTATTGCCCTTGCGACAATGTCACGGGGAGCAAGATCGCCCCTTTCATCATAGCGATCCATAAAGGGTTTTCCTTCTTTATCACGAAGAATACCCCCATGACCGCGGACTGCTTCTGAAATAAGAAAGGTTGCTTTATCAGGGGAATAGAGAGCGGTAGGATGAAACTGATAAAACTCCAGGTTTGTGATTATGGCACCGGCTCTGTATGCAAGGGCCACACCATCCCCTGTGGCCACCTCAGGATTTGTATTATGAAGATAGGCCTGACCGGCTCCCCCGGTGGCAAGAATCGTCGCCCCGGCAAGAACCGGCAGAATTTCCCAGGTGTTTCTGTCGTAAACATAGGCGCCATAACACGCAGGAGATTCCTGGTCGGGGTCCCCGCCTTCCAGATGATATTTGGTGATCAGTTCTACTGCGCTTACATATTCCATGATCCTCACACCCTTGCGGCGCACAGCGCCTTCCAGAGTCTGATGAATCGCTTTGCCGGTATGGTCTCCTGCATGCAGGATGCGGCTCACGGAATGGCCTCCTTCGCGGGCAAGATCTATCTGGCCCTGTCCGTCCCTGGCAAATGGCACACCCATCTCCATGAGTTCGCGGATATGAACCGGTCCTTCTTCCACGAGGATTTCCACTGCTTCACGGTTACAGAGACCGGCTCCGGCTATCAGAGTATCGCGCAGGTGGCTTTCATAGGTGTCACCGTTTCCGAGAACTGCAGCTACTCCGCCCTGGGCATAATAGGTGCCGGTGTCCTGGAGTTTTTCCTTTGTGATAATCAGTACACTGCCTTTTTCGGCAAGTTTCAGTGCCAGAAAAAGTCCCGCGATACCGCTGCCTATAATTAAATAATCTACTTCAATTCTGTTCGGCATAGCAATTATGTTCTCAGGGAGCCGGCTGTTTTTTCAGGGCTTTGAAATACGGAAGAGCACGGATGAGCGCATAATCTGTGCGTCTTGCATCACTTTTGTGCTTTTCTATGTATTCTTCAGCTGCCTGATTGGTCCCAACGGCTTCTTTGAGTTTTTTAACCCAGGCTTCGCGGACCGGATTTTCTGCCCTTTTTTCAAGCCGGGGAAGATGCTTCCACATATCTTCTTCCCTGAATTTCTGAGGGAAGCTTCCGTCAAGTTCATCTGAGATTTCAATATCAGGAGTAATACCCTGGGCCTGGACAGTGTATCCGTCCGGTGCATAATACCGGGCAGTGGTCAGCTTGATTCTGAAATCGCCCATCGGTTCCATACCCTGAACTGTGGCTTTACCGAAACTACGTTCGCCGACGATCAGAGCCCGCTTATGGTCCAGAAGGGCTGAAGCAAGAATTTCACTGGCCGAGGCACTTCCGGAATTTATGATTACGATAATCGGAAGATCTTTCGGTATTAAAGGCCGCTCCGGAGTTCTGAGAGGGCGCAGTCCTGTACCTCTTCCGCGGGTCTGCACAGCAACCGAGCCTTTCTCAAGGAAGAGCCCCGTTACAGTCACAGCCTCTTCGAGGTATCCGCCTGGATTATTGCGCAGGTCAATCACCAGGCCGTCGAGTCCCTTTGACTGACTCATCAGTTTACTGAATTCCTCTTCGATCATGGCACTTGTGGAATTACTCCGGTCCTGATACAGAAAAGAAGATATTTTAATAACACCGATATTTTCCTCTTTTAAATATTCAGATGACACAGCTTTCTGGGAGATGACGCTTCTTTGTATGGAAATGTCGTGCATTGTCATCAGAGGAGGGCGCTCGATGGAGAGTGTGACTTTTGTGTCTCGTGGTCCCCTGATTTTTTTTACCACTTCGGAAAGAGGCAGTCCTTCCACTGCCTGGCCGTCCACTCTGCGGATAATATCGCCTGCGCGGACACCTGCTTTCAGTGAAGGTGAATTGGCCAGAGGTGTTTCCACCACTACGTCCTGGTTTCCTCCTCCCCGCAGCATAGCTCCGATTCCTTCGAATGTGGAATCCTGTGATTCTTTTATAATTTTTTCCCATGCACGGTTGTCGATGACGCCACTGTGAGGATCAATGGTCTGCATCAGCCCGTTGGCCGCTGCGAAATACACATGATTCATTCCGAACGGATCCTCTTCGAAAGGATCAGCCCCCTTGTGAGTGGGAGGAAGTTCAGAGTATTCGGTCTGATGATCAGAAATCCATTTGAAAACCCGGGCCATTTCCTCCCGGCCGAACGGAATTTTTTCCCAGCTGCTTTCCATCAGCAGTTTTTCTTCTTCGATATGTTTGCGAAGTCTTTCTGCCTCTTCCCGCATCTGGGCCGGATTCATGGCTTTATGGGATTTTCGCCGTTTTTCTTCCGCGGCCCGGTTCTGCCTGTCCCAGGCAGTATAATCGGGAATTAAAATAACATAAGGATCAGCCGGATTCATTTTAGTGATTTTGCCGGGAATTATTCTTTCGGGCAGAAGGAGAGCATCCCGTTTGCTGTAGAATTCCTCAGGCAGAAAAACCAGAGGATACGGAAGGGCCTCGAAAGCAGCCTGAGCCGCACCGATGTATGCCCGGCTGGTGTTTATATTGCCGGGATCTATATAATTATTCAGAGTATAATAAACAATTTCTTCGAAATCATCCTGAGTAAAACTCAGCGGGACAACCTTGCTTTCTGCAGGGTTGCAGCTGAACACCGCAAAAAGAAGAAGAAAAAAAGAACTGTACAGCAGACTGGGTTTGAAGAACACGTTTACCCTCCGATCAGGCTTCATACTGCCAGAATAAAATCAATAAACTGGAATTCAAAGAAATTTCCGCCTGAATAAGGATAAAAAAACGAAAAAAAATGATAAAATCAGGTTATCCGTTTATCCCTCCCTGATCTCACAATCTCCGTTTTCCGGTCTGTCTCCGCAAGTGCCAGTTTCCGGATTTCAGGTTCCCAGAGGGCCGCTTCCGCATTTTTCCGGAGTGCTTCTGCCCTGTAAAGATCCATACTGTGGTTCACGGAAGTCAGTTGCGGCCAGTTTCCGGAGCGTTTTACAGTAAGAGGTGCCGGAATAAACCCGGCGGAATACCGCGACAAAAACCTGATCCAGAACTCATAGTCCTCACAAACGGGAAAATCAGGATCAAATCCGCCCAGTTCCAGAAACACACTCCGCCGGATAACCGCGGAGGACGGAGAAATCAGGCAGGCGGAAAAGGAATCCGTCAGGCAGCGGCCGTAAACAGGGGAAAGCCTCGCGGGCGGAGAAAGTTTTTCACCATTTTTCAGCCAGATTTCTTTTGTATGGCAGAGATGGAGAAAAGGCCGTTTAGCCAGATACTGCATCTGAGTTTCTGCTTTTTCCGGCAGCCATAAGTCATCGGAATCAAGGAATGCAACCCATTCTGATGTGCAGCGGGACACACCCAGATTCCTTGCAGGGCCGGGTCCCAGTGCATCTGAGAACACCGTGAGTATCCCGGACTCAGGGAATACGTGCTGAATATACTGAACGGCAGCAAGATCTTTTTTTCTTTCAGGTCCTGTACTGTCGATAACAGTGACAATTTCGGCAGGGGGAAGGGTCTGATTCAGAGCGGAAAGTAAAGCTTCTTTAAGAAGCTCCGGCCGGCCGCTTACAGGTATAACAGCACTCCATAAACTCAAAGAGGGTATCCCAGCAGATTCCAGTGATATAAAAAAAGATAAAATAATATATTTATGATTATAAATTTAAACCATTTTAAAGAAATGGCGAATTCCCGGTAACGGACAGGAAGCCAGATCCAGAACCATATGTTTGCTGCCAGGGTCAGGAGAGGAACAGTCAGCAGAAGATACATGGAAAAAGTAGTATCGTAGGATAATGCCGGAAGACCGCCGGGGATCACAGGCTGCGCGAAAACCGGATAGAACAGTAAAAGAAACAGAATATGCAGTAATGAAATGATCCTTCCCGAGATGCGCACAGCCAATGAGTAGCAGTAGGAATGCATGGAAACCAGACTGTAGCGCATGAAGTAGAAAAGGAAAACACCAAGGGAGGTCATTGTCAGCAGGGGACTGTAAAGCTCTGACTGCTGAAGGAAGGATGGAAGCTCTGCCTCAGTCGGACTGAACATCCATCGGCCTTCCGGTTTTTCTGATGATAAAAGAATCCCTGACTGGTTCTCCAGAGCCCGGAAAAAGACCGGGGATTCCTGAACGAGGCTCACAGGTTCTCCTTTCAGAAGGGGCGGTATGTGTGTTACCGGCTCTGCAGTAATAAGCCGGAAATCACTGTTCACCCGGATCCTCACTCCCCGGAGCGAATACCAGAAAAGATCGATCCCGTCGGAGGCATTCGAAAAAATATAATAACCGGTCAGATCAGGCAGATCACCCTGAGTGGATTCTGAACCGGAGAATACCGGGGTAATGAGTCTGCTTCGAAGAAACCAGTAAAAATCCGGAGAATGGGAATTATGGCTCACCAGTGCTGCTTCAGCAGGACCAGGTAAAAACAGAATCGACTGATAGCCATCCGGTGATAAACCGGACTGAAAAACAACAGAATCTCTTTTTTTTCTGCTTTCGCAGAATACATAACCGCACTTAGCCCGGATTATGCATGACGATGCAACGATTGTCTTAATTTGGGCGACGAAT
>CAZQKZ010000021.1:0-54618 GCA_964594095.1 uncultured Leptospiraceae bacterium | reverse complement strand
GAACGGCGGAGGAGGAATCTTTATCGGGGCCTTCTGTAAGATCTCCCTTAAACCATGGAGGGCGCGAATCTGGCCGGGGTCGGCCACGGAGGGAACTCACCGGACAGCAATACCCCGCTGCAAAGCAGATCGGCCGATTGGGGAGACACAGAGAGGCCTGGGAACGAAACCCGGATCCATTGCCTGCCCTCAGCGTTTCGCTCAATTTCTTCCTGAGTCAGTTCTGCGATCCTGGTAATCAGACAAGGATCAGGTTTTTCATTAATCATAGCACGGGCTGTTTTAACTGCTGTTTCGTATTAACCTTCCAGTTTACCCTCCTCTGAGTTTCTGTGCAATGATTATATGAGTCTCCTTCAGAATGCCCGCTTCAGGCATTTCGGCTTTCCTCATTACTGTATCAGGACGAATATCTGTAAAACTATAAATATATCTTAAATGTTTTTTAATCACTTTCACGGACTGATTCTGCTTTTCAGAGATAATATCCGGATTTCAGGGATTCTATCAGGCAGAGTAACTGCCCGTGGGGTTAATGAAATTGTTCTGTGGCTCGTAAATTCTTATGCATGCTCTGACAGAATATTCCTCCCGATGATCTGCACGCCTCTGTTCAGACGTTCTTAAAAAAATGTGTGGTCACGGAGCCTCCGGTTCAGATTTCTGGAGCTTATGAGTTATCCCTTTAAGGAAATTGAATCCCGCTGGCAGAATTACTGGCTGACCGAAAAAACTTTCCGGACTCCGGAAATATCCCGAAAACCTAAATATTATGTACTCGATATGTTCCCCTATCCTTCCGGGGCCGGACTCCATGTGGGCCATCCGGAAGGATACACAGCCACCGATATTATGGCCCGCTACAAGCGAATGAAAGGGTTTGCTGTGCTGCATCCGATGGGCTGGGACGCATTCGGGCTTCCGGCAGAACGTTATGCCATGCAGACGGGGATCCATCCTTCCGTTACTACCGAAAAAAATATTGCTAATTTCAGAAGGCAGCTGCAGTCCCTGGGTTTCTCTTACGACTGGGACCGTGAAATTAACACAACATCTCCTTCCTATTATAAATGGACTCAGTGGATTTTCCTTAAATTATTTGACAGCTGGTATGATAACGATCAGAAGAAAGCCCGTCCGGTTTCAGAACTTCCCATCCCTTCTCCGCTGAATCAGCCGGGGAAAGAAAAAGAAAAAAATGACTATATTGCATCTAAGAGGCTTGCCTACATTGCCGAAATGCCGGTGAACTGGTGTCCCGGCCTGGGCACAGTGCTTGCCAATGAGGAAGTTGATGAATGGGTTTCAAAAGGTTATACTGTGGAACGGAGGCCTATGCGGCAGTGGATGCTTCGGATCACTGCTTACGCAGAAAGACTCCTTGAGGATCTTAAGTATGTGGAATGGCCTTCAGGTACCCTCGAACTGCAGAAGAACTGGATTGGTCGTTCCGAGGGCGCAGAACTGGATTTCCCTGTTAAAAACTCAGATGAAACCATCCGGGTATATACAACACGTCCTGACACTCTTTACGGAGCCACATATATTGTAATTGCACCGGAACATCCCTCTGCAGAGACCATCACCACCGAAAACCATAAAAAAGAAGTGGCTGCATACACGGAAGCGGCAAAACTTAAAAGCGAAAGAGAGCGTCAGATTGAAGGCGAGAAAACCAAGACCGGCGTATTCACGGGAGCCTTCGCAGTGCATCCTCTTACAGGGAATGAGATTCCTGTATGGATTTCTGATTACGTTCTGATGGGATACGGTACGGGAGCGATTATGTCTGTTCCGGCCCATGACACCAGGGACTTCGAGTTTGCCATGCAGTTCGGCCTTCCGGTCACAATTGTTGTGACTCCCGACAAAGGAAAGATTCCCGATCAGGAACCCGAGTCTCCCTTTACCGGGGAAGGATTCGCTGTAAACTCCCCGGTTATTGACGGCCTCCCGACAAAAGAAGCAAAACAGAAAATGATCCGTCACCTTGAGGAAAAAGGCTTCGGGAAAGGGAAAGTGAATTATAAACTGAGGGACTGGCTCTTTTCCCGGCAGCGGTACTGGGGAGAGCCGATTCCGGTCAGTTTCAATGAAGAAGGCACAGCCTGTGCTTCTGTCCTGGAATCAGATCTTCCTCTCCTCCTCCCGGAATCCGATGAATTTCAGCCTGCGGAAACCGGAGAATCTCCGCTGGCCAGACTGGAAGACTGGGTGCATTACACGGATTCATCGGGCATGAAAATGCGAAGGGAAACCAATACTATGCCGCAGTGGGCGGGTTCCTCCTGGTATTACCTTCGTTTCATTGATCCTGATAACAGTGAGGCCCTGGTTGATCCTGAAAAAGAAGCCTACTGGATGGGCGAAACGGGAGTCGATCTTTACGTGGGGGGGGCAGAACATGCAGTACTTCATCTTTTATATGCCAGATTCTGGCACAAGGTCCTGTTTGATCTTGGCTTTGTTAAATCAGCAGAGCCGTTTAAAAAGCTTGTTCACCAGGGCCTGATCATCGGCGAAGACGGCAATAAAATGTCCAAATCGCGCGGAAACGTAGTCAATCCTGATGACGTGGTGGAGGCCTATGGTGCCGATGCTTTTCGCCTTTTTGAAATGTTCCTTGGCCCCCTTGAGCAGATGAAACCATGGTCTTCCAAAGGCATAGAAGGTGTTTTCCGGTTTCTTTCCAGGGTTTACAGACTGTACACAGCGCCTGATTCAGCCTCTGCGGATCCGCTTCTGCTTCAGGATGCGGATGCTGACCTCAGTAAAAAATATACCAAACTCATTCATAAAACTATTAAAAAAGTTACCGAAGATACCGAACGAATGAGTTTTAATACTGCCATTTCCACGATGATGATTTTCGTGAATGAAACCCAGGGACAGAAAAAAATCGGGAAAGAAGCAGCGGAAGCTTTCCTGAAAATCCTTTCCCCCTATGCGCCCCACCTTGCTGAGGAGCTCTGGTCAAAGCTTGGTCACAAAACGAGCATCAGCACCGAACCCTGGCCGGAATATGATCCTGCGAAAGCTGCGGATGATGAAACTGAGGTGGTTTTTCAGGTAAACGGCAAAATCCGGGCCAAGGTTATGATGTCTCCTGATATATCCGATGAAGATATGCAGACAGCCGCATTGGAAAACGGCGCTGTGAAAGCAGCATTAGAAGGTAAAACAGTAAAAAAAATTATAATCGTCAGAGGTAAGCTTGTTAATATTGCAGCCGGCTGACCTTTTTCTGAAAAACCTGCCGGATTAACTGCCGATGAACGGGAAGATCCGGTCAGGTTTCTTTATTATATATTTTACAGATTGTTGTTACCAGTTCCCCGTAAACAGGGTCAGAAAGACGATAATACACCTGGTTCCCTTCGCGCCTGTCTTCCAGCATACCGGAGGCTTTCATTTTACTGAGATGCTGAGAAACAGCAGACTGTGACAGGTCAACTCTCTTCACAATATCACCGACTGTCAGCTCACCTGAAGTAAGGGAACAGAGGATCAGAAGCCTGCTTGGATGAGCTATGGCCTTCAGGCCGCTGACAGCGCCGCTGAAGTTAAGTTTCTGCAGTGTATCTTTATCTATGCTTTCGTGTGGGATCATGAAACCGTTCCTGAGTTGACCATTATATATTGCTTGACGCTGAAATAACAATCCTTTTTTTAATTCATGTTTACTATGAGCATACAAAAAGCAGAAAATGCACCCTGCCAGGATAAAAAAGTTTTAATAAGAACTGATTTCCATTTTTATTTCCGGAACGGTCTTACGGTTCCTCTTGAAGAAACCCGTCAGGTAACGGAACTCATACTCCAGAAAGGCGGAATCGCAGTTCTTGGATACCACAGGAACTCTCCATCCGACAATCCTGAAGCGTTAGCCGCTGCCTATTCCTCTGTAATTCAGAGGCCTGTCCGGTTTATTCCGGGCTCCCCTGATGATCCGGCAGCTTCTGATTACGTAAAAAATCTGCGGCCGGGAGAAGTAGCACTGTTTCCTGATCTGATGGCCAATGACTTTGAAAAGCAGAAAAACAGTGCAAGAAAGCTTGCATCCGTATTTGATATCTATATAAATGATGCCCCTGCTGCTTCCCTGAATCCGGATTTTGCCAGCATCAGCGGACTTCCGTCCCTTATTCCTTCCTATGCGGGTATGTATTTGTACCGCACCACAGACACACTCAAAGCACTTCAGAATGCGCCCGAAAGACCTTTTACGGTAATCCTCGGAGGGGTTCATCTGAATAAAAAAATAAGGCTGATCCGCAGATTTTTTACAATACCCCGTCTGAAAGTGGATCAGTACTTAATCGGAGGGGGAATTGCCTACACTTTCCTGAAATCAAGAGCCATACCCGTCGGCAAATCTTTCGTGGAAAACGCACTTGAAGTCGATGCTTTTCAGATTATTGAAAAAGCCCAGCTCAATGAGTCGGGCTTTCTTATGCCTGTTGACCATGTGGTTGCTGAAAATTACTCCGATAAAAAAGGAAAAACAGTCCGGCAGAATGATATACCTTCAAGGAGCATAGCCCTTGACACCGGTTCAAAAACGGTCAGCAGCTTTGAAAAGGCCATAAAGAATTCCCGTACAGTACTTTGGTATGGTCCTGTGGGAATGACTGAAAATCCGGCTTTCCGGTCTGGGAGTCTGAGTCTTGCAAAATCCATCGCATCTTCAAAGTCTTTTTCTGCAGGAATCGGGGAGGATACAGTCAGACTGATTCAGGAAGCAGGTCTCAGCTCCCGATTTGATCTGCTTTGCCCTTCCAGCGATGCTGCCCTTGAAATCCTGCACGGGAACGATCTTCCGGGATATTCCGCCCTGGTAAGTACTGATGATTAATCCAGGTTTTGTGTTGACCCTTACAGCCGCTTTCAAACTATTGGAACAGCCATGCAGATTTTACAGATAATCGTAGTTTCATTATTTTTTGTTGCCAGTCTTTCCCTGATTTTTTTAATTTTAATACAGTCAGGCAAAGGTGGCGGAATGGGTATCATGGGGGGCGGTGGTTCAAACACTGCTTTCGGTTCTTCCACTGTGGACGTTGTGGAAAAAGCAAGCTGGTGGGGAATCGGTGCTTTTCTCGTGCTTGCCATTACCGCAGCAGTGATCTTTTCCGACGCTGGTCCTCAGCTGCCGGAGGTTTCACCACTGGAATCTGAAGAAGAAATCCCTCTCAGTGGCGACACTCTTACAGAGCCCGTATCCCCTGAAGCAGCCCCTGCGGCAGTTCCCGCCGGAAATCAGGCTCCGTCACAGGCCCCGGCTCCGGCTAATCAGTAATTTCGGATTTTTTTCCGGGTTTTAACGATTTTTTTTTAAGGATCATTAAATTCTGACCGGTCTGAATCCTATAATTACAGAGAAGACAACCGTAAATAACGAGGACGGCTAAATATGAATTCTGTAATAAAAAAAGCGACTCTGCCCCTGATTCTGCTTATAGCAGCCGGTGCGGCAACAGCTCAGCCCCGGTTAGTAAACCGCGAATTTGAAAAGGATGACTATCCTAATCTTCAGGTAGCTGAAGTAAAGCAGGAAGAAAACATCCAGGATGTAATGAAGCGCCTCAGCGACTTCCGTCATCTGGTCGAAATGGCAAGGGAAGACCGGATCAGCAATTTCGAAAGAATTAAAGATCCGAACAATTTTCAGCATACTCTGAAGAATATCAATTACACTCCAAGGAACACTTATATCCGTTATGTTCGCGAAAACCCGGAGAATATCTTTGTAGGTTTTGGTGATAAAGACAATATGGTTGCCCAGGCCCAGGAAAAAATTGCCCAGGCTGTGGCTAATAAAGTTCAGGTTAAAAACCTTGCTTTCCAGGAGCGTGACGGAATCGAACTTACTCAGTTTGATTTTATCAGAGAAACAGTTGGAACGCAGTGCTGTATTGCTGTAGGATCACGCAGAAAAAGCCTTACGCTTTATTACCGTCAGCCTGCAAATCAGCAGCCGGATGCAGCCCAGGAACTTCTGCTGGATATGGTGGTTCTCCGTGTAACTGAAGATCATCAGAGAAACGGTGTGAAGAATGTGGAAGTAATCATTGACCCAAGCCCTCTGGATGCAGACCTGAATGACATTATGGTTTTCCAGCGCTACAACCAGCATGTGCCTAAGATTACATTAGCGGGAATGATGTCTAACACTACGAATTATCCGCATCGTTACAGATTTAAAAAGAAATTTTACAACAGACTGAATGAGCATTTTTACCGCTTAATGATGCTTGTAGATAATTACGCAAGCAAAGGCGATAATGATTACAACGAGAAAGTCATAGAAGAACTCGAAAAAACACTGGATTACTAAGATTCTTAGCCGTCCTGACTAAGCTCTGACCACCGGCAGGCCCAGAAAGCCACCGGTGGTTTCTGAATTTATGCATACAAACACTTCAGATACAGAGGCCGTACTCAATGCCTTCCCTCACCCTACTGTAGCCGTATCTCCTGATTACCGTATCGTGCACATAAACCGGTCCGGTCTGCAGGCTGCCGCTCTCAGTGAGTCAGAGCCTCTGCCGGAAAGCCCCTGCTATCAGATTCTCCATAACCGGAATCAGATCTGTCCTTTCTGTCCCTCCATGGATATTTTTTCCGGGGACGGGGGCATAACCGGAAACCAGGCAGAACGGATTATTCAGAAGCGCAGTCCCCAGGGACAGGAAAGATCATTCAAAGTTTCCTTTATTTATATAAACAGTGAACGAATTTTTCTTACTGAAATCATAGAGGATATAACAGAACAGCAGGAAAAGCAGGAAGAGTCCCTCCGCCGGGAAAACCTTGCAGCACTTGGGACAATGATCAGCGGTATTGCGCATGAGCTCAACAATCCCCTGACGGGTATGGGCCTTACTCTGCAGAATCTGGAAGCAAATCTAAGCACTATGAATCCGGACGAAATCTCCAGAAGGCTTGCAATGATCCGGAAAGATCTGAGCCGGGCTTCCCGGATAGTCAACGATATACTGTATTTTGCCAAACCAGGAGAACTGCGGCTTACACCCGCCGATCTTACTGAAATCATCAGCCGGGCCCGTTACACAATTATGCGGCTGTATCCGATCCTTTCAAGGCAGGTGGAATGGCATATTCATTCTGAGGAAAGTGTGATTCTGCCGCTGAATCCTGAAAAAATGGAACGGCTGTTTATAAATCTTTTCCGGAACTCGGTTCAGGCGATGGATTATTCTCCGGGATACATCCGGGTAGAAGTTAAAAAATCAAAACGCTGGGTCCACATTTTCATTGAGGACAATGCCGGCGGAATACCTGAGGATCAGCTGAAAAAAATCTTTAATCCCTTTTATTCCAATTCTAAAACCGGTAAAGGGAGCGGACTTGGATTAACCATCTGCCACAGTATTGTTAAAGAACATAAAGGAAGAATCCGCGCATATTCAGATATTTCCAGTCATACTACCACATTTCACATCAGTCTTAATCTTGGAATCAGGACGGAGTACGGAATCCGATGAAAAAAACATCCGATTATACTGTACTGGTTGTGGATGACATTGAATCCATCCGTTTTTCGATTGCGGATTTCCTGAAATCCTGGTTCCGGGTCTATGAAGCGGCCGACGGGGATGATGCACTCACTGTTCTCAGTCTTCATAAAATCGATCTGCTGATCACAGATATACGAATGCCGGTAATGAGCGGACTGGAGCTGATCAGCCATGTAAAAAAAATGTATCCTGAAACGCAGTATGCTCTGATGACAGCCTACAATATTGACGAGTATATCGGATACGCAAGGGAACATCAGATTTACAACATCATTCCCAAAAGCAGCTCTCTTGATCTGAACTTCATCCGTATTATGGCGCAGAAACTTCTGACAGGGTGTATTTTTGGTCTGGAACATTATTTCAGTCAGCTTACCTTTGTACCGGTTCCGGAGGATACACACGATCTGACTGCCTATTTTGCAGCGAACCACCCGGTCCCTCTTCCGGATTCCGTGATATTTGAATATAACTGGATGCCGGATAAAAGTCACACAGGAATCACCGATCAGATCGGGCGGATTCTGATTCAGTCCGGCGGTCCCGGATTCATAAGGCAGATTATTGAAGAAATTATAAGCAATGCCGCAGTCAGGGCACCCATGGGCGGAAAAGCTCTGAAACCGGGAGAAAAAGCCGCAGAACAATCCGGACCTGTGAAGCCGATTCCGGTCCGTTTCGGATTTGCCAGAAATAATTTAGTGATTTCTGTAACTGATTTTTACGGAACGGCTGACCGCAATGAAATCCTTTACAGACTGGAAAGGCAGACTGCGGCGGATCCGAAAACAGGTCTGCCGATCGGATTAGGAGATTTTCACGGAAGGGGGCTTTTTATAACAAGGGAACACACAGACAACCTGGTTTTCAATATTGAACCAGGAATAAAAACGGAAGTAATCCTGATGATATCCCTGGACCACGAAGAAAGAGCAAGAGCCCTTTCTGTTTTCACGGCCGGGGAGGACTGTAAACCGTGACTGTCCCCTGATGCTGAAGAAGAACTTTAGAATCCTTAAGAATAAACCGGAATGTACCGGCAGGGGCGGGAAGATACTGATACATCCGGCCCGATGAATCGTATACTGCAATTTTACCGGATTCTTCAGCCAGAAAATAATCCCTAATGGCTGTTACTGCCCTGTAAACAGTACCAGACTGATCTGCCCTTTCCTTCGACCAGTTTTCTCCGTTCCACGAAAAAAACAGGTTCCTGTCAGGGGCTGCGCCAAGCAGTCCGTGCTCATTTATTCCGAAGAACAGATTATGAGGATACACTGTATCAAGGGGGATTGTTCTGAATGCTTTATTTTCTTTTAATATATAGAGAACATCCCTCCCCTCAGTGACCGCATGAACCAGCCCGTATACTCCGTCATCAGAAAGAGAGCAGCTTTTCACAAAGGTTTTTTCGGAATCACTTTTCCAGATATTGCGGATCATTCCCTGAGGATCGATAAAATACACACCGCCTGTTCCGAATGCTGTGCAGGCATCCCCGGATCGTTCTGCAAAGCGGATCTGGGTAAGAATATTCCCGGATACACTCCGGTCTCCGAGCGGGTTTCCGTTTTTATCCATTATATCAATTCTGTTCCCGTCCCCGGTAATCAGCAGCAGATATGAGGTGTGGTGGTCCGTCAGGGGATATGCGGCAAACTCCTTCTCCCAGAGAATTTCACCATCAGGACTGTGAAACCATACCTTCTGACCTGCTTTATAATAACGAAAATAGCCCGGGCCAAAGAAGGGAACGAAAATCCGTTCTTCAGGCTTCATGATAATTTGACTTCCCTCTGATCCGAGGAACTGGTAAACCGATTCTGCTGATGGACGTTCCTTTTTTCGGCTGCGTTTCCGGTCCGATTCTTTTGCAGAAATGTACTGAGGTACGGCAGGACCGTAAGAAACCCCGTTAAACCGGATGTTTCCTCCTTCACTGTAGATGTCTTTGGACTTTTCGGCCAGCCTGTAGAGCGACTCCGCCCTGAAAGGCCGGTATCCCGGAAGATTCCCGGGTACCCGGAAGAATACTGCGAACGAAATTAATGCACTTGCGAGGTAAAGCCAGATCATAGGTAAACGAGTAAATTCTGATGATTTACTCCTGTCCGTATTTTTCGGATCGCCTTTTTCTCAATCTGGCGAATCCTTTCTTTGGACAATCCTATAATGCGGCCGATTTTCTGCAAGGAAAGCATAGGCCCACCATCCAGACCAAAGCGCATAAAGAGCACTTTTTTTTCGCGTATAGTAAGCATTTCGAGACTTTCCAGGATTTCACTGCGAAGCTGCTCGGCTTCAAGATCGTGATCCGGGCTGACACCTTCCCCGTCTTCTATGTTATCGCCAAGGGAGTAGTCCTCTCCATCCTGGTAAGGTGCATCCAGACTGAGGTGATCCCTGCTGATATTTATGAGATGGCTTACATCTTCCTTTTTCATATCCAGCATCCGGGCCATGGCATCAATCCGGTCTTCACTGAGATCCTGATTTTCAAGAATTTTATCGAGCTCAGCAATGCGGCGCAGATCAGCTGTTCTGTTAAGCGGAAGTCTTATCAGATGCGATTTCTGCTGAATGGCAAAGAGAATTGACTGCTTGATCCACCAGACAGCGTACGAGATAAAGTGGAATCCCCTGTCCGGATTAAACCGCTCTGCCGCTTTAATCAGACCTACATTCCCTTCATTTACAAGGTCCATGAGAGACATGCCATAGGACTGATAACGACGGGCCACGGTAACCACAAAGCGAAGATTAGCACTTACAAGTCTGTCCCGGGCGGCTTCATCCCCGGCAAAAGCCTTTGCAGCCACCTCTTTTTCCTCTTCACGGGAAAGCATCGGTATTTTATGGATTTCATTAAGGTACCAGTGCAGCATAGAGTCACTGGCTTCCTGTTCAAAGGAAGAGATTGCTGGAATTTCTGCCTCAGCGGAAAGATCCTCTTTACTGAGAGAAGATTCCCCGGTCTTACCTGGTTTCCAGCCCTGACCTGAAGATTTTCTGAGGACTTTTTCGGTCCCTGGTTTTTTATGTATGGTCTTCATACTCACCTCCGGCACGCGTGAGACTCTCGGACCAATCTCTCTGATGAGAGAGAGAATCATTGCTTGAATTACCCTTGATTTAGAATAATTCTATTAAAGTTCCTAATTCAATGCTCTATCTATTACAACAACCTGTCAAGCTTTTTTTGCATTCTTTTTAATATTTTTGCTGTGCTCTGGGGCAGATTTTTATTTCTATATATATGATTCGACGTCTTCCATCGATTATTTTACAGCTAAGAAGCGAATATTTCCGGGCTGTACGGGAATATTTTTTCTCCCAGGGTCTTACTGAAACCGAGACACCCCTGCTCAATCCGCATGGTAATTTTGATCCGTTCATTGATCCAATCAGGATCATGCGCAGTTTTCCCGAAAAAAGCCCGCAGGCAGAGGATTATCCGGAATCTTTCCGTAGTTCCGGTTATCTGATAACCTCACCTGAATACAATCTGAAAACAATCCTGCCGGATTCAGAAAAAGGAGTATTTCAGATTGCTCACTCCTTCCGGGAAGGAGATACAGGCACCCATCATTCGGTTGAATTTCTGATGCTGGAATGGTACCGAAAAGGATGCGACCACATTCAGCTGATTCAGGAAACCTTTGACCTTATTAAATTTATTAAAAATATATTAAACAAATCGTTTCCTTTTTTAAATCCTGATCCATTGATTCTGCGCCCTGAAACCGTAACAGTTCCGGACCTTTTTTCCCGGTATTGTCCGGGTTATGGTTTTGAAAACGGAATATACCGGGAATCTCTGGAGAAATGCATTTTTAAGGAAAAGCTTCTCGGACCAGGAGAAAATGCAGAGCAGCTTCGTTTTGATGAACTTTTTTTCAGTATTTTTCTTAACAGAATTGAGCCCTTCCTGATTACAGAACATCCCCTTGCCGTTAAAGATTATCCGCGGGAACTCAGAGCCAATGCCCGTCTGACTCCGGAAGGAAATGCTGCCCGTTTTGAGGTTTACTGGAAAGGAATCGAACTGTGCAACGGATACTTCGAAGAAACAGATCCGCAGGAACAGATCCGCATCTTTCAGGAAGATAACCGACTCAGAAAATTAACAGGCAGAGAAGAAATGACCATTCAGCCCAGTCTGACCGAATCTCTGGCCGAACTGTACAATTCCGGCATTCCCGTTTCAGGTAATGCAATGGGTCTTGACAGGCTGCTTATGATTCTGACCGGAAGCACAAAGCTAAGCGAGATCAGCCCTTTTTACTGACCGATTTTTTTTCAAGGAAAGCTTTCAGAGGACCAAGAAAGTATTCTCCCCAGCCTTCGTTGTGCGCTTCTCTGATTTTTCTGCTGGGAAGACCTGTATGACGCAGGCTGATCTGAGTACCGCGTAAGGTCTCTTTCAGTTCCCATGTTACAATCGAATCGAGCATGGAATCGTCCCAGCTGGATTCACGTAATGTGTGAACGAGACGCACAGGATAAACACATTCCCGGATGATTCCTGTCATTTCGCCGTCCCAGAGACTGAGTTTGCCGCCAACCTTCGCCTGTACCCTTGCCGGTCCGCCGCCCCATTCATCGATTAAGCGGGACACCGTCAAAGCACGGAACACTTCACCGACCGGTGCTTTAATATGTTCGGTATGCACAATCTCTTCTGCTGCTGTTCCGGAAACGGAAAATGTATTCATAGAATCCTCCTTTCTACTCTTCGGCAGATTCTGAAAATTCATTTATTTTTTTCTCAGGAAGGTTTTAATTTATAATATTCTTTTTCCGCAAAACGGTCCGTCATTCCGGAGATATAATCAGAAACCGTGCGCTCAGTTCCCGCATGAGTTATTCTTTTCTGAACATGAAGGGGCATCATGGAAGGCCGGGAAACATATTCCTGAAACAGTGTCTCTATGATATAGGTTCCTCGCCGCGACATTTTGATTACTTCAGGATGATTGTAAAGCCTATCCCGCAGAAATACAGAAACATCCTTCATTTTTAAGGTCACTTCGCTGCCCATTTTAACAGGAAACTGTTCAGGACTCAGACTGATCAGCTCATCCAGAGAAAAGATTCTGAGATCATTCAGAGTTTCTTTAGTGGTTTTAATCAGGTCAGTTACTGCCTCACCAAGCATTTCCCGTATCACCACTTTCAGTTTCAGAGACTCTCTGGATGATCCGAGTATTTTTCCGTATTTCTGCGCTGATCTTTCATAGGCCTCACCAAAGGCCGGTATTTCAAGCATGTCTTTGAAATGAAGATAGCCCGAATCGAATCCGTCTTCAAGGTCGTGATGATTATATGCTATCCGGTCACAGATATCCGCGACTGCTGCCTCCATTGACGGATTCCCCTGATCCCTCTCATTGCAGATATCAGCAAAAGATCTGTCTCCTGAAAACACTCCGCTGCAGAAACTTCCGCAACGGTGTTTCATCATACCAATCAGAGTTCTTCGCGTAAGATTCAGACCGGGATATTCCGGATAACGGTTTTCCGTGGTCATCACAATCCGCAGACTCTGACAATTATGCTCAAAACCGCCATGTCCGTGCATCAGATGGTTCAGCGCATCCTGGCCGGCATGTCCAAAGGGAGTGTGGCCCAGATCATGGGCCAGAGCCAGGGTTTCCCCGTAATCAGCATTCAGCCGCAGAGCAGTACAGACACTTCTGGTAAGCTGCGAAACCTCCAGACTGTGTGTCAGCCTTGTTCTGTAATTATCTCCCCGGTCATTAGTGAATACCTGAGTTTTGTATCCCAGGCGTCTGAACGCCTTTGAATGAATGATCCTGTCGCGGTCCCTTTGGTAGCAGGTTCTGTATTCCTGTATTTCCGGTCCGTGAATGCGTCCCAGATTATCACTGTGCCGGACAGCATAAGGGGCCAGGAATGAATCACTGAATACTTCAAGGTCTGTCAGAGGATCATCTGTGTAGCGCACCTAAGAAATCTCCTTTTACCATACATAATCATCTGCTTCATCACGCCGTTCTTTGGAATCCAGCACATGAAACCGGCGCACTCTGCCAAGACGTACCGGATCGACTGAGGTAAGCGGAATATGTATAATTCTCTGACCAAGCCTCCCGGCGGCAGCCGAAAGCATGGGAAGCGGTGGACGGTTGCTCAGATGCACTACAGCATTTTTATCGTTATATTCAATGGCTGCGGCAAGCAGTCTGTCTGCAGGATTCGTAAAATGAGAATAATAATCATCCTGCCAGATATCATGTAGTCTTCCCGGAGGGTAAGTCATCAGCAGGCCGCCGTACTGACACCGGTAAATACCGGGTCCGGCCATATGCTCCCCCACCGGTGTTGCATAAAAAGCCATATCACTTTCCTGATTGTGCTCTCCCCACCAGATCATTTCCCACGGATGTTCCTCAAAATCCTCACTGAATATAATAACTACACTGCCTGCATCTATGCCACGGCTGACAGTATCTTTTACAAATATTCTGTTTACATGAATATTCCGGATGGTCTCCCGGTAATCAATGCCATCGAGCAGGCTTGAGGAAAACTGCACTGTCTTCTGATCGTAACCTGACATCATGGTGTTTGCCTTTGCCTGCAGATAATGCCCGAAGTCTTCAATGATGATATCTTCAGGCGGATAGGAGCATATGGAATTATCCTGTATCTCTCTCCATTCACCTGGAAACTTTTCTTTTTTAAAACGTTTTTCCAGCGCTCTGCGTGACACGTTTTTTTTTTTTTTTAGGCGGAATTCTTCTCCTGTTTTTTTCACGCAGCCGGAACCGAATGAGTCTTGAATCTTTATAAAGATCATCCAGTGTCAGTTTTCTGCCGGGAAAAGGTGCCGGACTGTGCGGAGGCATATGGCTCAGCACATCATGCAGAATTCTTGCAAAATTATCGTTATGGAAGCTTCGCGCAGAAATCACAAGTTTATAAAGGTCCGGCAGAAGCCTGTTCTCAAGAATACTCCAGTTCCTTGCAAAACGGAAATAAAGCTTCTGAATCTGCGGGGGAATGAGCTCTCCGCTCTCTGTTTCATAACGCTGAACAGCATCCCGATATGCCTGTCTCTGAAGATCCAGACGGCTGAAATGATTTACATACTGAGGATGCTTACGGATCAGGACCCAGGCACTGTTGAAGTATCCAGGCTGATGAAGAACCTCAGAACTTTCTTCGCTAAGAACTGTGATATTGTAATCGGGACCGGCTGCAGCGGAATCCCTGAGTTTAAGCATCGCTTCAAGAGGCTCTTCTTCCCCGTCAAGGGCATTTTCCAGACCTGATTCGCGGATCAGGCCGGAATACTGTGAAAAATCCTCCTCACTCATCGATAAATAATTGATTATATTTCGCATATGTCTGAACCCGCAGACAAAAATTATACCGGGAAGTTCTTCATCATCACCAGGAATCATAACGGACAGATATCTCAGATCGCGGGCCATTTTGATTTCCCGGATACGGTCCAGAGAGTCAATGTAAGTGAGCGGATTCTCTGAAACTGTATCAGCCCCCGATGACCGGATGTATTCCTCGTACATTCCCTTCACCCCTGTCGTTTTCAGAGCATAAGTATCGGGAAATGTTTCAGGATCAAGCCCGGCCAGATACTCACTGTAAATATCTGCATAATGAACCGGTATTCCGAAATCATATGCAGACCTTACCGCTTCCACAATGGGCTCAAGAGGTTCCATAATGAAATGCATTTCAGGCTCTGTTTCATCATTCGGAATGGTGCTGATGACCGGTACCGCATCAGCATACGGCAGACATTTTTCGATATAGGGCCCCATGTTTTCCGGAAGCTCCACGGCAATATATCTCGGAGGAGTTTCGAGAATGAGCCTGCGGATGAATACTGTGAATTCAGCAGATCCGTGCACAATCGGCACTCCGTAAATACCCGGAGCCATCCGGATTGTATCGTCTAACAGTCTTTCTGCAGTCATTATTCTTCCTCTTTTATAAAAAAAGCCGGTAAGCAGGGTTCCCGGTTTCTTCTTCGTAATGATAGTTCAGATTCTCAAGAAAACGGTCAAACTCCTCCCTCTGATCAGGAGGGACCTGAATCCCTGCAAGGACTCTTCCGAAATCTCCGCCGTGCATTCTGTAATGGAACAAAGATATGTTCCACCCGGCTGACATTCTGTTCAGAAAATTGGACAGAGCTCCGGGTTTCTCCGGAAACTGAAACCTAAAAAGAACCTCGTCCCGGTTATCCATGATCCTTCCTCCCACAATGTGCCGGAGGTGTACTTTTGCAAATTCATTTTCGGTAAGATCAAGGGATTCATAACCATGACGGGTCAGATCCTCTGAAAACCGGATCCGCTCGTCATTACCGCTGATCCCGACCCCAACAAATATATGAGCCTGATTCCCGGGCATAAAGCGATAGTTAAACTCCGATATATTTCTGCTGCCTATAATTTTTTCAGTGAATTCTTTCAGCGCACCGGGTTTTTCCGGAATAGTTACAGCGAAGAGAGCTTCCCTTTTCTCCCCAGTTCGCGCCCGTTCTGCCACAAACTGCAGACGGTCAAAATTCATATTCGCTCCGGAATTCACAGCGGCAATCTCTGCGCCCTTCAGTCCCCGTTCTTTACAGTCTTTCATGATTCCGGCCACTGAAAGCGCACCGGCCGGTTCCACCACAGACCTGGTATCCTCATAAATCAGTTTAATAGCAGAGCAGATTTCATCGGTAGTAACCAGAACTATATCATCCACATATTTCTGACAATAGGCAAAGGTAAGATCTCCCACAGTTTTCACTGCCACGCCATCCGCAAAAATTCCTACGTGGTCCAGAGTGACTCTCCTGTTTTCTTTTAAAGACAACCACATTGCATTTGAGTCAGCAGGTTCCACTCCGATGATCCGCGTATGCGGAGAAAGCTCTTTAAAAACAGCAGCTATACCGGAGATCAGACCACCTCCTCCTACTGGTACATAGACTGCATCGGTACGGCGCATCTGCTGCAGAATCTCAAAACCTGCAGTACCCTGACCGGCAATTACATCTTCATTGTCGAAGGGATGAATGAATACAAGCCCGGAGGAAGCAGCAAGCTTTTCTGCATGCATCTGCGCATCTGAATAGCTGTCACCATGCAGCACAATTTCAGCTCCGTAACTTCGAACTGCCTGAACTTTTATAGCCGGAGTGGTTACCGGCATTACAATCACAGCACGCAGACCCAGATGTTTCGCGGACAGGGCTGTTCCCTGAGCGTGGTTTCCGGCACTGGCACAGATCACACCCCTGCCCTTCTCCTCATCAGTAAGACGTGATATCCGGTGAAAGGCCCCCCTGATTTTGAAGGAATGAACCGGCTGCAGATCCTCCCTCTTCAGCCAGATATTGTTTCCGGTTCGCTCGCTTAGTTTAGCTGCATAATCCAGAGGTGTTCTCAATGCAATATCATATACAGGAGAGGTTAATATATTTTTAATTAAAGAGTCCATGTTTGACCAGAAAAACCGGACACACTGCTGACCTGAACCATTTTTTATACAGTTCCCTAAGATTCATTTCGTTATAAAAGACTGCGGCCGGGCGTTTATCGTATTCAGGACGGGTAATGGAATCCTGAGACATTGTTTACAGAGAATTTACGTATATACAGAAAGCATAAAAAGCAATCCTCTTTAGATACGCAGAACTGAGGGTAGTCTGCATTTCAATATTAAATTTTCTCCCGCAGATCAAAGTTTGCCACAGAGGGCACAGAGTTCACTGAGAGTTGCAGAAAATTTTATCCGCAAATTGGAATGAGCAGGGATTTAAAAAAAGACCTCTCACATGAAGTCACGAAAAAGATAATGGATGAAGTTAATCCGCCTGCCTGTGCCGTTGGCCCGGCAGACAGGCAGATTTCGGGGATATTTTTTTTAACAGGATATGCAGGATTTTTCAGGATAGAGTCTCCGTTACCTACAACACCAATCCTGCCTCATCCTGCCCATCTTGTTAAACAAGAATCAATTTTCTAACAGGATATGCAGGATTTTTCAGGATAGAGTCTCCGCTATTTACAGTGTCATGCTTATCTTATTAAACCTGACTTCATCCATACAGTCGTTTTATCTCAAGTTTCCGATTACCAAAGTTTATTAAAAGACCCGTCTTTATTTTTGTTGCTTTCAGATAATTAATAACCTGCGCCTGATGTTCCGGCAACAGAGAACGAACAGCTTTTAGTTCAACCAAGACGGCACCATTTACTATAACATCTGCCACATATTTACCAACGACCGCACCACGAAACATGACCTCAAGATTGACCTGACATTCAACCTGCAGTCCTACCTGCTGAAGGGCAAGACAGAGGGCTCCTTCATAGACACTTTCCAGGAAGCCAACGCCAAGCTCATTGATTACTTCATATGCAATGCCAATAATCTTTTCTGTAACTTCATCTTCCATACCAATCCATCCTGCACATCTTGTTAACCCGGAATTATTTTTTTAACAGGATAAACAGGATGGGCAGGATAGCTTCACAGTTTTTTATTATGGCTTTTTTGGGATCCTCGCGCCTGATTTTTTCGCGCGCTTTCCCTTTGAAATTTTCGGCTGCTCCTGCAGAATGCAGGAGAGAACCCGAACATCAGAACAGGGAGGCCTTTGCGGTCAAAGGTCTCCCTTTTTCATTAATCGGATTCACTTTCTTCTTCTTTTTCCAGATATTCGCGGGTCCAGGGATTGAGTTCAGGCAGACCTTCACAGTCACTGACAGCTTTAGAGTATTTTTCATACAAATCAGTAATACAGATTATTGAATGCACCGGATGGTCCGGACTATCTGCAAGCTCATCCCTTTCAAGACGAATTCCGTCTTCGTGAACCCAGTTTGTTATAACCACACCGGCTCCGGTACTGAGCTCCACAGCCACGGTATACATATAGCCTCCCAGATCCCGGAAAAAAACTCTGATGGAATCCGGACATGCAATGCTTACTGCTTTTCGCATAAAATGGTCTGATTTTTCACCGTATTTACGGTAACGACCCGTACGCTCATCGTAATCAGTCAGAAGAGCTGTGATTTTTATAAACTCCTGCTTCTGATTGCAGAGTTCTTTCCATTTACTGATCATGGACTTTTCCTCCCTCTGAAGTTTACAGGTATAAAAAAAATCAGAATGATCAGTAATTTTGTGTTTTTTTCAGAGTCACGGGAAAAAAAATTAACCGATGTCAGAATTCATTTCTTTGGAATCAGGTTTTACTGCACTTCCCGATGACGGTTCCCTCAGACTGGATTCCCTCCTATCCAGAAAATACCCGGTTCTTAGCCGGGAACTCTGGAAGCAGCGTATACAGGACGGCGAAGTTCTGCTGAATGGTGACAGGGTCAGACCATCCCGGAAACTGAAACCGGGCGAGACGATCACTTTCCGTTATACAAAAAAAGCTGAACCTGAGATAGACAGGACCCTGGATATCATTTACGAAGATGCGTCGGTTCTTCTGATCAGCAAGAGGCCGGGAATTCCGGTTCACCCCTCAGGTTCTTATTTCCGCAATACACTGTATTTTCTTATTAAAGAGCATTACGGAGAAGAATTCCCGGTGCATTTTGTGCACCGGCTGGACAGAGAGACAAGCGGTCTGCTTCTGCTGGCTAAAACGAAAGAAGCAGCCCGGAAACTCCAGCAGGATTTTTTAAAACATAAAGTTTACAAAGAATATTTATGTATTACAGAAGGTTCCTTTACAGAAGAAATCCATGCTGTCGGTTATCTCTGCAGTGATACTTCAGGACCGGTCCGTAAAAAAAGGAAATTTATTCCTGAAACGGAATCGGGTCAGAAACCTCCGCCGGATTCGGAAACTGCGGATACACTTCTGATTCCCGATAAAATCTACAGCGGGCCGTCCGGAGAAGATACAGTGAGCTCTGTTCGGTGTATCTTAAAAACAGGCAGGATGCACCAGATCCGGGCCACTCTGTGCAGCCTTGGTTTTCCGGTGACCGGCGACAGACTCTACGGACCGGACAGCTCCCTGTATATTAAATTTATTGAAGACAGGGAAACAGAGGAAGACCTTCGCAGACTCCGGACAGGACGGACCGCCCTGCACAGCCGGGTCCTTCAGTTCCGGCATCCGGACTCGGGCGAAGAGATGCGGTTCGAGGCACCTCTCCCTGCTGATATTACAGATTTTTTAAATAATTTTACAGCCGGATCGTGAAACTCACTGCGTTCCCTTTCTCGTTATAGGAAAGATCTTTCAGATAATGCCTGGCCATGGCTATTCCCCTTCCGTGAAGATGCTCGGGATCCGGTATGGAGCTGCCTTCACCATGCTCTTTCCAGTTAAATCCGTCTCCTTCATCTTCCACGGTAAACCGGCCCTCTTTCACATTAAAGGAATAGTAAATTCTGATTCTTTTTCTTTTTATTTCCGGGTCCTGAATTCTTTCACGGAGGATCGCGAGAATATCATTTCCTTCCTCAAGGAGGGCTGTTTTTTCTGTGTAGGAAATACGGCAGTGACCATGCTCGACTGCATTGATGAGGAGTTCCATAAATGCCATAATAATATGCTCTCTGGATTCCCTGTCTGCAATACCGTAATTAAAAAGAATACTGCCAAGCATATTCGAGGCTACTGCCAGCTCATAGGGATCATTTCCAGTCTGGATCATGCCCGATTCCCCCTCACCGGTGGTACTGCACTGCCTGCTTAGCCGGAGTATCTGAGGATTTTCGGCCAGCAGACGTACAGCGACGGGCAGCTGACGGGATAGCTTTGTTTTATCAATAGCAGCAAGAATAAAAATACCATGCTCCGGTGGCTCTTCGGGCATTCTGTTTAAATAATCGGTAATCAGAATGACTGCACAATCTCCGCAGAGGGAAGCCTCCTGGGGTCCTGCCTTACCGTAAACAACTGCTACAGAAGATTCATCTTTTTCAGGAATGTCGGACCGGTGGTCCGCACTTATCACAGTCAATCCCTCGTGCCCAAGGACCTTTTCAATCTGACCCTGGAGATCAGCATCACAGTTTATGGTGAATACGGTTTTCACAGCTCCTGAACCACACAATCAGCATCGGGACAATTCATTACCTTTTCGGCAAGTTTCACCGCTTCGCTGTAATACATTTTCTTTAACACATAGCTTATTTTGGGCAGTACATTTACAGAACAGCTGAAATCCTGAAGACCGAGTCCTGCAAGCACCGGAGCCAGCTGAGGTTCCCCTGCAATTTCACCGCAAATGGATACTGGTGATCTGGCTTTCTGAAGTACCATGGAGATCATTCTGAATACGGAAGGCTGATAAAACAGGAGATCATCTTTCCTTGTTTCAGTCCGCTTTATTCCAAGAGTGAAGCGGGAAAGATCATTCGTTCCAATAGAGGCAAAATCAGCTTCCGCTGTCAGCGCATCGGCCATTATAACAGACGCTGGGGTTTCAAGCATAATTCCAAGCGGAAGATCCGGTACAACCATTCCTCTCTCCTTTCCTACGGTGGTTTTAATCATAGTATAAACATCGCGAACTGATATAATTTCTTCCCGCCTTGTAACAAGGGGTATCATCATTCGGCAGGCACCCGGCGGGTATCCGGTATCCAGCGCAGCTTCTGTAATTGCCCGGATCTGAGCTGATAGAATTCCTAGGTTGGCAAGCAGAAAACGGACTCCCCTGAGATTCCGGGAAAGCTCTGTGGTGCTTCCTGCAATTTTATAAATGGGTGCATGCAGTTTTTTATCGTCTCCGATATCGAGGAGGCGAAAGGTGACCGGTTTCCCTTTCAGATTGCTGAGGATCTCTGAATAAACTTCCCTCTGCCGGTGAGCATGATCAAGCAGAGTCGGATCTTTCAGGTATAAAAATTCAGTCCGGAATAAGCCGACACCAGTCAGATTCTGCAGACGTTCATCCCCGGAATCTTCTACTCCGTCAATGTTTGCCCAGAGTCTGATAAAATGACCGTCATCTGAATAAACCGGAGAAACCGGGAACTCGGATTTCCACTGATCCTGCTCCTGTAAATAGAGTTCTGCTATTTTTCTGTCTGCGTCATCGGGATTGAGGATTATGTGCCCGTTCACACCATCGAGGAGCACTGTATCGTTTTCTTTAATAAATTCAAGGATGGAGCCTGCATTTACGAGAGCCGGGATTCCCCGGTCCCTGGCAAGGATGGCAGTATGCCCGGTAACTCCCCCTTTCTCGGTTACAATACCGGCCACTCCGCTTCCCATCTGAAGCATCATCGTCGGATGCAGAGACTCCGCAAACAGTACAGATCCTTCCGGCAGATTACGGATTTTCTCAATACGGGCATCACTGAATCCTGAGTTCATGAGATTAGACAGAAGCCGGTTGCCGATATCTTCGAGGTCACTGATTCTTTCGCGGATCACAGGATCGTCTGTTTTACCCAGCCGTTCCTTCAGTGAATCCAGCACAGTAGCTATGGCCCATTCTGCATTGATCCGGTTATACTGAATTAATGTGCGTGAATCTTCAATCAGCATGGGATCTTCCAGAAGCATGATCTGAGCTTCAAAAATAGCCTGATGCTCCTTCTGCAGATCCATATCATCGATGAGTTTCTGAATCTGATTCTGACTTATTTTTACTGCATCCTGGAAACGTTTCATTTCCTGCATGACTTCGCCGTCAGCTGCATTCCGGCGCGGAACAATGGACTGAAAAGACGGAAGAAGAACTGCTCTGCCAATGACCATTCCGGATGATGCAGAAACCCCGTGCCATTCTTTGCGCTCAGTAACCGGATTCATTTCAGCCATGAAGCAGAAAACAGTCAGATTTTACAATCCGGGTTTCAGAAACCCGTTAATTTTTTTTATGGGACATAAAAAATGATTGTACAAAATACCCCGATCGGGTGATGCTTGGGCTGCAGCCCCATGATTGAACGCAAACATACACAGGAAGTCGACTTCTTAAGCAAGTATCAGACGATTCTGGAAAACTTTGAACCCATGAGACCCATGGGTAAGGTGGTTTCAGTCAGGGGAATGTCTATTATTTCCGAGGGACCGCCCGATGTCAGCATCGGTGATATCTGCAGGGTCCAGCTCCAGGATAAAAAAGATTTTCTTGCCTGTGAAATGGTGGGATTCCAGGAAAAAAAACTGGTGCTTATGCCTTTAGGTCCTATAACCGGAGTCTTTCCTGAAGCGAATGTTCATGCTGTAGGTAAAAGGCCTTCCATCTATGTGGGAAAGGAACTGCTTGGCCGGGTTCTGAATGGTATGGGACAGCCCCTTGACGGAAGACCCCCTGTTATTACAAACGAATTACGTTTTCATGATATGCCGCCGCCTCCTCCTATGAGCCGGATTCCTATCCGGACACCACTGATTACGGGTGTCCGTGCCATAGACACAATGCTTACTCTTGGTCAGGGTCAGAGGATCGGCCTTTTTGCAGGAACCGGTGTGGGTAAATCAACCCTCCTTGGTATGATCGCCCGCTATACCCAGGCGGATATTAATATCATCTGTCTGGTGGGGGAACGGGGCCGTGAAGTCACCGAGTTTATTGAGCATGATCTTGGAGATGACGGTCTGGAAAGGTCTGTGGTATTCGTGGCCACAAGTGACCGCAGTGCAATGGAAAAAGTTTACGCTGCAGGTTTCGCGCTTTCTGCCGCTGAATATTTCCGGGATCAGGGGTTTAATGTAAATCTTTTAATGGATTCTCTGACCCGTTACTCCATGGCTCTCCGCGAAATCGGCATTGCCTCCGGCGATCAGCTGGGACCAGGCGGATACCCGCCTGCGGTATGGTACAAACTTGGCCGGCTGGTGGAACGGGCCGGTGCCCTGAAAAAGGGTTCCATTACCGGTATTTTCACTGTGCTCGCGGAAGGAGACGATATGAATGATCCTGTGGCAGACAATGCCCGCGGTATTCTCGATGGGCATATCATTCTCTCACGGCGTCTGGCACACAAAGGACAGTATCCTGCCATTGAAATAACAGAATCAATCTCCAGGGTTATGGACCGGGTGGTGACTCCGGAACACCGAAAAAATGCACATAAACTGAAAAGTCTTCTGGCCGCTTATAAAGAAAATGAAGAAATAATCAACCTGGGAGCTTACGCAAAAGGTGCAAATTCCCTGATTGATGAGGCAATTACCAAAATGCCCCGTATCATCAGGCTTCTGCAGCAGGAAACCGAAGAAAAGGCTGATTACCCTGCAGCAGCTGCGGAACTGAACCGGATCATCAATTCAGATGAGGAGGAAAATTACTATTAAAAAATTTAAATTCAGACTCGATCCCCTCCTGCGTCTGCGCAAAATGGAGGAAAACAGGGTGCTTCAGGAATTCGCTTCGGTTGCTGCCAGATTCAATCAGTATGAAGCAGTGAAAGCTGAATCAAGACGCCTTGTTGAGGAGGAAGTCGCGCGCACTCAGAACGAAAAAGAAAAAATGCGCGATATAAATTATTATTTAATGCACCAGCGGTATCTTGCACGCCTTGACAGCGAATATGAAACAGCTCTGGCGAATGCAGAAGCTATGAAAGAGGAAATGGCGGCAGAAAGGAAAAAAGTATCTGAGGCTGCCTCGCGCAGAAGAGTCATTGAGCTTCTTAAAGAAAAACAGTTCAGTGAATTCAAAAAGGAATTATTAAAATCAGAAAGAAAAAACACAGAAGAATCAAACATGCTCAGATTTTCAGCTGAGACCACAGAGGAACAGAAAGAATATGACTATATGGAAGAATGGAATCGCAGCCTTGATGAAGAAGGCAGAAGACCTGAAGACCTCGAAGAATACTCCGCAGAAAAGGAACCTGATCCGCTAGCCGAGTACTTTAAGCAGCTTGGAATGGACGATCCCAGAGAAATCAAAAAACGATAATCCTCCGCTGTTTCAGAAAATTGTAATTCCTGAAACAGAAACTCTCAGTATAGCGGAGGAAAAATATGAGAACCAGCTGAGGTCCCGTTCTGTTAAACCCAGAGATCTGAAACATATCACAGAAAGACTCTCAAAAATTGAAAAAAAATGGAAAGACCGGAAAATCGGTGAGAATTAAGCTTTATGAGATTCGGCGATAAAGTAAAAATTATTTATCTTTTAATGGTGATTCTCTTTTCTCTTGGAGTATTTGCATATCTTCTTGATACCTGGGGAATCATCCGGCTGGACAGGCATCTGCCCTTTCTTTCCAAAGAACCTCCGCTCGTTTCAGACGAAACCGACAGCATCAGTGAACTGGAAGCCGAACGGTTTGCCAAAGAGGAAGAACGTCTTCGGGAACTCGAACTTACAGTGAAAGAAGCGGAATCAAAACTCGAACAGGAAAAAGAAGAGCTCCGGAAAAAAACTGAGGAGCTTGAGGAACTGAAGGCCGGTCTGGAAGCAGAGAAAGCCAAAATCGAGGAGGACCGGGCTGCTGAGAATGAACGAAAAAAAATGATCAGCGATATGGCCGGGCGGATCTCCGGTATGCCCCCGCAGTCTGCAGTATCCATACTCGAAGGCTGGAGCAATACAGATGTGGTTGATGTTTTCCTCAGAATGGAACAGATATCCGCAGACGAAGGACGTCCCTCCATTGTGCCTTACCTGCTGACTCTGATGCCGAAGGAACGGGCAGCCCTGATCACAAGTCTGATGATGGATGAAGAAGCCAGGCGTGTGCCCCGCTGAGATTTTATGAAAATCAGCTTTAATCCCGGCCGTTATTTATATCTGCTCTTTCACAGAATCTTCCGACTGCATCCCAGCGTCGGCGATCTTGTGCAGACCAGTCTGAAGCTTTCAAATCCTTATAAATCCGCTTTCCCGGCAGAAAACCTTGCGTTCGTATCAAGAATCATGGCCCAGGGACTCTGGAATTATTCCTTTTTTCAGTTCTATCGCGGGTTTTCCGGGCCCTACTGGGTGGAACGGCAGTACAATCCGGCTGATCCGTCCTTCATACCGCGGGCCGGTCTTGGCCTTTCGGTGAACATAACGCACCGCACCTGGCACGGATTCCGTTCCTTTTCCGGAGATTCATTTGCGCTTACAGATCCGGCCGGATCGCTTTCTCCAGTTCCGGGAGGGTATTCCATTGAAACCGGGGTAATCGAGAATGGTGCACTGCTGCTTCCGACCCGCAGTCAGCTGAAAAAAAGGCAGTATCTTCTGGAGGACTCGCCCTTCCCTGTCACAGAGCTTGCTTCCGATACTCTGCGTTATTCATTCATCAGCGGGGCCAGAGGAAACCTTGTACTTTCATCTGTGGTGTGCAGACCTTTAACCGGAATAAAAAAACCTCCTGAACTGGTGATTTCCGTCAGACCATTCAGTCCGGAGGGAGCCGCTCCGATACGCTCGATTCGCACAGAAATTTCAGACAATAAACTGATAGTCATAATTAATGAACAGCCCGAGATCGTGTTTCATTCCGTTCCTGACCGTATTTCCCTGTCTGATTTAAAGAACGGAGACGCTTACTGGGCTGAAAGGAATACCAATGAATCATTCTGCAGCTACGGAGTCTGCACAGCGGCTTTTTTCTGGACAGTGACATCCGACACAGCCATTTCCTTTTCTGCCCTCACCGGGCCTCCCGGATCTTCACTGGCCCATTACAGCAAACCAACCCAGCATGCGGAACTTCCCGAACTCATAAAAGAAACCGGTAATTATTTTTTAACTCCCCAGTTCCGCGTCCGAAGAAAGAATAACAGCCGGAAAAAACATGCATCAGGGATTCATGATCCCCTTCACCTCGAAGACCCCTCTTTTGCCTCTCCTGATACCGGAGGATTTTTAAAAGAAATTATAAATGAAGCTGATTTATGGAAAGATGACCTGAACCATGCATCGAGATTCCGCAGTGCAAGACCGCTCTGGAACAGAGCAGCTGCAGTGATGACTCAGCATCTGCGGAGTCTTCAGACAGGAAATACTGTAATACCAGGAGTTTTTACCTACAGTCAGTTCTGGTTCCGGGATGCCGCTTACATGCTGAATGCACTCCAGTCATGGAATTATCTTAAAGAAACGGAATCAGTTCTGCATCAGTATCCTTCCCTTCAGGAACGGGACGGATTCTTCCGTTCTCATGAAGGAGAATGGGATTCCGCAGGTCAGGCACTCTGGTCCCTTGTGAATTATGCTGAGATTTCCGGTAATCATGATTTTTTAAATAATGTTTATAAATCAGTGAAAAAAGGAGCCGGATGGATAATCCGGAACAGAACCAGGGGATACCGGAGCATGCTCCTTCCCTCGGGATTCAGTGCTGAGCATCTCGGACCGGCAGATTATTATTACTGGGACAATTTCTGGTGCCTGGCAGGGCTTCGGGCAGCTTCCCTTGCTGCCGAAAAAACCGGAAATATTAAGGATGCTGAATACTTTAAAAAAGAGGCAGAATTATATGCTGCTGATATCAGACAGGTCTCTGAACCCGACAGAAAAAGAACCGGCGTTATACCGGCTGCTCCGGGACGGCTTCCCGATGCAGGTATCATAGGAAATATTGCAGAGCTTTATCCGCTGGATCTGCATCTTTTCTCTGATCAGGAAATGCTCTCCACACTGGACCTTCTTTATGATAATTATTTTAACAGGAATCTGTTTTATCATCCGGTGATTCACTCAGGATACAACATTTATCTGAGTCTTCAGGCAGCCCACGCCTTTCTGATTCTCGGTAAAGCATCAGCAGCGAGGCGCATTCTGAAAGCGGTAATCAGTGCCAGGACTGATTTCTGGACTTATCCAGAAGCCATTCATCCTCTGACAGGCGGCGGCGCGATGGGGGATGGTTATCACGGATGGGCTTATGCAGAGCTTCTGATGCTGCTTCGAAGCTTTGTTTTTATAAGAAGGGGTGCGCATCTTGATATATTCAGAGGAATGAACGGCGGTGACCTGTTTACAGAAGATCTGCAGTTCGGCCCGTTTCCTCTGAACGGCACCGCGCTGAGCATTTACGGTTCGCTTTCGGAGAGCTCCGGGAAACTGCATATCACTTTGCCGGATATTAAAAAAACAGGAATAAAAACCATCCGGCTTTTCCTTCCGCAGACGGATCCCCGCTCTGACCTGAAGATCAAAGGAGCATCCTCTGCTGAATCTTTCCGAAGGGAGGAAAAAAGTATTCAGTCCGCTCTGCTTACCGGTCTGCAGGAAACAATCACGGTCACTTACTGACAGTGCCCAGTCGTTCGCGGTTGTATTTTTCGCGGAGTGGCTGCCACCACCACTGATTTTCCAGATACCACTGCACAGTCTTCCGCAGGCCTGTCTCAAAAGTTTCCTGAGGCTTCCAGCCAAGCTCCTTCTGAATTTTAGACGCATCGATAGCATATCTTCTGTCATGGCCTGGGCGGTCGGCAACAAAGGTAATCTGTTCAGAATAGGACCGGTCTTTGGGTTTCAGCTCATCGAGGAGGCTGCACACTGTTTTCACCACATCCAGATTCTGTTTTTCATTGTGACCGCCGATATTATAAGTCTCCCCGGATTTTCCCTCAGTAAGGACTTTCACAAGGGCCCTTGCATGATCCTCAACATAAAGCCAGTCCCGGATCTGATCTCCTTTGCCGTAAACCGGGAGGGGCTTACCGTCGAGAGCATTGAGAATGATGAGCGGGATCAGTTTTTCGGGGAAATGATACGGACCGTAATTATTGGAACAGTTTGTGATCACAGCATTGAGGCCGTAAGTTCTGTGCCAGGCATGAACGAGGTGATCAGAACCTGCTTTACTGGCTGAATACGGACTGCTTGGTTTATAGGAAGTTTTTTCTGTGAACAGAATCCCGGAAACATCCGTTTCGGGATGATCGGACGGGTGCGGCAGATCTCCGTATACCTCATCGGTGGAAATATGATGAAAACGGAATTCAGGTTTTTCGCGCGCATAAGCCCGGGCAGCTTCCAGCAGAGTATAAGTACCGGTAAAATTAGTATGAATGAAAGCGGCAGGTCCGTCGATAGAGCGGTCCACATGACTCTCAGCGGCCAGGTGCATTACAGCATCGGGTGCGTGTTCGGAAAAGATTCTCTGCATTTCGGCCAGATCACAGATGTCTGCTTTTTCAAAGATGTACCTTCCGGAAGACCGGATTTCCGGTAGTTCTGTGACCTGCTTCAGGGATTCCAGATTCCCCGCATAGGTCAGCTTATCGATATTGATGACTGAGTGATCTGTATCGGATAGAATATGCCGGATTACTGCGGAACCGATGAAGCCCGCACCGCCAGTGACTGCAATTTTCAATGTTTTAACCTCCCGTAACTTATTTCAGGGTTTTTTGTTACTGTCAATCTAAAATTCACTGACAGTTCCGGTAAACATCAGAATCCTGTATCTGCATGACCGCCAGAAGAATCATTGTCAAGGGTATTGTGCAGGGGGTAGGATTCCGCCCTTTTGTTTACCGGGAAGCTGTAAGCCTGAAGCTGAGCGGCTGGGTAAAAAATGATTCCGATACAGTAATCATTGAAATTGCCGGTCCTGCTGCATCGCTGGAAATTTTCCTGAACCGGATCCGAAGCAGACACCCGCCCGCAGCCGAAATCCATTCAGTAACAGAAGAGGAAATCCCGGCAAATGGCATTATTTTAGATAATGATTTTACTATTAAAGAAAGCACCGCTGCAGAAACCGAGGTCTCCTTCATTCCCGCAGATCTGTCGGTCTGCCCTCAGTGCCTTTCCGAAATGAATGATCCTTCTGACAGACGCCATCAGTATCCGTTTATTAACTGCACCGACTGCGGCCCCCGTTTCACTGTCATTCAGAAAATACCGTATGACAGAAAAAACACTGTTATGTCTGCATTTGAGATGTGTGAGGACTGCAGAAGTGAATATACCGATATTAAAAGCCGCCGGTTTCATGCAGAGCCCATCGCCTGTCCGGTCTGCGGGCCCTCTCTGCTTTTTTTCAGCTCTGAACAGGCCCCCCTTGCGGAAACCTGGCTCGGCAGTAAAAGAAACTTTCCTTCCGTAAAAAAGGCAGACCTGTATAAAGAAGCAGAATCTGCCGGACTGCCCAGGAATACAGACCCGGTAGATGCTGCCGCCGGAATACTGAAGCAGGGAAAAATACTTGCCTTAAAGGGATTAGGAGGATATCAGCTTGTCTGCGATGCCCGGTCGGAGGCCGCAGTCTCCGAACTCAGAAAAAGGAAAAACAGATACCGGAAACCGCTGGCAGTTATGTTTCCGGACGAGGAAATATTAAAAAAATATGTTCATCTGAATGATGCTGCCTCAGCTTTACTCAGAAGTCACCGTTCCCCGGTCGTAATCCTGCCCTCAGTCACTGATGCAGATCCTCCCCTTGCCGGCTCTGTTAATCCTGGACTTAAAGAAACAGGAGTTATGCTTCCTGTAACCCCGCTGCATTTCCTTCTGCTTGAGAAATTCGGAGGCCCGCTGATCATGACCAGTGCCAATCTGAGCGAAGAACCCATCTGCACAGAAGACACTGAAGCATTAAAGAAATTAAATCTAATCGCAGACTTTTATTTAACACATAACAGGGTCATTCATACAGCAGCCGATGATTCTGTCATACGCTCCGGCAACGGTGCAGATTCCTTTATACCTGTCAGACTCAGCAGAGGTTATTCTCCTTTCCTGATTCATCTTAAAAATAGTTTAATAAACAGCCCTTCTGTGCTCGCTGCCGGGTCCGACCTGAAAAACGCCCCTGCCCTTCTTTACAAAGGAACCATTCTTACCGGCCCCCACTGCGGAGACCTGGCTAATGCGGAAAGCTTCCAGGCCTTCCTTCACAGCCTTGATAAACTCAAAAACCTTACCGGAACAGAACCGGAGTATACAGTCTGTGACATGCATCCTGAATATGTATCCTCAAAGTGGGCCCGGAGCACAGCAGGCGAAAAATCCCTTATCAGAGTGCAGCATCATCATGCACATATTGTGTCCGTACTTGCAGAACACGGTTATCAGGGAGGGGTAATCGGAATGGCTCTCGACGGAACCGGATACGGACCCGACGGAATTATAAATGGATTTGAAATTATGCATTCTGACGACACCGATTACCGGAGAATCGGAACCATGCTGCCCGTTCCCCTTCCCGGGGGTGCAGCAGCAGTGAAAGAACCATGGAGGACTGCACTCTCCATGCTCCATGAATCTGCTGATTTACTGACCCCGGCACAGTCCGGGAAAATGCTTTTATCCTGGCTGGAGACTCTGGCGAAGTATCATCCCCTTTCGGAATCTGTCATAAAACTCCTGAAGTCCGGTTACAGATTCCCTCTTTCCAGAGGGTGCGGACGGCTCTTTGACGGTATTGCTGCTCTTTCCGGACCAGCCGGATTTCTGTCTCATTACGAAGGCCAAACTGCCATGGAACTGGAGGCTGTGCTTCCTAAGGATGCCTCATCCGCAGAAAAATATCCCTTCCCGCTCCTTCACAACCCATCTGTCTCAGCAGACCGTCATTCAGGATTTTTATTCCGGTTTGATTACCGGCCCCTGACAGTTGCTGTTCTTTCTGATGTTTTTCACGGTATTCCTGTAACTCTCATCAGTCTGAAGTTTCATAATTCACTGGTGCATGCCCTGACAGAAGCCGCGCTGGTTTCACAAAAACTGACAGGAGAAAATACAGTTGCCCTCAGCGGAGGAACCTTTCAGAACAGGTATCTGAGACAGAAGCTGAAAGAATCACTGGAATCTGCCGGATTCCGTGTACTTCTTCCGGTACATCTTCCTTCCGGGGATGGTGGACTGGCTCCTGGCCAGGCTCTGGCAGCAATAAACAGAATTAACGGAAAAAAATCATGTGTTTAGCTATACCAATGAAAGTTACTGAAACCGAAGGAAATATGGGTACGGCCGAAGCCTACGGAGTGACGCGAAAAGTGGACCTGTCCTTTGTAGCTCCGGTGGAGATTGGTACTTATGTAATGGTTCATGCCGGTTTCGCTCTGCAGACCCTTGACGAAGAGGAAGCCCTCGAAACGCAGCGGCTTCTGGAGGAACTGGCCGATGCATCAGAGGAGCTCCTTGAAGAATCGGGGCGAAAAAATTAGGGCACTACCTGCTATGGAATACCTGTGCCCGTTACTGACAGTTGGCGGGTACGCCCCATTAGACTTACATATATAAAAAAAGATTGACATCATCAGCAATAGTGTCTTCAATATAGTAAGGAAAGCGTTTTATGCGGATCTTCTACGGGAAACCACCGAAAAAAAAACCGGCATCCCCGTAAAAAAATTACAGGCAATGACCGTTTCGGAAATCCGTTCTGCTTTTGACGAGAGAAATCAAAGTGAACTGAGTATCAGGTCATTTTATCCGGCTATCGGAAGAGGCAATGTCCTAAAAGACCGAATAATGAGTCACCAGTCTGTTTTGAAAGAATTCAATAAAGCATTGATGCATGAGCCTTGATCATTATTCCCAGAAAAATCTTTTCCTGTTTTACAAAGATACTGTGAAACAGGCGTATGCTGCCATTTCTGCACAGAATCAGCTCCCAGCCGAAGTACTTTTTGAAATTCATGCTGCATTCGATCATCTTTCCCGGATTTATACCTACGATGAACCCGAAGTGACTGCCGTAAAAAAAGCTTATGGACATCTGAAGCGCGCAACATTCGATATATTTAAATTATTTGTCAAAGAACATACCGATCAATGGCTGGATTTAAGAAACAAAAATCTGGACTATATCGATAATGGAAAATTTAAACATTCTGTTATCAGTCTTCATTATGAAATTATCGACTTGGCAAAAAAAGCCAGATCCTGCGAGGGGGAAGATACAGACCGGGCCTTTGAAAACTGGATAGAAGTCTACGCAAAATGTCAGAAATTTACTGATGAATACTACAGCAGTGAAAAGGTTGAATGGGCAGATATTACTTACAAGAAAGAAAAATTCACTGATATACTGCGAAAATTCTTTCTATGGTTTATTTCAATGATTATTTCCGGGAACATAGGAGCATACATAGGGACATTCCTTTAGGCATAAATCCCCGGAATTTTACCTGCCAATAAAGACCAGGGTGGGAATAAATCATATATTCACACCCGTTTAAAACTTGACAGTCGGGCAGTGTCTGAATCAATGGCGGGCATGATGGTAACCCTTTGCAAATCGAAGATCCACAGAGCTACCGTTACAGAGGCAAACCTCCATTACGAGGGAAGTCTGACTGTGGATGAAGATCTCATGGATGCGGCGGGAATGCTGCCTTACGAAAAGGTTTCTGTTGTAAACATCAACAACGGGCAGCGTTTTGAAACTTATCTCATTAAAGGTGAGCGGGGCAGCGGTGTTATCTGCATGAACGGAGCCGCGGCAAGACTTGGGCAGGTCGGCGATCTTGTGATCATCATCACTTATGCCCAGTTCGAATCAGATAAGCTCGAACCCACATACGAACCAACCTGCGTCCATGTGAATGAACGAAATCAGATCAACCGGATTACCGGAGGCGTAGCACACGGCACTCTGGCCAAGTTTGCCTGAATCCCTCACTGCGATTTTTTTACTGCTTCAGCAAGAAGAGACTGATATTCTCTGACTGAAGCAGGGTCGTCTCCTTCTCTCGGTGCCCAATCTGCAAATTCTTTGTCCTCAGCCGGGTCGTAAGGGCCTGGTTTCACTTCAAAACATACTGCATAACCTGAAATCACGTACAAAGTATGCCAGATACCAGGCGCAATATCGATCCCCTGTTTATCTGTATTAGAGCTCAGAACATGAATCGCCGAAATGTTTCCGGCCTCATCGTAAATTATGACGGCCACTTCGCCTTCAAGGATTATAAACGATTCGGGTTTAGGAGGTCGCCTGTGACGGTGCGGAGCAAAATAGGAACCATGCAGCATTGCATTCAGAAAACGATGCGGATTTTCGCTGAAAGACTGGTGAAAATTGTAATTAGTTCTGAGCCTTGGTGATGTCCGGGCCTGCGAAATCAGTGTCTCAAACAGTCCGCGGGTGATAAGCTTCACAGAGGCATCTGCGGGAGGAAGTTCTTCGTGTTTCAGCATATGAGAGGATTCTTCCGGTAAGATTTTTAAGCAAGCTAAAAAAACCGGAAAGGTGAAAGAGGAAATCCGACCATTCAGAACCAGTCTGTTTAGAGGCTCATAAAGAGGCCTGGCCAAAGGTCTCCTTAAATCGTTTCAGCTTCCCTCGCCAGCTCTCGGATCGTGTCCATCGGCAGATCTGTGACTTCGGAAATGGTATTCAGGTCAAGTTTTCTCATGATCATGGCTTTTGCAGTCTTGCACCGGGCGAAGTAACTTCCTTCCTCAACTCCTTTTTTATACTGCTCCCGAAGATTCATTTCGTTAAAAAAGAATGCAGCCCGGCGTTTATCGTATTCAAGCCGGGTAAGGGAATCCTGAGACACTGTTTCCAGAGCTTCCTCTGCAGATTCCAGGGTTTTATTCTTAGATTTAAGTTCAGCCATTTCGGATTCCTCCAGCTGGTCACTGTATTTTATAAACCGGAGCCACGATTGCAGTCAAGAATATTTACTGAAATCACTCCCGGTATTTCTGAGTAATCCTGACCTTTTTCTAACAGGATATATCAGGATAGAGTCTTTGTTACCTACAACACCCATCCTGCCTCATCCTGCACATCTTGTTACCAGAATTATTTGTTTAACAGGATAAGCAGGATATATCAGGATGGCTTCACAGTTTATTAATTAGGCTTTTCTTAGATTCTCGCGCCAGATTTTTTCGCTTGACAAAAAGAAGAAAATGTGCATTGGCCAGATCGCCTTTGATCCCCGGAGGAATTTATAACAGGAAAGCCAGGATAGGCTTCGTGAGACTCTAAATTTTTCAATCTTCAATACAGAGCTGCGGATTCAAAAGTTATGTTCATTAATTATTAATATTATTATATATTCCTGCACCACGCCATGGAGGGCGTGCTCCATCCGAGACTTATGCGACACGATGTCGCATCGTCGAGGCAGCGGGGGGATCTTTAAGGGGGGCCTTCTGTAAGGTCCCCCTTAAACCACGGAGGGACGTCACCGGACAGCAATACCCCCAGTGCAAAGCAAGGAAGTCCGTAGTCTGGGACGGCTCGGCCACGGAGGGACGCGCCGGCACAGCAATGCCCCAGTTGCCAATCAAGGAGGGACGCGCCGGCACAGTAATACCCCAGTTGCCAATCTGTAAGGTCCCAAAGGTGAATAAAGCTTAATAGTTTTTTTCTTCTTCAAGTTCTTTCTCAAGTGCAGGTGCATAGAGCATCATGTTGTCAATGGATGGTTCTTTTTTTTCCAGTTTACAGAAACTTGTAAAAAGCTCCAGCAGATACCCAGTATCAATTTCAAGAAGATGAACAAATCCCTCCTCTGAAAGTCTGTTTTTAAGTTTTTCCTTCGTTACTTCTTCCATAAATAGCCTCCTGAACTGATTATACCGGATCAGTGTGACAAAACCAATAACTACTTTTCAGATAGCGATTCCTCCCTTATAAATTTATTAATCAGAATAAAAAAAAAATTGACCAACCAGGGGCTGACCCTGCCCTGAGATCTGTGATCAGAAAAATTTTAATAGCCAATCGCGGTGAAATCGCAGTCAGAATTGCAAGGGCATGTTCTGAACTGGGTATTGTTTCGGCAGCTGTTTATACTGATGCAGACCGGAAGGCGCTGCATGTGAAAAAAGCAGATGAAGCCCACTTTGTCGGGTACGATCCTATTCTCGGATATCTCAATTATGAGGCTTTGGTGGATCTTGCGGTTAAAACCGGCTGTGATGCAATCCATCCTGGCTATGGATTCCTTTCAGAAAATCCGGCTTTTGCAGAAAGCTGCCGGGAAAAAGGGATTCTTTTCATTGGTCCTGATGCGTCTGTGATTCATTCGATGGGTGATAAAATCGAGGCCCGAAAATCGATGATTGCTGCCGGTATACCGGTTACCCCGGGAAGTAACGGTAACCTGAAGGATCTCTCTGAGGCTGTTTCTCTGGCCGCGGAAATCGGCTATCCTGTCATGCTGAAAGCCACAAATGGCGGAGGCGGAAGGGGAATCCGCCGCTGCAATAACGAAGAAGAGCTGATTCAGAATTATGACAGGGTTATTTCCGAAGCCGAGAAAGCCTTTGGTAAACCGGAGGTTTTTCTGGAAAAGAGCATTACCCAGCCGAAGCATATAGAAGTTCAGATTCTGGCTGATTCTTTCGGAAATACGATCCATCTTTTTGAAAGGGACTGCTCTATCCAGAGACGAAATCAGAAGCTTGTCGAAATTGCGCCCTCCCCTCAGCTTACAGAGGAAGAAAGGCAGTATGTGGGGAATCTTGGGGTCAGGGCAGCAAAACACGTAGGTTATGTGAATGCCGGTACAGTGGAATTCCTTATGGATCAGGACCGGAATTTTTACTTTATGGAAATGAACACCAGGCTTCAGGTGGAACATCCGATCACAGAACAGATTACAGGAGTGGATATTGTCCAGGAGCAGATATTAATTGCTTCAGGCGGAAAACTCCGGTATTCCCAGGAAGATATCACTCATCGCGGGTATGCTATGGAATTCCGGATCAATGCAGAGGATCCGAAAAATGATTTTCTTCCTTCCTTTGGAAAAATCACCGGATACTACGCTGCCGGGGGGCCTGGTGTCCGCACAGATGCTGCAATTTACACGGGCTATACGATTCCTCCGTATTATGATTCCATGTGTGCAAAGCTTATCGTGCGGCACGACCGCTGGGACGGGCTCATCGAAAGGGCCAGAAGAGCACTGAACGATATGAATATCTATGGCATCAAAACCACGGTTCCATACTATCTGGAAATTCTGAAAAACCCTGAGTTCCGCGCCGGTCAGTTCGACACCTCCTTTGTGGCTGCACACCCGGAACTTGCGGACTACAGCCATAAAAAACCAAGGGAGTTTCTGGCAGGGGCCATCGCTGCTGCGATCGCAGCATCCGAAGGATTATAATCATTACAATTAAATAAGGTAAAATATTATGACTAAAATACATATAACTGAACTTGTTCTGAGAGACGGGCACCAGTCTCTGATCGCCACAAGGATGCGCACTGAAGATATGCTCCCTGTTGCAGGGTTACTTGACAGCATTGGTTTCTGGTCGCTGGAAGCATGGGGCGGAGCGACTTTTGACACATGCATCCGATATCTGCGGGAGGATCCATGGGAAAGACTTCGCGTCCTTCGCAAAGCTGTCCCGAATACACGTCTGCAGATGCTTCTTCGAGGCCAGAATCTCCTCGGTTACCGTCATTATCCGGATGACGTAGTCAGACGATTCATCGAGAAAGCTGCGCACAACGGAATCGACGTTTTCCGTATTTTTGATGCTATGAATGATGTACGTAATATGGAAGAATCCATTAAGAGCGTTAAGAGAAGCGGAAAAACTGCAGAAGGCGCTATTGCTTACACAACCAGCCCGGTCCACAGCACGGAATATTTTGTGAATATGGCAGTCACCCTTGCCGAAATGGGCTGTGATACCATTGCCATTAAAGATATGGCCGGGCTTCTGACCCCTTATGCTGCCGGTGAGCTTGTCGCTGCTATATTAAAAAAAGTGAATCTTCCGCTTCATATACACAGCCATGCCACTGGTGGGACAGCTTCTATGGTTCAGCTGAAAGCTGTGGAAGCCGGTGCCACCATCCTGGATACCTGCAACTCTTCATTTTCAGAAGGCACCAGTCATCCCACAACAGAAAGCATTGTGGCTGCACTCAAAGGGACACAGTATGATACAGGGCTGGATCTTGCTAAACTGCAGGAAATCACGGCATATTTCAAAGATGTCCGCCGAAAATACTGGCAGTTCGAAAGTGATTTTACCGGAGTGGATACGAGGGTTCTCGTGAACCAGGTTCCCGGAGGAATGATTTCAAATCTTGCGAATCAGCTAAAAGAACAGGGAGCGCTGTCCCGAATGAATGAGGTACTGAATGAAATTCCAAGGGTCAGGGAAGATCTGGGTTATCCGCCTCTTGTAACCCCTACTTCGCAGATTGTGGGAACTCAGGCGGTACTGAATATTCTAACCGGAGAACGTTATAAATCTGTATCCAGTGAAGTAAAGAATTATCTGCGTGGTCTTTACGGAAAAACACCAGGCGAAGTAAACAGTCAGGTCAGAAGCATTGCTGTCGGAAAAAGCGAAGTTATTGAGGTCAGACCTGCAGACCTGCTCAGCGATGAACTGGGTAAACTGACTGAAGAAACCGCCACCTTTGCAAAAAGTGAAGAAGATGTACTTACCTATGCTATGTTTCCCGAGCTTGCAAAAACCTTTCTTGAAGAAAGAAATGCTGGTATACTGAAACCGGAAGTTCTTCTCCCCCGCGAGGCCATGAATGCATCGTCATCGGGTAAAGCTCCCGTAGAGTTCAATATAACTCTTCAGGGAGAAACTTATCATATAAAAGTCTCGTCCTCAGGGAGCAGAGATGATACACAGCGTTCTTTCTTTGTGTCTGTAGATGGTGTCCCTGAGGAAGTAATGATCGAAACACTGGAAGAAACAGATACTTCAGGATCATCATCCGGAAAAAGCAGATCTGCATCTGTCCCGGCAGGAAAAAGACCCAAAGCTTCCAAACCAGGTCATGCGGCTTCGCCTATGCCCGGTACTGTTATTGAAGTGAAAGTGAACGAAGGCGATATCGTCAGGAAAGGACAGACTGTCGCTGTAATCGAAGCTATGAAAATGCAGAATGAGGTTGCATCCCCGGTCGAAGGAACGGTGAAAGCCGTATTCGTAAAAAAAGGCGACACCATACTTCCGGGTGAAGCCATAGCTGAAATCAGTTGACAGAAATTGCGCTGTGAGTATTATGACGCATATCTTCAAGGGTGGAAGGGAGTGAGATTCTCCCGCTGACGCGCAACTGTGATGATGAATGTATCTAATGCGGATTAACGCACTGGTACATTCATATAAGCCAGGACTTCCCCGCAGAATCAGATCTCGCGAAATGGTCTTTCTGTTTAATCTTGTCGCACTTTTCCGCACAAGGGGGCCCCGAAGATGATACCGGGGCCCCGGTTTTAATCATTATGTTATAATATTTTAAAAAGACTATTATTAGTCTTTTTAAATAGAATTATGCATCTATGCAGAGAAACCAGGCTCCACAATAACAATCTAAGGAGCAAAAACCAATGAAAAACCTATTCCGTTATGCGGGCATTCTGCTGATCTCAGTGCAGATTCTGGCTGCATGCCAAAACCAGCAGAATACAAAGACAGATACTGAAACCCTCCTTCTTTCTGCCCTCGTTCTGCAGCCGCAGCAGCAGGATACCTCAATCAGTATCAAAGGTTCATGGACAGATAACTGGAATACTGACCATACCATTGAAAATGCAGTATGGGAATCAAAGAGCAGTTACGGCACGTCTGTTTATACAATTCATTATTACAGTAATAATGAATCCTATTTAATCTATCAGAATCCGGAGGACGCCTCTTATAATCCGTCTAAATATGGTCGCCGGGTCTGGCATAAAATCAATGAAAATAAATTCGCTTACTGCGAAGATATTTACGGCAAAGACACTTATAATAAAGTCTTTAATTCCACAGCTGTTAAACCGGTTTATGTGAGTGAGACAGAAACCAACTGCGGCGGTTTCACATGGACAATTGCCGAAAGGAAAACCTGATCATGAAACCGTTTATTTTTTTACTGATTTTTACTGTATTTCTTCTGTCCTGTGAGAATAATGAAAAATCAGATGCAGCAATGCTCAGCTCCCTCCTGCTTGCAGGAGGGAGTCAGACCGCATCCGAAGGGACTCCGGATTCCTGTCCGTCAGCCTCTTTTCCGGCGGGGTATTATCCGGCGGACACTGCTGTTTATGCACCGGCGCATAACTCTGATCTGATCTATAAAAACAAGTCTCTGTCTGTAAACGGAGTCTGCGGAAAGGGACTTAATTCAGGATCTGTGGATGTTTTTACACTGGATAAAGAAGGACCAGGTTCTGTTCTCATTCTCAGCTGGGCCGGAAGCCACGGACTGGTTCAGAATATTCCCAATAAGAATGATTTTATTATATTTGAAAATGCCTTCCGGATATCCGGAAATCCGGATAATGTTTTTACAGAACCCGGGACAGCCGAAGTTCTGTATTCCGGAGAAATTATCAATTTTACAGAAGAAAACCAGGATACTTTTGCATGGTGCGGTTTTAATCCTCAGTTTACCGGAATTCCGTCTGATGCTTATTCCTCTGACCCGGATGACTGGCTCAGATTTACAGGAATTCAGCCGGTGATTTTTAACCAGGATACCTTTGATTTCAGCAGCCATTCCCCGGACGTTTTTTTCGCAGATCAGAGTCTGCGCGGGGGTGATGCATTTAAACTTGAAGATCTCACGGTCAGCGGTAACTGTACTGAGACCGCAAGATCAGAGATACTGAACAACGGTTTCCGGTATCTTAGAATCAGATCAGCCTATGTCAGCGGGTTTCCGGTGAATTCAGTGGGTGACGGAGCACCTGATATAGACGGGGTAATTGCAGCTTCAGTCATAACTCCCTGATAACAATGAAAATATTTATATACATATTATTTTTACTTATTTTTATTCTGACGGGGAGCCTGTATGCAGAAAGCACACCGGAAGTGATAGTGACCGGTAAATCCGAAGAAATATCTGAAGGGGAACCAGGAAAAACAAAAAAAGATTTAATAAATGAAAATACAGTCAGCCCGTCTCTCGCTGACATACTCAGTCGTGAATCAGGACTCCGTGTGCACCGGTCAGGAGGAGCCGGATCCTATTCTGTTCTGTCAGTCAGAGGCTCCAATGCCAATCAGACTCAGTTTTACCTGGATGATATTCCGCTGAATAATTCCTATTCCGGCGAAGTAAACCTTTCTGACCTGAATCCGGCAGATCTGAACTCTCTGGAAATCCGGCGGTCCGGCGGATCTCCGGGTTCGCCCATGGGAGGTTCGGTCAGTCTTCGCACCCAGGAATGCTTTTCTGAAGATAAAACAAAAGGCAGGGTATACGCAAAAGCAGGATACTTCGATACAGCAGCAGCCGGTGCTTCAGCGGGCCATTCCTCTGAAACCTCATGCATCAGGGCATCGGTTCACGGGGAAACATCCCGGCAGAATTTTGAATTTATAAACAATAACGGTACAGAACTTCTGAATAAAGATGACGACTTCAGAGACACCCGGAGAAATGCAGATTATAAATCCGCCTTTGCAAGGCTGAGCGGAGGAATCCGCACAGATTCACTGCAGTTCACCTTTCTGAACGATACTGCATCAAGGCAGCAGGGAATTCCAGGACCTGCAGCTATGCAGACCGATAATACAGAACGCTGGTTCTTCAGGAACACAGCCGGCTTACGGGTACAGTCCGATCCTTTTAATGCCGGAAACTGGTTTACGATCCGTCCGAAAGCAGCCCTTTATTTTACAAGATTTTTAGATAAATTTTATGATCCTGACCAGGAGTTTTCTTCGCATCTGCCTGGCTCCCGGGTAAGACTGCACCGGCAGGGATTTATCGCAGAAACAGAGGCTGCTCTGCCCCGTCAGCTGATTACTCTGCATCTGAATTATGACAGAGAAAGCATGCTTTCCGATTCCAGAAATTCTGATTTTACAGAAATAAAAAGACATCCCGAGCGAACACGTACCACTTACAGAATTGCTTTAAAAGATGAAATATCAGTTATTGAAGAAAGGTGGATCATCACTCCGTTCGCAGAATCCTCCCGCTACCACGACCGTTTTGGTCTGCCTGAAGACAAAGCCACTCTGCTTTCCGGATTTACCGAAGGCAGAAACCGGGAATCCGTGATTTATGACTATCCGGCTTATTCACTCAGTTCCAGAATAATTCCGTATAAATCAGTCCCCTTTACTTTCTGGATCGAGGGCTCAGCAGCCACAGGCAGACGGGTTCCGGTTTTTTCGGAAATTTTCGGGGAACCCTCTGTGATTCAGCCGAATCCTGACCTTAAACCAGAGAAGTCCCGGCAGTACACCGGCGGCGCAGGTGCCTCAGGGAATATTAATATTTACAGAGAATTCCGGTGGAAAGCGGGAATCACTCTTTTCAGAAAAGAACTCCGGGATATGATTCTTCTGGTCCCGAATTCACGTTACAGTCTTCGCGCAGAAAACACAGATGCAGCGCTGATTCAGGGTGCGGAGACGCAGATCAGCGGAGAAATTCCGGATCTCTTTGGTTTTTATATAAACTACACCTGGCAGAAAGCGGTAAATGCCGGTAAAATCAGTCTCACTGAGGGAAAGTATCTGCCGATGAGACCCATGCATGATCTGACAGCCGGGGTCTCCTTCACTGCCGGAAGCTGGACTCTGGGAGCAGAGACAGATTATACTGGTGCTGTTTACAGGAGCCGTTCCAATGATTATTATTCATGGGAAGGACCGGTAACCCTTTACCATGCTTTTCTCAGATTCAGAAATAAAAATATTACAGTTTCTCTGGAAGTAAAAAACCTTACCGATCAGAATGCATCGGACTCAGCAGGCTACCCTCTTCCCGGAAGAGCTGTTTATCTTGGAAGCGAGGTGAAATTCTGACATGAATTCTATAAAATTAATTTATTATTCAGCAATAATCGGATTTCTGACTGTTTCGTGCGGAAATATAAAGGATATTGAACAGCCTCCGCTCTGGACGGTACTTCTAACAGGAAATGCCTCACAGAACGGAGTGGGAATCCTCAGCAGTGATCTTGCCGGTTCCGGAAGATTCAGCATTCTTACCTCAGACAGAATGATTCTGCCTGCCTATGCAGACGTACATTCGGATGCATCCGCGAGGGTGACCGGAGATAAAGTCTGGGTATTCAGCGGTCCTGGAAAAGACAGCTTTCAGGAAATCACTCTGTCACCAGCGCTGATCACTTCAGCTGAATTTTCGTTCGGATCCGGAACATCCCCTTCGGACGGAGTAAAAGGAGCCGATGGGTATTTGTATACAGCCCTGTACAATAAAAATTATTTAGGTGTTTACGAACCGCTGACCGGCAGAAAAGTAAATTCACTGGATCTGAGCCGGTGGGCTGATGCGGACGGAATCCCTGAAGCTGCCCATTTACATGCTGAGGGAAACCGGATATTCATAACTCTTCAGAGACTTGACCGCAACTCATCTGTTTCTGTCTGGCCACCGGACGGAGTCTCGTATCTGCTTGAACTGAGTCTCGCAACCATGCAGATTCAGTCGCATACATTACACGGAACGAATCCTTTCTGCCCTCTGAAAAAAGCTATGCTTTTCGGAGAACCGCATCTGATTATCTGCTCTGCAGGCTATCTGGGCTATAATTACAGAACAGACGGAGGTATCGAAGCATTCAATCTGAACACAGGAGCCCTGACCGGAAGATTTCTGTTTGCAGAAAGCACAGCGGACGGGGACATACTGGATGCGGTGATTAAGAATGATGCCGAGGGATATGCAGTAGTGGAACATGAGGACTTTTCTGTTTCCATCCAGAAATTCAACCCCGCAACCGGAGCAAAAATCAGTGAGTTAATCTATTATCCTTCCTCTTTCGGATTTGTATCAGGTCTGCTTCTTACCAGTGACGGACTTCTGTATGCCGGACATGCTTCCGGAACCGAACCTGGAATTGTAATTTTCAGCACCGCTGAGGGAGACAGGCGGCTGACTGATGCGCCGATCCCCACTGGCCTTCGACCGGTTCAGCTCCTTGAGCTGCCTTAATTTTTGACTTGCACTGAATAAATGAAAAAAAATAATGATCAGGAGGATTTCATGAAACATTCAGATTTAATTACAGGCAGAAAACTTGCCTCCGGCAGCGCTGTTCTGTCAGCTCTGCTCCGGATACTTCCCCATCCGCCGAATTTCACGCCAGTAGGTGCTTTAAGCCTGTACTCAGGAGCCAGAATGAGAGGGCCCGCTGCCTGGATTCTGCCGCTGTTCCTGATGGTTGCCACGGATTTTGTCCTGGGATATATTCACGGATACGGCTGGTTCTCCGCAGTGACACCGTTCGTTTACGGAGCTGTGCTTCTGAGTGTATTCATTGGAACTTTTCTGCGAAGAACAGAAAGCCCTTTTCTCCTGGGCGGAGCAGCACTTTTTTCCAGCGTGAGTTTCTTCCTTATTACTAATACCGGGAGCTGGCTTGTAAGCGGACTCTACGAACCTTCCTTTCAGGGACTGCTTGCTTCTCTGACTGCCGGACTTCCGTTTTATCAGTACACTCTGGCAGGGGATTTGATTTTCTCCGGCATACTTTTCGGTTCCCATCATCTGATCACTCAGCGCTGGTTTACCGAAGAACGTGTTTATTCAGCGGAACATGCCGGATGATTCTGCCGTTTTTCCTGATTCATAAAATGCTTGCCTGATGGAAAGCTGAAAAAAAAATGGTCATAGTCATCTGCCCAGATGGCGGAACTGGTAGACGCGCTAGTTTCAGGTACTAGTGGGAGCAATCCTGTGGAGGTTCAAGTCCTCTTCTGGGCACAAAAAGGAAAAATAACCCAACCCGCTTACTTTGCTGAGCGGGTTTTTTTATGGGAAATACTGGTTCCTTTTGCTATAAATAAAGATGCCCAAATCCATTGTTACTTTGTGGTATTGTCAGCTTACAATTCCTGGTTAATTTCCCAATCCTCTGTTTCCCGATCCATAGAACTTTGCGCCCATTCAACGAGCTTCCTTCGGTATTCACGCCTCGCAGGATTCATTTCGTGTACCATATTTGCTTTTGCATGCTCCAATTCCCGTTTGTTACGTGGATTCAGTCTGCCCGATGGAAACATGTCTGCCATTCCTCTGGGGTGCTGGAAAAATCTTCCGTCCAGCTCCTGGAACAAAATCCATTTGTCCGTTTCTTGTAAACGATCGGCATATCGGAGAATAGGAATAGAAGCATTCTGCCAGAGTTCGCTGATTTCCGGATAAGTGCTAACCATTCGTGCAAGAATCTTCATTTCATCTAATGTTACAGTGTTTTCAATTTTGTCTATGAGGATACACAAAAGGTAATTGCCATTCGCATCGATTCGCTCAAGCAGAGGTATCAACTCATTAGCTATTGCAGAAAAACTGATAATCTGATCTATGAATTTTCGGATCAATCTTCTAGTACCCGGATCTTGATATTCTATTTTAATGATGAAAAAAAGTGCATCAAGGGCAGCAAATGATACAGACTCCAGATCATCCCTTTTGCATTCGAGAATCTCAGAAAACCAATGAAGATCTCTGGAATCCACAATGTGAAGCGGGTCATCGTCTTCAAGACCAACAGTTTGAATTAAATCCCAATTCCCGGACTGGATCAACAGATCAAGAATCATGTCAGACCAATGCTGATTCCAGGATCGACCTGAAACCTTAACATAATTTAATAAAAACTGGGCTTGCTCAAAGACAGTTTGGATATATATCCGCTGCCCCGCCTCGGGTATATCACTCCAGATTTTCTGGATTTGTGGTTGAAGAATCTCAAAATCGGTGAGAGTTAAGATTGCCAAACATTGCAGATTCTCTATTTCTGACGGTTTTTCCAGGAGATACCCAAGTAAAAACTGAAATTCATCATCAGAAAACCGGAAGGACCACCACCTTGCGAAAATACCATCTGTTAGTAAATGCCCGGGTTCTCCTGCAATGGAGAGAGCATACCTGAATAACTCCGCAATTTCTTCAGGATTTATCTTTCTCCTCTCAAAAGAGTAATTAAATAGACTACGGTTTATAAAATCCCACTGACAGGTCTGACGGGGGTATAAGATAAAGTCACAGAGAAGTCCCTTCAATAAAGAAGTTCGGTTAAAATCTATAGAAAACCGCTGAGCAAACTCGACTATCAAGGAATTGACCACATGATTCGATCGATACTCTTCGCACTTTTCAATGAAAGATTTGATTTGTTCCAAAGATGCATTCTGTATGTATTTCTCATAAATAGAGTTTATTTGCCTTTCACGCTCCTCTTGCTCCTTGTAATTCAACTGAGCGAGTTCTTCAATCATTCTATGCACTTCGTCCTTATAGTGAGCCTGCTCACATTGCCTGGCCAGTTCCTGAAGCCCCGGATCATTTCCGGTTTTCAGATGCCATTTCCAAACCTCCTGTAAAGCTTTTCGATCAGCGAATGAGATTCCTGTTTTTCCTTTTTTGTTAAAAAAATCCAGCAACCATTGAAATTCTAAACGAATAGTCTCGATGGCTTCTGGATCAACCTCCTCGAGTTTCCCTTTTTTACTGAAATGAGTCCCATCAATAATGGATCGAACAATAGATGCATACATCTGTGGGAGATTCAAATGCTCAAGACCTGAGTTATCTTCCAGCATGAGTAGTTCCTTTACGATGCGGCTCGAATCTATAATTTGTTCCCAGAATGGATGGCCGGGACCAATTCTCAGATCACCGAAAGTTATAGTATAATCATAATTTGGCCCGGAAATATGTCGATGGGCCGAACCGAGACCAGTGATCAAAATTCGAAAGACCACAGCATCGATTTGACCGAGCTTTTCTCCCGACTTAATACGAGAATAATAATCTGCTACCTTTCTTTTTGCGAGTTCATGATATTTTTCACTCCAGTACTCTTTAAAAAAGATCCTGAGAAAAAACTGTATCGGGGCATTCGTATTACTAAACGAATCTTCCTCATCTACTCCCATAATATTGAAAAGCTGTAAAAACAGATCATATACAGCCTCCTGCTCTGGATCACTATTTGCATACCCGGCAACCTGGAAGGCTGCCCAGGGGATATTTTTTATTAGATTTAAGTGGGTCACTTCTGACCGTCTGTCCAAATCGACCGAGCCACCATCGTGTTCGAGGCAAGCATTTAGTATTTGAATCGCATCCAGAGGGCGGACAAAACTAAATCGCGAGATCTTTGATATTGCATCCCTTTGATCTTGAGAAGTTCCATTCAAAGCAGTGGACAAAATCTTATCCAAAATCCTGCTTAATAAATTGACCTTTTTCTTGTCACGTTGGAATAATAAATACTCGACTCGAGCCAGAGTTTCGAGTATCGTGTCAGAGTGTGGAAGCTCGGAGGCAAGATATAGATTCACGACCTCAATTGCGAATGAGGACGCTGTATCCACATCGATCAAGGCCTCTTTCAGAATTCCGTCGCGAATAGAGTCCGGAGCAATCTTGATGTACCGATCCTTCTTTCCAATACTATATGCAATACCGGTGGAATGAAGCTTTTCGCTGATTTTCAAGATATCCAATTTTCGAAGTCCGGACCGACCAGCAAGAAACTCCAGAATATTTCGGTCTTCCAGATTAAGAGATTTGAAAAGAGCAATCCAGTTGAGAATCGTCTCCGCACAGCCCCTTTCGATTCCGGTTTCATTGAGAGTATAGTAGAACCTACCCAGATACTTCTCCAGTATCTTTTCAGTCTGTGCAGGCAATCCTTCCAGACTGCCTTCATTGGTTTCAAAAAGATTAAAAACAAGTCCGATCCATAGCGGGATCCCCGCACCCGTTTCAGAAAGCTTGTAGGCAATCCAATCTTCCGACTCTGTAAAATGGATCGGCTCTCGTGATTTGAAATTTTCCATAAACTGCTGGACTAATTGTTTGGATTCCTCTTTATTCAGTTTTGGAAGCCTATAGTGGGGAAAGACAATCTCGGCCATTTTAAGAGATGCAAGAGATCCGATTGTTTCCGTATCCGAATACCTCTCTGTGAAGATCAACTTCCAGGATTTCATTCGGTCCTTTGTCATCTGATCAAGGAGAACACTCAGTGCTGTAGGATCGGAAAGTTCGTCGATAAACAATACGATGTTTTGCTCCGGTGGGATTTGATTGTACAAGGTTGGCTGCCTGACACTATGGGCCGAACTCCAGTAAGGAATCCAATCGGGCATCATCCTTTTTCCACATTCGACAAGAAATCGTGTCTTCCCCATCCCTCCAGGGCCCGAAATTGCCCATATCTTTTTACCTGATTTTAAAAATTCCTGAAGTTCCTTAAAGCCCTCTTCACGTCCTAGGCAATCCACATCCAATGCCGGCCTATACCAGGATTTGACTTTCTCTTTTTCGAGTTCTTCGGAAAGGGTGAAAAAAATTCTCGTTTCTCCATGGAAATAACTCCGCTCCACAGCAGGGTATTTCGACAAAATGGACCGAATTTCTCCCCAGTCCATGAGCTGGGCCATCATACCTTCTTTCTCGAAAAGAGACCCAACCTTTTCAGAAAATTGGATCTCATCCTGGATATTGATTTCCAGATTTGTAAAGAGAATCCAATTTTTTACATCTTTCCAGTACTCCTTTGTTTTCTGGTATTTTTTGATCTTTTCTAATTCACCATTTGAGTCAGCAATAGCCTTTGATAAAGAGTGATCTTTGTGATATTTTGCCTGATATACGGTCTTTCCATCGGCGCTGATCGCATCAATAGCAAAGTCCCTCCCGGGACGTGTGAAGATTTTAATACCTGGCTCATGATGATAGAGAAGTGTTTGCATAAACGCTTCCCAGGTTGCACCGGTTAGAATCTGACTGTGATGGACTGGATCGGTCATATGCATTAATCAGTTTTCTTCAATTAAAGTCTTTGTTTCCCATGGTTTAAACATAAAGCACATTTCGAGCCCGATATTTTCGAAACCCATAACAATAACATCAATAAACTCAAGACAATGCAATCCCAATTTGAGCGGAAGTTAAGGGCCAGTTATACTAAAAATCCAATTTCAACCATAGAAAATCATTTTCACAAAATCAGCATTTCGCCTATTTTATGGGCTCAAATTGCCTATTTTTTAAGCATGCAATTTTCAATTTTTTAGCTGGAATTCTAAATTTTATGCATTTTTCCCAAAAAAACTTGCCGTAAAAAAAGGCAGTGGTATTTTATGGACAGATTGCATCCTTTTTGCACTAAATCGGTTACTGGGATGACGCTTAATGTGCTTTGCAGGGCATAATGTCATGTTTATAATCTGAGCATCGGGATGGATCGATCAGCTTACTCAATTTGGAGGGACGAATATGGACCTGACGGAAATCTATGGATCGAACGTATTTAACGAAGCGACCATGCGGGCAAGGCTTCCTAAGCCGATTTTTAAACAGCTTAAAAAGACTATCGATGAGGGATCAGAACTCGATCCTCATGTGGCCGAAGTTGTAGCGAATGCTATGAAAGACTGGGCAATTGAGAAAGGGGCCACCCACTTTACTCACTGGTTCCAGCCAATGACAGGTGTTACTGCGGAAAAGCATGACTCATTCATTTCCCCTACTTCAGACGGAAAAGTAATCATGGAATTCTCCGGAAAGGAACTGATCAAAGGTGAACCCGATGCATCATCTTTCCCATCCGGTGGTATCCGGGCTACTTTCGAAGCTCGCGGTTATACTGCATGGGATTGTACCTCTCCTGCATTCCTTAAGGAAGATCAGGCTGGAGTAACTCTCTGCATTCCAACAGCTTTCTGCTCTTATACCGGAGAAGCTCTCGATAAGAAGACTCCGCTGCTGCGTTCCATGGAAGCACTGAATAAACAGGCCATGAGAATCCTGCGTCTGTTTGGAAACACAACTTCTAAAAAAGTGTACACTACCGTAGGCGCAGAGCAGGAGTATTTCCTGATCGATAAGGATCTCTATATGCAGCGTCCGGACCTTATGTACACAGGCCGTACCCTTTTCGGTGCAAGATCTCCGAAAGGTCAGGAAATGGAAGATCATTACTTCGGTTCTCTGAAGGAGCGCATTGCTAAGTTCATGAAAGAACTGGATACAGAGCTCTGGAAGATGGGTGTTTCAGCAAAAACAAAGCACAACGAAGTTGCGCCTGCCCAGCATGAAATTGCTCCGATCTTCACTTCCACCAATATTGCCACCGACCATAACCAGCTGATTATGGAAACTATGAAGCGCATTGCCATCCGTCACGGTCTGGTATGTCTGCTCCATGAAAAACCATTCGCAGGTGTGAACGGTTCCGGTAAGCATAACAACTGGTCTATGTCAACTGATGACGGATTCAACCTTCTTGAGCCAGGTAACACCCCGCATGAAAATGCTCAGTTCCTTACCTTCCTTGTAGCGGTTATTAAAGCAGTTGATGAATATGCAGACCTTCTCCGCGTATCTGCAGCGAACCCTGGGAATGACCACCGTCTCGGAGCAAACGAAGCTCCTCCGGCGATCATTTCCATCTTCCTCGGATCTCAGCTGGATGATATTCTGAATCAGATCGAAGCCGGCGGTGCCACCAGCTCTAAACAGGGCGGAATGCTGCGCATCGGAGTGTCTACTCTTCCTCCGATTCCGCACGATACCACGGACCGTAACCGGACTTCTCCGTTTGCATTCACTGGTAACAAGTTTGAATTCCGGATGGTTCCTTCCTCTGCTTCTATTGCTGCCCCTAACTTCACACTGAATACCATTGTGGCAGAAGTTCTGGCTGAAATTGCTGACAGGCTGGAAAAATCTTCCAACGTAACAGCGGAACTGCAGAAACTTCTTCCCGAAATGGTGAAAAAACACCGCAGAGTTGTATTCAACGGCAACGGTTACGGAGATGAATGGAAAGCAGAAGCAGCGAAACGCGGTCTTCCGAATATTTCCAATACAGTTGATGCAATCGCTTCCATTATTAAAGAAAAGAACATGCAGCTAATGGAAAAGCATGGCGTACTTTCCAGAGTGGAAATGCACTCCCGCTATGAGATTTCACTCGAAGCTTATCTGAAAACCATCGCGATTGAAGCTAATACAATGGTTGATATGGCGAAAAAGCAGATTCTTCCTGCAGCAGTGCGGTTCAGCGGTGACGTTGCCAAAGCTCTGAATGAAATCAAAGCAACCGGTATTGCTGCAGATTTCAGCGGACACCAGGATCTTCTTAAGGAACTGACTGACACAATCACTTCTTTCAGAAAGCATATTGCTGCTCTGGAAAAAAGACTGGATCAGGCAGCCACTATGGAAGGAGATACAATGGTTATGGCCAGTTTCTACCGCGATGAAGTATTCACTATGATGAGCACTCTTCGCAGAGACGGCGATAAACTGGAAACTCTTACAGACAGCGCCTGCTGGCCCTTCCCTACCTACGGAGACCTTCTGTTCAAAGTCTGATTTTTTGTTACAGAAAGCTTTTCAGGAACCGGAGCTTAATGCTCCGGTTTTTTTTATTCCTGACTTAGATATGCCGATTATATAAAGAATGGGATTCATTAAATATCAGGGTGCTTTGCTCAGAGATGCGGCCGGTAAATTCATTGTAGTACGGATTTCCTGGAAAATATTCCGGAACCGTTCGCATCTGCAGCATTATCTGAGTCAGTTTCAGAGTGCTTATACGGGAACCAGAGTAGTATTTCTGAGTTATGACGAGGAAGGTCGCAGACACTTTACAGGTTCTTCCTCAGACCGGGAGCTGATCGCCCGGCTGAGCGCCATGACAGAAGCCATTGAACTTAAAGAGTTTGAAGTTTACCTGAGCGAGGAAGCATAAAACGGACGCAGCTCCTCTTCCGACTTCTGCCTGAGCTGCGAGGCAATGGCTCCGGACTCAGCATCCTGGTTTCCGTCCTGCATGGCATCCAGAAGGAGAGCAGGTGAGTCGCTTTTAGCGGAATCGATGGTATAGCCTGCCTCCTGAATCATTTTAACTGTGGCAGAAAGATCAGATCCCGTAACATTCAGATACCCTGAAACAAAGAGGCTGTTCGCCGCTTTCAGGGCGTCTGCCTGCCTTTTTCCCAGATATTTCTCGCGCCCGGCAGCCATCCGGATTTCAGCCTGCGGATTCATAAGTTTAAATACACAGAGGATCCGCAAAGCAAGGTCTTCCGTGATGTTTCCCGGATTTTCCACTGCATGGCCGTCTACCGGTATGAAGAAGTTTACAGGTATGGAAGCCGCTCCGCTTTCCCTCAGAGCAGCGGCCACGGACACTATGTCTTCAAAGGATTCCCCCATACCCACAATCACCCCGCTGCAGAGAGCCACACCGGCAGAAGATAAATTCTTAAGAGTATTAAGCCGGTCATTATAATCATGTGTGCTGCAGATCTGATGATAATGGGCAATTGAGGTATTCAGATTATGATTGTACCGGTCGGTTCCTGCTTCTGCCAGTTCCTTTGCCAGAGACGGATCTGTAACCACTCCGGCACTTACACAGAGTTCCATACCAGGAAACTTTTCTTTCACTTCCTGAACCATTCCTGACAGGAACCGGACATCTTCTTTGCCAGGTCCTTTCCCTGCTGTAACCAGACAGTAGCGAAAGGCACCCGATTCATAAGCGGCTTCCGCTTCTTTAATGATTTCTTCTCTTGTTTTTGATGCATACGAAGGGATGCTTCCAGGTTCGGCAGTATTCCTCTGAGCGCAGTAAGAACAGTCTTCGGAACAGTCACCGTTCTGCACATTATTGAGTATATGGATGCGGACCCCTTTCCCGAAAAAATGGCTTCGCGGTATGAAGGCAAGGTCCAGAAGATCTTCTGTTTCGATATAGTCATTGCGGAACAGATTCAGTGCTTCGCTTTCGCTAAGGGGTTCCAGTTTTTTTACTTTTTCGCGTATGGAATCATCAGGGAAGGACATACGGCAGATTTTTCCGGGGTATCAGGCTGTCAAACCACATAATACCGGCACCTGCAGGAACCATCCGGTTCTTTTTTTCAGATTTCATACTTACCGGATGTCTGCTCAGGACTTACCGTATAAGGAATTCTCACAGTGCATTTTGTTCCCTTACCGGGATTGCTCTCAAAATCAAGCCTTCCGTTCAGCATTTCCACGGCCCGCTGTACTATAGTAAGCCCCATTCCGGTGCCGGGGACTGTGTCTGCATTACTGCCTCTTCGGAAAAGGTCAAAGATGGCAGGAATCTCTTCGGGATCCACACCGATGCCGTTATCCTCCACAGATAGTATCAGATGCATATCATTTTCAGATACCCGGATGCAGACTACGCCGGATTCACCTGAGTATTTAAAAGCATTACTAAGCAGATTATGTACGATCTGCCTGAGGTAATCTGCCTGCAGCCAGAAAACACTGCGGAAACAGCAGTTTTCCAGGATTATCTCCTGGGAAAAATTCCTGGGAAATGAGGAAATTATTTGTTTAAGAAAAGGTTCGATTTCAATGCGATCAGGAACAGATCCATCTTTTCTGTTCTCGTTCAGCAGCATCGCATCATCAAGCATTTCAGTCAGTGATGAGACTGCTTTTTCAATTTTTCTGTAATGCAGTTCCAGTTTTTCCGATTCTATCTGATTCCGGTAACCATTGAGGATCTGTGCGGAAATCAGGATCGAAGTGAGCGGAGTGCGGAACTCATGGGAAAGAGTAGTTACTAATTTTGCGCGAATACCATTCAGATCTTTTTCATGCTTCAGGTTAATGAGAAGTGCTTTTTCAGCATTTCGTGCAGCTGAAATATCCTGCATGATCAGCATTCCGTAAATCCGGTTATGCTCCATCTCAACCGGGATATTCTGTACGCTGATAACCATACCGTTTTTTTCCCATTCACCTTCGCTCCGTCTGCCACGAAAAGGCGAAGCGATAATTTCATCCATCCTGGACTGCGTCTGTGAATTCAGATCCAGCAAAACTGTCAGGTTTAATCCTTTTACTTTTTTTGCATCCACCCCCAGCGGCCGCAGCAGTTCTCCGCCTGCCACGGAAACAATACCTTCTTCAGAATACAGAAACACACAGCCTCCCGGAAAGCTTTCCACAAGTTTACGGTAACGCTCTTCACTGCTTTTCAGAGCAGCAGTTCTCTCCTCCACAAGATCCTCAAGTTCCATCAGCAGCAGGAATCTTTTTTTTGCATATTCAATGGAGCGGATCAGGGTATCGGAATTAAGCCGGTCCTTTACAAGATAATCCTGGGCTCCCTGCTGAATCGCCTGAACCGCTGTTTTGTCATCACTGAGTCCTGTCAGAACCACAACCGGAATTTTAATTCCGAACGACTGAAAATTTCTGACTGTTTCAATACCCTGACTGTCAGGAAGCGAAAGATCCACAAGAGCAATATCATAACTCTCTGAGGAAAGAGATTCATGAGCTTCTTTAATATTTTTTTTCCAGTCCAGGGTAAAGGAATCCCCGAAACTGCGCATCATTTCTTCGATCAGCAGTGCATCATCCGGATTGTCTTCTACAAGAAGGATTTTCATTCAGTTTGTTTCCTCTCCGGGAAGCGATGCCACAAGACTCCAGTACTTCGAAAAATGCTGAACGACACTGCAGAACTGATCGTAGTTGACAGGTTTTCTGATAAATGTACAGGCTCCTTTTTCATAACTTCGCACAATATCCTCCTCCCGGCTGCTGGTAGTCAGCATTACCACAGGGATTCCCCTGAGCTCTTCATCATTTTTCATTAAATCAAGCAGTTCAAATCCGTTCATACCTGGCATGTTTATATCAAGAAGAATCAGTCCGGGCTTCAGCTCGCTCTTTCCCCTATTACCTTTCAGGAATTTCAGTGCCTGTCCTCCGTTTCTTGCAACGGTTATCAGATTTATCAGATGCATATCCCTGAAGGCTTCCTGTATCAGAATTATATCATCTTCGTTATCCTCCACAAGGAGAATATTCACTTTATTTTCTTTCATAATGATTTTCCTGTATCAGAATTAACAAATTTTTCACAAGTAAGATAAAAGACCGATCCTCCTGACTCATTATTCTCCACCCATGCATTGCCTCCCTGTTTCTCTGCAACCTGCCGCACAATGGCAAGGCCGGTTCCGGTCCCTTCCACTTCCCTGCCTACTCCTCTCTGAAAAAGCTGAAAGATTCTGTCTTTCTGAGCCGGATCAACACCTGGACCATTGTCTTTAACAACGAAACCTGTGTGCGTTTCTGATTCATAAGGTTCTATGCTGATATCCGGAGGCTGACCTTCTTTCGTGAATTTCAGAGCATTCGCCACAAGGTTATAAAGTGCCTGGGTTGTCCAGATCCTGTCCACCGGCATTTCAGGAAACCAGGAAGCGGTCCGGACAGATGCATTTTTCTG
>CAZQKZ010000020.1:0-57038 GCA_964594095.1 uncultured Leptospiraceae bacterium | reverse complement strand
TCCAGTCTATGCCATTTGATGAACTTTACAAGATGGGTTAATTGAGCGTTTACAGAAAAACTTCGTATATCCCTGACGATAGACGAAATTAGCAATTAATATAAAAAACAAGGAGATTATATATGGTACAGAATCTGATCAAGCTTTCATTAGCATCATTTAATCCATTTTCTGCCACTAAGACAATAAAAGAATCGGCAGGGTCATTATTTATCGTCGTTTTGGCATTTTCTTTTATTATTTCGATACCAAGTATTTTTTCTGGTATTGTGCAATTCAGTCCAGTTTTTGCAAATCCTGCAAACTACCTTCAGGATTTTCCAGAATTTAGCATTATTTCAGCTGAAGTAATCACTGAAGTAGAATGCAACTCGGAATGGTCAACACCGGATAAAGAACTGAGTATTTTTTTTTCAACTTGTTCCGATACAATTCCAACTGAAATTCCAGATCATACTATCTACGTGACAAAAAATCACTTGAGCATGAAAAAAAAATCCGGGGAAATTCGCACTTTTCCTGCAGGCATACTTGGTGATTGGGAAGTCACCAAGAAAAATATTAGCTCATGGATAAGAATATGGTCACCCCTGGCTTTTCTAATCGGTCTTATTTTTATCACAATTTTTAATTACGCGAAATATTTGATTTCCATTTATTTTATCTATGTTCTATTCCTTCTTTTTACAAAACTCTTTAAAATCGACTCTTTATCAGGCAAAGAGTTACAAATTGCTGCTTTTTCAACCATGATTCCCGCGGCATTAATTAATATTCTTTCTCCTTTTTCTGAAGTAATAGAGTCAATATCATGGTATTCGTTTTATGCTTATTTTTTACTTTACGCATTTGTCATATACAAAGAAAAGCACAGCTAAGGCGCGACCTCGCCTAACTGCATTTTTACCGCTGTGGCGGGCCACTTCGGACCCGCTTAGACCTCGCGCCCATCCTTGATTCAAAGCCAAAAAGCCATATTGACAGGATTGATCTCTTACCAAAATCCGCTTGAAATAAAAATCCATTTCAGTATATAGTGGTTATAAAAGGAATGAAAAATCCTGATTTTAGCAAAATAACCGGTTTTGAATGGGATCAAGGGAATTTAGAGAAAAACTATACCGGACACAATGTCACAGATTCTGAATGTGAAGAACCATTTTTTAATCAACCCTTTATTATAGCATTTGATGAAAAAAATTCCTAAATTCAAATCCGAGAGAGAAGAAAAGGAATTCTGGTCTAAACATGATTCTTCGGAATTTATAAACTTTTCCTAAGCCAAAGACGTTGAGTTCGCAGATCTGAAACCATCAACCAAAACAATTTCCATTAGATTACCGGAACATCTTATCAATAATCTAAAAGTAATTGCCAATAAAAGAGATATCCCATCTCAATCACTGATAAAATTATACCTTGCGGAAAAGACCGAAGCTGAACTTCAATAAACGTAACTGTATAACGAACTCCATCTTCCCAAATTCCGGGTTTCTGCTGTAATCGCGGGATGGAAACAGGCAAAGAAAACAGCATCAATGAGCAGTAAGCTTCGGTACCACTTAAATAAAGACACTGCTGGTCATTCAGCAGGCAAACCCCATCCTCCAGCCATGAATCACTTGACATCAGGGGGGCCAGTGCTGTATATAACTGTATGCAGGAATTTATTGCATCCAGATTACGAAGCAGTCTTAAAGTAAAAGAGTCTCTTCTGAATCCGGATTTCATTCACCTTGTGGCCGAAGCCGGAAAAGCAATGGCCAAAGCCCTTAAAGATCAGAAAAAACTCCTTATCTGCGGAAACGGCGGTTCGGCTGCCGATGCCCAGCATATGGCAGCAGAACTTATGATCCGCTACAAATCCGGGAATAACAGGCCCTCCATTCCTGCTGTGTCTCTGGCTGCCGATTCCAGTGCTCTTACGGCCGGTGGAAATGATTTTGGTTTCGATGAAGTGTTTGCCCGGCAGACGGAAGGTCTGGGGCAGTCAGGAGATGTTCTGATCGGAATCACTACATCAGGCAATTCAGAAAATATACTTCGTGCATTCCGGCAGGCCCGTGAAAAAAACATGGTCACAGTTCTGCTGAGCGGTGGGACCGGGGGCAGGATTGTCGGGGAAAACAAAGGTCTGCTGGATCACTGCATTCTGGTTCCGTCTGATGTCACTGCGCACATTCAGGAATCCCACATTACCATCATTCATCTGTTCTGTTCTATAATTGAAAAAGAGCTTTACAATCTTGACTGATCCGCTGACACGCACAAAGGAGGCATTATGTTTTTAGTTATTCTGTATATTGCAGCGGGAATCTACTTTCTGCTGATGTCCCTGAATCTCCTGCATAAGGAGTATATGTCCCGAATGAACCGGCACCGGCGGCTTGGTCTCATTGTAATGGGTCTTGGCTTTGTGATTCTTGGAATTTCTCAGGTTTTTTACTACACTATGCGTTCGGATGATGCTCCCGCAAAAGCCGAAAAAATCCGCGATCAGTACAGACATTACCAGGCTCCGGAATAACTGTGCCGATAATATAAGCATGATTTTCAGGTTTTCACTGTCTGCGGTAATTGCTGTTTTAGCGGCATTTTCTCTGCATTCAGAAACCCTGCTTGTACCCGATAAAGCGGACTTTTCTGAATATCCGGAAATCAGGGTCACAGCCGGAGTCAGTTCTCTTTATCCGGCCCATGCTGTAAGAAGCCCCGAATCAGAAAGCCGCGGTACTCCTGTCTTTTACATAGAAGAAACCTTCCGCGGAAAATCCAGAGAAGCAGAAATTATCTCAGTGTCAAAACGGGACCGGTCCCTTACCGGTCTTGACCTTATCATTGTGGCGGACGTTACCCGTTCCGTTTCTGAGTCTGATTTCAGGAAATTTCTGAAAGCGGCGGAAAACCTGCGCAGCTCTCTCGGCCCTCAGGACCGGATCGCTCTCTTTGCTTTTAACGGGGATCTTTTTCTGAAAAAAGAGCTTACGCACGCTTCCGATGAATCTTTTACCGAAATTATCCGTTCCCTGAAGCGGGAGGGATCCCGCACCCGTATCTACGATGCTCTTTACGGAGGGCTCAGTACGGCTGCCAGAATACGTTCTGAAACTGCGGCAGCGTCTGAAACCGTTGGTAAAGATAAAATTATCCGGAAGACTGCGGTTATCATCTTCACCGATACTAAGGACGAAGGAAGTTTTATTTCCGAAGGGGATCTTCACAGTCTGATCCACTCTGGCAGTGAGTGGAAAATTCCTGTGTATTCTTTTCTGGCAGGTTCCGGAGCCCGCTCTGAGCCTTTTAAAAGGCTGGCTCTGAAAACCGGAGGACGTGTGTTCGGTCTTTCCTCCCGCGATACGGAAGCCTTTATCGGTGAGGCAGAGAAGTTCCGGAACGGTCTCTATGAAATCCGTTTCCGGAGCCGTATCAGTGTTATGCAGCTCCCTCTTCCCGGAGACACTGTAAACTACAGAATCAGAATTCTCGATGGTACACAGACCGGCGCCTATACTCTGGTTCATGAAGTACCGCTTGCATCGGTTTACGGCGGGGGAAATGGCACCTCCTCGGGTCCGGTGAATGCTTTTCTCTGGATTTTTCTTCTGCTTCTGGGAGCCGGTTTCCTTGTGCTGATCGTTCTTTCCATGAGAAAAAAGGCGCCTGTAATTCCGGAACCCGAAAACAAAGAGAATGAAACACGCAGTGGCTGGAATGTGGTGGACCTTCTGAGACCCGCCCCAAAGCCCGCAAATCTGCCTCCTCCGGTGGTTGACGGAAACATGCATGAGTACGTCCAGGAACAGAAGATCTATGATAACCTGTACAGCAAAGGTGATTTTTTTGATGAAGAAGAAATCACAGTCGGCAATTTCAATCCTGCCTTTGCCTTTCATTCAGGTGAATCCGGAAGACCTGCGGCTGCCAGGGAAGAATCCGTTGTTCAGGCTATGCAGAATCCGGAGCGGTACATGCAGGAGTATGCCTATCATCTTCTGCAGCTTGCGATCCGAAGCGGTGAAAAATATTCCGACGGCAGACTTACTCTGCTGAAGGATGGTCCGCGGGAAGAAACTAAAGAATATGATCTTTTTCTTTCGTCCACTGTGATCGGTTCCGGTAAGTGGTCTCATATCCGGGTGCATGATATTTCTGTCAGCCCGGTTCATGCAAAAATAAAAAGGGTGGACGGGCGTTTTATTGTTTATGATCTTCTCAGCAGGACGGGAGTTTTTCTGAACGGGAAAAAGCTTCTGCGTCCAAGGGCGCTGACTGACGGCGATGATCTGATAATCGGGAAGCTTCATTTTGTCTTTTCGGGATTCCGCGAAGACGAATGAAAACCACCGTTATAAACAATGAAAAATTCATTTAAATTAATTATTTTATTATCTGCCGCAGCAGTGTTAAGCGGCTGCTTTTCTTACCCCCGCTGGGTGGAGAATCTCCCGGAAGATAAAGAAATTTACTTTCCTTTGGCTCCGGGATACAAAGTCCGGCAGGATTTTACCGGAACCTGGAAGCGGACTGTTGAGACAAGATTCGGAATCAGGAACAGGGTGGCGGTTTCTGACGGCACCGAAGAAATCCATATTGCGAATTCAGGAACGACCGGTTACACTTACGAAAAAACACATATTTATTCCGAACTGGTAAGCGGGAAGCATCAGGAAATCCATTACACGGAATCCGGTACAATTCAGGTCATGCTGCCTTACCTCCTTTTTAAGCCCGAAAAAGCATTGATTTACAAAAGCCCCCGGAAGAGGATTCTGCCTTCCCGTCAGATTATTACTCGGAAAGATCTTACAATTTCAGCGGTAACAGAATCTGCAATGAAAGAGACTGATCCTCCTCCGTCTCTTCTGTTTTATTATGATCCTGCCCGCCGTATGCTTCTTCCTATGGTCTATGACCGTTTCAACCGGTACTATGATTTCGGAATTGTGGAAGGAACCACCGGAAAATACGATCACTCTTCAGATTTTTTTATGGCTTCCGTCCGACGTTATGCGGATCTCCGGATTCATTCACATGGTTATAAATTTTCGCAGGATTACGGGGATTTTTAAGGGTTTTCCCTGAGTATATAGGAAAAAGTGCTTTTCTGTTTTTTAATACCACTGAAAATCTGCTGCATTGATGAACAGGTAGTTCTTTGTTAAACCGCGTTATTAAAACAATTCTGCTGCTGGTAAGCTTCTCTCCATTCGCGGCGCTTCAGGCCGCTCCCGCGGAGTTAAGACTCGGAATCCTGACCTTTCGCCCACAGGCTGAAACTTTATCGCGCTGGAAACCGACCCTCGATCACCTGGAAAAAGAAAATCCGGAAATCCGGATTCAGCCGTTTTTTCTGAATTACAAAGAAATCAATGAGCGGGTGGCATCCGGTTCTCTGGATCTGGTCATCACAAATCCTGGGCATTATATTCTGCTGATGGTGCACCACCGGCTGGGTCGTATAGCCACCCTGCGTGTCCGGGATGCAGAAACGGAACTGACTGGTTTTGGCGGAGTGATTGCAGTCAGAAATAATGATGATTCCATAAACAGTCTGAATGATTTAAAAGGAAAGAGGATTGCAAGTCCTTCTGCAGAATCCCTGGGGGGGTATCAGGTGCAGGCAGCACTTCTGCTGGATCACGGAATTGCTCCTCATTCTTATGATGTTATCTTTACCGATATGCCGCACGATAAGGCAGTCTTCAGGGTTCTGAACAATGAGGCGGATGCAGCATTTGTAAGGACTTCTGTGATTGAGGCTATGGAGATGGAAGGAAAAATTCCAAAAGGGTCATTAAGAGTTCTCAACCCTCAGATGATTCCGGGTTTTCCCTTTAAGGTTTCCACTCCGCTGGTTCCTGAGTGGCCTTTCGGAGTTATGCCTCATGTTCCTGAAAAAATTTCCAGAAGTCTTACTGTTTCCCTGCTCTCTATGCAGTTGAGTCAGAAACAGGCAGAGGAAGCAGGATACTCCGGATGGAGTTTTCCGGCGGATTACGAGCCGGTGCGGAAGATTCTGAATGACCTCCGGGTGCCTCCCTACGACACAGCTTTTCATGTTACCCTGAAAGATGTGATGGGAACATACTGGCTTCCTGCGATTCTGCTGCTTTCCGGTCTGATCGTACTTATAGCTGTTTTATTTATTCTTATATATTTTTCAAAAGCTTTACAGGAAAAGACCCGCTCCCTCAGGGCAATAACCTACAGCATGAGCGAAGGGATTTACGTAATTGATGATTCGGGAAGAATCACTTTCGTAAATCCGGCAGCCTCAGAAATTCTTGGGTATACAGAAAAAGAGCTGATTGGTGCGGATGCGCACTCCCTTTTCCACAGTCACGAAATGAACGGGAATCTCAGTATCGCTGACTGCCCGGTCTATCAGGCTATGAGGCACGGCGAAAATTATTCCGGGGAGGAATTTTTTCGTCACAAAGACGGCAGGATTATGACTGTGCGTCTTTCAGCCAGACCTCTGAAAAAAACCGGGAATCCGGACGGAAGCATCGCTGTTTTTGAAGATATCAGCAGTCTCAAATTAACTGAAAAAAATCTCAGGGAAAGTGAAGAGCGCTACCGCCTCGCACAGACTGCGGCAGGGGTGGGAATCTGGGACTGGGATATCGAAACCGATACTATTCTCTGGGATGAACACTGCTGGCTGATGCTTGGCTATCATCCCGAAAAAGACGCCAGGCTTCTGAATTATGAATACTGGAGATCGAATCTGCATCCTGATGATCTGAAGGAGGCCGAGCCTGAAGTACAGAAACAGCTTTCAGAAGGAAATAACTTCATTATTGAGTTCCGTTTAAGGACTGCCGAAGGCGGATGGCTTTGGATTCAGGGAAGGGGAAAAGTTGTAAAACTGAACGATCAGGGATACCCGGCCAGGATGACGGGAACTCATACTGATATATCAGCGCGAAAGCGGAAGGAACATCAGATGGAGGAGCTGAACAGCAGACTCAGCTCGCTGATCGATGCCATTCCTGACATTCTGTTTATTGTGGATCGGGATGGAACATTCCTTGATTACCGGGCTCCTGATGAAAGTCTATTCGTCGTTCCTCCTGCGCAGTTTACAGGTAAAAAAATCACCGATATTCTGCCTCCGGGTCCGGCCGGAATCTGCATGAAAGCTGTTAACGATGCCTATGAAACCGGGTATGCAAAAGGAGCTGTTTATTCTCTGGAAACGCAGGGAGGCCTGAAATGGTTTGAGCTTTCCGTTGCAAGGAAACAGCGTACAGAAGGCGAAGCAGAGCAGCTGATTGCACTTGCAAGGGATATTACCGTAAGAAAAGAACACGAAATGATCCTTGCGAATTTTAATGATCAGCTGGTTAAAACAGTTGAAAAAGAAATACAGCTCCGTTCACGGACAGAAAAAGTTTATCAGACTCTTTTTGAACATTCCCCTGAAGGAATTCTTATAATGAATCTGGACGGGGTTATACTGAAATGCAATCCGGCAGCGGAGGCTTTTCTTGGATACGGGGCAGGGGAGCTTCCGGGCCGGTCGGTTTCGGAGATTTCGCCGGAAACGCAGCCCGGTGCAGGGGTAAAGTCCAGCTCCATGCTTTCTGCAAAAATTCTGAATCATGTATTTAAAGGAAATTCAGAACAGTTTGACTGGATTCACCTGAAGAAAGACGGCACGCCTGTACCGGTTTCGGTGCTTCTTGCTCCGTTCGGAACAGACAGGGAGGAAATTCTGGTTCTTTGGCGGGATAACAGTGAGCTTCGCAGACTCCAGAATGAACGCGAAAAACAGCAGGCAATGCTGATTCAGACCGCAAAACAGGCAGAGCTTGGAAACCTAATAGGGATGATAGCGCATCAGTGGAAGCAGCCTCTGAATGCGATTGCACTTCTTGTGCAGGATCTTCCTGATACTTTTGAAGGAGGTGAACTGACTCAGGAAGTACTTGAGAAGTATACAGAGCAGATCATGCACCAGGTTCTGTTTATGTCTGAAACTATCGAGGATTTCCGCCGCTTCTACAAACCATCCGATGAGCGAAGTGTTTTTGATCCTGTCAGGGAAATACGCTGGATTGCGGATCTGTTTCAGAAAGAACTCCGAAAGAGCGGCATTGAGCTGGAAATCACCGGCGAATCCGGTTTTGCAGCCTCAGGAAATTCCGGCGAATTTAAACAGGTTATACTGAATATTATAAATAATGCTAAAGATGCGTTACTGGCAGGCACTGCGGAAAAGAGGCGGATTACAGTCCGCACTGAAATCAGGGACAGAAGCCTGATTATTGCCATCTGCGATAACGGCGGCGGTATTCCCGGAGACTGGCTTCCCGATAAAATCTTTGAACCATTTGCCACAACAAAAGGCGAAAAAGGTACCGGCATAGGTTTATCGCTTGGCCGGACCATTATCGAAGAAAAAATGAACGGATCTCTGACTGCTTACAATACAGACGAAGGAGCCTGTTTTGAAATCAGCCTTCCAGAAACCCTGTCCACAGAAGAATAAGTATCAGAATTCCAAGGAGAATCCTGTAAGCCGAGAATACTGCTACTGAGTGTTTTTTAAGATAGTCAAGAAGCCAGGCAATGGCCGCATAACTGACAACTGCTGAAACCAGAGTGCCGACTGCAAGGCCGGTTATGCCTGCTTTTTCGAGTTCCTGATATTCTTTAAAAAGTTCATAAAATCCGGAAAGCGCAATAGCGGGAATCCCAAGGAGAAACGAAATCCTCATAGCTGACTCACGGGTGTAACCGAGCATCAGGCCCATAGTAAGGGTGGTGCCGGAACGGGATGAACCGGGAATCAGTGCCACTGCCTGTGCAAGACCGATCAGAAGCATATCAGGAAGAGTCAGATGGTCCTCTGTTTTTTTACGTGAGGCATAACGATCAATTAAATAAAGTATTACGGCAAGTACAATCAGACTGGCTGAAATTACGTATAAGGATCTGGCCGGTCCTGTGATGTATTTAGAAAAAAGAAGGCCGAATACCGATACAGGAATTGTACCGGCAATCAGGTACCATGCCATCCTTGCCCTCTGATCTTTAAACGGCTGGCCGGACATAAGCCCCTGCCATGAGGATTTAGTAAAATCAGTAAGATCTTTGCGGAAATACCAGAGCAAAGCTGCAAGACTCCCAAGCTGGATTACTGCGGAGTAAGCTGCACCCGGATCAGGATAATCCAGAAAGGCAGGAAGTATGCGAAGATGAGCAGTGCTGGAAACCGGTATAAATTCGGTCAGTCCCTGGATGACTCCCAGAAGAACTGCCTGTGTGATATCAATCATAAACCGAAATTCAGAAATCAGATGCCCGTGACAAGTAATAAAAATTTCTTTGCAGTGAGAAGCCATTCCGAAATATGGGTAACCGAAAGCTGCTTTTATAATCTTATAATAAGCACAGGTGCTGAAACAGATGCTGAAAACTTTAACTATAAAAAGGCGAATTTGGAAGGCTCAGATTGTTAGCCCGGTAACTGTTCTTGTTGTAAGCTTTCTGTCTGCTTTTGCAGCAGCTTCCTGTACTGCTCCGATGGTGGCCAGGCAGGACCCCGCCGGTATGAGGCCGGCTGTAATTCTTCAGTTCCACCGGGATGCTTACAGGGCCCGGATTCTTATGGAGGATCTTCCGGTTCAGGTTGTGATTTCCAGACCCGACCCTGTTCCCTATTCCGAGAATGCAAGCGCTGCCGTCTGGGTGGGGACTGAGTTTCCTTACGAGCAGGCTGTGGAAGCGGTTCTTATTTCAAAAAAGTATTATCCTCAGCTGCGCTATTTTGCTCTTTCAGATTACAGACTTGCTAAGGCACCTCTGTCTGTTCACAGAGAGCTTTATATCGGCGGGTCCACAGATACTGCAGTCCGTCTGAAGCTTTCCGCATGGAATGATTCAGATTTTGCATCACTGAAAAAAATCCGCAGCAAAGAAGAGTTCCACTCGCTTATCCGTTCCAAGTATCCGCAGGCAGGAGCTGATAAAAAGAATTAAAGTGGTCAGTGACTGCGAAAGATGTTACATTAAAAAATGACCGGGAGATTAAAATGGCAGCAGCAGAAGCAGTTATAAAGGACAGCGAAAACGATTATTACGAAGCTGATCAGTTTCCGAAGGGTCTTTCTAAAAAAGTTATAGAGTCCATTTCGCATATAAAGAATGAGGCCCCCTGGGTAACTGAATTCAGGCTGAAAGGTCTTGAGCTTTTTCAGACAAAACCCATGCCCACCTGGGGTTTTATTCCTAAATTTAATATTAATCTGGATTCCTACGTTCATTATGTGGGAACCAATAAAAAACTTAAAAAATCCTGGGATGAAGTGGATCCCGAGGTGCTCGCAAGTTTTGAACGTCTGGGTATTCCCGAACATGAAAGAAGGTATCTGGCCGGTCTTGAGGCGATGAACGACTCCGAGACAGTCTACTCAAACATTAAAAAAGAGCTTTCGGATCTTGGAATAATTTTCTGCGATATTGACACTGCCATCCGCGAATACCCGGATCTTGTGCGAAAATACATCGGAACCGTCGTTCCCCCTGAAGACAATAAATTTTCAGCACTGAATACTGCCGTGTTCAGCGGCGGATCCTTTGCCTTCGTTCCGAAAGGCGTTAAAACCCCGATGCCTCTTCAGGCTTATTTTAAAGTAACCGCTGCCTCATCCGGCCAGTACGAAAGAACCCTGCTCATTGCTGAAGACGGTGCAGATCTTGATTACAGTGAAGGATGTACTTCACTGCAGGATTCAGGGACCAATTTTCATACTGCCGTTGTTGAGCTCATTGCCCATAAAGGGGGCTCCATCAAATACACCACAATCCAGAACTGGAAAAAGAACATGTATAACTGGACGGTAAAACGCGGTCTGGCCCATGAGGATGCGCATATCAGCTGGGTGGATGTGAATGTGGGAGCCAATACCATTAAGTATCCGGGCATTGTGCTTCAGGGAGACCGGGCACACGGGGATGTGCTATCTCTTGCTTTTGCAGGCGGCGATCAGATTCAGGATACCGGTGCCCGGATCATTCATGTCGGTCAGAACACTAAAAGCAATATCCTTTCAAAAGGTATATCTCTTGATGGCGGAATCAATTCCTACCGCGGGCTTGTTAAGTTTGAGGAATCGGCGAAGGGCGCTGTAAGTCATGTTAAGTGTGATGGTCTGATTCTTGACGAAAGATCTCAGTCTCATGCATATCCTTACAACGACATCAAGGGAGACGAAACTTCGCTTAACTATGAAGCAACAGTTTCAAAAATTGACGAAGATCAGCTCTTCTTTCTGCAGAGCCGGGGGCTTTCAGAAGACGATGCAAAACTTCTGATTGTGAACGGATTCTGCGAGAGTGTCGTTAAGGATCTTAATGTGGAGTATTCCGTGGAGATCACCCGCCTTATCCGGATGATTCTTGAAGATGGTAAAGCCATCAAAGAAAAATAAAGTAAATCGCATCAGAAAGCAGAACTCAGGAGAAAAAAATGTCAGTCCCTATGTTAGAATTAAGAAATCTTCATGCGTCCATTGACGGCGACAAGGAAATATTAAAAGGGGTGAACTTAAAAATCCCTGCAGGCGAAGTTCATGTGATCATGGGCCCTAACGGATCCGGAAAAAGTACTCTTTCTTATACAATCATGGGGCATCCCCGCTATAAAGTAACAGACGGAGACATACTTCTGAACGGTGAGTCCATTGTGTCTCTTTCTCCTGATGAGCGGGCCAGAAAGGGAGTGTTCCTCAGTTTTCAGAGTCCGGTAGCCATTCCTGGTGTTACAGTGAACAACTTCATGAGACAGATTCTTCAGGCAGTCCGCGGTCAGGAAGTGAATTTCAAAGAGTTTCGCCGCGAAATGAAGGAAACCATGGAAAATCTTCAGATGAATGAAGATTTCGCAAAAAGATATGTGAACGACGGCTTTTCCGGAGGCGAAAGAAAAAGAAATGAAATTCTGCAGATGAGTATGCTCTCTCCGAAATTTGCCGTTCTTGATGAAATCGACTCCGGTCTGGATATCGATGCACTGAGAATCATTGCCACAAATATTGAAAAGCTTCGCACACCTGAAAGATCCATGCTGCTTATTACACATTATCAGCGTCTCCTGAATTACCTTACTGTGGATGCGGTTCATGTTTATAAAGAAGGGCGCATCATTGAATCAGGGGGGCGTGAGCTTGCAGAACGCCTTGAAAAAGAAGGTTACGATAAAATACATACGGGAGCTGTGTTATGACCGATTCGGCAGCTGCCCTGAAAGAACCGATGGCGCTCAGCAATCTCCGGGAAAAATCCGCCGCAGCTTTTTCAAAGCTTGACGGAGTTCCGAAAGACTCCGAGTCCTGGCGGAAAATCGATGTTTCCCGTATCAGCCTTAAGGATTATCATCCTTTTCAGTCGGACTCAGGAATCACCTGCAGGTATTCTGCTGTCTCGGCTGAAGGGGTTTATACTGACGCCCGTCTTCCTGATACTGTAAAGATTCTTTCGTATGCTGAGGCATTTGAGGACCCTCTTCTGAGCCGGGTTATAACCACTGCAGTGGATGAAAGTCTTAAAAGAGATTTTAAAAATCTTTTTAAGCTTGCAAACCAGGCGTGGTTTGCAGCCGGTATTGTTGTTCAGGTAAGGGGAGAGCACCAGGGTGAACTCAGGATCACCCACAGACTGAACAGCGGTGATTCCATGTTTCACCGGGTTCTTATCATGATGGAACCTGATGCTGAAATCAGCATTACTGAGGAATACTTCACTCCTGCACAGGAAAAACCTGCTCTGGTAATTCCTGTAACGAATATCCTGCTTGGAAATGAATCGAGACTGAAATACGTATCTGTCCGGAATTATGATGAAAGCGAGTATCATTTCCATAACACTGACTCAAGGATCGGACGGGGTGCTGTGCTTAAGTCTTATGTCGTTCATCAGGGCGGACTTCTTGGCAAGGAGTTTCATCGCACAAGCCTTATGGACTCCCGGACTGAGTATATCTACCGCGGAGTAAGTATCGCAGCAGGACGTGAAATACACGATAAGGAAATGCTTGTGGAGCATACTGCTTCAGATTCGCGCAGTTCAATACTGCATAAGACTGTAGCAACAGGCAGGTCACATTCCATTTTTAACGGAAACCTGCATATACCGCAGGGTCTTAAAAATATCGATGCCCTGCAGGTGAATCATAATATTATTTTATCAAAGAAAGCCCGGGCTGAGTCCATGCCGAATCTCGTCACTAAATCTGACAGTGTAAGCTGTGAGCACGGGGCGACTGTAGGCAGGCTCGACGATGACGCAGTATTCTTTCTGATGGCAAGGGGGCTACCGGAGCGGGAAGCCCGCCGCCTTCCGGTCAGCGGTTTCTTTGAGGAAATTATCCGTGAAATCCCGCTTTCTGAAGAAATGAAAGAAACAATAATTGAAAATATACATAAAAGAATTCAGGATTAACAGCAGCAGATGGCAAAAATTCAGATATGTAAAGAAAGTGATATCAAAGAAGGCACAATTACCGCATTCCATACAAAATACGGACCGGTGGCGATAGCAAGGTCCGGGGACAGACTGTTCGCGTTTGAAGAGCACTGCACCCATTCAAATGTAAGTATGACCTCCGGACATACCGAAGGAGAAGTTGCTGTCTGTAAAGCTCACGGGGCAAGATTCGATCTGAACAGCGGCAGTCCTGTGAACCTTCCTGCAACATCACCCCTTGAAATGTACTCTGTAACTGTTACTGAAGACGGAACCGTAGAAGTGGAGATCGACTGATTATATGAGCAGTTTTGATTATAAAAAAATTAAAAAGGATTTTCCTATCCTTTCCCAGGATATGAACGGGCACCCTCTTGCTTTTCTGGACAGTGCAGCCAGTTCCCAGATTCCTCTGCAGGTGCAGAAAACCTTTGATGATTACTATCAGACTACGCATTCCAACATACACAGAGGTGCGTATCTTCTCAGTTATGAGGCTACGGAACAGTACGACGAAGTCCGCAGGGCAGTGGCTGAGTTCATTGGTGCGCCCCGCAGTGAGTCGGTGATTTTTACACGGAATACTACAGAGAGTATCAATCTCATAGCGAATTCCTGGGGAAATGCAAATATAAACGAAGGCGATGAAATCATCGTAAGTGAACTTGAACATCACTCAAATCTGGTGCCCTGGATGATGCTGGCGGAAAGGAAAAAGGCTGTTCTTCGGTATCTTCCCCTTACTGCTGATCATCAGTATGATCTTCAGGCGCTGGACAGTATTCTATCAGCCCGCACTAAACTTTTCGCTTTATCGCATGCCAGCAATGCAGTGGGAACAATCCACGATATACAGTATCTGGTGCGGAAGGCGAGGGATATCGGCGCATGCATATCCATTGACGGTGCCCAGGGAGCTCCGCATCTTCCGGTAAATGTTAAAAATCTTGATGTTGATTTTTACTCTTTTTCGGCTCATAAAATGCTTGGTCCCACCGGAGTCGGGGTGCTGTACGGCAGAAAGGAAATCATGGATGCAATGCCTCCTTATATGGGGGGCGGAGACATGATTCTTACTGTGACAAAAGAAGGTTTTAAACCTGCAAAATTGCCGGAAAAATTCGAGGCAGGAACGCCGAATATTGCAGGTGTGATCGCATTTGGGCAGGCCTTAAAATATTTAAAAAATATAGGATTTGAGAATATTCATTCTCATGAACAGTCTCTGCTCAGATACGCTTCTGAGCAGATCGGCAGTATATCCGGAGTTACTGTTTACGGGACAAAAGATTTTTCAAAAAGAACCGGAGTGCTCTCTTTTACTGTAAACGGAGTTCACCCGCATGATGTCGGGTCGATTCTGGATTCGGAGGGAGTGGCTGTAAGAGCGGGGCATCACTGCTGCGAACCTTTCATGAGGAAGATGGACCTTACCGGAACAGTCCGGGCAAGTTTTTATATTTACAACGGACCGGAGGATATTGATGCCCTTGTCCGCGGAGTAAAAAAAGTAACGGAAGTGTTTAAAGATGTCATTAACGGATGATTTATACAAAGATATAATTCTGCAGCATTCGCAGAATCCTTCGCACAGAAATCCGGTACAGGATCCCACGATTACGGAAGAGGGAGTGAACCGCAGCTGCGGCGATGAAATCACAATCCAGCTGAAAATGGAAGGGGATGTTATTTCTGCAATCGGCCTCAGCGGAAAAGGATGCAGTATCAGCACTGCATCATCTTCTCTGATGGGTAATGCTGTGGAAGGCCTTGCAAAACAGCAGGCACTCGATATTATCGCCGCTTTTAAAAAAATGCTGATGACTCAGGAAGAACCCGGTCTGCCGGAGGAATTCGAGGAACTGGAAGCCCTTTCCGGCGTTAAAAAATACCCTGTAAGGGTTAAATGCGCGACTCTTGCCTGGAACACTCTGGAGCAGGCTCTTAAATCGGTATAATGAAAACGGTCCTGATTACAGGTGCGACAGACGGGATCGGAAAGCAGACGGCCTACGATCTTTTTCGTAAAGGCTTTAATGTAATCATTCACGGACGGGATCTCAGGAAAGCTGAGGAAACTGCCGAATCGCTGAAAAAACAGCCGCAGCAGGATAAAGGAAGTTCTCCTGAAGTATTCACGGTTACTGCTGATCTGAGCCTTGTGAAAAATATGCCTGACCTGGCAGATCAGGTAAAGGGCCTTCCTGTAAAACCGGATATTCTGATTAACAATGCAGGTGTATTCATGAATGAAAGAGTCATAACAGAAGAAGGTTTTGAAATGACCTTCGCTGTGAATCATCTTTCACATTTTGCTCTGACACTTCTTCTTCTGCAGGATCTTTCCGAGTCAGATGATCCAAGAATTGTAAATGTAAGCTCCATTGCACATTCAGGAAAATCCGTGGATCTTAAAAATCTGGATTTAGGTAAAAAATTTGACGGATATTCAGCCTATGCCATGTCAAAGGCCGCAAATATACTCTTCACGAAGGAACTGGCCCGCAGAGTAAAGACTCATGCAGATTTCAGCAGAATCACCGTAAATGCACTGCATCCTGGTGTTGTGAATACTAAGCTTCTGCAGACCGGGTTCGGAAGCGTGGGCAGAGAAAGCCTGAAAGAAGGAGCAGCCACCTCAGTGTATCTGGCCGCCGATGAAAAAATCAAAGGTGTGACCGGCCGGTACTTTCTTGCCTGCAGAGAGCACAGACCCTCGGCTCATGCGGATGATCCGGTTCTTGCAGAACAGTTTTTTGATCTGAGTATAAAATTATGTAACCAGGCCGGAGCTTATGTTTCTGATATTCTGTAAGTAAAAATAACTTATGGAGTAAAGTGTGAAATCAATCTATACCTTTTCAGTCGGGATTACAGTATCCTTTTTAATCTCAGCCGCACTTGCTGTGGGCGGTGCAGCTTTTCTGACCGTCACATCTGCCACTGCTGAAGCACAGGGGGCGCCTCTTGAAATTTCCATTAAGGAATTTGAAAAAATTTATAAAGCGAATCCAAAAGTGAATCTGCTGGATGTGCGTACGAACGGAGAATTCAGGCAGAATCATGTTCCTGGGTCCGTTCTGCTTGATGTGAACGAAATTATGAGCCTTGGGAATAAGGTTCAGTCAAAGATTCCTTTTGCTAAGAATCAGCCGATTTATGTGATCTGCCGGAGCGGGAATCGTTCTTTTACAGCAACGAGAATACTGCGGAATATGGGATACACCCAGGCAGTGAGTGTTCGGGGCGGTGTGAATGCATGGAGCCAGATTGGCAATAATTGTAATACGAAATTTCTGGCCTGCGCACGCTGATTCCCGTATCCTCTAAAGGTTCTTTCCCGTTTTTTAACCGCTGCCGTCTGGATGAATTTTCTGCGGCAGTTTTTTTATTCCGGTGGTCCGGTTTACCAGTTTCGAAATTCAGAAACTGCGTGAGGACTTTGGTTTATAAAATGTCCTGACTATCAGCTTCCGGATATAATCTCAGTGAGTCTTAGGCCAATATAAAGTATTCCGAAAACCACAAGAAATATCAGACCGCTCCATGAAAGAACCGTAAGACGAAAAGACGGGCGGTATTCGGCCGTTACCAGCTCACTTCGAATAACACTGAAATTCAGCCATGCAAAAACAGGTGCAGACAGAAAAGCAATAATAGTTGCAAAATCTATGAGATAACTCATGGCCGATGCAAAAAATGTTATAATAAAATAAGCTGTGACCGAAAGCGGAAGCATCAGATATAAATACAGCAGATTTCCGCTTTTACTGCTGTCAAGAGAGGGTATCAGCAGCTCAAGGGATCTTTTGTAGGTCCGGGTATAACCATCCACTACCGTAAGTGTTGTAGAAAACATTGTTATGAACGCGATTGCTGAAATAAGCCAGTGACTCCAGTCCCCCAGGGTCGCCGTGTAAAGCTTTACCAGCTGTCTGGAAAACTGAATTCCCGATGCTGAAAAACTTTCGCCTGTACCATACATTACCAGAGCTCCCAGAGCCACAAAAGCAAGAGCAAGGATAACTGTTATAATATAGCCGGTATAAAAATCGATAAGGCTTTCTTTCAGTTCCGGCCGGTGACCCGTCTGACGCATTCTTTCCACAGCCCAGAGCGATGACCAGGCTGATATATCAATCGGGGCAGGCATCCAGCCTGCAAGGGCCAGCAGGAAGGAAAACCCGGCCATCGTAAAGAGCTGTTCCGGCGGTGCCGTAATGTCCCCTGCAGGACCGTGATTGACTGCAGCGATTACAGCAATCAAAGTGAAGACCGCAAGCACTGATATCATCACTTTCATCAGTGAGTCAAGCAGAGCATATCTGCCTATCACAAGAATCAGACCGACCGTAACAAGAGAAACTGCAGACAAAACCGGGAGACTGAGGTCTGCATCTATCAGCAGGGAAAGCATAGCGCCTGTTACAAGGGTCACTCCTGCCGTGTTCAGAATTCCTGTTATAAGAGCCATAATAAAATATATATATAAATAACTCTTTTTGTATCGGAGGTATCCGTATAAAAGGGATCTGCCGGTGGCAGCAGTAAAACGGTGCCCGAATTCAAAAAAGGGCAGCTTAAGAATATTCACTGCAATGACCACCCACAGAAGCTGGAGTCCGTAACCGGCTCCTGCCCTGGTAGACTGGACCAGGTGTGAGGCACCGATGGCAGCTCCTGCAAAGAGAAGGCCAGGTCCGATGGACTGCCATATACCGTATAATTTCTGAGAAAAAGTGATTTCTGCACCCGATCTGACTGACATGATTCCCGAACCTTTTTTTCGCAGAATCGGCCGGAAGACCATCTTTCGTCAAATCTAATTTTTTACTTTACTCTCCCTCAGTGGAGACTTTATACTAAGGCTATGAAATCAGAACATATTTTAATCAGCTTTTTACTGATTCTGAACACAATCAGCTGCAGCTTTGGTCCGATGTACCAGATGGGAATGGCCAGAGATGAATCTGCCCTTGGAGAATCTCTTTCTGTTCCTTTACAGAGTGAAATCAGTGATTACTGGCAGGTTACTCCGGATATCCGGCTTTTTCATTTTTCTGAAGGGAAAGGAAGGTCGGTCCTTTTTGTGCACGGGGGACCTGGAATTCCGCCTTCCGGAGTCTATCCTGGATTCACTGCATTAAAAGATTCTTTCCGTATCCACTATTACCATCAGCGAGGCTGCGGTAAATCTTCCAGGCCTGTTGATCGTTTTAAATCAGAAAATTATTACGCAAATACACAGGATCTTGTTAAAAAACTGGGCCTTCGCAGTCAGATTGCAGATATTGAAAGAATCCGAAAAATTCTGAAAGAGGACAAACTGATTCTTGCCGGGCATTCATTCGGGGGATTCATTGCTGCCATGTATGCAGCTGAGTATCCGGAGCATACTGAAAAGCTGATTCTGATCTCTCCTGCTGACACTCTTCAGATTCCTCCTCCTTCCGGCGGCCTGTATGATGCCGTTGAAAAAAATCTGCGCGATGAAAATAGAAAAAAACAGTTTCAGGCTTACAGAAAGAAGCTTTTTGACTTCGGCAGCATATTTAATAAAAGTGACAACGAACTTTCTGATCTCCAGAACGAGTTTATTCCGTATTATAAGGAAGCAGCTGAGAATGCCGGGTACAACCCTTCGACTTCATCAGGAGATCCGTCCATGACCGGTGGATGGATGCAGATGGGGATTTATTTTGATATGGGAAACCAGTCAGATTTCCGGGATTATTTAAAAAAAATAACTGCTCCGACTCTTATAATTTACGGGAAGAAGGATTTTCTGCCGGATGCAGCCGTCAGAGAGTATCAGAAAATAACTGATTCCAGGACTGTCATTGCAGAAAACGCAGGACACTTTCCTTTTACAGAAAGCCCGGAAGACTTTGCAGTTGCTTTCAGAAATTTCACGGAGAAATAATATGCAGTACCGAATCGGCGAATTTTCTAAAATCACCGGACTGACTGTAAAGAGCCTTCGCTTTTATCATGAGCAGGGTATTCTTATACCCGATTACACAGATGATGATTCCGGTTATCGATACTATAAAGACCATCAGGTTTCCGATGGTATTCTGATTTCATTTCTCAGGCGGCTGGATCTCCCTTTGTCAGAAATAAAAGCAGTTACAGGCGAAATCAAATCAGATTATACTTATAAAAAACAGCTAAGAAATATTCTTCAGAAACAGCTGTCTGCAGCTGAAAGACGGATAAAATCCGAAAAAGAAAAACTAAATATAATAAATAAAATATTAAACCAGGAGCTTTCCGATTCTCCTGCAGAAATTCATGAATCTTCCGAAACCAGTACCGATATAATCAAACCGGCTTTAATTCTTTCCCGCCGGTATAAGGGCAGATACAGCGACATCGGTCAGTCTTTCAGCATTCTTTACAAAGCAGCCGGACGGTATGTCATTGGTGCTCCGGGATCACTTCTTTACAATGATGAATATCTGGAGGATGATGCAGAAATAGAAGCATTCGTTCCTGTTGCAGAAAAATTCAGACTGAAAGACCATCCGGGTTTATTACTGCGTAATATTGCAGAGCACAGAGCAGTAAGCACCGAACACAAAGGCAGTTATGAAACTTTAGGAATTGCCTATGAACGGCTGTTTCGGACTATAAAAGAGACTGGGGTATCGGCTGTAACCCCTTTTATGGAAACATATCTGAAAGGGCCAGGGATGATCTTCCGGGGAGATCCGGCTGGTTACAGAACCAGGATCTCAGTGCCGATTCAGTCTTAGATCGGATGTTTTTTTGCTTTGTAACCCGAAGCAATTTAGTTTTTTCAATGCAAAGGAGGCCCGGAGATCTCTAAATCGATAATCCAGATTTCTGACTGAGATCCTGTGCGAACCGGAGGGCCCCAGGTTCCGAAACCTGATGATACAATGAGAACCGACCCGTCCTTTCGGGTTACGCCCCAGTCCGTTTCAAAAATACGGGAGGTCAGGAAATTCAGAGGCCACATCTGACCCCGGTGAGTGTGACCGGAAAGCTGCAGATCAACTCCGAGTTTTCTTGCTTCGTCAGGATGAAACGGCTGGTGATCCATAAGTATGATCGGTTTTTCCCGGGGCACCGGAGCAAGAAGCTCAGAAAGAGATTTTCTTTTCCGGCCGCTGAACCGGTCACTGGCAAGATCTTCACGCCCGGCAATTACGATTGAATCCGCAACAACCACAAATTCATCTCTGAGCACCCGGATCCCGTGTTCCTCAAGATACCGGACTGCGGCTTCTGCACCTCCGATATGTTCATGATTTCCGTTTACTGCAAACACCCCGTGCACAGCTTTCAGTTTACGCAGAGATTCACCCAGATTCATATCAATAACGGGTTTCAGATCTTCATCAATAACGTCTCCCGGCAGAAGAATGAGATCCGGTTCCTTTGCATTGATCATGCTTACCAGTCTGTCCACATGAGAATTTGAGATAATTGTACCCAGGTGAATATCGGAAGCGACTGCGATCCGGAAATGCTTCTTCTGCGTTATAAGACCGGGCCGTGAGATTCGGACTGTCTCTTCCCGGTAAACTGTGTTCACCGCATTGGAGTATCCCTGAATCACAACCGCGGTAGCCGAAAGAAATATAACAATACTTAAAATAAGCCGGCCGCTCCCGCCCGGAGTGAATAAGCCTGCCGGAATAAAATGCAGAAACCTGTCCGCTATGCGCACAGAATCAACAGAAAGAATTAAAAGAAGCAGATACAGCATATAACCAAGCCAGACTGATCCGGCATGAATACAGAAATCAGACAGCGGACACACTCCGGTTTTTTCAAGGATCCTGCCGGCGGGATATAATAAAACCCATATAAGGAAAACCGCAAAAACGACCAGGCGGATCCAGCCTGTACCTGCAAGCCCCTGCCATCCTCTCCAGAGAATATAAGAATTTACAGCTGTGTAAATACTCAGGACAACGGAAAGAAATATCAGGAATGTGCCGGTTTTCATATATCTGCAGGTATCTGATTTTTTTTGCTGTCAACAACCGTTTTACGGACACATTACAGATAAAAAATGTAATAATGTGTGAAATTCACTTGAACACAAAAGGGGCGCCCTGCCTGCTGCAGATGAAGCGGTTCTTTCGTTTCAGGAGATCGTATGCAGCTTTTAAAGGATCCGGTTTTTCTGTTGCTTACGGTGATTGTGATCGGTGAGCTGATCGGCTCTCTCAAATATCACAGTTTTTCACTGGATTCCTCGGCTATCATCTTTGTTGCTCTGATTTTCGGAGCCCTTGGCTACACCCTTCCAGGGGATCTGCAGCAGCTGGGCCTGGTTCTCTTTCTTTACTCAGTGGGAATCCAGGCAGGTTCCGGATTTCTTTCTTCATTTAAATCAGGCGGAATTATGCTGAGTGCCGGCGCTTTCATCATCGTATTCATCGGTTTTCTCGTTACTCTGATCGTTTCCCTTGCCATGGGTCTTGATTCGTCTGCCGCTGCGGGTATTTTCGCAGGTGCCATGACAAGCACACCAGGCCTGGCCGTGGCAGCGGAACTCGCAGACGGAAAAACTGCCGGTTCTGCTTACGGCCTTACCTACACCTTCGGTGTGATCGGAGTAATTCTTTTTGTACGTTTCATTCCTCAGCTCTCACGTAAAAATATTAAAAACGAAGAGTTTCTGATGAATCAGGAGACCATGCAGGAACGTCCGCCGGTTACTTATATACACATTGAAGTCACCAACAAGAATCTGCACGGTAAAAAAATCAAAGATCTGGATCTCCATCTGATGGGAGCGGTCAATATTACCAGGGTTCTTCGCAAAGGAGCCCATCATCCGGTTCTTGGCGGAGGCGATGTCACCCTTCATACCGGTGATGCTATACGTGTAGTCGGCAGGGAAGATGATCTTAAAAGAGCTGTGCTTTATATCGGGAAAAAAATTAAAGCATCTATTGATTTTAATTCTGTTCTTGAAACCAGGAAAATTGTTGTTTCCAATAAAGAAATTATGGGAGAATCTGCAGCATCCCTAAATATAAAAAATGTTTACAATGTGCAGATTGCCAGGCTCTGCCGGAACGGAATTGATCTGCCTGCGACCGGGGCTTACCGTTTTGCAGTGGGCGATATGCTGACTCTGGTAGGTCAGAAGGAAGCACTGGATAATGTTACAAAACTTCTTGGTAACGACATAACAGCGGCCTATACAACTAAAGTGATTTCAGTGCTTATGGGCATCTTCATTGGTTTTCTTCTGGGAAAGGTTCCCCTTTACATTCCCTTTGCCGGAGAGTTTTACGCAGGCACCTCAGGCGGTGTTCTGGCAGCGGGTCTGATTCTGGGTCACCTGAAAAAGACCGGCCCGGTCATCTGGGAGCTTCCTGAAACCGCTGTTGCGTTTATCCGGGAACTGGGTCTCTTCTTTTTTCTGGCATCCGTTGGCACAGCTGCCGGTTCCACGATACTGGCCACAATCCGAAGCAGCGGACCCATGATCATTCTGGCGGGCATACTGATTACTGTATTCCCACCGGTGATTTTCTATTTTTTAAACCACCATTTCTTCCGGATTCCGTTTCTGCGCCTTCTGGGTGTGATTACAGGGGGTATGACCTCCACCCCGGGACTTGCCGCTGCACAGTCTGTAAGCCCCACGCGGTATGCATCCTCGGCTTATGCCACAGTCTACCCTGTGGCCCTGGTTTCTATGATTCTCTTCACCCGGCTTCTGATCAGTTTAATGGATCTGGTCCGTTCTTCGGGCTTTCTCTGAAAAAAAACATCATCGGGGAATTTATTGCCGGTACCCAGCATCCGATTATATATTAAGAATGAGGACCATGGAGAACTATTACGCAATCTTAGGTGTGAATCCGGGAGCCGATCCCGACCAGATACGCAGAGCCTTCCGGGAAAGAATCAAACTTTGTCATCCCGATAAGGCCACAGGCCCTCAGTCCGCAGAAACAGCCCGGCAACTGATAGAAGCCTATAATCATCTGAAGGATCAGTCTGCAGCCAATGATGTACATGTATCATATACTCCCAATGGTTCCACGGTGTACACTGCAGCCGGAAGAACAGCAAGCTTTTATACTACACATAACGGGCACAGGGAGCCCCAGTCTCAGACGGAATCCCGAAGCCATCATACATACGAAACCGCACAGGATTTCTTTAAAGATATTTTCGGTAAAAAGGCTTCCGAATACATTAACAGATTTCGACATGGATCCCATGAGACACCATATCGTTCGGCATATTCGGATCAGGCGGATTTCAGCCGACGGGGATCGTCTGCAGCAGGAGCTACTGCGAAAACACGTTCTCAGGAAGCAGACCTTTTTGCAGGTGCCTCAGAAGATGCAAAACGTGCCTATAAGCATGCTGATGAAATGCTTCGCGAAGTGGCTGCGAAATACAAAAGGCAGACCAGCAGGCCCCGCAGACAATGGGCCCGTGATTATATAAGAGATTTAAATATCGTGCAGATCCGTTTCCGTACGGTAGCCACTCAGAATCCCAGTATCTACCGGGGCGCTATGGAACGTCTGCGTCAGATCCAGGATCTGAGTATGGAAATCCGGCGTTATCTGCAGTGATCAGTCTGTATAATCGGGATTCTCTTTAATAGTCTTCAGATACTCTTTAGGGGTCATTTTCATGATTTCTCTGAAGGCTTCATAAAAAGCCGCTTTCGAACCAAATCCGGACTCATAAGTCACCTCAATGATTTTCTTATCAGGAAATTCACGCAGAAGATTACAGGCCCGGTGGATTCTGATACTGTTCAGGAAGGTTCTGAATGTTAAATTCAGATGACTGTTCAGGACTGCGGAAAGCTGATCAGGTCTGATAGAGAGGAATTCCGCCATCTGCTGAAGGGTGAATTTCTCATCAAAAAAACATTCATTGGTTCGGACCATATTCTGTATTCTGTCAGTAATATCCGCAACATCAATCCCTCCGAGCCTTTTCAGGGCAAAGGAGCCCCCTTCGGACCCCTGCCGGAGTAGATCAGGAATTCTTGAATATTCAGACTCTAATTTGCTGTAGTTCTGTTTAATGTTAATGTAGGAATCATAATAATACCTGATTACAATTATAAATGAGAGAGGAATTACAAGGGTAATCAGGTCTGCCGGTGCACCTGTGTTGATAACCCATGGGGGGAAAGGTATCAACTCAAGGAGAGCAAGATTTTTTATTACAGAAAGTCCTCCCTGGAACAGAAAAATAAGGAACAGAAATTTCAAAGATTTCAGCCCGTATACATGTGCCCTCACAATTCCCACAAAAAGGACTATATACACCTGAACCGTGTTCAGAAGATACAGTTTATAATTCAGTTCAGTTGGATTTAAAAACGAGTAATATCCGTACAAAGCTGCCGCACCTGAAAAAATCATCACTCTGTTCCAGAACGGCCAGATATCTCTGATCCTCAGGAAATATTTTACAAAGACCAGATTCAATAACGAAACTGTTGTTCCGGCAATTACCAGGAACTGATCCTGAAAATGAGTATTTTCGGGCCATACTGCAAAAACGGGAGATGAAAGATAACAGGAAATCAGATACCAAAGAAAGATAACCGGAATCAGGATAAGAAGAGCCGGGTTGCGTTCCTTACGGTACAGAAATAAAAGAAATGCAATATTGAGAAACTCAATACCTCCGTTTATCCACAGAAACAATTCGCGAAGATGCTTTTTTCTGTAAAAATCCCCTGCATCTGACTGATTGACTTTGAAAGTAAGGTTTCCGGTTGAACGGACATGAATCAGTACAGTAAGATTGTGTCCCTTCAGGTAGAGAAACTGTATGGAGGGAAAGAGCGTTTTATGGGTCCATTCATGAAACGGGATACGGTCACCGGCTTTCGCAGTCTGAATGATTTCCCCATCATCGAAAAGAAAAAACTCCGCATGATCGAGCTGGTTTGAAAACAGCTGAATCACTTTTTCCCCGGAATTTACTTCGTTTTCAGTCCGGAGACGAATCCACACATGCTGATCCGTATAACCAAGATTTATGAAATCTCTGTCTGCCTTATCCCATTCATCCAATGTAAGTAATCTTTCAGGAGATATTTCATAATCCAGAAGCGTTATTTCTGCGTTAGAAAAAAGACTGAGTTTTTCTTCAGCCTGAACAGAAAAAAGAGTTCCTGACTGAAGCATAGTAAAACAAAGAATAAATAGAAAAACAGATGTATGAATCAAATTTTTTTTCTGCAGCATCCCTTTCACCTGAAAAAATAAGTCCGGATTCATGAATCCGGACGACATAAATCATTAAATCTGCTAAAATCAATGTATGACAACATACAGAAAATTTTTCAGAATACAGAGTATTTCAGTCATTGCATTGACTGCAATGATTTTACAGGTTTCAGTGAACTGTTCACTGAATAATGAGGAAAATGACAGCTTTTCCCTCCTGGCCGCAGCTGGTGCAGCTTTGGGACTTTCCGGAGGGGAGGCAGCGGGTGATGGAGATGCAAGGATTGCAGCTGCCGGTACTCTTCCTCTTGGAGACGAATACAGAAATGTGACCAATGAAGTTACTGAGGATGTTGTACCAACTGAGATTCCTTCATCTGATTATTACACCTATAAATGTACCACAGCAGATATCGATGAATCGGTAATCCGGGAGATTTCCGATACTGTTGCTCTGCAGACCGGATTTGATTCGATTTATCCGGGTGCTGTAATTCAGGGAAAATCCCTGCTGAACGGAAACTATACCCCGGTTACAGTCCCCAGGGCAGGCGGTACCATTTTCATGACAGGGCTGAAGCTTTCCACCGGGAGTCAGTATTCCAAGAAACTGGATACCATTTCAGCATCTTCTGTAAAACAGGCAATAGAAGATATTATTGTATCAGAAAATGTGGAAGGAACCGCTGCTGAGGCATCTTATGAACTGGTTCAGGTTTACAGTGAAGAGCATCTGTATTTTGAACTTGGGGTGGATGCCCGTTATAAGGTAACACAGATCAGTGGTAATTTCAGTATTGATACAACAAGCAGGAAAAACTATATTCTGATGAAATTCACCCAGAAATATTACGATGTGATTTTTGAAGACCCGGAGCTGAGTACATCGGTCTTCAGAGATGGAAAAAATTTCCAGGATCCTGAAGGGCAGATCTCAGAAGGCAATCCACCGCTTTATGTAAATAAGGTAAGCTTTGGAAGGCAGGTTTTCTTCCTGATGGAATCAGAATACGATAAGATGGATATAGATGCCGCTGTTTCTGCAGCATACAATTCAGGGGTTACTGAAATTGATGTAAACTCAAAAGCAAAATATGACAAAGTGTTTTCAAAAACAAAAATTAACTATGTTGTATTCGGAGGTGATGCCGGATTAGCACTGGCTCCCATTGCAGCGGAGACATCAGTAACAATGTATGACGCAATTAAGGATTTTCTGGCTAACCCGGAAGCAGCAAATTTCTCGGCTTCCAGCCCTGGTGTTCCCATTGCCTATTCACTCAGGTATCTGAAGGACCGGACTCCGGTGCTTATGACTTATACATCTACAGCTAAAATGAATCAATGCGTTCAGACAGACAGGGCCCAGAGCATATCAATGTATTTTCATCATATTGATGATATGGTCCAGATCTATTTTAAAGGTGATGTCCTTCATGAAGTCTGGGCAGGGGACTCAAAGAGCTGGGACATAAAGGCTCAGGTAAATGAGGTGAGCAATTATGCCGTATTTGAGGTTCAGCTTTATAATAAAAGCTCATATGGTAGCCCTGCAGGACTTGAAATGGATATACATATTGATGGCAAAGCAGCCCCGAATTGCTCAGTAAATAAATCCACAAACGTTGCAAAATACGGTTATGTTTATTCAGTAATCTATTCGGTCAGGGCTGATGGAGCCTGTGTTTTTTCAGGAGAAAAGAATAACTGGCAGTAAAGAGTTAACTGTATAACCATCTTAACCGGAAAGACAGCATTTCCGGTTAAGACACCAGTGTATTTGATCATCTCAGAGATACAGAACAGCCCGGAACTCTTCTCCGACTTCCTGAAAGTCAGGCACTCTGTTCAGCTTTGCTGCTTCATCATAAACCATGGGGAGTCCCCGGCCCGGCTTATCCATATAGTCCATATTTTCCATAAATTTAACAATTACAGGATTTACTGAATAAGAAACACCGGCCTTCAGTTTTTCGACAGTCACAGTATTCGGCAGCCTGCCGGGACTGATGATTTCAATCCGGTCACGAAACAGAAATACGCGGATTTTCGAGCCATCGATGGAATAGTTCCGGTGACAGCAGGCATTCACCACAAGCTCACGAAACACTTTTTCGGGATAAACGTCATTCAGATTCACTCGTTTTGTACCGGAAACCGTTGATGAAACCGGTATATGATTGCGGATAAGGGATACTGTAGTATCAATCTGATAATCCAGATTCCCTTCAATATTCTGTTTGTTAATAATATCGGACCCGAAATCGTTCCCGGAAAAACAGGCAAAAGAAACCGATGCATTTTTCAGAAAGACTTTCGAAGGAGATCTGATATTCAGAAAAATACTTGGCTGCTTTCGTCAGATTCAGATCCTGAACAGACGAAGAATCAACCGGAGCAGCATCAAAATGAAAAACGCCGCTCTGCTGAAAAAGTCTCATAAGTTCCTGGACTGCCGCTATCCTGTTTGTGGAACCGGCTCTTATGTAAAAATTACCATCTGAGGTCTGATAAGGCTTATACCGCCCCTTAGGAACAGATATCATTCCAATTTTTTTATTATTTATAAGAGCTTCATTATACACCGGCTGAACAGGGGGATTGACCACTGTGCGTGCAATATTCATAACCCATTCTTCAGAATTTTTTTCAGGATCTGTACCGCAGAGTGTTCCGTCATCGGCAACCCCCAGAAGGATCACTCCCCCTGCCCCGTTTGAAAAAGCAGTAATCTCCTTTGCAGGACTTTCCGGCCGCACATCGCCGGTTTTAAATTCCACTGCGCTGTTTTCGCCCTGGGCTGCAATCTCAAGAATTTGCCGGATCAGATCCATAGTCACCCCCATGATCTTCACCGGAATCCGGAATGTCAAGGCAGAATATGCTTTACATAATCTGACCTGCCGCACAGAATGCAGACGGTGCCATTATGATAAACCGAAGACTATTACCATCACGACGGGATCTGGAACCTTATAAAGACTGGAAGATCAGCGCCATCCTCGAAGATACCGGTTCCTACCGGTTACATGCTGAAAAGGAGGACGGGGCTTCCGTTGCCGACTGCTTTTCGTATCTGAGCCGGGTTAATTCGCTTCGCGCCAACACAATGGAAGCTTCCGTTGAAGATCTTGAAGGAAATATTCAGAAAGCGCGGGAAAATCTTATCAGTCTTATAGAAAGCTGCTCCGGCTCAGTCTGAGGAAAGGTATATTTTTTCGGATTCAGCCGCTTTGTTCTGCATTCGGCTCTGATTCAGGAATTCTTTTTCTTTTGCATCTAAATATTCATTTTTTTCAACTTCATGAAGTTGTTTTCGGTAGCGTTCGGTATAATCATACCAGAGAGATGCTTTCTCCAGGGCAGATACTCCGTTCCGGGTCTGAAAATGAACCACCATAGCCAGATAATACCGCATTGAATTTCTTTCGAGGGCCCCCTGAACTCCGCCGGTGAATCTCTTCCTGCCCGAATACTCTGAATACGTAAATCCCTGCTTTTCACTTCCAAGTGTGACAAAATACAGATCTGCAATCCTTCCGCTTACGGCACTGCCCCGGAAAGACAGAGAAAACCGGATAATCGTCCCTTTTTTATAAGGAACTGCTTCAAAATCCATGCGGTGGTCACTGGTTCCCCCGGGCCCTTCTTCTGAATACAGGCTTACCGAAGTTATTTCCGGGGAATGCTGCAGAACGCGAAAACTGTAAGGAAAGCGGCTTGCTTTGTCCGGTGACTGATAGTATTTCCTTCCTGCGAAAAAGGTGATCTGACTGCTGCGGTGGATGCAGCTTTTTATATTCAGATGGAGCATGGCTATTTCGCACCACACTGCGGAATCAGTTATCTCTGTGCTGATGCGACTGTAAGGAATCTCTGTTTCTGATATTATTACAGAAGAAACCTTCTGACCGTTAATCCGGGAATTTATAAACAACGGCTGATCGGACAGCTGGTTCATTCCATGTGTGCCGCTCCTGAGTTTCTGGTAAACTTTCAGAAGATCCGGCGAATCCGGAAGATTTACTGAATCCGGGTGTATTTCCGGAACAAAGAAAAAAGCTGTCAGGAATAAAACAGAGATTATGCCCACGGATGATTTCATTGCATCCGTACTGTAACAGTCTTAATGGTACAGAATGATTACAACACTGTTGCGGTGCAGCATTCTCTGCTGTTATCTCCTTACGATTCTGAATCTTTGCTGTATGTAACTGATTTTTTCTCTGTTGAACAGACAAAGATTACAAAAGAGACTGGATCTGCAATTTTTCAGGTGTCCAGTTGTCTGAAGGTCATTAAAAAGGGATCTGCTGCGGAATCCATATGGTCGGCTGGCAGAGGTGATGTTCCCTTGCTCCTTATGGTTTCTTCGTCTCTCTGAGTTTTTTCAATTTCGGCACCTGGCAGCAGTTCCAGGGATTCAGTCCTAAGGCGGTAATATGCTGCAATAACCCAGGGAACGGCAATACCCAGAGAGAAAAAAATCATCAGGAAAGATTTGATAGAAAAAATGAAAATATCAATCCCCTTAATCTTTGAGCGAAAGGGAACTCCTTTCAGGAATGTTAAGTTCCAGAAAAAATTAATCAGATCTGCATTAAACTTAAATGAATAAATACCAAAAGTAATAAATGTCAGAAAAAAACCTTTAAATAGTAAAATAAAATAATCTTTCCCCTGAGCAGAAAAACGGAATTCAGCTTTCTGACCAAAAACAGAGTTACCAATAAGAAATTTTTGATAGTTCAATATCCAGAAAGGAAGATATATTCCAAATGTAAGGACGGTGATTAAAAAACCTTTCAGCTGAATTTTAAACAATTCCTGAGGGGAACCTCTGAAACGGAACCTGATACCATTCCATGATGACCGGGAAAGCAGATATCTCCTTGAACCTGTCTTTATTAACGGATTCAGGGAAAAAAGAAAAACTGAAGCCATAATTGCAGATATATATTCCCCTCCGGGAACTATAATCGCCAGAAAAAAAGCTGTAAGAATGAAGAAAAACACCACTACTGAAAAAAGAATAAGGGTTTTCAGAAAACCTGTAAACAGTTCTTTCCCTGTTCCGCTGTAATCAAAAGGGATACCATCAAACAAAGTATTGCGGTAGAAATACCGTTTAAAATTTACTGATGCCCAGAAATAGTATATTCCTGAAGTGATAATTATAAGAAAGACATTTTTCAGATAAAGAAAAAAAATATCACTGCCTTTACCTGTGAATTCAAATTTATGCATAGAATTCCCTCGGATTATAAATCAGCATCTGATACCGGGTCTGTCAAGCATGAAAAACGGAATCTGTGTGCCAAACCGATCTTTATAAAAGCACTTTCAGTTATAAACCAAAGTCTTCACGCAGTTTCTGAATTTCAGGCTGAAAGCTTTTCCATAAAGCCGCAGGATTGGGGTGGAATGATGCAAACACTCCCTGACGCACAAGATCTATAAGTTCAGAAACTGTAAAATTTAAATGCTTATATAATTTTAAATATTCCTGACTCAGATCCACATTGAAAATTTCAGGGTCGTCGGTATTAACAGCGCAGGGGATTCCCATTTCATAGTAACGGCGTACCGGATGATCCTGCTCACGCCTCACATACTTCCCCGTGAAAATGTTCGAAGTAAGGCAGATTTCAATTGGAATCTGTCGATCGCGTATAATATTGAGAAGCTCCGGATCCTGAATGGCGGATATTCCGTGACCGATCCGCTCTACCCGGAGAAGTTCCACTGCATCCCTTACAGACCACGGACCATCGTCTTCGCCTGCATGAGCCACAGCCCTCAGCCCGTTCGCTCTTGCCTGAGCAAAAACATCTTTGAAGTCCCTTGCCGGGCCCATAAGCTCAGCGCCACCGAGTCCGATCCCGATAATGCTGGGTACTTTACAGGAAAGAACGCGCTGCAGATTTTTACTGGCATTTTCCGCCCCGAAAGTACGGGAAACATCCACAAGGAATTTAACTTCAGGACCTCCGCTGAGGCGGGATTCCCTGGCCAGAATATCGAGAGTCTGTGCCATTTCGTTGAAATCAAGACCATTCTGGATCAGTCTGGACGGGGCAAAAAACACCTCTGCATAGCGAATGTTATTCGACTGAAGATAATGAACAAGGCTGCCGTATATCAGACTGAAATCATCAGGATGACGGATGGAATCAAGTATAAACAGAAATAATTTAATGAATTCCTGAAGATTTGTAAACTGATAAAGTTTATCAACTTCCTCGGCTGTATGAGCCACATTATTCTTAGAGAGTAGGCTGAGAATGGTTTCCCTGGAAACACATGCTTCGGTGTGAAGGTGAATCTCGGTTTTGGGAATGGCCCTGAGAAATTCAAGCAGCTTCTGTTCGCGTGCCGTATACTCCTGGGCCGGGGCTGCCCTGTCCACATGAATCCGGGAAGCAGTGGCAACATCCACAGCAAGGATTTCATCGATAAGGTCAGAAGGGGGGTCTTCGATTTCGAGCTCTTCCAGAGAGATTTTTTCTTCGAGGAGGCGGCTGATGCTTTTGTCGAAGGCAACCTGAAGTTCCGCAGTAAACGGCCTGTTCAGGGGGACTTTATCCCGCATTCGACGCAGGTCCTCGAGATCCCGGTCGATTTCCTGAATTCTGCGGAATACCTGTTCAAAGCGGACAATCATCTAATAGTCCAGATAAAATCCTGTCTCTGTAAAAATCAAGTTTAATTATAATGGCTTACTGATCATTTCCGGTCAGAATCTGCGGGCCGACCATCGGGAAGCATTCTGTCCTCCCAGATAGGTTCCCTTAATTTCTGCTCCGTTTGCGCTGATTTCACCGGTAAAATCCTGGTTAATCAGATGGGAAGAACCGATTTTTCTGCACAGATCCGCTTCACACTGCCTCTTAAAATAAATGGTGCTGCCACTGACACGAACTCCCCGCATATAATGAACAGCTCCGGTTCCCCATGAATGGAACTTCAGACTTGCACCCAGATATCCGTTCTTCGTTGCATATACAATAAAAGTGGCTTTGTGACCGCTGATATCAGCAGAGTATCTTCCAAGAAATCTTTTTTCGTCGAATGTAAGCTCCCGGATCGCAGGGGGGGCCGCTGATGCTGCAGCCTCTTCTTTACTCTCATCGGTCAGAAATTCAATCAGCCGAACTTCCGATGTTTTTAAATTCACTGTTTTACCGTCATTCACTGAGAAGCTTTCTGACTGGAATGTAAGAAGACTGCCGGTGTATTCAGCACCATTACTCATTGATATTTTTACTTTTTTATCAATGATACTGCCGGAACCACAAAAGAAACAGGCGATGATTACTCCTGCTGTGAGTGCTGTTACATTTGTGATTAATAAAAGAACCGGGTGTCTTTTGCTTTCTTTATTAGTTTTCTTAGACTGATTAAAGGATACAGATTCATTATGATTCATTTCTGCATATTCAAAGAGATCTGGTCCTTCACTGCTGTCTGCACGGTTTTTTTTTCCGGGAAAAAGCGTTTTTAGAAACGGATACAAGGCCATAGGTCAGCTATCGGATGATTTCTGCTTAAGCTTTACATTGAAAGGAAAAGGTTTTTTTTAAAGATACATTGTTCCGGAATATACTCAATGTTACCGCCAGCCTGCTTATCTTTCAATGAGGCTGAATACGGGTCTTCTCGTATTTTTACCGAAAAATCAGGACAAATGCCTGGGCGGTTTGGACATACATTTTCATTTTTTAGTGTGCCACGGTAACTGAGCAGCAGAGGAGGGAAGGCCCGATTCCGCATATCGGTCTGCAATCGCGCTTAATCAGACCATAGTAAGTTCCGGATTCAGCCACGGCATTTTCCTCACTCCCCCCTGTAAATAACACGGGCAGTGCAGGTTTCATGGACTGTTACGGATTTGAGATCCGGCAGAAGGGGTTTGATTCTTTTCCAAAGCCAGATGGAAATGTTTTCACTGGTTGGATTCCCTAAATCGGGGATTTCATTCAGATACTGATGGTCAAGCTCGTTGTCCACGATGGGTTTTACCACAGTGCTGATATCGCCGAAATCCATCAGCCAGCCTTCCTTTTCATTCATAGTCCCTTCGAGTGCGATTTCCACACGAAAGGAATGACCATGGAGCCGTCCGCATTTATGATCGGGGTTCACGTTCGTGAGCCGGTGGGCTGCCTCAAATTTGAATTCTTTTATGACTTCGATTTTAGTGCTCATCAGACGCCTCGGGCTCCGGGATTCCAGATATATTTGTGCAGCTGAAGCTGCATTCCGGCAGGCAGCCGGTTATCAAGCAAGAGTTTTGCAAGCCGTTCCGGTGTAAAGTCAGATTCTTCAGAAACAGCGACGGGCGAAAAAATGACACGGCATCGGTCAGTAAGAGAGTATTTCCGGATCAGCTCCGCCGCCTGATAAAAGTCATTCTCATCGGCGGTTACAAACTTTATTTCATCAGACTTTTTCAGTATTTTAAGATTTTCCGTAAATGATTCGGAATACTCACCGGAGGAAGAAAGTTTAATATCCATATTAATATGCACAAAATCAGGAACTGCAGAAAGATCCCTGTGACCTGCGGTTTCGAGCAGAATGCGGCCTTTTCTGTTCTGCCGGATTTCATTCATCAGACATACCGCCTCTTCAGGAAAAAGCATAGGTTCTCCGCCGGTAATCTGGATATAGGGAACCCACTCCGGTATGCCGGACACTATTTCGCTTACAGAGACAGATTCGCCTCCCTGCCAGGAATACTTAGTATCGCACCAGGAGCATCGCAGATCGCAGCCCGCCATCCTGATAAAATAACAGGGCCAGCCGGCAAAAAGGCCTTCGCCCTGTATCGACAGAAAAGTCTCTGTCAGCTGAATTTTTTTTTCTGAATTCATAAAAAAAACTTGTACCTGTATATGTATGAATTTAAACTGTCAGCATATGAGTGCCATTTTTTTAAAGAACACCACCGGCCTCAGGTCCGGAAATTACGTCAGATTCGAATACGGGGAAGATCTTTTTGGTCATATTTTCCTGGATATAGTAAAAGGACACGGACACAGCGGTAAACTTGCCCGCTCCCTTGTGTTTGATGATCCTGCGTCGTTTATCCGTACCCTTGACCTTGAAATCTGCAGAAGTGAAGACCGCAATTACCTTCCGGTCTGAACCTCGCTGACATTCTTAACTTCCGCCTGCAGTGATCCTTCCCCAAGGATCACCTCAATTAAATCTCCTTTCTGTACATCTTTCCATGAACGGACCACATCGCCGTCCTGGGATCTGGCAACCGCATAACCGCGCTTCAGGGTGCTGAGCGGACTGAAATTCGTCAGCCGCTCCTCAAGCAGAGAGAAGCTGTTTCGTTTCGCAGTCACAGCTCGTCTGAACAGATCACCGATTCTTTCCGATCTGCTGAGTTTCATGGAGCCGTTCAGAAGAACAGCCGCCATATTCAGACTCATTTCTTTGCTGATGCGGTCCAGGTGCTGTCCTTTCATTTCAGTCACTGAAAGAGGATTCTGATATACCCTTGAATAAAGAACTGTTTCGAGTCTCTGTCTGCCCCAGGACCAGCGCCGGTTCAAAGCCATAGTGAGGCGGTCAGCAAAATGCCCGATCCTCTTTTCCAGGTCGGCTTTGACAGGCACCGCAAGCTGCACGGCGGCACTCGGAGTTGAGGCAAAGGCATCTGCTGCCAGATCTGTCAGAGGATGGTCAATTTCATGACCAACAGCGGAAACTATGGGAATGCGCGAGGATGCATAGGCCCGGACGACACTTTCATCATTGAAAGCAAGAAGATCCTCAAAGGAACCGCCCCCTCTCCCGGCAATAATAACATCCACACCCCACTCCGGCATATTCAGGAATTGAATTGCCTTGCATATGCTTTCCGGTGCTCCGTCACCCTGAACAAGACAGGGAGCAAGTACAATATTGATATCAGGGTTTCGCATCCTTGCCACCCGGATAATGTCCTGTACAGCAGCTCCGGTGGGCGCTGTGGCAACCCCCAGAGTTACAGGATAAAAAGGAAGCGGTCGTTTCCGCTCGTCAGAAAAAAGGCCTTCTTCATAGAGCTTTTTTTTCAGCTGTTCAATTTTAAGCCGGAGATCCCCTTCGCCTGCAATATTCACTTTTGTAATATTGAACTGGTATTCTCCTCTCTGCGTATAGACTGACACAGAACCAAATGCAGTGATTCTTGTTCCCTGACGCAGGGGAACATCCTTGAAATACTGATTGGCTCCTTTAAAAAAAGTGCAGCGGATCACTGAGGTTTCATCCTTCAGAGTCAGATAGATGTGACCTGATGAATGTTTTGTAAGATTATAAATTTCTCCCTGAATCCAGATGCCCTGAAGATCTGCAGAGGACTCGATCCGGTTCCTGACCTCGGTATTAAGCCGGGTGATGCTCCAGGCAGAGGATGCGGCTGAATCAATCATGACTGCGGATTTCCCCCCGCGGCCTCGGCAGCGTCCGCCTCATCAGCTGTCATCTCATCGGTTACGGCCGGAACTGCTTCGTTCCCCTGGTGCCGGTTATCCTGGAGCCACAGTTTCACAATTGTCCAAAGAGTCAGAAAAACCGTTACAACAAGGGGGCCAAGGAAAACACCGCTCAGTCCGAATTCTTTGATTCCGCCTATGATAGCCAGAAACAGAAACAGGGGATGCATTCCCACTTTTCGATTCATTATAAGTGGTTTAACAATATTTTCAAGTATTAAATACATCCCCGGCCCGTAAATCAGGAGGAAAATTCCATATGAGTAACTGTCCTCTATAAATGCCATATACAGAGCCGCGGGCAGCCAGATGACCCCGGTTCCTACAACAGGAACGAGGGAAAAAACAGCGGCAATCACACCCCATAAAACCGGAGACGGAACCCCTGCAATAAGAAGTCCGAATGTGATGGCTGCGCCCTGAAGAATGGAAACAAAAAAATTGCCTACAAGAACTGCCCAGATGATCTCCTTCATTCTTTGGATGAAGGTGCGGTAAAGATCCGCCTGAAGAGGCATAATATTCTGCATCACAAGATTAAAGCGGTGTCCTTCGTGGAACATGGAAAAAAGAAGAATGATACCGAACATCAGATTCAGAACAGCATTCACTGTGAAAGTCACGCCTCCCACAAGCCAGTAAGAAGCACTGCTCATCCATTCCGCCACACGGTTCGGATCCACCAGATGTTCATATTTCGCAGCGTATTCAAGAAGGAAATTCTGGATCTCAATCCAGAAAAACATATTTGAAGTAACCAGATCAGTGAAATAAGGAAATTTTAATGCAGTCTCGATGATCTGCTCATCATTCATGTGGTCCCGCAGAAAAATTATAAAAGACAGCACTTCCCGGATTAAATGCTGAAGGATCAGGTATGCTGGTAATATAAAAACAATAATAACCGTAAGGGTTGAGGCTGCCGCGGATGCCGTCCTGCTCCGGAATAATCTGAGGAAAAGGAGATTAACCCGTTCAAAGCCGACATAAAACAGAACGGCAAAGAATGCTGACCAGGCATAGGATCTGTAAACAAGGGCCACAAGGAATCCGCTTGCAAGAAAGAGGAGGCCCGCGGTCAGAAGGAAGACCGACTCCTGCCTGATTACAATGACCCTTCCGTTTGGTTTATTCGTTGCCACTTCTTTTGTAATAAATCTTTATAAAAGACGGCCTGTCTGATGTTATTATCACTGTTACAAGTCGTTTGTAGGGCGATTCAGCCATAATCAGGGTTTTGCCTTCTGACTGTCCGGACTGAAGCACGGTCCATCGGTTTTTGCGGAATTCTTCGTTATAGTATTTCAGGATTTCAGAGGGTTCCGTTTCCGACCGCAGTACAGCCAGTCCTTCCCCGGGTGTCATAAAACTGCTTCCGGTTACTGTACCCGTTGTGTGAATCGATGCCCCGGGAATCAGAAGCCATTCCTGCAGTTCTTCCGGAAGGGAAGCAGGATTCCGCTCGATTCTTGAACCGCCTGCCTGAATTACTCCGGACTGAGCAGACAGGGAAGAAAAAACAGTGGTCAGCAGAAGGAATCCGGTAAAAAATCTGAAATGCATAATTGATCCTTTCAGCGAATCAGCTTAACGATAAGGTTCAGCTTCTCGCAGTATGATATAGTTTCATAAATCTTCTCATGGTCAATCAGAATTGTAGTGGGACTGATCTGGTCGGTGACAATTTTTTTACCGGCGATCTGACCCAGAAGAAGGTCCATGGATTCAGGATCCGTAGTCTGCAGAACCACGCATTCATCAGTAATGGTAACCATTGGAAGGGACCTTGACCAGTCCTCTATGGAAAAAAGGAGGTTCTGGGGCAGTTCATTCCTGGATGCTGATTTCAGAAAATCAGTGAAGACCTCAGGCTTGTTCCCCAGCAGAAGCCCTTCCTGAAAAGATTCTTTGGTGATCTGAAATGTATAAACATTATCAAAATTCTTTACTTCAGCAAAGGATTTAAGTATATCCAGACCTTTGATGGAGAGCTGTTCCGGTATAGCAATAAGGGTCAGGTCCGGATTGATGATGATGCCGCCCTTGTTAATCCCGCCCTGCAGGTTTTTACCCTGGATATAAAATTTTCCAAGTTCTGAGATTTCGACCCGGCGATCCGGATATTCCACAGAAATCAGACCCAGAAGCTGGAGATAAAAAAGTGCACTGGTGATTTCTCCCATAAGTTCTTCCAGTTCTGTCTGGAAGTTTTTAATACGGAAAGTTTTGGCAAGTACAAGACGTTCCCTGACCATTGCAGCAATAATCACAAAATGCAGTACGGTATTCTTTTTATTGATCCAGGATATACAGCTGTCAAAAATTTCTTTATCATAAAAAGGGACATACAAAGGCTCAAACACATCCTCATAGCGGACTCGCCTGTGTCTTGCCTGAGCCATCTCCTTGATTACAGTATCCATGAGTTCAATGGGATCTTTCAGAAGAATGTCATTGTAATCATTCCTCAGAACCACATCGTCCCTTTTTACCCGAAGTATGTCAAGAAGGCGCATTACAGGGAGAAGCAGCTCAATCTGGTAAATCTGACTTTTTTCAATAAAAAGGCCGATATCGGGCTGAAGGAGTCTGGTTTCGGTTTCTTTGAGATCAATCTGCTTGAGTTTTCCTGATTTTGCAAGATTCAGCCCTTTTCGGCTGATATAAACGATCATTTTCTTGATATTCAGATAAAAGTCAAGATTGTTAACAGTCTTTTTTTCCTGCCTTTTTTTTGTTCCTTTTTTTTCAAGGGGAAGAAGCGGATTTTCCTGAAGATGACTGAAAACTTCCGCCGGCATAATAAGCAGACGAATAAACTTTTCATCAATATAATAATCGTCAATGAGGATACCAAGGTCATGAAGCTTCCTTACAACCTCCTCCCATTTTCCTTTTTTTGCAGAAATGAAGTCGCGGGCTTTCGTAATATCGCAGATCCCGCCCTGCATAAATGTGTCAAGAACCAGGTCGCGCTCAACTTCGGACAGGGAATCAATCAGAGCTGTCAGCAGTGAGGGTTCCAGAAGCGCTGCCGGATCGCTTACGGATGACTTACCTTTTACGTCTTTCAGGATCTTCTGCCATGGTTCAGGGAGCTTTGCCACAGCAGGCTTCATCAATGCAGTAAAAGAAGTCCGGAACTTCTGACCTTTTTCATTCGTATCAAGAGATACATGGTCTCCGCTTTCCGGAAAATAATAATAGCGGTCCATATTATTGGTAAGCCGCTCGCGGTTCTTTCTTTGGTAGACCAGAAAATACCGCTTCAGAACACCAAGCTCCATTTCAGTGTTGACAGGCTGCGCGCCGATTTTGCGTGCAATTTCACCAAGAGTAAGAACAGTGGCTTTGCTTTTTAATATGGATATGTAAATAGTGACCTGAGTGGCAGTCAGTTTTTCCAGTACACCTTTCAGGCAGAACTCATCCTGCATGGCTTCGGTGATCTGGTCAACCATGGCTTTTTTATCCTTACCAATTCTGGTTATACCCCAGGACTGGGCCACTCGCTTCAGGCCGGCGGCATCCAGCTTATCAAGTTCGAGCTGTAGTACATTTTCTTCTGACATGAATGATGACCCGGTATTGACTGATTGAATTCACCGGACTGCTCCGGACTCCGGTCAGAGTTGCCAGGCAATGCCTGGCTGTAAACGCATTTTCAGCATCAGAACCAGGAAAAACACCGGAAAACTGACCATAGATTCCGAAAATAGAAAGAGCGGTTCAGGCGGAAACAGCCGTATTTTATAATTCTTTTATGAAAAAAGCAAAAAAAAGACTTCTGATTCTGTCCGGTATTCTTGCAGCCGCTGTGCTTGTGATCTCACTCAGAACTTCATGGCTGAGTCTGGGCACAGACCGCCGTGAGACCACCACAGAACCTGGCTTTATCCGGGGGCCGATTACGGACCGAAGGGGGCTGACCCTGGCTATGACAGAGGAAGCCAGCACAATTGCTCTTGCACCACCCGAAATTATAGACCCTGAATTCACTGCAGAACAACTGAGCCGTTTTCTGGATATGACTCCGGAAGAGATTCTGAAAAAGATTTACATCTTCAGTGACAGAAAATACTTCCTGCTTATCAGACAGGTGGATAATTTCAAAGCTGATCAGATACTCGAACTGAACCTGCCGGGTGTTTACAGAGAACCTGAATTCCGGCGATTTTATCCGGGTGACAGTCTGGCATCAAATCTGATCGGATTCACCGGCAGAGATCAGGAAAACGCTCTCTCAGGCATCGAATATATTTATAATGATATACTGAATACACCGGAAAGCAGACTGAATAACCGGGGTCCCGCACTGAATCTGACTATCGATTCCCTGATTCAGTACCGGCTCGAATCTATAATGAAAGAAGCATTCGAAAAGTCGGGGAGCAAACTGGCTACCGGTATTTTTATGGATATTAAAACCGGTGAAATCCTTGCCCTTGCAAATTTTCCTAATTTTAATCCAAATAAATACTACGAAAGCACACCCTTTCAGCGCGGCAACTGGGCCCTTAGACTGAATTATGAACCAGGCTCCACAGTGAAGGTACTGATGGCCGGGATACTGCTGACAGAAAAAGCGGTCTTTCCGGGAGAACGCTTTCTTTGTGATGGTGAGTTCCGCAGAGGGAATGTTGTAATCCGGGACAGGAGCGGAGGCAGAACTGTTTCTCACGGGAGTCTCACCTTACCCGAAATCATTACTGTATCGAGCAATGTTGGAATCATCAAAGCGATGGAAAGGGTACGACGCGACCGCTTTTACCATTATATGTCAGAATTCGGATTTGGACAGAAAACGGGAGTTTTTACTGCCGGACAGGGAGAGACATCCGGCTATCTGCCACCTCTTAAAAACTGGGTTCCTTCCACTGCCTATTATATGCCCATCGGGCAGGGATTCAGTGTTACTCCTCTTCAGCTGCTTCGGGCGGCCGCCTCCATTGCAAACGGGGGAAAACTCGTAGATCCGTTTATAGTGAATGATATAACACTGCCTGGAGGGGAAAAACTGGACAGTCACCTGCAGAATGTGAAGATGAACCCGTTTCCGCCTGCGGTGAACCGTGAAGTTGTTAAAATGATGCGAAGGGTAGTTACCGATGGAACAGGACGAAGAGCACTGATACCGGAAGCTGCCATTATCGGTAAAACCGGAACCGGACAGAAATCCAGTGCCCGCGGTTACGAAGAAAAGTTCATTGCTTCTTTTATAGGTTTTTTTCCGGAAAAGGAACCAAGATACGGAGGCATTATTCTTTTTGATGAACCGCCTGACGATCAGGGCGGAGGTTCCATTGCGGCTCCTGTTTTCCGGGATCTGACTCTGGCGGTTCTGCCTCTGCTTCAGAGCGGATACAAAAGTGAAAAAGTGCCGGTCCTGAAACCTCTGGAACCGGTTACTCTGAAAATAAAAGCCGATAAACTGTTTAATTTTCAGGGTCTTTCTGCAAGGGAAGCTCTTGACATAAATAATATCTATTATAAAAAAGAAGTTAAAATCAAAGGAAGCGGATTTGTTTACCGGCAGCAACCCCCTCCGGGAAGCAATCCTTCGGACTTCAGTGAAATTATACTCTACCTTGATGAATCAGGCAGCGGATTCTGAGAAAAACAGTGATTAAACCAGGAAAAACAGTTCTTCTTGCAGTTTTGTCTTTTCTGACTCTCGGAGTCCCGAGGATCATTACATCGGCCTCTGCTACGGCAATGTTCATTCAGTCTTTCGGAGCCGGGATGCTTCCCTGGACTTACATTGCTGCGGCCCTTCTTGCGATATTCATTAACGGGTTTTACTTATGGCTACAGCCTCGGATCTCTTTCTGGATTCTGCAGTCATCGGCCGTTTTTTTCAGTGCGCTGATTCTTTCTGCGGCATGGGCCGGAACAGGAACTGAATTCAGATCGTATTTTGTTTTCCTTGCGATGGTCTGGGTGGAAATAGAATGGATGCTTGCGGATCAGGTTTTCTGGGGACTCAGCAGCAGAATGTATTCGATCCGCGAATCCAAAACAGAATTAAGCCGTGCAGCAGCCGGGGAGCCCGCTGCGATAATCCTGACCGGCCTTTCCGTCCCTGTGATTCTGCAGTTCGTAACTACAGAAAACCTTATTCTCGGAAGTGTTTTCTCTGCTTTAACAGCTCTTCTGGTTATCTGGTTCATTTACAGATATCACCGGCAGGACCTGAGGACGGATAACGGACTCCTTCCTGGTGAAAAAAAATCCGGAATTCCCCGTTTCGGTAAACATAAATTATTAATTATTTTATTTTTTGTTTCCGTTGTATTTTCACAGATCAGCTATCTGATCACAGATACAGTTTTTTTCTCGCTCGCTGAAAGCCATTATACCAGTGAATCCGATATGGCATCATTCTGGTCCCTGTTTATGGCAGCTGCCGGTATCACCCATCTTCTCTTCAGTACGTTTGTGTCACCCCATCTGATCCGGATAACCGGGATTGCTGCATCCCTTCTGCTGCTGCCTGGAATTACTGCAGTAATCAGTGCAGCTGCCGCACTCTTTCTGTTTCAGGATTCACTGGTCTGGACATTCGCTCTGTTAGCTGCAGTGAAGCTTGGCGATGAATCTGTGAGGACAGGACTGACCCAGCCGGCTGTAATCAGCGTACTTCAGGTGCTTCCGCCGGGACTTCGCACAAGAGTTCAGGCAATGGGGACAGGCTATGTGCAGCAGATTTCCAGCGCCGCGGGAGGAACTCTGATCCTGCTTCTTACGGGGGCCCTTCAGTCAGCGGTATACGCTAATCTTTACTTCAGCATACTGATACCGGCTTCCGTTGCGGTTCTGGTTCTCTGGCTGCTCTCGCTCAGAAAATTATCAGATTTTTATATTAAATCTCTTAGTGATGCTTTCCGGAAACGCAAAGTTTCCAATGACATTATTTTTCAGAATCCGGAACTGACCCAGAAGCTTGCCCTCCGAAGCCTGCAGAGCGATAAAGCTCAGGAAGTCATATACTCACTTTCACTTATAAAAAAAATCTCGCACGGACCGGAGCTCAGGGAATCAGTCAGACTCCTGCTCAGTCATCCTGATCCGGATGTGCGAAATGCCGCCTGCACTGCTGCTGCGGAAGCTGAAATACATGAACTCACACAGGAAATAAAAGCCCGCCTGGAAGAGGAGACTTCTCTGAAAGCCAAGCCAGGTCTGATGAAGGCAGCGGCAGTTATTCTTAAAGAAGATTCTATTGAAATTCTTCTGAAGGAAACACAGAGCCGAAGTCAGGAAATCCGTGCCGCAGCTTATTCCGGCCTGATGATGCACTGCGGAATTGAAGGAATGCTTGCCTGCGGTGACAGATTTCTGACTCTGCACCGGTCTAAAATGCCAAAAAAAAGGATGCTTGCGGCTCAGGTGCTGCACGAGATCGCTTCGCCGCGGATTGCCCGGCTCCTTGTTCATAATCTGGAAACAGGGGACTCAGAAATCCGGAGAATGGCTCTTCGTACGATGGCGAAGTCAGCATCCCCTGAGTTCTGGCCTGTAATGCTGGAAGCAGTGAAATCTGTCCGGGACGGCGGAGTGGCTGCTTCGTGCCTTTCGGGAGCCGGAGAATCAATCCTTCCGGATATTTTCAGAATTTACAGAAATGAAGAGAAAAATTATATAAAATACAGACTGATTCGTCTGGCAGGCCGGATCGGGGGAGTCAACGCAGGTCAGTGGCTCCTGGGTCACGCAGTAACCGGTGATCCTGAGCTAAAGTGGAGAACTGCCAAAGCACTGGATCAGTCGGGCTATCGATGCCCTCCGGATACAGCGCAGCAGGTATGGGAAGCTGCAGCGGATGCTGCGGACTGCGCACTCCGGATTGATTCACTGATACCTCCGGAAAACACCATTCTCCTTCATTCGCTGAGAAACAGAATGGTCTATGCAGAAAAAATGCAGATCAGGCGCATATTCTGGCTTCTGAGTTCGGTTCTTCCCAGGGAAAATCTGAAACTTGCCATGCGGAAACTGGAGTACGGTTCGGATGATGAAAAAACCTATGCACTGGAACTTTTTGATTCCCTTCTGCCTGTACGAAGCAGAAATTTATTTATAAAAGCAGCAGAGTCTTTTGTTTCGGGAGCACGCTCAGGTACGGAAAGCTCAGGGATTCCGGAAGAGCAGCTGCTGCAGGAAATTATACTGAATCAGGACAACCATTTCAGTTCTCTGCTCCGCTCGGCTGCCCTCCTTGCACTTGTCCGTAAACCTCCGCGGGCTGAAAGAAGCCGCTTCAGACCGCTTCTCGTTCAGATTGCAGAAACTGCGGATGAAGACAGGCTTCTCCGCGAAACAGCTGAATCCCTGATCAATGAAATTAAACCAAAGAAAAAAGGAGTCAAACCCCGAATGCTGACTATTGAAAAAATGATACTTCTCAGCTCTATACCCACATTCAGCGACCTCCCTGATTCTCTTTTAGGAGAGATAGCCGAATCATTAAAAGAAACTGAATTTTCAGAGGGTGACTGGATTATGAAGGAGGGAGAGACCGGTGACTGCCTTTATATCATTGCTGAAGGTGCTGTTTCTGTTATTTCCGGAGGAATTACTGTAAGCACAATGAAAGAAGGTGATGTTGTGGGAGAGCTTGCGGCTCTTGATCCTGAAATCCGCACTGCTTCTGTTAAAGCCGAAACAGATGTGACTGCTCTGATTCTGGAGCATTCTGATCTCGAAGAAATGATGGCGGGAAGCGCAGAGCTTGCCCAGGGATTTCTGAAAATGATCACCCGAAGGCTCAGAGAAAACAATCTGGTGCTTCACGAAGCGGCAAGGTCAGGTCTTATTTCCGGGTAAGCTCTGCTGCTTTTTTCATATTCTGAAGCAGGGCTGTTTCCAGTCTCATTCTTGCTGCGTCTGTTCCCTCAGGAGTATCCAGATCTTCGGTTATGTAAACCGGATCACCGTAGGAGCAGACCACACGCGAAAAAGGTTTGGGAATGCGGTGTTTATCCCAGGCTTTTTCAAAAATCCACTGCCGGTCAGCCTCATAATGGAAAGGGATTACAGGTGCCCCGGTCCGGGCAGCGGCAAAAAGAACACCGTCCTGCACTTTAAATGCAGGGCCTTTCGGTCCGTCGGGAGTAATAGCAACAGGATTTCCTTTTCGCAGAACCGTGATCACTGCCTTCAGCGCACCGATGCCCCCCCGCGATGAGCTTCCCCGGACTGAAAAATTATTGAAACAGCGGACAATTCGGTGTATCAGTTCACCGTCACGGGATGCGGAAATAAGAACATGCACTCCCTGGTTCCTGTGAAAATATGGCGAAAAAAAGACATTTGTATGCCAAATAGCATAAATAAAAGGTTTTTTTTCTTTAATTAATGAATCCGGCAGGTCTCTTCCGTAATCTCTGCGGCGAAGGGTAATGCCATAAATGCGCTGAACAGCTGCAATCAGCAGCGGAACAAGAATAATCAGTAATTTTTCTTTAAGTGAGAGTTTCCTGTCCTGAATCCTCTGCGCATTCACTCCCATCAGAAAAACCTCAGGAAACTGCTTCGGCTTTTTTACCGATTCCTATGGTGCTCTTCAGATACGAATCCACAAATCCGTCAAGATCACCATCCATCACACCATTCACATCGCCGGTTTCAAAATCAGTACGAAGATCCTTAACCATTTTATAAGGATGAAAAACATAGGAACGGATCTGACTTCCCCAGGCAACATCGCTTTTTTCGCCGGATCGGCTTTCGATATCTTCTTTCAGTTTCTGCTGCTCCATTTCATAAAGTCTGGCTTTCAGCATCTTCATTGCAGTGTCCCGGTTTTTATGCTGGGATCGTTCCATCTGGCAGCTGACTACAATACCGCTGGGAAGGTGCGTAATCCGGATGGCAGAATCTGTTTTGTTGATATGCTGACCGCCCGCGCCGCTGGAACGATAGGTATCCACTCGAAGGTCTTTGTCATTGATCTGAATATCGATATCGTCGTCGATTTCCGGTGTTATGTGAACGGATGCAAAAGATGTATGGCGGCGTTTATTGGAATCAAAAGGTGAAATCCGCACCAGCCGGTGGACCCCGTTTTCAGATTTCAGATAACCGAACACTTTATCACCTTTTACAAGGAGAGTGGCGCTTTTTATACCTGCCTCTTCTCCTTCCTGGATATCCACAGTTTCCACAGTGTATCCTTTTCTTTCAAACCAGCGGGTATACATACGAAGAAGCATCTGCGCCCAGTCCTGGGATTCAGTACCGCCCGCACCACTGGATATATTCACTATTGCATTGCGGTCATCATCAGGCCCGGAAAGTGCATCCTGGAGAAGGAGCCTTTCAAATTCTTCAGAAAGCCGGTTATAATCATTTTCAAGCTGCTGCAGTGCTTCTTTCAGGTCGCTGGTTTCTTCTATAGTAAGCTCAACCAGGTCAGGGAAATCATCAAGTTCTGATTTTACAGTTTTCCAGGGAAGAATTGTACGTTCCAGGTTGGACTTGACTGTGGAAATTTCCCTGGCTTTATCCTGATCATCCCAGAAATCAGGGCGTTCCATGTCGGCCGACATATCTGCCAGCTGATGGAGGCTGCGGTCGATATCCTTTTCCTTCCACCTTGAACTGAAGCTGTCATTTAACTCACTGACAGCCTTCAGCAGTTCTTCTTTATTGCGAAAATAGGCCATGATACGGCAGATTTTTACTGAAGGGGCTCCCTGACAAGCAGATTACGGGCTGTGATTTCCGGGTGGTTTCAGAAGATATCGGGCTAGTCTGATATCAGATATTTAATTTTTTAAGATTTTTTTTCTGAAAGAATCTTGACTTAACCGGAAATACGGGTCTGACTGGCTCATGCACGAAAAAAGTATTGAACTATTACAGAAAGCTGTTGCTGATGAACTTCAGGCGGTTCACCAGTATATGTATTTTCATTTTCATTGTGACGACCAGGGTCTCGATCCTATTTCTCTTCTTTTTAAGAGGACTGCCATCGAAGAAATGCTTCATGTTGAGAAGCTGGCGGAGCGGATTCTTTTCCTTAAAGGCGATATTGACATGAAGCCAGCCGGGCCGATTCAGCAGATTCATGATGTGCAGGAAATGCTTAAGACCGCCTGCGCAATGGAAGAAGAGAGTATTAAACAGTATAACCACTGGGCAAACGAATGTTCTCAGAATGCAGATTCAGTTTCTAAAAAACTTTTTGAAGAACTGGTAATGGATGAAGAACGGCATTTCTCTCAATACGACGACGAACTTGAAAATATTGCCCGTTTCGGTCCGAATTACCTCGCACTTCAGTCAATGGAAAGAAGCCGGGGAGGCATGGCTACTCCTCCAGGCGGGGCCGGGCCTAAAGCCGGCTGATAAATAACTTCCTTTTTGTCCATCTCCCTTTGGCTAATCAGGCTGTTTCCTGATTGTCCCTTGTATGGGGGATGGCAGAAAGAGGAAAACTAAGAATCAGTGTATGACTGAATCCGCTGGGTTATCTGTTTCTGTTACACACCTTTTGCCAAAGTCATGCCAGGAAAGAAATTTCGATAAAAAAACTGCATTTAATAGAAAAAACCGAAAGAATTACAGAACGGAAGCCGGAAATCACAATCCGGCATAATCCCATGCCGCTGCTACAGTTGTATTCCGGGGAATCCTCCTTATTTTCGCGATAGAAGCGCTGCACCGGCACTCAGTCCGAATACCCTCCATGCAGGTAGAATATTTCGCAGTCAATCATTATAACTATTTAGGATTTTGAATATTTGCAAATATTAATTTTGAGAATCAGTCTCAATAAAGGGATTTTTACCGGAAAAACCCGGAAAATCCGCTGATTTTATCCGGAATACATTAGCCCGCAAATAAAAAATGCTTAATAATCTGGAATCTTAATCGGCTAATAAAAGTTTTTTTTGTTTTTTTCGCCCTGGTTACAAAAAAAAACTTGCATTCGAAAAAAACTCTGGTATAATTCCTTCCTACGTGATTTAAAATAACCGATTTTAAAAAACAAGAACTCAGGAAAAAGACAGGAGAGTGTCAAAATGGCAGAAAACAACAACAGTGGGAGTAACGGTAAATTTTTAAACGATACCCCTCTTCTGAATGAATTAGAAAAAGGACCCTGGCCAAGTTTTGTAACCGGCTTCAAAAAATTAGCCGAGCGTACAAAAAACCCGATGGTACGCGGTGTACTTGATCAGCTGGAGTATTCCTATAAAACCAGAATGGGTTACTGGAAAGGTGGTGTGGTTGGCGTTACGGGATATGGCGCCGGTATTATCAGCCGCTTTTCTATGATTCCTGAAAAATTTCCGGAAGCTGTTGAATTTCATACAGTGCGGGTGCAGCCGCCTCCAGGGTTCCATTACAGCACAAAGGAACTCCGCGTTCTTATGGACCTCTGGGAAAAATACGGTTCCGGCATCATTTCTATGCATGGTCAGACCGGTAACCTTCAGTTCCAGGGAATCACTGCGGAAAAAGTGCAGGAATTCTTTGATGAAATTAACCAGAGAGGCTGGGACCTTGGTGGTGCAGGAGCCTGTGTTCGTACAGGAAGTTCCTGTGTTGGTCAGGCTCGCTGCGAAATGGCGTGCTACGACACAGCGAAAGTCCACATGAAGGTTCTGAATAATTATACTGACGACCTTCACAGACCAGCTCTCCCTTATAAGGTAAAATTCAAATTTTCCGGCTGCGGAAATGACTGCAACAACTCTATTCAGAGAGCTGACATCGCTACCATTGGTACATGGCGTGATGCAATCCGTGTGGATATGGCTGAATACAAAAAGTATGTGGCTGAGCGCGGACTCGAAACCATCCAGAAAGATGTAGTGAACCGCTGTCCGACCCGGGCCATCGAAGCTAATGCAGACGAAATCAAAATCGATAACAGCAACTGTGTGCGCTGCATGCACTGCCTTAACGTAATGACCAAGGCTCTGCACATCGGTAAAGAAAGAGGAGCATCTCTGCTGGTTGGTGGTAAAGGTCACCTGAAAGTAGGTAACATGCTTGGTTCCATGATGGTTCCGTTTATTCCTCTGAACACTGATGAAGAAATCGAAAAATACATCGGTATCATCGACAGCATCATCCAGTGGTGGGCAGAAGCTGCTCTTGACCATGAGCGTATGGGTGAGACTATCGAACGCCTTGGAATGCAGCAGTTCTTTGAAGGCACAGGAATTGAGCCGGCAGTGGAAATGATTTCCTATCCGCGCGACAACCCGTACTTCAAGGCGGAGTACTGAGATATCAGTGTAACATAAGGTGTTCTGTCATTTTTCTGAGTTCTGCCGCCTGAATAAGGCGGTTCTTTCAGAACGGCAGTCAGCTTAAAAAATTAAATATTCAGGAGATTATAATGTCTACTTACAACAGAACATGGAAAACAGTTGAATCAGGTCCACGCAGTCATGTGGATATGCTGCACCCGGCACTCCGCGACAACTACGGAAAATGGGTATATCATGAGCGTCCGCGTCCGGGTGTTCTGATGCACGTTGCTGAAAACGGAACAAAAGTATACTCAGTGCGCGCAGGTACTTCCCGTCAGGTTACAGTGGATCACGTTCGTGAACTCTGCGACATTGCAGACCAGTTTGCAGACGGTCATATGCGCTTTACCAACCGTAACAACGTAGAGCTTATGACTACAAAGCACGAAAATGTAGAGCCGATGATTGCTGCTCTCGAGGCAAAAGGATATCCGGTGGGCGGAACAGGTAACTCTGTAACTTCTATTGCTCACACTCAGGGATGGCTGCACTGCGATATTCCTGCAACGGATGCATCCGGTGTTGTTAAATCCCTTATGGATGAACTGATCACAGAATTCCGCCGCGAAGAAATGCCGAACCGTGTAAAAATCGGTACTTCCTGCTGCGAAATTAACTGCGGTGGTCAGGCTGATATCGCTGTAATCGTGCAGCACACCCGTCCGCCACGGATCAACCATGAAATCCTCTCTTCTATCTGCGAGCTTCCTAAAGCCGTAGCCCGCTGCCCGGTAGCTGCTATCCGTCCTACAATCGTAAACGGAAAGCCGTCACTGATGGTAGTTGAAGAAAAATGCATCTGCTGCGGTGCCTGTTTCGGAGCCTGCCCTGCAATGGAAATCAACCATCCTGAATATTCCAAGCTGGCTATCTGGATTGGCGGAAAGAACTCTAACCCAAGATCCAAGCCTTCTAACATGAAACTCGTAGCTCACGGAATTGAGCAGCATCCTCCTCGCTGGTCTGAAGTGTCCGAAATTGTGAAGCGTATTCTTTACGCATACAAAGAAGGAGCACAGCCATGGGAGCGTGTAGGTGAATGGGCAGAAAGAATCGGCTGGAAGAAATTCTTCGAAGTAACCGGGCTGCAGTTCGATAAGTGGATGATCGACAGCTATCGTCATGCTCGTGTATCCTTCAACCAGTCTGCACACGTGCGCCACTGATCACTAAAACCACGGGGGATTGTTCATGAGTATTAAAATATCAAAGGAAGACTCCAACCACGTTCTGGACTTTGCGTTAAACTATAAGTTCGAACCGTATAAGGTTGAGACAGGTCTCGAAAGAATCGTAGCTTACGGTGATCAGAGCGGGAAATGCCCTGTATATCTCCGCCGTACGCCTCCCTGCCAGAATGCATGTCCGGCAGGCGAAGACATCCGCGGATACAATAACATCCTGCGCGGTGTTGAGAAAACAGGCCGCGACGGAAAACCCATTACAGATAAATGGGCCGAAGCTTTTTATCGCATTGTTGATAAAAACCCGTTCCCATCCGTAATGGGTCGTGTTTGTCCGGCAGTATGCGAAACCAAGTGTAACCGCAAAGAAGTTGATGAAACAGTTGGAATCAACTCAATGGAGCATTTCATTGGTGATTACGGTATCGAAAAAGGACTTCCTCTCTGGGAAGCCGGAAAAGATACCGGAAAGCATATTGCGATCATTGGCGCGGGTCCTGGCGGACTTTCTGCTGCTTACCAGCTTCGCCGGATGGGTCATAAAGTAACCATCTACGAAGGACAGGAAAAGCCAGGCGGAATGGTTCGTTACGGGATTATGGGCTATCGTGTTGACCGTAAGGTTCTGGATGCTGAAATCAAGAGAATTCTTGATATGGGCGTCGAGGTTAAATATAACTGCTGGATCGGAAAAGACACAACACTTGCAAAGCTGAAGGAAACTCACGATGCGGTATTTGCAGCCATCGGTGCTCAGAAGGGACGCGGACTTCCGATTCCCGGAGCAGAAGGAACTCCTCGCGTAACCAATGCTATTGATTTCCTTATGGAATATGAGCAGAAAGGATCGCATATGCATCCTGGTAAAAAGGTGCTTGTGATTGGTGATGGTAACGTGGCAATGGACGTAGCCCGTCTGGCCCGCCGTCTTGGTTCCGAAGCCACTATAGTATCTGCAGTGCCAAAGAATGAAATGGCCTGTTTCGAAATTGAAGCGCATGACGCTGAAATGGAAGGAACAAAATTCGAATTCCAGATCGGAACAGTTGAAGTCGTTCGCGACGGAGACAGCGTAAAAGGTCTGAAGTGCGTTAAAATGCAGAAGAAAGACAAAGGCGAAGAAGGCTGGAACCATCCTGTTCCTTTCTTCCGCTATAAGCCTGTGGCCGGAAGCGAATTCACCATCGAAGGCGATCTGATTGTTGCTGCCATCGGACAGGGAACTGACGTAAGCGGATTTGAAGACATTAAGAATGACCGCGGTCTTTTCAAAATTGATCCGATCACAATGGCAACGAATATCCCAGGTGTATTTGCCGGCGGGGATATTATTAAAATCGACCTGATTACAACTGCAATCGGTCATGGCCGCCGCGCAGCAGAAGCGATCAACGAATATGTGTACGGAAAACCTCTTCCGACCAGAGAAAGAGTTGAAGTGATTCCTTTCGAGCAGCTGAAGGCAGATTATTTTCAGCCGGTTCCTCAGAAGAAAAGAAACCATATTCATCCGAAAAACGTGGTCGGAGACTGGAATGAAGTTCTGCAGAAGCTGGATGTTAAAGAAGCTGAAGCTGAAATCCTTCGCTGCATGAGCTGCGGTCTGTGTTTTGAATGTAAGCAGTGTATGCTTTTCTGTCCTCAGGAAGCCATTACCATGCTCCGCAAAAACCCTGTAGGGGAAGTTATGTACACCGATTACACAAGATGTGTCGGATGTCATATCTGTGCGGAATCCTGTCCAACAGGTTATATCAAAATGGGTATGGGGGAAGATCAGTAAGATCTGAGGTGATACAATGAGCGAAAACATTGCACAGTTAATTCAGAACGCGATTGCAGAGTCAAAAGCCTGGCCAACGAAAGGCTGGGATGTTACTTTCGGATTCCGCAGAACTCCTGTTACGAATCTGGAAGCTGCAAGAGCACTGGACAGTACATTTGTCTATAAAATTGAAGCTGTTGCTTACTGGGAGCGTGTGGAACGCGCTTCCGGTGAAGCAGCTGCATGGGGACAGAAGGCACTGGATGCTTTTAACAAAGGTGATCTTCAGGGAGCTGACGACTGCGCATATTATGCGCTGCTGGTGGAAAAACCAATCCGTGAAAAGTCAGTTACCTGGGATCCTGTTGTCAAAGCAATCTGGAGAGCCCGCGGTAAAGCAGCTTAACAAGTAAATGCCGGCAGATATATTCAGAATCTCCGGTGAAACAGAGGATCTGTATCAGGAGTGGCGGGAAAAAAAGCTGTCCCGCCGCCCTGAGCAGATATCAGAATTTATAAAGGAAATAAAAAATCCTGGCAGACTGACGGAACCGGAAAAGGAGTCACTGCTTGAATCAGTCAGAAACTGCGGCTTTGCTGTGTATTTCTCCGGAAGCGGGAAGGCTGTTTCAAAAAATGATCTTCTTAATCTGGGTCTGAGTTTTGGTCTGAAAACTCTGGATTCAAATCACTTTGCCGATGACGAAGGATTCAGTGCAATAACGGTTTCATCCGGAAAGCGTAAAGGCGAATATATTCCCTATACCGATAAAGCGATTCACTGGCATACTGACGGTTATTACAACACTAAGGAACACCAGGTCCGGTCGCTCCTTCTTCACTGTGAAACACAGGCTGCAGAAGGCGGGGAAAACAGACTTGCGGATTACGAACTTATCTATATAAAGATTCGTGACCGGAATCCGGAATACATAAAGGCTCTTCAGGATCCTGAAGCCTTTACTATACCGGCTCATACCGATGCAGACGGAAAAATTCTCCGGGAAGAAATTTCAGTCCCGGTATTTGAAACGGATGCAGACGGAAGCCTTTACATGCGATTCACCCAGAGAACGCGAAATATTCACTGGAAGGAAAATACCGTGCTGAAGGAAGCTCTTCATTATCTGAACAGTCTTCTGGAAAGCGAAACTGATATCTGGAAACTGAGGCTGGAACCTGGTATGGGTCTGATCTGCAATAATGTTCTCCATGACCGGAGTGCATTCAGGGATGATCCCTCATTACCAGGCAGGCTTATGTACCGACTGCGCTATTATGAGCGCATATAAGAAAATTTAAAGTTCCGCATCTGCGGAATAAGGGAGAGTGCTCGTGAATTACGGCTTCGTAATAGATAATCGTAAATGCATCGGATGTCATGCCTGTACTGTGGCCTGCAAGTCCGAGCATGAGGTGCCCCTGGGCGTGAACCGCACCTGGGTTAAATATGTGGAGAAAGGCGAGTATCCTAACACACGTCGCCTTTTTTCTGTAATGCGATGCAACCACTGCACAGATTCACCATGTGTTGAAATCTGCCCGGTTGGTGCGATGTTTGTGCGTGAAGACGGTATTGTTGATTTCAACAGCGAGCGCTGTATCGGATGTAAATCCTGTACACAGGCCTGCCCGTACAACGCAATTTATATTAATCCTGATTCGAACACAGCTGCGAAGTGTAACTACTGTGCCCACAGAGTGGATGCAGGTCTTCGTCCTGCCTGTGTGAATGTATGCCCGCAGGAAGCAATCGTCTGCGGCGATATGGATGATCCTGAAAGCGACATTGCTAAGCTTATGAGCCGTCAGACAGTTATGGCGCGTAAGCCTGAAAAAGGAACAAATCCTAAACTTTTCTATATTAATGCTGATCTGGCATCGCTTGATCCTCTGCGCGCACCTCCGACGAATGATATGATTCAGACAAGTCAGGCTGCCGGTGTGGGTCATTTTGCGAAGAAAGCGGAAAAGCGTATGGAAGTGAAGCTTGGCGGAATGGAAGGTTCCACAGCTCCTTATGAACACGAGAATCCTGAAGATTACGGCGTAACTATTCCGGCCGGCGGGGATGCTTCTGTTTATACTAAAAATGCCTGGAAAGTTGTACGCGAAAATGCAAAACGCACTCTGGATGCTCCGCAGAAGGGTGTTCTCTGGGGATGGGAAGTTCCTGCTTACTTATGGGCGAAGTCCATTTCTGCAGGTGCATTTTTCGTAGGTGCTCTGGCTTCCGTTTTTGGTCTTGCGAATAACGATCCTCAGCTTGCTCTGGCTACAGGTGCCACTTCTCTGGTTTTCCTTGGTCTGACCGCGCTGTTCCTGATTCTGGACCTCGACAGACCGGATCGTTTCCATTATGTGGTTCTGCGTCCGCAGTTTTCTTCATGGCTGGTAAAAGGCGGTAACATTCTTGCCGGTTTTGGGGGTGCCCTTGCACTGTATCTGCTTGGTCTGGTTCTGGATATAAGCATTCTGACAGACATCGGACTCTGGGCAGGATTTATTCTCGCAGTTCCTCTTGCGGGTTATACTGCATTCCTGCTTGCACAGGGAAAAGGCCGGGATTTCTGGCAGAGTCCGGTGCTTCCCCTGCATATGCTTGGTCATTCCATGATGGCTGGTGGCGCTGCTATTGCGATCATTGGAGCTTTTACCGGCCTTTCCGTTTACTGGGAAGAACTGCTGACAATCGTGATGCTCGGAGCCATTGCAGCGAATCTTGCTATTGTGGCGGCGGAACTGCTTATGAGCCATCCCACGAAGGATTCAAAAATGGCAGCTAAGATGATTTACAGTGGTAAATTTTCTTTTATGTTCTATGCGGGAACTCTCCTCCTTGGCAATATCCTGCCGGCAGCACTCCTGCTTATTGGCGGAATGCCGATTACAATGCTGCTTGCGTCAGTGTTTATTTTGGCCGGAATCTTCATCACAGAGTATATCTGGATTAAGGCTCCTCAGCTGATTCCATTAAGTTAACAGGAGGAATTATACGAATGGGTGCAAAATCTAAAAAAATGAACGGCCCTCACTTTAAGCCGTCCATTATTGAACAGATTGCAGAATCAATCGGAATTATACCGAATCTGCACAAAGATCAGAGTGGGGAGGCACTGCCTTCTCAGCCTGTGAAAGGGGCCTCTAAGCTTCAGAGATATCCTTCTCCGGATCAGTGGAATCACTGGGTGGAGTATGAATCCAAAGCATGGCCGCGCAGAGAAAAGCATGAGTATGCACTTGTGCCTACCATCTGCTTTAACTGTGAATCAGGCTGCGGTCTGGTTGCTTATATTGATAAAAAAACAAATACAATCCGTAAGTTCGAAGGTAATCCGTATCATCCGGGAAGCCGCGGCCGTAACTGTGCCAAAGGACCTGCTACCATTAACCAGATCACTGACCCTGACCGGATTCTCTATCCGATGAAGCGGGTGGGAGAACGCGGTTCCGGTAAGTGGGAACGTGTGAGCTGGGAAGATGCTATGCAGGATATTGCGGGACGCATTCGCGAAAGTCTTAAAGCAGACCGTCGTAAAAGCGTGGTTTATCATGTAGGCCGCCCAGGTCATGAAGGATACATCGAAAGAATTCTGAATGCATGGGGAGTTGACGGACATAACTCTCATACAAACATCTGTTCTGCCGGTTCGCGTCTTGGTTATGCTATATGGCATTTTTATGACCGTCCGAGTCCGGATCATGCGAACTCAGCGTTTATCCTGCTGCTTTCTGCACACCTCGAATCAGGTCACTATTTTAACCCGCATGCACAGCGGATTATGGAAGCCAAAATGAAAGGCACTAAGATCTGTACAGTGGATCCGCGTCTTTCCAACACTGCTTCCATGTCTGATTACTGGATGCCGACGTATCCCGGAACAGAAGCTGCTGTTTTCCTTGCTATGGCAAAAATCCTTCTGGAAAACAAAATGTATGACCGCAATTACCTGCACGACTGGGTAAACTGGCAGGAATACATGGAGAAGAAGCACAATAAGCCGAACGCTGACTTCGATTCTTTTATTGCCGCTTTAATTGAAGAATACAGGGATTTCACTCCTGAATTTGCCGCTGAAGAGGCCGGTGTCGATAAGCAGATGATCATCGATGTCGCTCATGAAATCGGCAAAGCTGGGAACCGTTTCGCATGCCACACCTGGCGCTCCGCATCAATGGGTAACCTGGGCGGATGGGCTGCGACCCGTGCACTTCATTTCTTAAGTGTAATCACAGGAGCCGTGGGAACTGTGGGCGGAACCTCTCCCTCAGCCTGGCAGAAAGTGAAACCGAAAGTATTCGATACTCCTCCGCATCACAGGTTCTGGAACCTGCTGCACTTCCCGGACGAATGGCCAATGGCACATTACGAAATGAGCTTCATTCTTCCACACCTCGTAGAGGATGGAAAAGGAACGATGGATGTGTATTTCACCCGTGTGTTTAACCCGGTGTGGACTTATCCCGACGGATTTTCCTGGATCGAGATGCTGAAGGATCACGACAGAGTGGGCTGCCACATTGCCCTGACTCCTACCTGGAACGAGACTGCTTATTACGCAGACTACGTTCTGCCTATGGGTCATTCCGGCGAACGTCATGACTGGGTAATAAGCAGTCTCGTTCCAGGTAGGAGTCAG
>CAZQKZ010000019.1:3490-58234 GCA_964594095.1 uncultured Leptospiraceae bacterium | reverse complement strand
CTCCAGTCTATGCCATTTGATGAACTTTACAAGATGGGTTAATTGAGCGTTTACGGATTACTAAAATTGCATGGAAATAACAGACCATTAACCTTACTTTAAAGGTTATCAGGATATCGGATTGAATTAATGCTTTGTTACAGTTTTTCAATTACTGATAACCTCCCGTTCCTGAAATTTGCCTCCCTTTATCGATGGTCTGTTAAGCTTGCCGTGCAGTTTCTTTTGCTGTTTTACCTACAGATCACCACTACCAGTTATTTCAAGCTTAAAGTGACATTCGCCTGACGGACAATAATAACCATGAATACCGATGTATCGTGTGGATCCGGCCGGAGTTGTCTGCAGAATTTCTTCCCATTCTATTCCTGAGTTGACAGAACAGATTTCCCAGCCCTCTTCACTGCATTTCCTAAAACCATAATTATTATTTCCAGGATTCATTCCGGAATAGCTCAGAGCCAGATCACTATCCCCGCTAAGTGATATAAGTCTGATTTTTCGCTGTAATGAATCTCCATGAATGTAGTATAAACATAAATCTTTTTCTTTAACAATACCGGTTATTGGCTGACCGGATATAATTTCCGCACTTTCAAAAACATTAAGCGGGCAGTCCGACTCAGCACCATCTGACTGGCGACTGTGCATCACACTTATAAGATATGTTTCTATTGGATCAGGCCTATGTTCTGATGGACCATCAGCACAGGAAGCAGCGGAGATGAATATTAATAAACAAATATACTTTCTCATAAATTATTCTCCTTATAATTATTATTTACATTAAATCATATTTTAATTGCGAACTATTGATTATACACTATAATATTAATTTTTTTCATAAAATACGTTGTATTACAAAGGAATTATCACAAAATTTTTATCCATCGAAATTGCCGGATTTACCAGAAATAAATGCCTGATACCGTGAACGTCTGAACATGGCTTTTTTTATACTCTGTCCAGGTTCTCCCGTAATCGTAAATATAGGTACCAGCTATACTCCAGCTTCCGGTAAGTGCTTTAGAGAAGTAAACGGAATTTCTGCTCGAATTATCCCCGGTATTCAGAAGAAAACGATAAATCAGAACATCTTTCCCATCTGAGGAATTCCACATAATCTGAAAATTTGAATAGTGTTTCCCCATACGCTCCGGTAGCACTGTATCATCAGCACTCTTTTCAAGAAAATCAGCAGCAAGTGCTGCATCTTTCTGAAAAAGATCCCGGTATTTCATTTCAGTAGTATTTATTTTTCCGCTTTGGATCAGATCCTGTATCAGTATTGCATCGAATTTAATGTCTTCTTCGCCCCTTATTGTATTCAGACCCGGACCTCCGGCCCAGCTTAGTCCCCGGTAATAAGCTATTAATTCCTCTTCTGAATACCCATTGCCATCGTATGCATATTCAATACTGGCAGTTACCGGAATTCCTGGAAAGGTGTACTTTATTCCGCCTATGGCTCTTCGGACAGGCGAAAAATTATCATACAGATATTCATACTGACTGTCCGTTCGGTCAATGTATGGAGTGTTCGGATTATAAGGATCATGAAGGGAATAATTTCTGAGCCTTATAACGGAATCTCCTTCACCGGTTCGAACAGGCACAGGATGAGTACGGCCAGTTGTGTAACTTCCTTCACCGTAAATAAGAAGTCCGTCGGTTACAGTAATTCCGACCGAAGAGCCGAAAGAGGAAGGCATATGCGATGCTCCCTTCGCCGATAATGTCAATTCCGCTTTTCCATAATTAAGATTGATCCGGGTTCCGGCATACAAAGGACTCTCTGATCCCTTTTTTATTCCCGCACGATCTGTTTTATCATATCTTTTATAGTCATAATAACGGCTTTTAGGACCGTAGTAATTTCCGATATTGTATTTTTCGTTAAATGAATTCCGCACCCGCGCATCAAGATCCTGCTGACCCTGGGAGACTGATTGATCTGAAGTCTTAGCCGGAATCAGCTGAAAATCAGGCAAATCGGTATTGGAATCGGCAATGAAATCAATGCTTAAATAATTATTCACATACGATGAAATAAAAACCGCAGGTTCGCTTTTTCGGACAGCTGTGGGATTATCAGTATTGTTCCGGGTCTGCCAGAGGTTTCCAGGATTAAAAAGCTGTCCGTATCCACCCGAAAGATCTATAATACCGATTCTTCCTTTCCCAGGCAATTCAGAAAATTTACCACTGAGATATGCTTCGTAAAGTTTAATATTAAGTTCCGATTCATAATTCGTTTTTTCCCGCTCATGAGATATCCCTTTAAATCCGACAGTTACTCTTGGTTTAACTTGTCCGCTGATAATGGTATTTCTTCCGAACAGAAAATCCGGATCATACCGAAATCCTGTCAGTGTCTGACTTTTCATATGAATTGTATTCCCAGGAAAATGCGGGCGAAATCGTGAGTGATTCACTTCTGTGTATGAGGCACCGGAATAATCATAAAACTCAGGTTCATCCTTTGATTCTTTTTCTATATTTAGCCATTGCGTTTCGGTTCCTTCCTGGGAAGACAGCCCTGCTGCTGTAAAAAAAAAGATAATCACTGCAGTGAAAAAATCTGATTTAAAAGAACTCTTCATATACACAGAATTACTTTTGATTAATATTTTCATATGATTCATTGGCACTGATTTATACTGTTATTTAAACAGAATATTTCGATCAAATTCAGACGAAGGCATTTTCCGTATTTCCGGTTCTGAATACTCAATTTCAGTCCGGTTATCTTTTTTTATTCCATCGTAAATTATAACTTTACTGAAAAAAAATACACTGTGCTTTTTAATGAATTTGCTCCTAAACTCAGCTTTTTTCAGCATCTTACCAGACATTGTAAAATACTCAGCATACACTCCGGTTCTTTCTTTCGCCAGCAGAGTGTAGGAGATCCTGTCATACGCAGGATTTTTTTCCTTTTTCCCCCTAAGATCAAGCAGATAGCTTTTTTGCCCCTGATACACGGTTTCTTTAATCGATACAGGATCATATTCCTTTGAATAATTAATCATCAGTATATCACCTACAGATGCCTGTCCTATCAGCTGCATTCTTGGTGTTATTGCAAGAGGATTTGATGCGCCTTTTTTTAAATACCAGTAACGTCCTTTGGTCAGGAGAATTTTATCGCCTCGTCTGGAGGCTGGTTTAATAAATTCAAGAAAAGCATTATCGCCGGACTGCCGAAGCTTTGCAAGATTAGTATCTTCTTTACCATCCTGATAATCTGTCATTTTCGCATACAGTTCCAAACCATAACCGGCTTTTTCGGAATAATTCAGTGATTTCAGTATTTCGACAGGATTAACGTCCTGTGCAGAAACATTCACGATACTGAAGAAAAAAACAATCAGAAACCCGGTAAGAAGTTTAAACTGTATCAAATCAGATTTATCGTACTTAGTATTTACAGAATTCATAAAAAACCTACAGTTAATAAGAAAAAACCACACTGGGACCAAACTGAACGCCTGAAAAATTCCCGGAACCGCTGTGTGAATGATATACAGAAAGATTCAGACTGACAACATTCCAGACAGGCATGGAAACAGAACCGCTCACTCTCGCAGCTCCGGCTGCTGCATCGTATTTTATATTAGCAAATAAATAAACAAATCCATATATATTATAGAATATTTCAATGCCAGGAACTGCGGACGACCATCCGTTTTTGTTCTCTTTATATATCAGAGGGTAAACAAGATCCTGCAGACTTTTCTCAGAATTAAAATTGTTTAAACTTTCCATTGGATCCGATATGTATTTTTTTCCACTGCTGATAAAACCGGGTGTGGTTTTTATATGCATTTGTTCAATACTGTAATCATAACCAATAAAAGGCTTAATATAAAAGTCACCTTTGTTAAACTTTATTTTTATTCCTGCGGAAGGGGTGAGGATCGATGAATTTCGCTCATATCTGAATTCCGGATAAGTTATAAATTCCTCATTAAACCAGAAATACTGAGTAAAATCTGCTGTTCTGGATATAATATTTGAATTAGTAAAATCTGCTCCTAAGGATAAATCTGCATACTTTGCCAGATTGAATCCATAAGAAACAGAATGGACAGAAAGATTCATATCAATTTTTGTATTATTTTTTATATAAAGCGTATCCCAGGAGGAATACGAATTACTGTATTTTTCTGAAAGACTCAGAGAATAAAGGGATAGTTTATCAGTCAGAAATAAAACTGACATACCACCACCATTACCTTCTGCCTTCATCTCACGGCTTGCATATGAAAAATTCATCATTTCCGGCAAATCCAGATTATTATTATAGGTTCTGTGAAATGTGTAGTGCGGAATCAGGTATTCCATACTGGTGCTGAAGGCAGAATTCGTGGCAAATGCAGAATATATAAAAAGATTTCTTTTTTCGTCTGCAAGCACAGATTCTATTTCGGAATCAATACTGTTCTCAGTGCTGGTTCCGAGCTCGGGTTTTTGTTCAGCCATAATATCATTATACTGCCCGAATCCGAAGAGGCCTATCAGGAAACACAATGTGATATGTCTGAAATGTAATTTCTTACATGATCTTTGTTTGTACAGAGTCATAATATTCCTATATGTGTATCGCATATTCTGTTTAATAATCCCATGACTTAAATACTTCTTTAAAAAAAATACAACCGCTATAATAACCGCTTTGTAATCCTGTTGCTACTTTGACCGCATTGCCTCTGCGATTTCCATCCTCATGGCCCGGGCTGAAGCTGTAAAAGAGGCAATCACAGATACCAGTATAAATATAATAATATTAGCAATAATATCCACAAAACGGTTTTCGATTCTGATCGGATAAGCAACTCCTGATCCGGGAGGTGCCCAGGTGAATCCAATAGAATTAATAATAATTGAAACAAGATATCCAAGAATCACTCCTGTTATTGCTCCGATTATACCCATCCACAATCCCTCCAGCGTAAAGAGAAGACCAACAGCGGAACGTCTGTAGCCAAGAGCACGTAAAGTTCCGATTTCCTTTGTTCTTTCTATTACGGAGAGAAGCAGTATATCTGCCATATTCAGAACGATTAATCCGATAAACAGAACACGTATAATTCCTGAAAACATGTCATACATCTGCTTTACAGCCCTGTAATCCTGCGACAGCTCTATCCAGTTCATTATTTCATATTCTATATTAAGTCTGCTGAGCCGGCCTGCGATTTCTTCCTGAATATCGGTAAGGTCACTTTTGTGCCACTGGAGCGGGGAACCAGGATTCTCATGCAATGCAATGACAAGCGAATGCACCCCGTCCGTTTTCATAAATTTCTGTGCTGCTTCGAGTGAAAGTTCTGCCACAAGAAGATCCGCTTCTTTATATCCGGTTGTAAAAATATCCGCAATCGTTACGTCCAGTGCGTTGAGACTGTTATCAAATGCAGTACCATATAAAGTAACCGTTGCACCGGAGCTCAGACCGTAAGCATTGGCCATCCTGCGGCCTATCGCAATATCATAAGGTTTTTCTTTCAGAAGGCCGGTAGAATTCTCATACATGGAAAAGTCCTTCAGAGTAATCAGCGAATCGATCTGCGGATCTGCGCCTTCACCACTGAAGTATGCAGATTGTGTTCCATCGGTAAGCAGGCCGCTTACAGAAAGTCTTGGGGATATATACTGAATTTCTTTAATAGTATTCAGATCCTTTATTATCAGCTGCTGTTCCTTTTCCGTTATAAGGTACTTATCCGGTTCTTTTTCACCGAATACAGTATAGTCTTTCTTATAAATCTGAAGATGCCCCCGGCCTCTGCCATGAATAATTCCATAGCCCATTCCCCAGTAAGTTGCTGTAAAATATCCTTCCATGACAACCATACTGGCGCTTCCTAAAACAATCGATAAAATAACAAAGGAAGCTCTTTTACGGTTTTTCCAAAGATTTCGGAGCGATATATTTATAATATCATTCATTTTTTGACTTTTCCTTTCTGAGTTTCTTTTGAAATCTGACCATCTTTTATATACAGAACTGTGTCGGTATAATCCAGAATCAAAGGATCATGTGTTGCCAGAATGAAGGTACAGGACTCACTTCGCGCAAGTTCTGTAAGGAGGTTCATAATTTCCTTTGAGGTTTCTGTATCAAGATTGGCAGTAATTTCATCCCCTAAAACAAGATCAGGAGATTTGATAAGGGCCCTTGCAATCCCGACTCTCTGCTGCTGGCCTCCCGAAAGCTCCGAAGGATATCTGTTTTCCAGACCCTTAAGACCTACTTTTTCAAGAAACAGATAAGCCAGTTCTTTTTTCTCTGCTCTTTTTTTTTTTTTTTTGACAAACGCCAGAGCGGTATTCTCCCAGGCATTCAGAACTGAAATAAGATTGAATGACTGAAAGATAAAACCAATAGACGAAGCCCGTTTATCGGCTCTTTCGGAATCTTTCAGAGAAGTATGATCAATTCCGTTTATAAAAATACTGCCACTGTCACTTCGATCCATCAGACCGATCAGATTCAGAAGAGTGGTTTTCCCGCTGCCTGATGGACCACAGACAGCATGAATGGACCCAGCCTTAATTTCCAGGGATACACCGTTCAGTGCATGGAACGTGCTGTTCCCTGTTCCGTATTTTTTGTATATATTTTCTACTTTAAGTATTTGCATATATAATTATTATTATTTTTTCTGCCCCTTCATTTCCTGCAAAAGATCCGGAAGAAGATGGTTTTTAATCCAGACATGATCCGGTTTAAGCTTCAGTCCTTTTTCATAATAAATTAATGCAGTGTTCAGTTCTCCTTTCTCTTTATAGAAATTTCCAAGCCAGATATATACTTCCTCATTTCCCCACGAGGGCAGTAAGGGTGATTGAACTGCTGCATTTTCCAGAAACAGTCTTTCTGCGATTTTCAGCTCCCGGATTGCCTTATCTTTCCCGCCGCCAAATGTTTCCGGTGTATAAAATGTTCCGATTCCTTTTAAAAGCCATACCCTCGGATTCTTTCTGCCAAGTGTTACTCCAGCATTCATTTCTTTACCTGCCATCGGGCCAAGATAGAATCCTTTCCATGAATTTATACTGAGCATAGATCCGTAGCAGCTGGAAATCAAAGCATAGTTTTCAGGAAAATCCGTTTTTAACTCTTTGCTTTTCTGTAAAAAATCAATGGATGATTTCAGATGTTTATATGCATTACTCTCATCTTTTTTATCGTACTGATAATAACTGGCGATTCTGTATTCAGCAAGCCCGGCATAGTGCAGCATAAGCCACAAATTATCTGATGATGGATTCTCTTTAATACCCTCTGTAATTTCATCGCGGGCTTTCTCCATAAGAGCAAGACTGCTGACTTCATCACCACGATACAGTATTTTTACTGATTCCATAAATTTGGGGTCTTCCGCTTTTACGGTGAAGGAAGTTAAAAAAAACAGAAACATCAGAATTAATACCCGGTTAAACCCAGCCGAACTGATTATTAAATGAAGAATCTTCCTGCCCATATAAACCATCCATAATAGTAGTAACATATAGTAGTAACATATAGACCGTAAGCTGAGGGCTCACATTAGTGCAATCATTTTTTTGATTTCTAAATTTTTTTATATCAGTTGTGAATTACAGACCCGGTAGCACTGGCAATCTGCTGTAAAGATTCATCAAAATCTAAAGTTCATCGAATGATTTTCCGGGAAAGGTGATTTTTATACCAGATAATGTATGAAGTGCCGCCCTATTGGACGGAATCTCGATTAACGCACGGGCCCCCGCACGATCTCACAGAACCGAACGTAAAATTCTCGCTTCATACGGCTCCTGGTAATTCACCATCCTTTGATAGTATCCGCTTTTCCATTGGGGGAATAATTCCGGCAACTGTGGCGGAACAGAATCCAGTATGGTTTTATACGCCCTGCGGCCTCTTACCGGTTTCCGGTTGATCCCCTTTGCCGACTGTATTGATTTGTTCTCTTCGCTCAACCCTTTGGTAATCAACTGACACTTTGGGTCACCACCTTTCCCTGATTGTTCACTCAGCCAAATGTGGCCTAAAAGTGCTTCTGAAAGCGAATTAGAGGGGCCTTCTCTCATTTCTTACTCAGTTATTTTGGAACACGATAATTTTGAATAATTATTGGTTTTAAAATTAGAAATTTCACTGGTTGTGCTGTAAATTCATTTTCTATTATGCCTGTTGCACTCAGAAAGAAGCCAGGCCGGATTTACAGAATGAAGCAAGGTCATAAATCCAACATAAAATTGTAACAATGAATATTATGATGTTAACCATGAATCACAGTTTTCCCGCTCTGTCAGAAATTGAAAAAACTCTGCAGATACCGGAATCCTTTTATTCCCGGCTTCTGTCTAAGTATGATAATTACAAGTCTTTAATGGAGAATCTGAACGGCTTTGCCTATACAGCGCTCCTGGTTCCCGGGCAGAACCCGGTTTATACCTTCATCAGTCATTCCTCCGATAAGCTGCTTGGCATCCCGGCAGACGATCTGATTCACCAGACCCCTGTTTATCCGGATCTGATCCTGCCGGAGGACCTGACTCTTTACCGCTACACCCTCGAGTCCGCGGCGGAATCCGGAAGCACTTATGAAATGAATTACCGGATTCAGTCCCGAAGCGGAAACATTCTTTATGTAACAGATAAAGGAAAAGTGCTGACCGATGAAAAAGAGAACCCCCTCATGATCCAGGGTCTTGTGACGGATTCCACAAGGGTGTGGAAGGCAGAACATCAGCTTCGGAAAAAAGAACAGAATTTAAATATTATTATTTCGAATATAAGTGAATACATTTACAGCATCAGCTATAAAAGCGGAAATCCGGAATTTAAATACCACAGTCCCAGGAGCACTGATATCACTGGTTATACTCCGGAGGAATACACGGAAGACCCGGAATTATGGTATAAAATGATCCATCCGGATGACAGAGCTTCCGTGGTCCAGACACTGACTGAACTTCGGAAAAAAGGAGGTTCCGGCTCCATTGAGCACAGGATTATTCATAAAAACGGAAGCATCCGGTGGGTTCAGAACACTGTTAAAGTCACTCTGGATGCAGCCGGGAACATTAAAAGAACGGACGGATTTATTCTCGATATTACCGAACGGATTCAGTCACAGCTGAACCGGACCAGAATTTTCTCGGCCATGAGCCATGACATCCGAACACCTATGCACGGTATGTTGGGTCTTACGGAACTGCTTTTACAGGATTCGGAACTCAGCGAATTGCAGAAAAAATATATTCAGATGATCCATTTATCCGGTCAGAATCTAATGAACATACTGAATGATATTCTGGATTTTTCAAAATCCGAATCCGGAAAGGTCCGGTTGCACAGTGAAATCTGCAGTCTGCATTCTCTGATCAGTACTGTGGTTCCCCCTTTCCGGATTCAGGCCGAAAGCAAAGGGCTTGCCTTTGACTGCGAAATCGCCTCAGACGTGCCGGATCAGATTACGGGTGATCCGGTAAGACTTTCAAGAATTCTCATGAATCTTCTGAGCAATGCGGTTAAATTCACGAAACACGGCAAAGTCAGACTTGATGTGCGCACCCTGCCTCATCTCTCAGAAACCCCGCCGGAGATTGTGCGAATAATATTTACGATCAGCGATACAGGTCCTGGTATTCCGCCCGAAAAAAAGGACCTTGTGTTTGAGCCTTATGTTCAGTTTTCAGGAAAACACGGAGGTACCGGACTGGGGACCACTATCTCAAAACAGTTTACAGAGCTGATGGGGGGAACGATTTCAGTAAACAGTCCTTCGGTGCTTTATGATCCGAAGAATTCTTCTGCCGGACCAGGAACGGATTTTAACGTGGTCATTCCGTTTCACATATCCCACTGAAAAGGCTGTTTTCTTTTTCCTGAATCGATGATTCCGTCAATCCGCCGCATATTCGATTCATATTCACTGATGATTTTCTTACCTTCCTCAGCCGAGGGAAGGCTCCGTTCGAGTTCCAGATAAATTTTATCAGCCAGATTAAAACCAGGTGCCGCAGAAAGAGCTTTGGAGTATTCATTATACAGCATATCTTCAAAAATATCCTGCTTATTGCCCCCGTACAGAAGATCGTCTTCTTTATTAAGAGTGGATCTCATACTTTTCATCATCAGATTCACAAAAATAGACTGAAATTCTTTAGCTGTTTCATACAGTCGTTTTCTTTCCGGGTCTTTTTCTGTTTCCGCTTTGATATCCGCAGATGGTTCCATACGGCCGGTTGACAGCTTTCCGCCGTACAATCCGGGAAAATACAGTTCTTTTTCGGATCTGATGGGGCTCATAAGGAATCGATCGGCATTTTTTCAGGAAACATAAATGTTTTATGTCTCCTGATTTACTCTGGACATTTTTTTATTCTGCGTTCAGACTGACCGCCATGAAATCCCCTGTTGCTGCACCGGAAATACGATCTCTTCTTATAAAAGCAGGCAGTCCTGAAAAAGCAAAGCATTCCATGCGCTTCTTTAAATGCGGGCCAGGAGAATACGGCGAAGGCGACCGGTTTCTTGGTCTTACCAATCCCTTTATCCGCAGCACAGTAAAAGGTATTACAGCCGGAATTCCGTCGGTTACAGAGGAAATGCTCCATACCGCAGCAGCACTGATGAACGATCCTTTCCATGAAGTTCGTCTTACCGGGGTGCTGATCCTCGTTCACTATGCCAGAAAGAAAAACTGCACGCAGAAGGACCTCGGGCGTATATATAATATTTACACTGAAAACCGGAATGGTATGAACAACTGGGATCTGATCGACCTGAGCGCGGAACACATCACCGGTGCATGGCTGTACGACAAGGACCGCAGACTGCTGTATAAATGGATAAAATCGGATTCACTCTGGGAAAGGCGTATAGCTCTGCTTTCGTGTTTTTATTTTATAAGAAAAAATGACTTTAAAGATATTGTTTTTTTCTGTGAGGAGGTACTTCACGACAAAGAGGATCTGATCCACAAGGCGGCCGGCTGGATGCTGCGTGAAGCAGGAAAAAGAGATCTTTCCGTGCTCCGGAATTTTCTGAAAAACCACGCACATGTAATGCCTCGGACTATGCTTCGCTATTCCATAGAAAAGCTGTCCGAAACCGAAAGAAAAGACTGGCTTCTGAGGAAATCCCTTAGTCCTGTTTAAAGATTTTTCCGCGTAATCCTGAGTATTTCTTTGTTTTTTTCCTGCCTGTTCTTCCCTGAGTCGTCCTGCAGGCCTTGACCCGCAGATGACAGGAGAAACAGTATGAATCGTTTTTTTACCGGAATTCTCGGGGTATTTCTTTTCACTGCCTCGGGACTCTGGGCCCTGACCGAAACAGATGAAGATCTGCTCTACGGCGCACATGATAATATTACAGAAGAAATCAAAGCTGCTCTGGATGCAGGGGCTGATGTAAACGCTGCTACAGAGGACGGAACCACAGCACTGCATTACGCCGCGCTCCATGACAATGCAGCTGCGGTAACAATGCTTCTTAAAAAAGGAGCCAATTCCAATGCCACCGGCGGTCCGCAGAAGCTGACTCCCCTGATGGTTGCCGCCATGAACGGCAAAGAAAAAGCAGCTCAGGCGCTGATCCAGGCCGGTGCTGAAAAATCTTTCAGAAATCCGGAAGGCTTTACAGCATTTGATGCCGCCTGCTCAAACCAGCATCAGAAAATTGCTGAGATGATTGATTCTTCCGCCGCCCCGTTCTGCAGGCTTCCCGATAAAGAAGTTTTTCTGAATGCATACCTGACCGATACAGAGAATCTTCCGGATCCAGGAGTGAAATGCATATTTAAAAATGAAAAAACCGGTCGTACATATGAGGGCATCACCGATACAGAAGGAACCTTCCGCATGGCCATAGTAAAAGGCAATTACAGACCCGCCTGCGATAAATTCGGCCAGATGCAGGTATTCCCTCTGGTCAGCGACCTTCAGGAAAAATCAAATATGCGGGTCGTTCATTACCGGCTTCAGATTATCAAAAAAAATGATTATAAAAAGAAAGTTGTACTTCCAGGAATCAATTTTGATTCAGGAAAATTTGATCTGAAGCCAAATTCTACAGGCCCTCTGAAGGGGGTGATTGCCGACATGAAAAAGAATCCGAATCTTGTTATTGAGATTGCCGGACACACCGACTCAGACGGAAGCGAAGCCTCAAACATCACACTTTCCAGAAACCGGGCAAATGCGGTAAGAACCTTTCTGGTTAAAGGCGGAATTGCACCGGAAAGAGTGATTGCAAAAGGATACGGACCGAAAGAACCCATAGCCGACAATAAAACTCCGGCCGGAAAGGCGCAAAACAGGCGTATTGAAATGCGGGTGATTAAGGAATAATAAGTGGTAAGAATGGCTTCAGTCCCTGAAGCTGTGACTGTTTTACCGGCAGATTCTGAAATCTGCCGGTTTTTTAAGAATTATTTATTTATATTTCATTCTTACAATGCCGTTTGGCTTTTCCACATGAATCTGACAGGCAAGTCTGGATTTAGGGCCGGCCTCGGGAAATTTCTTAAGGACTTCTTTTTCTTTTTCCGTCTTTTCGTTCAGATAATCATTTCCAAGTTCAATATCGACAATACAGGTTCCGCACTGTCCGTCCCGGCAGCCGAATACCATTCCTGAACCTGCTCTTTCCACGATCTTCTGAAAGGTTTCGTTCATTCCGACATTAATTGCCAGAAAATCATTCATAATTTCCACTCTGGTTTTCATAAGGTTCTCCTGATTCTGATGAAGATGCTTTTTTTATTTTTTGTATGGCTTTACGGTAATGTCGCCTTTGATCAGATACTGACAGGCAAGTCTTACGTTATGGGAGACTGTATCCTGAACCAGCTGTTCCGCTTTTTCGCGGGACAGAGCTCCCAGCTCAATCAGCGTACGGATTTCTTTTTCTTCCATTAAGTAAGTAAGCGGTTCGGAAACCTCTTCTTCCACTTTCACAACACACGAACCGCAGAGTCCGTCCTGACAGTCCTTTAGAATTTTTATACCGTTAGCCTCAGCGACACGGAGGAGGATATCTCCCGCTACAGCATCAACTGTTTTATTTTCGTTAAATCCTCTGAAAGTTACATGAAACATATTATCTCCTGAATCCTGCCCTGACAGACAGGAATATCATTCAGTCTTTGTAAACAAGGATCAGTGTCAAACAGTAAATACACAAGAATTATTATAATTATATTAAAGCTGCCGGATGTGTTCATAATTTAAATTATTTCATTGTTTATTATTATTAAATATTCAGACTCGGCTCAGTGCAGATTCCCTGTTATTTACACAGTCTGCTTTGTTTTTAATCAACCGCCTGCTTTCTTTTTATTTTTTATTAGAATCTATGAAATCACTACCTGGAAAATATTCAGTTTATATGAAAAACGCTTCCTGAATATGATTTTTATCATTCTTAATAAATAAACACCTTGACAACCACTACGTCTTTTTCCAGACTGATTAAAATTTAAGCAGACAGGATAAATAAAATGCAGATTTCTTTTTTTTCGAAAATAGCTTTATTCTTTGCATCCATATTCTCTTCCGGAAGCGAAGTGCCGGAAAGACCGGATCCGGTTCCTGAATCTGCTTACTGGGCAGGCGGTCCCGACGGTGGTTCCTGGATTCTCTGCGACCGCAGTCAGAATAATAAGTCATATAACTGTACGATTTATAATGAATTTGACGGCGGAGTCCGGGCAAAGGGAAATTATCATCTTCGTTTTTACAGCTGGGATGACGAAAAAGGCAGTGCCGTGTATATAGATCCCCGGACCGAAAAAGAGATTCCGGATTATGAGGCTTTTGACGGGGAAAAAATTTACGTAAAGGATTCTCATGTTCTGCTTCCGGACGGCTGGATTGATTATCCGACCGAGCCTGGCCATGGAATCCGAATACGCTACAAAGACGGCCTGGAAACTGATTCCGTAAATTACTGAACATAAGGAATTTTTTTTAGTAGGCTCCCCGATCCCGGATGCAAATCTGGCCAGAGAGATCTATGATCCGGAACATCGCCGAAATCTTCAGCATTGTAGCACCTGCATTTATTCTGATCGGGGCCGGCTTAACCATTCGCAGACTCAGCAGACTGAACTCCTCTGCATCCTCCGGAATCACACAGATTGTTTTTTATATAGCTGTACCTGCCCTGCTTTTCCGAAGCATTGCTCACTCTGATTTCACAAAGGCTTTTCCCGAAACAGCGATTCTTACAATTTATATAACTTCTGTTCTGACTGCTGCCATAGCTTTTCTTACAGCAGCTCTCTTCCGGGGTGCCGATCCCGGTGTTATATCCCAGGGAGTTTACCGAAGCAATATGGTGTTCCTGGGCCTGCCGATCATTGCTAATACATTCGGTTCGGATACTCCGGTCATAGCCACCGTTGCCATACTGATCGGACTTACTGTGCCAATGTACAATCTGCTTGCAGTCGCTGTTTTATCGCTCTCCGCAGCCAGAAAAACGGATGGTCGCGTCAGATTCCGCCGCATCACCCAGGATGTGATTCTGAACCCGCTGATACTTTCTTCAGCGGCCGGAATCATCTGGTCGCTTGCAGAACTCAGCATACCATTATTTCTGGACAGATCTCTGGAAATGGCCGGGGTCATCGCAGCGCCGCTCGCGCTGATTTCAGTGGGAATCTCCCTTGATCTGAGCTATCTTCGCTCCCGGTTCCGTCAGGCCCTGCTGGTTTCGTTTCTGAAGCTTACAGTGTATCCCGCTGCTGTATTTTTTGCCTTAGTATACCTGAATCAGAGTCCGGAACTGACAGTCTCCGCAGTAATACTGACTGCCTCTCCTACCGCTGTAGTCAGTTTTATTATGGCAAGGGAAATGGGGGGCGATGAAAATCTGAGTGCTGCTATTGTGGTGGCCACTACTCTGCTTTCCATGTTTACTCTGTCTGCATGGCTGGCAGTGTTTCGCTGGCTGGGAATGATTTGAAAGGGTTCGCAGGGGAGATTCATCAGTATAGGGCAAATCCGCATTTTTCCGGAAATTTGCAGGTGTGCTTAAAGGGTCCCTGGCCGGTTTTTTCAGCATTCATTACAGGTTTAAACAGCACAAAGTAAATTTTTTCAGAATTCAATCAGAATAATTATTCTGCAAAACCAGGCAGAATGATACGGATTCTGATTTCCGGAAATTTCTGATTTGTCTGAAAAGCGGCTCTCATAAATGCACGGGAGACTCCGTGACTCCATTCTGCCTTCAGCCTTTCCATAAAATAATTCATTTGATCCTCCGTCCATCGTTTACTGAACTCAGCAAGAATGGTTCCCTGGTTTCTGGATGAAAAATGCTCAGCGAACGCTGCATCAAGTCTGGTTTCATTTTTTCGCGCAGTGTAAACCACTGCGGCAGGTCCGTCCGCCGAGAAACGGTCCAGATCCCAGAAGCGAATCTGGGAATCATCGCAGCGAAAGTGGCGCAGATAGATCGGTCTTGGGCCGTATTTCCCATCGGCGGAATCCAGTCCGTCAGGCCATATTTTAATGACTCCTTTACCAGGAATTTTACAGGAAGAAGCAGGTTCAGTCTGCGGAAACGGCAAAGATTTTTCGTTTTTAAATTTAATGTTTTTTGTAAAGTATACGGTATCGTGAAAGGATCCGGAGGAGGAAAGTGCGGCACCCCAGTTAATATCGGAAACAGGATCGTAAGGTGTGTGGATCACAAAACTTTTCCGGGAGCTCATCAGGGCCCGGAGCGGCTTCAGTTCCTCGGCTGCTGTACGGCACTCTGCTTCTCTGATCTGCGGCTGATTGGCCCTGCATTTTTCTGCAAGCGTCCTGAAATTCTTTTCGCTGAGTCTTACTGTTCTGATGGCGGCCAGTACACTGGTTTTTCTTCTGACTGAAACCACTTTTGGATACACAAGACTGACATAACGCTCTCCGTTCAGAAGAAATGAAAAAACGTAATAGGATCCTTTCCGCAGAAACCGGCCCCTGATTCCGGTAGTATCCGTCCCGTAAACCGCAGATGCGGATCTCATGACTGCTCCGGTCGGAGGGGTCAGTTTCAGCTCCCGGGTAAAAAAAGCATGTGTTTCTGAACTCTGCAGTTCCGGTATCCAGTGAAGACTTGTGTAAAGTCCTTTGTGGTAACCAGGATTTTCTCCCGGAGGAAAAAACAGCCGGTTTTCTTCCTGGAGCGATGTTATAAATGCCATTCCCTCCCAGGGCCTTCCGGTATTACTGAAATTCAGCAGCGCCTGAGCCGCAAAAAAATCCCTGTTTACGCCGGAAGGAAGCCAGTGTTTCGCAGTGAAGAGTGCCTCATGATATGGTTTATCAAGCAGCATCCGCGATACTGACTGAATTAGGACTGACTGATCCCCCTTTGGCCTGAGCCGGTTCTGCACCGCCAGAAGTGCCAGTTTATGAGAGTAATCCCAGCCTGGTTCATTTTTTTTATTACGCAGAATTCCCGGTGCTTTAACCAGATTAATATAGGCAGGATAGTTCTTCCCCTGAAAATAAAGGATCCATGCATCCAGAACGGTTGCCTGAAACTCCAGATTCTCCCACCCTTTTGCCTGAGCCGCATACACCACATCTTCTGCAATTCTGTGAGCCAGTTCCGGATTTTCAGCGGAGAGTATCTGAGCAAGACGAAGCTGGGCATACAGGCTGTAGGGCTCACCTTCATCATTGGCACCTGGAATATCCCTCAGTTTTTCCAATAAGGATGCAGCCTGTTTCAGGTCCCCGGCAAGATAAAAAAGCATGGCTGCCTTGAGACTGCTGCTTCCGGGACTGTGCCGGAAACCTGTCCAGTAATCAATCCTGTTCTGAAGTGAGGGGCTAAGAAGCAGACTGCTTCCGGACGTAAGGGCCTCAATGGCTTCCCGGTACATTCCGCCAAGGATCATCCAGTCAATTTTTGTATTCAGATAGAGGGCATCACTGCCGCCTGAAAACCGATCAGAATAGCGTATGGCAGACCGGAAGTCCCCCGCAGCCGCAAGGAAAAAGGGTACGGCGGAGCGCAGTTCAGCTGCTTCCGGTGAGGGATCCCGGTAAGTCATTCTTTCGGCAAGAATGGCTGCTTCAAGCGGCATTCCGAGGCTGTAAAGATTCCTTGCAGCCGATGCTCCGGCGGCCGGAAAAAACGGGGGGGCTGTGTCGTTCCCTGAAATATAATTTTTCAGAACATTCAGTATTCCCTGATAATCGTCTTTTTTAAGAACCTGGGACTGCGTCTTTTTAAAAATGAATTCGGATACTTCCGCAAGGCGGCAGGATGATGCAAGTTCCGGTATGCGGCAGCTTTCTTTCAGATTGCTGTTCTTTTCGGCAGATGCTGCGCTGTACACACCGCTTAAAAAAAACAGAAGAGCCTTTTTCTCAGGGTTCTGCTCGGCAAGAGCTTTTTTTTTCAGTTCCTGCGCTGTACGAAGGCCGGAAGCATCCTGAAAAATGACTTCTGCTGCAGTCAGATAACCTGAAAGAAGGGGGTCCGGCTGGTCTTTTAAGGCATCCATCACAGCCTTCCGAAAATTCCGGTCCCCCGATACTGCTGCATTCTCGAGAATATACGGGACAGCATACCGTTTCCCTTTTACAGACAATCCGGTGAAACCGGTAACGGAATCAGTACGAATGACCCGGTCCTCCACCGGAAGCTCTGTTTCTATTGCTGAAACAGAACTGATACCGGCTGTGAAAATTATAACTAAAAATAAGATGGCTGCTCTGGAACCGGACCGCTGCATTTGTCCAGTTTCTGATCTGCCGGTTTTTTATCAAATGGAATTGACAGATTTTTCCGGTGAATGTTACATAGAACCAACTTCACAGCTAAAGGTATAAAAAATGAAATTCAGTTCTTTCACTGCCGCTCTTATTCTTATGCTTACTGCAGGCAGCCTTTTTTCCCAGGCAGCAGCCAAACCCCCCGCTGCCCCCGATTCATCCGAACAGGTAACCGGCAGAAGCATCCGTATGGCCAGCGAGCCTGCCCGTTATATTGATTTTTTCCGGAAACGCTCCCGGGAAAACATTGGCAGGCTTAAAACTCTGACTGATACTTACGAGGCTGATGTCCCCGGATCCAGAAGTGACTTTACTGCAATCCAGGAAGATTACCGCAAAGGGCTTCATTCCTACTATCTGAATGAAACCGGAACCTCCCTCACCCACCTTGAAAAAGCCTTTAATCATTCAAATGCACTTCTTTCTAAATATTCAGACTTTTTTAAAACCAGTTCTCTGGAAATTCTGCGTGAAGCAGCCGGCACTGTAACCGAAAAAGATCTTGCCCTTGTGTATGATCCTTCCGGAGCAAAGCCGGGAACCAACGACACCATTCTCAGGGCACAGTTCCGGATACGTATGGCCTACCAGCAGATGCTGCTTGCTGAGGATGCCAGAAACCGCCAGATGTTCGACCAGTCCGTGGATCATTACAGACTGGCAAGACTGCACGGTATTTCAGTGATGATGGACCTTGAGGATGATGCTGCCAAAAGAAAGGCAATCGGGGAGAAATACAAAAAAGATCTTGCTTTCGGAGCACAGTCCTCCCAGGTTGACTCCGGAATCTCTCCTCCTCAGTAACAGAATGTTTTTAAAACCAGGGCTTATTTGCAAATTTTTATTTATTTTTTCTTTTATCCCGGCAGGCCTGCTCCATGGTCAGCCGGTATCAGAATACACCGTAGTCATTGATCCCGGTCACGGGGGCTACGGTTCGCCCCGCTATGACGATAAATGGGACCCGGTCACCGGCAGGTATCTTGAACCTTACGGCAGCGGTATGCGCTATCAGCAGTATGAAGAACATTTCGTCATGATGAAGCTGGCCCGCGAAGTCCGAAAAAGACTCGAACTCACCAGTACAGAAAAAGGATTCAGTGAATTTAAAAAAATTCTTAATGAATTCACGGATTCAGAAAACCTTCCGTGGATTTCCCTGAAGACCGTAATGACCAGAAACGAATCATGGCAGGAACGTTTTAAAGAAACCGATCCGGGAATCAACGATCCTTACAGACTCTATGATTTTCCCGACCGGCGTAACAAAAAGCGGATCAGAATGGGTCGAATTTCCTATATCAATTCGGTAAGTCCGCACCTTGCGGTTTCTCTGCATATGACACCTGCCGGAAGAGGCCATCCAGGCGGAATGGCAGCTGTTCTCACACCCGGTTACGACACTTTCGATCTGATCCGCAGAATCCACCTTGACCAGGAACCCGTATCCAGCATTGAAAAATCGCCGTGGTTTAAGGATTCCCTCTGGATAATTTCCGACTCCGGCTGGTCTAAATATGAATCAGCAAGAGCTGATACCTGGGTGTATTTTCACGGATTCCGTTCTCTTCGCAGCGGGTCCGGTCCGTGGCTGCTCAAGAACCGGGGTATCCGGCATAATCTGATCACCTGGAATTACAGGGATACTGCGGGCTGGGAAAAACTTTTCAGACTGAACGGGCCCGGTCCTTATTCCAGAGATTACAGAGAGTTTCAGGCAACCGGTAAATTCTGGGACAGGGAACGATCCGCAGCAGAACGATGGAAGCGTGAAGGAGGCCCCCTCGGTTTCGGGGGCGATAATCATTATGCCACTGATGAACTGATGCGGTTCCTGCAGTTTAAAATGAGAAATCTGAACGCAGAAAACAGCAGCCGATACAGAAAACCTGGTCCGATCCATCCGCCTTATGTCAGTGCTTATTCTCTGCCTAATTATGTAAATGCAGTCACAGCTTACATTGAAACAGGCTTCTTAAACCGAGAAACCGACAGAACCTATATGACAAGAGACCGGGCAGCTATGGCCGATGCACTTGCCGCCGGAATATATTCACTTTTTACCGGAATTAAAGTCAGGAGTAAGAGCTTTCCTTTTGAACCGAAAGGTGCACCCCTGAATTTCTCCCGGTACGAACAGCTCCCGGAAGGTAATTATTTCAGAGCAGCTGCAGTTCCCTGAAAAACGGGATCATCCGCTGCCGGCCGATCCGGCATTGTGGTTTTTCAGATGTTCAAAGTATTTCTCGAGATGCGTCCTCTGTTCCTGGTTCAGGTTTTCGAATTCCACACCGATCCTGTGCGCCTTCTCGAATGATTTCATGTTTCGGATAACACCTGTGAAAGCCATGGTTTCACCGCTTGGAATATGCATATCAAACATAATATGCTCACCAGGCATTAAACCGCGGATGTAAGCTGGATTGTGAGGATGCATAAAACCTACACCGGAGTAGTTCATATCAGTAACTATGCAGTGCTCCGGATTTCGCGGAAACAGTTCGCTCCTGTGGAATTCTTTCACAAGCTCCCGGCAGAAGTATTCAAGCTTTTCATAATGGGATGGATCCATATCCTCAGTGGAATGAACCATTGCATAACCGAATAAATAAATATTTTTGTACATCAGAGGCACTGATGCCTCCGCTATTATACTTTCCGCAAGTTTATCGAACTGGATGATTTTCCGGTATTCCTCGAAGGGAATGGTTTTTCCGTTAATTCCGACCTGCGGGAAATTTCTGTTCTGCACATAGATGCCTTTTCCGAAATTGCTCATCACCCGCATTCTGTTGTCCATACGGAAGGTTTTACGGTAGATAATGTCTGAAATTACAAATATTTTCCGGAGTTTATCACGGAATCCCTGCATTATCTGGTCACGTCTTGTGTTGTAGCCGCTCATGCTGTCGGGGATGCTTTTCATAGTGATTACATCGGTAATCCAGAGGACTTTAGCATTTCCTTCCGAAATATGAACCCGCTTTTCCCTGCGGATCTGACGCCTCATGTGGATACGCACCGGCATTGCGGTCTCGGTGCCGTCCGGATCCCTTTTTTCAATACGGCACTCAAGGAAAAGCCGGTGTTCCCCGTGGTTAAGGGAAAGCAGCCTGACCGTTGCGTCATTCAGGTTATGGATCAGCTGCAGTTTTCCGTTACTGTAATCTTTGATACGAACCGGATGATTACCTGTTTTATCCTGAATCTGAACAGGTTTTCTGCAGAAGAGCTTCTGCGTAATATCGTGAACCTGTTTCGGATCACTGATTTTTTTTATTTCGCCGGAATCCATGAATGTACTGAGCCTGTGTCAGATTTCCAGCTCAGAGCCTGGGATAGAAGTTTTTTTTAACGGATGATACAGCAAAATTACTGGTTTTTTGTGCCAGATGCCACGATTCTGGCTGCTATGCAGATTTGGATGCAGACCGGATCAGAAAAAGAAATCGGCAGCGATTTCAGCCTTCCTTACAGGCACTCAAGTCCCCTTCCGGTTGCGGTCCGGACTCAGGAAAACAGATTAAGCTGGATTCTCGCTCCGGAGTATTCGTCTGTTTCTGCTGAGGCAGGCAGTTCCTTTTTTGTGATCCCCGAAACTGAGCTTTTTTCAGCTGAAACATGGCGCTATCTGCTTCGGCTTGCCCCTGTTCACCGGGCTGTTCTTGCATCCTGGAATGCTGCTCATGGCAAAATACCGGCTGGCGCCCTTCTGGAGGCCCTCGGCAGCACCGTTAACTATAAAAATCTGAACGATTGGGAACTCTGGAAAAAACTAAGTAAAAACGCAGCAGATCTGGCGGTGCTTACAGATCTTCCCCTGACCACTCTCCTTGTATGGGAATCCCTTGACGGTCAGCTGAAGGATCTTCTCGGGCCGGAATTCTTCGGCTCTGCTTTCAAGAGGAATTTTATAAAAGAGATTATAGAGTTCTGCGGAGCAGCGGAAACCTCAGCGGCAGCCGGAATTATCCTCCGCTGGAAAACCGGGGAAAAAAAGGTCCCGGCAGATCTCCGGAATCAGCTGTATCAGGCTGCTTTTCCGAACATCTGCAGATTCAGGGACAGGAGCTCGACTCTGATCCGAAGTATGAGACTGCCTCCTGAAATCCGGATCTCGGTTCCGGATGACTTTGAAGGAGGGAGCATTACCCTAACAGTCAGTATCAAAGATGCATCTCAGCTGCAGAAGGTATCTGAATTTATTTCCTCTCCTGAACTTAAGGAAAAAACCGTTCAGCTGCTGGACCTTACGTCATAGATTATGATCAAGGAATGAATCAATATCCGTATGAGCACCGAACAGAACAAGAATGTCTCCTTCCTTAAAGGCTTCATTCCCGTCCAGAATACCAAGTATATCTTCAGTGTCTGCACGCGACATGGGATTTTTTTTCCGGGGTCTCTTGACTGTTACCAGATTCAGTTTATAATTTTCCCTTAATTTACTTTCTTTAATTGTTACTCCGATAAATGTACGCGGAAGCAGAACCTCCGTTACCCGGTACTGATCGGAAAGCAGAAAGCTTGTTTTAATGCCTTCGCGGTGAAACCGGTCTGCCATACTCCGGGCAGCGTTTTCCTCCGGATTAAAAATATTCGTAATCCCAAGCATTGTAAGGATTCGCTTCTGCAGGTCATTCTTGAACCTTGCTATAATTTCTGTTACCCCGATCCTTCGCAGCACATCTGCAGTTATGATCAGAGTCTCAAACCGTTCGGCCGATGCAAGTATAACCACATCCATATCTTCGAGACCCTGTGTTCGCATTGCCCTTTCATCTGTTGTATCAAGACAGACCGCATTGGTTACATAATGCTGCATTCCCTGTATTGTTTCATGATCACGGTCGAATGCAGCCACTTCATGTCCGTCGTCCAGAAGAGCATGGACCAGACTTTTACCAAAATCCCCTAAACCGATCACCGCTATTTTTTTTGCCATACTATTAACCTTTTATCCTACCATTACATATTCCACCGGATACTTGTAACGGACCGGCTCCACCTGAGGAGTGAAGGCAAGAATGAATGTAAACACCCCTACCCTGCCCACAAGCATGATCACGCTTAATGTGATTTTGCTGGCATCGCTCAGGTCTCCGGTGATTCCCCGGGAGAGACCAACCGTTCCGAACGCGGAAACCACTTCATAAGTAATATTTAAAAAATTATGATCCGGTTCATTCATAACAATAATAAAAATACCAGTAAAAACAGTAAAAAGAGACAGCATTACCGTGGAGGATGCCCTTGCCAGAACCTGCGGTGCAATGATCCGGTGATAAATTTCCACATTTTCCTTTCCCCTGAGCTGCCCGTAAACATGCAGCACTGCCACAGCCAGTGTTGAACTTTTTATCCCCCCTCCGGTGGAGGCAGGGGATGCTCCTACCCACATAAAAAACAGGGAAACAAACGCCATTGGCACCCCGATGGAGGCTACATCCAGACTGTTGAAACCGGCAGTCCTCATCGTTACCGAATAGAATAACGAATGAAAAGCCTGCTCTGCGAGACTTTTTCCTTTCAGGGTATATTCAGATTCGAGTGTATAATAGGTTATAAAGCCAAGCAGCCACAGCAGGGAACTCATATAAAAAACAAGTTTGGCACTGATGGAGTAAACAAAGATTCTTTTACTTCTGTGCATAAGCCTTTTATGAAGCTGAGAGAGTATCGGGAAACCAAGTCCTCCCAGTACAATAAGAACCATTATGCCGGAAAGATAAGAATATCCCTCCGTGGCAGTGATATCATACAGGCCCTGCGGAAACAGGGAAAAACCGGCATTACAGAAAGCCGACACACTATGAAAAACAGCCGAGAAAATCCGGTCACCCATGGATTTAAAGAGACCTGCCGGTGTGGTAAGAAAAAGATACATTGCTCCGAGAAATTCAATACCGAAAGCAAACATTGCAATATCCTTTATGAGGTCTTTTACCCGGCCGATGGAATCTTCAGAAAGAAGGTTTTTCATCTGCACCCCTGTATGGAGTGAAGACTGACCGGCAAGATAATAGGCAAAAAAGGAAGTCAGCGTCATAAGGCCCAGGCCGCCAATCTGAATCATTATCAGTATTACCACCTGACCGGTACGGGTGAATGCATCAGGCACCACAACCGTGGAAAGACCCGTAACGCTTGTGGCACTCACTGCAATAAAAAGAGCATCCACCGTTTCGAGTGCACCCGTATGGCTTTTCGGGAACAGCAGAAACAATGTCCCTGTTCCGATCACAGAAGCAAAGCTGAAAAGAAAGACGATGGACGGGCTCAGGTGAAGGCTCTGGGCAATACGGGCATTTCTTATGAAATGGATGATATTGTTAAACAGAATCAGACCCTGGCTGTAAGAAAGAAAAATAATAGCTACTTCTTCAGTAGGTGAACGGAATGCAGTAAAGAATTCAAGTACCACTTCAAGGAAGAACCACTGAAGAATAATTAAAGAGATTACCCCGAACTCAAGACGATGCCTTTCGAAATAATGACGCGGCCCTTTTTCACAGAAAATCAGAGCAAAGACCTCGTAAAAAATCATGTAATAAATAAGGAATGGTACAGTGTAGGAAAAAATCAGATTCCACTCAGGCGGATAATAAAACCCGTATTCAGCCACAAGTATGCTGAAAGATACCGTCCCGACCGCCGCATATCCCACCCGGGCAGGAAAACTCAGATAATTATGATAAAAAGATCTTACATCGTAGAACGCAGCCATCGCCTCTTCGCTGGTGGCATATTTATAGACAGTCCTGAGAACTGACTGAATAAAATACAGAAAACTTTTCAGTTTCATAGCCGGTCAGCGGGCTTTCTTCCTGGAAGAAGGCCTTTTTTTAGAAGCTTTCTTTTTGGCGGGTATGGCGGGCAGTTTTGTAATTACTGAAACCTGATCCGGTTCGGATTCCGCAGGATTCAGAAGACTCATATGCTTTTCAATGTGCCACAGGTGCCACAAATGCCATTCTTCGTAAGTCATTCTTCCGTAAAAAGGGTGTTCCGCCAGAGACCCTTCGTGGTATTCAAATCTTTCCGTGATACGGTCCAGTTCATCCAGTGCGGCATCTGTATCACCACCAGCCGGATGATGCGGCGGATGGACAGCAGGATGGGACGGATAACCGTTCTCCCGGTAATACATAAGGAATAATCTGCCGATGGTTCTGCGGATCAGCCAGGGATGCTGAAATGAGAAACCAGTCATAGAGCTGTCAATAAACTCAGAAAGATGCCTGACCACCTGATACAAAGTCCAGCCGCTTTCGGGGCGGAAAGTGACATTTTTCAGAATCCGAAGATCGGATGCTGCTTCACGGACGGACCGGTATTTTAAATCACGGGCTGAAATCACCTTAATATCAAAAAGCTGTTACTGAAAGAAAATCGTCCATCTATTTTTTCTTGATTGAAATAATCCCGTAAGAAGCTGAATCTGATCTGTATGCTGCTACACGGATTCCACGGTCTGAAAATTCTGAATATGTATAACACTCTCATGAAGACTGTGAAATCCAAGGTGAAAAATCCTGACATAGTTCTCATAAAAAAGGCATTCCAGTTCGCATCCCACGCACATGAGGATCAGAAACGTCTTTCCGGGGAACCCTACTTCATTCACCCTATTTCAGTGGCTCAGTACCTTGCTGAAATGGGCCTCGACTCGGCTACGATTGCGGCCGCCCTTCTGCACGATGTAGTGGAAGACACCCGCTGGAATGAGGAAGACATCATCCGGGAGTTCGGCGACGAAGTGAACACTCTGGTCCGGGCCGTAACCAAAATCTCTATTGTAAAAAAAGAAACAGCTTCCCGGGATCCTTCCTACTCAAGGCTGAAGGAACTGGAAGCCCAGGAAAATGTCCGGCTCATGCTGATGGCCACCGCAAAAGATGTGCGTGTGATTCTCATCAAACTGGCAGACAAACTTCATAATATGAAAACCCTGGAGTTTCAGAAACCTCATAAAATTGAAAGAATCGCAAATGAAGTTCTGAAAATCTACGCTCCGATTGCAGGCAGACTGGGTATGTTCCGTCTGAAATCCGATCTTGAGGATCTGGCTTTCATGCATCTCAATCCGGAAAAATACCGGGAAATTCAGGATCAGCTGCAGCAGTCGAGAGGTGACCTCGAAGATTTTATTAATAAAATATCAAAAATAATCAGGCAAAGGCTTTCTGAAATCAGTATTGATGCTTCTGTCAAAGGACGTGCAAAGCATATTTACTCGATTTACAATAAAATGCAGTCCCAGGGAAAATCTCTGGAAAGCATCTATGACCTTCGCGGGATCAGAGTCATTGTGGACGAAATGAAGGACTGTTACGGAGCACTTGGAATTGTGCATACCCTCTGGCCTCCGATTTCCGGAAGATTCAAGGATTATATTGCCACCCCGAAAATCAACGGATACCAGAGTCTTCATACAACTCTCGTGGGTCCGGATGGGAAGCCGCTTGAAGTTCAGATCCGCACAAGGGAAATGGATGAGATGGCTGATCACGGGATCGCCGCCCACTGGCTGTATAAAGGCGAAAGCGCAAGCACCACGTCGGAAAAAGTCCGCACAAAATGGCTCTCCCGTCTATCCTCAATGATTGAACAGACGGACGACACCGGCTCCTTTATGGAAGATCTTTCCCATGAGCTCGCCCCCGAAGAAGTTTATGTTTTTACTCCTAAAGGAGACATTATCGACATACCGGTAGGGGGTACTGTGCTCGACTTTGCGTTCCGGGTGCATACCGATGTCGGTCTTCGCTGCAAGGGGGCAAGGGTGAATGACAGAATGGTGCCTCTTCGCACTGAGCTGAAGAGCGGAGACAGAATTGAAATCATTACCGATAAAAACCCGAATCCCTCCCCCAACTGGCTGCGCTACATTAAATCGCAGAGGGCACGTCAGAAACTTCGGGCCTATTTCCGCAGCAAGGAAGAAGAAGAGGCTCTGAAAGAGGGACGCAGCAATTCTTCAGGTGTGCCATCGAAAAATAACAGGGAACCGGCACCTGCAGCAGGGACCCCGGCTGCGGAAAAAATCCGGGGCGATAAAAAAGTTCCGGCAAAACACAGCGAAGAACAGGATAAAAAAGGCTTTGAAATTTCCGATCTCGAAGAGCTCAGAATCAGCCGCAAAAAAACACCGGATCCTAAACAGGTGGAAGTGGCAGGCGCCAGGGACATACCGGTTCGCTATGCACAATGCTGCAGTCCGGTTCCGGGTGATCCGATCGTGGGCTACATTACAAGGGGCCGTGGTGTAACCATTCACAGAAAGGACTGTACTCTGCTGCCGAAAGAGTCCGGGGAAAAGCAAAGACTCATACCGGTCCGGTGGGAAGGACTCACCGAAAAGTATCCGGTTACTATTGAAGTGAAAGCCCATGACCGTCAGGGACTCTATATGGAAATGGTAGGCGGGATTTCCAGAACATATACAAATATTCTGCGTGCCGAGGCCGACATTCCTCAGTCCGACGAAGACCTTATGGTAGCGCGGTTCCTTATAGAAGTGGAACACGCAGATCATCTGCAGGAAATTATAGAAAGTTTAATGCAGATACCGTCCATCATTTCCGTAACAAGGACTCAGATGACGGATCAGCCTAAGCTTCCTTCTGAATCCGCTAAAAAGAAGAAAGCGGCACCGAAGGTTAAAAAGACAGCTGCAGCCGGCTGAGAAGAGATGCACAGGTCGGTGCTGATCGCGCATTTACAGAAATGCGCTCGAAATAGGTTTCATAGACTGCGGGTTTTCCGTCCTTCCCCCTGGATATGGACTGGTAAACATCTTTGCATACGGTTTCCGTTCTGAAACCGGCAGTATTTCCTGTATTTTTTTCTATTTTATAAATTCCGAACAGTTTCCAGCCCCCCGTATGATAGATGAACCAGGCGTTCTCGCCGTGTTTCAGGTTCTCAGTGCTTCGTTGCAGCATTCTACTGAATTCGGATTCACTGGTATAGGTTTCATCAATTGCATTACTCAGAAACACTACAGGTACCTGGCCGCTCCGGGGGTGAAACTGCATATCATGAAGTGCGGACAGATTCAGAGTTATATTTTCAGGCAGCGGAATTTCATCTGCTTTTTTTAACATCCGGATACACTGTTCCTTCTGGATCGGGCGGCACACCAGATCCGGACTGAGGCTGACATCGGGCCCGTAATTTCCCCTTAGTGCAATCCAGCCGCTTTGTGTTCTGCTGAGCGAAGATAAAGAATCATAACCATTGCGTCTGAATTCTGTAAACTGGCGGTGAGCATCCAGAATCCGCCAGTCAATATCAGTCATGGTAAGACTGGCACAGCGGAGCTCTGAGTGCATTACATAGGGCTGCAGAAAACCTACACTGTAACAGTCAAAGGAAGCATCCGGCAGCAGCTTTTTCATCAATGCAAAGTCCAGATCGGGTCTGTAATCATTCATTTCCAGAAAATTCCAGCACCCGGCCACAAGACTTTTCAGTCCGCCTTTCCCGGATTTTAAATAATCCTGAATATACTCAGAACGAATCAGTCCTGATTCCCGGATTTCTTTTTCATTTTTCGCCAGGCAGTAAGCATCTCCTCTGGCATCCAGTTCCCGGAAGACACCAGAAATTAATCTGATTCCGGCTGTATTTTTTTCTGTGATCGGGGCAAGCTCGCGGAAATGCATGTCTGATACAGAGAGAATGATTCTGTTTTCGCCGGAAGCAGACCTGCTCCCTTCGTAAGACCGCTCACCTGATGTGCAGCTTCCTCCGAAGGCGGTCACTGCAGCTATAATCTGAATTTTTAATAATAATTTTTTAGTCATTGGCTATCAGAACTGGAAGTAAATAAACTGCGGACTTACCGTAACCGAATAGACAATAAATCCGAAAAGAATGACCGATGCTGCAAGAGAATACTGCAGCAGTCTGTTTTCTTTAAAATATGCAATGATACCGGAATAGTATTCTTCGGTAAATTCAAAGAGTATCAGCAGGGTCAGAGAGCCGATGAAGGCCGTACCAGGAACGGCCCATTCCCCTCCTGTGAAACTGAGGGCTCTGGAAACCATAAAGAATGCGGTCTGTGTTCCTTCTGTAAAGCTGCCGGTCGGATGGGCACGGAAAAAGAAAATAGCAAAGGAAAAAACAGTTAAAGTATAAAAATTTCTTAATAAATATGGCATTTTTTCATAATATTTTTTAATTACAGGAAAACCAAAAAGGAATTTCTCACTTATCAGACCTGCTGCATTGACCATCCCCCACAGAATAAAAGTCCAGTCAGCTCCGTGCCAGACCCCTGCAAAAAACCACACAACCAGCAGATTAAAATAAGCACGCGGCATACTCACCCGGCTGCCTCCCAGTGGTATGTAGATATAATCCCGAAGCCAGGTGGAAAGACTGATATGCCAGCGGCGCCAGATATCTGTGATACTGGAAGCAAGCAGAGGACGGGTAAAGTTCTGCGGAATGGAAAAGCCCATAATTCTGGCTGATCCTATCGCAATATCAGAATACCCGGAAAAATCCCCGTAAACCTGGACGGCATGAGCAAAAACCGACATCCAGAGAGAAACCCAGTTGTAACGGTCCGGCTCAGCAAAAACCGCATCCACAAGAACTCCGGCCTGATCTGCAATTACAGTTTTTTTAAAAATTCCCATTGCAATCAGAAGCAGTCCGATCCGCAGGTTTTCCTCAGTAAAGACGGTTTTTTCCCTGAACTGCCAGATCAGATCCTTCGCTCTCATGATCGGACCGGCAACAAGCTGCGGAAAGAAACTCAGAAACAGAGTGAAGTCCCGGAGACTCGACGCGGGGGGGATTACCCCTCTTTTCACATCCACAGCATAAGCGATTGCCTGAAGAGTGAAAAAAGAAATTCCCATGGGAAGAATAATACCCGGCAGCGGCAGAATACCTGTTTCAGCCTCCGGCGCAGACAGGAACCACAGGTTATTCAGGGAACGGACAGCGAAATCGAGATATTTAAAAAAGAATAATATGGAAACATTACCGGCAATTACTGAAAACAGCCACCAGGATGCGGCTCTCTGTCCCCGGTATTTTTCTGTCTGAATACTTCCGTAATAGGTTATTAAGACCGAGATCAGCAGAACCAGAATAAAAGTGATTTTAAAAACTGCATAAAAATAAAGGCTTGCAGCCAGCAGCCACCACCTGGACCACCGGCCCGGAAGAAGAAAATAAATTCCGATAACTACAGGAGCAAAAAGCAGATAGTGCAGTGAATTAAAGAGCATCTCAGAAAGATCCTCCGTTTCTGTTCATATAATCCAGAATTGCTTCTGCCGCCCAAAGGTTTCCCTCATATGTGAAATGTCCGTCCAGCGGAATTATATGATCATCCGGCGTTGTGTATCCGTAACCTGATCTGAGGCGGTCCTTTTCCCGGATGAATCTGCGTCCGCACATTTTCTTAACATATGGCCGAAGATCCATTACAGGCATTCCTTTTTTTCTGAAATATGCCGCAGCCCGCATCATGTATTCAGACTTTGCAGAATATTTATTATGACTAAGGCAGTGCAGATCATTCAGCTGCACCGGCAGCAGCACAAGCACCACCGGGAAATTATATTTTTTTGATATTTCAGCCATTTGATCGTAAGCTGCCTTTGTGGCCGGAAGCAGCTCCGGCAGACTTTCCGGCTCCGGTGCCTGGTCTTCACAGTTGTAGCCCTGGGGAATGGGAACAGGGCACATCACCTCGGAAGGATCAGCCAGGGAAGGTTTATTCTGTGAAGTATCCGCATTACTGTTTCTGTGATGAATATGAGGTCCTGAATAAAAAGAGCGGACCAGATAATTTCCCGGATTACCGATAAGGCTCCGGAATTCTGAAAGTATGCCCGCTTTGGTTTCCTGTATTTTGATCCGGATCTGATCATAAGAAAGCCTCGCTGCCATCAGCAGATAAGACCATCGCGTAAGTTCAAACTGCATACGGAATGTTTTTTTGAAGAAAGGATCATTCAGACGGAAATCATCCTGTTCATCGTCAGAAAGAACCCCGCGGGACCGCAGATCCTCTGCCATTGTAAAATCATTAGGAGATAAAAAAAACAGAGCCAGATCAATCCGGAACTGACCTGCGGCTTCCTTAAGGCGCCTTGCTGATCCCAGAGAACCAAAGGCATCCACTCCGAGATTGATGGCCCGGTAACCTGATTTCTGATCCAGCCTGCTGCAGAATGTTTCATCGTCAGAAACACCGAATCCCATTACAACACTGTCCCCAAGACAAACCAGCTGCGGCTGATCGGCAGCAGGTTCCGGACTTCCTCTGTGACCGAAAGAGTTTGTGGTAAACCTTCCCTCCCAGTAACCCAGATTATGCCTGAGGTAAACATCCTCATCCGGTGAAAGCCCCACATTATAATCCGGATGATATGTATGGATTATTTTAAGATCGCGGAAATACTGAAGCGAAGGATACCGGACAAACCTGAGTATGCCTTCAGCAAGAAGTCCGGTCAGAATCAGAAAAACTGAAATATATAAAATATACTTTTTTACTGAAATCATACAGTAATACCGGTAAAATTCAGAATCAGTCCTGTTAGCCCGGGGACAACAAACTGAAGGTCCATAATAAACTGACCGGCACTGCCGGGAGGAAGCCTTCGGAAACGGTACATAAAAGAAAGAGCAAGACCGAAAAGAAGGCCGGTCACTGTTAGAAAGCCAAGCAGCCAGGAAACTTCTGAGAAAGCAAGCACTGCGCCGCCAAGGATCAGGCTGAGTATATCCGCCATCCAGAGGAGTCTCCGCGATGCAGTTTTGCCAAGGAATTTAAAGCTGCTCTCCATTCCCACTATACGGTCTCCCTGTACATCTCTTACGGCCATAATGGCACTTCGTCTGTATACAAGCAGAAAGATCAGAACCACCATAACTGCATATTCGGTAAGACCGGCTTCCATAGAAGATGAAAGGGGCGGAATCACACCGAGAAGCAGAGTCCAGCCGAATGAGACTGCCAGATCTTTGGAGCCAGGTATATCGCGGATACTGCGAAATCCCGTATAACGCATAAACTTCATAGGGACCAGTTTCCAGCTGAATACAGCCCCTCCGATGCCTGCAACCAGAGCTGTTACGGTTATCCACCAGTTTACAGTTCCTGCCAGAGATTCCCGGATCAGATAACCGGATGAGACAGCAAGAGTAATAAAGGAAGCAGAGAGCATGTAATTCCGGAACCGCTCATAGGCAGCAGGAGAAAGCCTGCTTTTACGGTCAAATCCCGGTTCCGCTGCGAATTCGTTTATAGTATGGATGGAAAAAATAATTCCAAGAACTGCAAAGAATACATTCCAGACAGGGGGAATTGCAGCCAGCAGCGACAAAGCAAGATATAAAGATGCAAAAGCAAATACAGTATGAAGGTTCGTAGGCACAAGAATCTCAATAGCGGCTCTCAGAAGACCCATCAGCACACCGGATCTCCCGTCAAAGCTGCGCAGTCTGTCAACCACACGACGGATCATCCACTGAGGGGTTGAGGCACCGGCTGTGACTCCGACCACCTGCACATTTCTGAAATCAGCTGCATTCAGTTCAGCATCGGTTTCCACATGAATGACCCTGGGACCCATTCTCGCAGCAAGTTCGGCAAGATGCTTTGTATTTGCAGAATGTTTGCCGCCTACAACAACTACAGTATCCACCCGGGAGGAAATATCAGCGGTTTCCATCTGATGGGAGCGCGTTGGCTCGCAGATAGTGTTTACAGTCAGAAGTTCCTTGCACCCTTCAGAGAGAACATCTGCCACCTGCTGAAAAATTTCATAGTTCTGTGTAGTCTGACTGACAAGACAGGCTTTATCTTCTTTAATATTGAGTTTTCTTACTGCTTCGGGATCTGCAGGAATCACAACGGCTTCATCTTTCGCAGAGCCGGCAAGTCCGATCACTTCGGGATGATTTTTATCGCCCATAATATAAATCCGGTAACCGGCTTCCTGATTCTGTACAATCTTACGATGCACTTTTGTAACCAGGGGACATGTGGCGTCTATTACATTCGGATGCCTCGATTCAATTTCCGCGCGGAGGTCAGGCCTCACTCCGTGGGCACGTATCACCAGGGATCCGTCAGAGGCGTCTTCAATGTCACCTTCAAGATCGGTAATGTTTCTTTTTTTTAATTCGTCCACAACCTGCTTATTGTGGATCAGCGGGCCATAAGTGTATACAGGATGACCGGTGGATTTGGATACTTCAAGAGCGGTATCAATCGCCCTCTGCACTCCCCAGCAGAATCCCGCTGTTTCGGCTACAATAATACGCATAAATCAACCTGTTATCCGGAGTTTATCGAGCTGCGCCGTGATATCCTTTTTCCAGGAAGAATCCGGATAGCGGCTTAAGAAACCGGTCATTCCGTCCAGAAGGCTGTCTGTTTCTGTACGGGACTGCGTATCAATTCCGTGACGCTGCAAAAGACCGGTTATATAATTTTTTCCTTCGGAGCTTTTACGGAAATTTTCATCGGGCCAGCGTGCCAGAAACTCTTCAAAGTCAGGACCCGGCTTCATACCGGAGAGCTTATTGCGAAGGAGTATTACAGGCCGGGTAACAAGTCCCCTTTCATAATCCTGGAGAGGCGATTTTCCAAGCACTTCCTGAGTTCCGAAATAATCAAGGTAGTCATCCCGGATCTGAAATGCCCGGCCAAGGTCTTCACCGAATTTTCTGTAAACAGTGAGTTCCTCCCCTGTGATACCTGCAATCACGGCAGCCGATTCCGTCATAGCCCCGAAAAGAGAACCGGTTTTGCCGAGAATTACCTGATCGTATGTATTCAGCTCTGCAGTTATATCATTTTCGTACTGCATCTGTATGAGTTCGCCGACGGAAAGCATCCGCACAGTCCGGGTAAAAATTCTGAGGAGCTCATGAGAATGCTCCAGAGATGCTATGTGATTGAGCGCACAGGAAAGAAGGTAGTCGCCTGCCAGTACAGCCGTTTTATTTCCATGAAGGGCATTGGCCGATGGCTTTCCGCGTCTTTTATCGGATTCATCAATCACATCGTCATGCAGAAGAGATGCACTGTGAATCATTTCACCAATGGCCCCTGTGTCTACCCAGAGATCTCCTTCGTATCCAAGAACCCTTGCGAAGAAAAAATGAAGCATCGGCCGGATCCGTTTTCCACCGCTTTTAAGAATCAGGTCTCTGACTGAGACCAGAGACCGGTGATCGGCTGCGAAGATTTCCTCCATGCGCCGGTTGATCCTGTCCTGAGCTGTTAACTTGTCAATCATGCCCATTATGGTCATGAGCGGGTATACGATTCATGAAGCAAGGAAAATTGCTGCCGGAGATTCTTTTCTATCCGATTATTTCCGTCAGAGGAATAGAAATTGATCAGGTTCCGGTACATTCTTTTTATAATGGCCATAGAACCTGAACCAGTCAGATACCCCGGTGACGGTTCCAGTCCCTGCCAGGTCAGGAAATGAAAGCATTCATCTTCTGTCAGAATATTGCCTGAATTATAGGGGTCCATGAAAAGCCGGTGGCCCGATCCGTTCCCAAGCCGGACCAGAAAATGACCTGGCAGATTCACACCGGACAGCGGAATATCCACCCTCTTTCCTATAAGAAGAACTAGAACCGATAACGAAACCGGGATTCCCAGCCGGGTTTCCAGGACGGAAGTAATATAGCTGTTTTCGGGATCGTAGTAATTCTCTGAATTTCCGCGAAACTGCAGATCCTCAAAAAGATACTGACGGAGAATTTCAAGGCGCATCTCCTGTTCTGTGGAATCAAACGGAATAAGCCTTTCGATTAAAGGTCCGGCCATTTCATCCAGCTTCTTTGAGAAATCCTCAGGAGTAATCACTGTGCGGCTGCTGAACCTTGAAACCAGAAAGGCTCCGGTTTCCAGATCCAGTTCACCCTGATTTCTTCGGAGTGCTTTTTTCAGATCAAAAAGCATTTTCCATTCATTGAGGTTTTTAAGATATTTTTCCCTTAAGACCATCCGAAGGGCCGGGTCGCTCAGGGATTCTATATGAAGCATCGGGTGATGACCGAACGGTATCAGATCCAGAAGCCTCGAAATTATGACTTTTCTGGATTCCTGATTTTTTGTATCAGTCAGAAAACTGAAAAGCGAATCCAGTTCCCGGGTTGTAACACTGTCATCCTGCGTAAATTCCATGTATTCACAGCCTTCTTTTTTTTTTTCTGGTAAATACATGATCGGAATCTCAGAAGGCGGATCTTGACCGGGTCCCTTCAATTATTCCGTAACAGCCGGAAGCTCAATTGTGAACTTAGTGCCGGGATTTACGTTTTCAAAACAGATTTTTCCGCCCAGCTGCTCCTCTATGATCATTCGGGAAATGTAGAGCCCCAGGCCCGTTCCGTTTTTCTTTTTAGTGGAGAAATATGGCTCAAATATTTTCTGAATATTTTCCGATGTAATGCCTGTACCGTAATCCCGGATTTCAACCACTGCTCTTCCCGGATAATCCGTAATCCTGAGATCGAGCCTGAAGCTTTCTGCAGGGACTTCTGACATCGCATCATACGCATTGTTAAGGATATTCAGTATTGCCTGAATAAAACGGTCTTCGTATCCGTGCACAAAAATACTTCCGCGGCCCTCATGCTCTGTTTTGAGAGGAGGCAGCTTTTTGGAGTGGGTCTGACCAGCCAGTTCCGAAGCCCGCGCCACTGCGGACACAAGATTAAACCGCACCGATTCTGAAACAGGCCGGAAAAAATTCTGGAACATATCGATTGTTCCGGAAAGCTGTTTGATCTGCTCCAAGGTTTTTGTTACTGAATCCCGCAGATAATCAGGGGTCAGCTCTCCCTCCTCGGAAGCCATTTCCAGATCCTGAATTCCCATAGCTATGGCTGACAGCGGCTGCCTCCACTGGTGTGCAATGGCACTGATCATTTCCCCCATTCCGGCCAGTTTGGACTGCTGCATGGCCACCGATTCCATCTTCAGCCTCCGGGCCAGCTCCTCCCGGATGCGGCTTTCCAGACTGAGGCTGTATTCTGTGAGTTCCTTCCTGGAAAGATGCTGTTCTGTTACATCCGTAATCACAAGAATTATATGAGTTTCGGAGGTTACTTTATTTTTTGACTTTTTCCCTGAAACAGATACAGTAAGCACATTTCCTTTGAAGCCCGAAAGCCTTAGTTCAGGTATCATCCAGACATCGCTGCCCTCCATCGCTGACCAGAGATCCTCCTTTTCCGATTCAGGAATCCAGGAAAGAAACAACTGGTCCCGCATATGCTCGGAAGGAAGCTGGGCCATCTGCGAAAATGCGGTATTTGAGTAGATCACGTTCAGGTTTCTGTCCAGCTCCACAATGCCCACCTGGGCAAGTTCGAGTATGGTATTCAGCCTGTTCCGCTCGGAAAGATACTGATTTTTAAGTACATCAGCTTCGCCTGCAATCCTTTCTTTTTCCTCGTAGAGCTGCCGGATTTCGGTATATGCAATCTGAAGCTCTTCATTTGAAGACTGCAGTTCTTCATTAGCCGTTTCCAGCTCTTCATTCGTCGACTGCAGCTCCTCATTTGAGGACTGAAGTTCCTCATTGGTTGCCTGAAGCTCTTCATTTGATGTTTCCAGTTCTTCAATTACGATCTGCAGCTGTTCACTCAGCTTCAGAAACTCTGCATCCCGGTCAGAAACGTCCATAATAAGAGTTCCGTTCCCGGTCTGGCCGGGATCCCCGGATAAGGGTTCCTCTTCTGCTCCAATCAGATAAAGGCCGGAGTTTTCTCCGTTGAAATCTATTGAGACAGCCTGGAACCTGACTTTTGTTTCACCGTTGGGCAGCCAGGAGCCCTTTACCGGTATTTTGTTTTTTCGGGCCCGGTGCAGCATTGCTCTGAGTTCCAGCCCCATTTGTTCCGGCAGAAGCTTAAGAATATTCAGAGTAACATCTCCCTCAGGTATCCGGAAAAAGCGGGAAATTTCACCGCTGGTGCGGATCAGAGTAAGGTTTTCATCCACTACGGCTGACTGAGAAAAATATATTTTATTTAAAGTCTGCCGGATGGCTTCTGTAAGATCAAACTCGGAACTGCCTCCCTTCCTTTTTTCGGACTTTACGGAGGGTCTTGACGGTATGGAAGGAATGTCCGACACCGGATGCACCTTAAGACCGATTTTACAGCGGAAGATTTTATTCCGGGAGTCAATGGTCTCAAAATAATTGCCGAGATTCCCGATACTTTCAGATTTTCCTAAAAATAAATATCCTTCTTTTTTTAAAGAATAATTAAATGTATACAGCAGTTTTCTCTGTATTTCAGGGATAAAATATATAAGGAGATTTCTGCAGGCGATCATATCAAGGCGAAGAAACGGAGGATCCTGAAGCAGATTGTGACGCGAAAAAAGAATCATATCACGGACTGCTTTATTCACTTCAAGTTCATGGCCTTTTCTGGTGAAATAATTCTGTATATACCGCGGCTCTGCTTCCTTCAGAGATTCCTCGTTATAAACACCTCTTCTGGCCGTCTGCAGCGATGTTTCATCCAGATCCGTTGCAAAGATCTGCACATTTCTTCGCTTACCGGTGTGGTACATAGCCTCAAGCAGCAGAATGGCAATGGAATAGGCTTCCTCTCCGGTGGCACACCCCGCCACCCAGATTCGGATGTTATCGTCTCCGCTGTGGTTTTCAAGCAGACTGATCATTTCAGAAAGGAGAACTTTAAAAGGGGCTTTGTCCCGGAAAAAACCGGTTACTCCGATCAGAAGATCATTATAGAGATAATCGGCTTCATTGCGGTCTGATCGCAGGAACACCTCATAATCGGATATATCCGAAAAATGCAGAATGTCCATCCGCCTTTTGATGCGCCTGTGTATTGTATTTTTTTTATAAAGATTAAAATCACAGCCTTTAACTGACCGAAGGTATTCCATGATTCCGCTGTCACTGTCTTTTTTTTCTGCAGAATGCCTTCCTTCCGTAAGCAGGTTTATAAGTGATAAAAAAATGTTCCGTGCAGATTCCACCCGGTCAGCATGACCGGTTTCTATGGAAGCCAGAGGCATTCCGTTATAAGCCGCCTCTGACGGATCCTGAACCAGTACATAACCTCCGTGCTCCTTCACCGCTGCCACACCGGTACGGCCGTCGCTTCCTGTGCCGGAAAGAATGACCCCTGCTCCGTTGCTGCCGTATTCCTTTGCCAGAGAATTAAAAAACAGATCAATAGAGGGCTTAGGCCCCTGATAACGGGATGTTTCGCTCAGGACAAAGCGTTTTCCCTTTACTTCCACATTGGTATTAGGGGGAGCAATATAAACATGAGAAGGATTCAGCTCCATACCATCCGTAATTTCGACTACTTCAAAGGGGGTTTCTTTTCTGAGGAGCTGAGTAAGCAGACTTTTATGGGTTGGACTGAGGTGCTGAATGATTGCGATACTGACCGGGATGGGAAACTCCGGCTGATGAGATAGCAGAATCTGCTGCGCTTCCAGCCCGCCTGCACTTGCCCCCACCCCTATAAGGAAGAGGTCTTTCCCTTTATCTGCTTTCTGCACCATCGATTTACACGAAATCGATTACCGGTTTTATCCTGCAATATTTTTCCGGCAGTATAACACTTTTTAATAATAAATCACATATTCTTCACCGCTGAAGCGGTAATTATTATACATTATATTTTTAATATTATAATAAATCTTTTTTTAAGGCCTTTCCACTTCAATAGGCTCCTCCCCGAACATCTCCTTCCATTTTCTGTTCACAAGATCAATGGTCTTTTTATCCATGAGGTTTTCTTCCGGCCATTTTCTGAGATATCCGTCGGCTTTGGTTTTATTTGTGCAGTCTGCAATCAGAACTGAACGAAGATTCCGGTTTTTTCCTTCTGCAGGCAGCCGCACAATATCTCTCACAGGGTCTGTACCGCCGAACATCTTCCACAGAACATAGGAACCGTTTTTCAGATTATCCCCTTCATCAAAAATCAGAATCACCGAAGCCGGGAACCCGGGGGTTTTGTGAGGCTGCAGTGCATCCGCTGTCAGACCGGCCAGTTTCCCTGTTCCTGCCTTTTTCTTAACGGAAATCAGAAGCACCGGATTTCTTAAATCATCTCCGTACAGCCGGATATCTTTTACCGGAATTTTCTTATTATTAAGTTTTTTTATTATATTATTCAGAGCTTCCTTACGGGCTTTTTCGGAAAGGTGTTTTAACGGGGTGTTTTCATTTACAGCACCGGATTTAATATCTCTGTATTCCGCATAACCGAGTTCCCTTGCTTTACCGGAATACTCTGTTCCGTATTCGAGCTCCTCCCTGTATTTGGATGTGGCATCAAGACCGAATTTGCCGCCATACAGAGGCTGAAGACCGCTGTGATCCAGCTGGTCAAGCACCCCTTCTGTAATATAGGAATCTCTCACCGGATCGCAGCTGTTCAGAATATGCCGGAGGAGCTCTTCGCCTGTATGCAGATTCACATCGCTGTCCACTACCACAATTGATTTCGCAAAAGACATCTGAGAAAAACCCCAGAGATGGTTCATAAGCCTTCGGGCCGCAAAGGGAAAACCTTTTTCAAGTGCAAAAACTCCGCAGTTGTGAAAGTTTCCGTCCCAGGGAAGCATCTGGTCCTTTACTTCCGGAGCGACTACCTGCAGAAGAGGCAGAAAAAGGCGTTCTGTTGCCTGGGCCAGATAACAGTCTTCCTGGGGACTTCTGCCCACCACGGTTGCACTGTAAACCGGGGATTTTTTCATGGTCACAGCAGTTATATAAAATACAGGAAATTTTTCGACCGGTGTGTAATAACCTGTATGGTCTCCGAAAGGTCCTTCCGCTGCCATATCATCCGGGTCAACATACCCTTCCAGAACAATTTCCGCATCCGCAGGTACCTCAAGATCATTCGTAATACATTTGACTGTTTTGACACCTTTACCTCTGATGAACCCTGCCATCAGAAGCTCATTGATTCCCGGCGGAAGCGGTGCTGTGGCCGCAAAAATAACAGACGGATCAGCTCCTATCACCACACTGACAGGCATCCTTTTTCCTTCTTTCCGGTATTCCTGCCAGTAGTGAGATCCGTCTTTGTGGATCTGCCAGTGCATGGCGGTTGTGTCCCTGGAAAGCTGCTGCATTCTGTACATACCAACATTTTTTGCTCCCGAATGCAGAGACTTTGTAAATACAAGAGGCAGAGTTACAAAGCGCCCCCCGTCTTTCGGCCAGCTTTTCAGAATCGGAATTTCATTCAGATCAATCCGGTCTCCCTGAAGGACCACCTCCTGCACAGGTGCTTTGGAAAATCTGAGTTTTCCGGGAGGATATTTTAATACAGAAGCCGCGTGACCCATCAGCTTTGCAGCTTCAGATGCTCCGGAAGGAGCCTTCATTTTTGTGATTTTAAGGAGCTCTGCCATCTGCCCTGCAATGGAATCGAGTGACCGGCCTCCAAAAGCAATCTCCATTCTGCGATGCGAACCAAAAGCATTAATTAATACAGGAATTTTACTTCCTTCAACATTTTCAAAAAGAAGAGCTTTTCCCCCTCCGGGACTTCTGGCATGTCGAAAGTAAATTTCTGAAATTTCCAGATCACGGCTGACCGGAGTCTTAATGCGGACAAGTTCCCCTTCCTGCTCAAGGGCCTCCATGAATTCCTGAATATTTTCATAATATTTTTTCATATTCTTTTTCCTTTATTTTCTGAACTTCCAGATCATATAAAAAGATGCAGCCATAAACAGGAATGTCGGCCCCCAGCCGGCGGCAAACGGCCAGATTACCCGGTTCTGACCAAGACTCAGACCCAGACGAAAAACCATCTGAAACACAAAAATGGTTCCGATGGAAAGCAGCAGCGATCGTATCATAGGACCACCGGACCTTATATTCCCTGAGTTACCGGATATGGCTCCTACAATAGTTATAAATATCATCATTAACGGAAACGCAAAAGATGCATGCCACTGAACTCTGTAGGGAACAGAACTCAGCCCCCTTGACTCAAGATGCTCGATTTCAGAAGTAAGCTCTGTAACATTCAGTTCCCCAGGATTCCGGGGGATGCGTGCAAAGAAATCAATGTCCTCAGGAAACGAATACTCCTTTACCGCATGTTCGCCGGCTTCGGTGATTTTAAGATCAGCATCAAAAAAAGCTTCTCTGGCATTATTAACAGTCCAGATTTTTCGGGACCGGTCGTAGGAAGCAGAACCTCCCTGCACCAGATAAGAGGGTCGGTCGTTCTCACCAAGCTCAATGTAATGAAAACTGCCGAGCACTCTGTCTTTATCCCGATCCAGATAATAAATAAAATAATATCCTTTACTGCCCCTGTAATTCTTCTGCCAGACGATGTCTTTCACAGTACCGGTATTTTTTGTAAGCCGGTTGTACTCTTCCTTTGCCAGTTCATTAGAAGCCGTTACTAAAAAATTCTGAAAAAGAAACAGAATTCCGGACAGCACGGCCCCGGTTATAAACACAGTCACCAGAGCTCTGTAAAAGGAAATACCGGCCGAATGTATGGCGATCAGCTCCCGGGAAACGGTGAGCTGAGCCACCGTATACGAAACACTGAACATCAGAGCAGCAGGCATCACGAGTGCGGTGTTCTGAGGGATCAGGTAAAGCAGATACATCCAGAGTCTTTCTTTGGGCTGATCTGTTTCAATACGAAGGCTGTCCAGAACAGAAAAAGTCATGAACATAAAAACAAGCCCGAAAAGTGAAGTTAAAAATGACTTAATGATTTCGGACCCGATATACCGGTCCATCAGACTGATTTCGGGCAGTAACTTTTTCACAGGGAATTCCTCTGATAAAGAAGTTTCAGTGGATTGAAGAAAAGGGTTTCCGGGGGGAAGGAAAAAAAGACCCAGGCAGTCAGTGCAGCTGCGAGCGCTCCGGCCACGGGAACTATCAGGTTATCATCCATCAGACCGTAAAAGCTGTTCTCTGAGTGGAGCTCCGCAAAAGCTGCAGCAACGGCTCCGGCCAGAATCACTGTCAGCGCTTTCATACTGAAACTGAATGGTGAGGACCCGTCAGAGACCAGTGTATGCACGATGATAAACAGGAGTCCGAAGAAAAAAGAACTGAGGATGAACCCTGCCAGACCCTCCGCAGATTTGCCGTTTCGGAACCGGTGTTTTCCGAAACGCCCCCCCGCCCACGCGGCCGCAGGATCACCCATCATAAGATAAATCGTTCCAAGCACCACAAGTTCATAACTGAAAAATAACATAAGCAAAATCAATGAAATAAAATAAGGAACTGTGGCATTGATTCTCCTGTCTTCCTCTTTTTTAAGAAGGGGACCCGCCAGAATCCTGAATAATCGGTTCCAGAATCTGTATCTCAGCCTGAGAATATCCATAATCAGCACAGTAACAGTAATAAGAAGCAGGATCAGAATTCCGGCAGTGCGGGTGGGATACTCAAAAACCGGATGCAGCCAGTCAAAAACACCTGCATAAAACATGAGAGGAATGAGTATGCCCGCTATGTGCCAGATTTTACGGTATAAATTGAATGATGATGCCAAAGGAAACCCCTTAAGATCCAGTTTCCTGTATGCCGGATTCCTGTTCAAAGAAAAAAAAGATTTTACCAGGACTGCATCTGTAAAGAATTGACAGGAAATCAGGGATCAGGAGTCATTAATTGTGAAACTTAAAGCAATCCACCTTCTGCACCGACTGGAGCGACTGGACAGAGATCTGGAAGAACTGCAGCTCCTGCAGAATTCCATCCAGGCTGACAGGGCGTATGCAAGAACCCTGAAAGAAAGCCTCATGGAAGAATTCGGCAGATTAAGGCAGCTGAAAAGCCGGATACTGTCCCAGGTAATCCGCACACCCCCAGCCGGACTCACCGGTGAGGCAGAATCATCCAAACCTGCCGCACTGCCTAATGCCGAGAACCGGCGCCGGTTGGCTCCGGAACTGACTCTGCCTTCGGCAAAGAAAGAGAAAGCCGAGCCCTCCCGTACGGCCGCAGCAACGGCGGAACCTGCGCAAAAAAAAACAGCCTTCCGCTTTGTGTATGACAATAAACAGCCATCCTGAAAATATGACCGTATGTCAGTAACCAAACGTACTTTCTACTATAAAATAATGGCTGTTGCCGGTCTGCTTACCTTTACCGCATTCGCCTCAGCCTGTTCCAAAGATAACGAGAAACTTGCCGAATTCAAAGACGGATTCGTCACCCGCAAAGAGTTCCGCATGATGCTGAATTTCTATCAGGATCCTGAAACCATCAAAGGATTAACTGTGGAGCAGCAGGATTCCACCCTGAAAAATTATGCTCTTATGAAAATGGCTGCTGTTCTGGGTAAAAAAGCCGGTCTCGATAAGGATCCGGAGTTTGAAAACCGCAGGCTTTTTTCTGATGAGTGGGTGGCTGTAGCATCTTATGATGCATTCCTGAAGCAGGAAATGCTGAAAAAAGAATTTCAGTTCGCTGATATCCAGCTGCTCTTTCTGCGTAACGAAATGCAGCCCTCAGAAAACGGAGAAGCTGTGGCCAAAGACCGCTCCGATGAGGCAAATGAACTGCTGAAGAAACTGAACTCAGGACTTTCCGACCGCGAAACCGAAGACCTTATAAAAGAAAAATCTGAAAACGTAAGGTATGCCAGTGTAGGCGGATACATAGATCCGCAGTGCATAAACTGCAAACCGAACAATATTGAATTTCTGCTGGAACCTCTGAAAAACGCAAAATCCGGAGAATTTGTAATTCATAAAGATGCCACAGGCTACTGGATATTCCGTAAAATCCGGATGCACACAACCAGGTCCTCAGGAATCGAAACGATGTACCGGAAGTATCTGGAGCAGACAAACCGTGTGATTCTGCGCCTTTCGGGAGTAAAACCGGAAGATAAAAACGCAAGCCCTCCGGGATACCTTGATCCCGAAAAACTTGCAGAAACTGCCAAAGCCCAGGCTCAGGGAATCATTCGCAGGGAGTTTCGTTCCGCTCTGAAAAACCGCATTGATGAAATTTCCGAAAAAAAGAAACCTGTTGTACATGAAACTCTGCGGGAAGCCCAGATGAATCCTGACTTTGAAATCACAGATGAAAACGCTCCTCTGTTTTCCATCGGGGATTTTACATTCACTTACAATAATGTACATAAACCATTCAAAGACCGGGAAATTGATCTTCCTCTCCGTGAAGAAATGAGACTGGTGGAAAGAGTGGTTCTTCCTTATCATCTGATTAAGGATGAGCCTGATTTCAAAAAAATGATGGATTCCGAGATTTACAGCTTTCTTAAAGAACTGAAAGAAAACGAAGCAGTTGCCGGTATCTACATCATGAAAAACCGGCCTGTTCCTGAAATTTCTGACGATGAAGCAGAGCAATGGTTCAACCTGCGCCGCAATGACCAGTACAAAGGAAAATCTTTTGCTCAGGTTAAAGATGAAATCAAAGAAATGCTGAAAGGCAAGAAAGAACATGAAATGATCGGAAAGTATCAGGAAAAACTCTCCACCGACAACGGACTTAAAGTTCATGCTGACCGTCTGAAAGCCGGCCATATCTGATCATCACACTGTTTCCGGCCTGGATTTTTCGGAGTCCTGGCCGGAACAAATCATCTCCCCTGCTTAAAAAATAATGTTCAATGTAATTTACCATTCCGGTTCGTGTCTCATTATCAGTAAAAAACCTGGTATATCATTTCATACCGTAGACGAAGAAGACGGAATTCTGCAGATCATCCGGGCCCATGAAGCGGAAGGACTGATCCCGTCCGGTGACAGACTTTATCCAGTACACCGTCTTGACAAAGTCACCTCGGGTCTGCTGGTGTTTGCCCGCGGCAGAAAAAATGCCGAAATCATCGGAAATGAATTCAGACACAGCCGGGTCACCAAAGTTTATATGGCCCTTTCTGACCGTAAACCTTCTAAAAAACAGGGAACCGTGATCGGAGATATGGAAAAAGGACGCGGGGGAGCATGGATTCTGACCCGCGAGAAAAAGAATCCGGCTGTAACAAAATTCACCAGCTATTCCCTTCCGGGAAGGCGTCCGGGTCTGCGCCTTTATGTCCTTTGGCCAAAAACCGGAAAAACCCACCAGATCCGGGTGGCTATGAAAAGCTTAGGTGCGCCCATACTGGGTGATCCGCTGTACAGTCGTTATGATATGGCACGGATGGAAGACCGCACCTACCTTCATGCTGCCGGACTGCGCCTCAATCTGCCGGGAGAATTCATCGAAGTCATTGATTATCCTTCGGAAGGGGCGGAATTTGAATCCGAACCATTTAAAAATCTGATCAGAAGCATCGGAAATATATTCCCTGATTAAGTTTTACCTGCTCCCTTCCGTTTATAAATAACAGGGACTTTCTGATGAACGGAAAACGGATTTTCAATACTTCCCGGCTGATACTGGTGCCGGTGTACCTTTCCCTTTTGCTGTGCCATCCTCTCACAGCCGGAGAAGTTCCTGAGCCTGCTGACCCGGCCGGGGAAGTCTCTGTTCTTTCAGAAACCCTGAATCTGCACAGGGACCGGTATCAGCTCGATATTACCGAAACATTCGAGAAAGAAAGAATCTGGATTCCCTACAATCCCTCCACTGCTCTAAGCATTGTCCGGTTTACAGAAGCTGTTCCCGAAGGAGAAGCTGCCCAGGATGAAGATGCTTTAATCCGGAATTTTTTTCCGTCTTATACACAGAAATATGCTCTGTTCATTCATACATCCTTTGAACTTCCGGGAAAACAGCAGTTCCGGATCATTCCCTCAGAAACCATCAGTCTTCCCAATACAGTTTTTCGCTTGTCACTTTGGGTGCGGAGCAGTCAGTATTCACACAGACTGGCCGCAATTTTTAATGACGCAGAAGGCAAGGAAGTGAAAGTTGCTCTGGGACGACTGGATTTCAATGGATGGAAACGAATCCAGGCAGATCTTCCCGCACCCCTCAGCCGGGAAGTCAACGGAAGACCGGGGCGGATCAAACCGCAGCTCAAAGCACTGGTCATTGAGTCTTCCTCTGCGGAAAAACCCGGTGATGTGTCTGTAATAATTGATTCTGTACTGATACTCGGTGCAAAGGATAAATACATTCTGCCTGCTGAGCCATGGTAAACAAAGGACTAAGAAATTATGAGAAAATTATTCAGTAAAATATTTGAAGTAAAGCTTTTCCATTTTCTTCTGAAAATGAGCATCAGCTACCGGCTCTATGTGCTGATCGTGCTGCCTGCCATCCCTATCGGCTGGTTCAGCTATGTCGTAGCCAGGGAATACATCAGCGAATACTCGGCTACCAGCAGAAAAATAGAAGGGATCAGCATCATTCTCTACCATGATCAGCTGCTTCGGACCATTCAGCTGCACCGGGAATATACAACTGACTTCATTTACACAGGGGATCCTGCCCTCTCCGAAAAAATCCAGGCCGCAGAAAAAAATGCAGTATCCCTTCTGGAAAGCATCGATTCTCTCGAAGCTGATTACAGCTCCGGATCCGACAGAGCAGAGAACTGGAAACAGCTCAGAGAAAGGATTGATAATTTAATAAAAAAATCAGAGACTTTGCCTGAAGTAAATTTCAATCATCACACCGCCATCATTGCCATGCTGACGGATCATATTGATACAACCGCAGAGGATGCCGGTATTTTCATGAATGCCAAGGGACTTTCTCACTATCTTTCAGAGGCAGGCCTCCGGGAAATCCCCAGGCTTGCAGAATATTACGGAAGGGTCGGAAATCTCTCCTCAAAAATTGTAAACGGCCGGACCGATACCGTCACCGGTATAATTACGCTGCGCAATCTTTACGCCCGCACTGAGCAGACGGAAGAAAGGCTTCACAAAATCATTCTCTCTGCAGAACGGACAGATTCAGCATTATTCGGAATCATTGAAGCACCTTATGATCAGTTTAAAAAATCAACAAAAGAATTCCGTGAGGTTGTTTTTAAAGTAATCAACAACGAGGACCCACCGGGCGATGTTTACAGAACTGCCACAGCCATCGCAGAACGCACTTACCAGCTGCAGTCCATAGTCAATGATCTTACCCGTTATATGCTGCAGGAAGAAATGAAAAAAGTTAAGAATTATCTGATATTGATGGTTCTTCTGAATATTTCAATCGGTGCAATAGCTCTTCTTTTTGCTATCCTGATTGCCCTCAGTATTGACAGGCCGATCCAGAGCGCCATTGAACTTACAGAGGCCATGTCAACAGGTAACTTCACGAAAAAAGCTGTGATCCACGGCGAAGATGAGATGGCACATTTTCTTTCGACAATTAATGCGATGTCCACGAATCTTTCTCAGATGATCATTGGTATTTTTGACACAGCCAAACAGACAGCCGATTCTGCAGTGGATCTTTCCGCTGCATCCGAAGAATTCAGTAAAACGGCCGAGCAGCAGGCACAGGCAGTGGGACTGGCTTCTACAGCCATTGAGCAGATCACTGCATCCACAGAAGGGATCGCTTCGAGTATGGAAAGCTCTGCAGACACAATGGAAGAAATCAATATAAGCCTGAAACAGCTCAGTGATGTAACCGAGAATGTAACAAGTACAATGGAAAACCTTACAACTCTCGCACGGTCCACATCCGACCGGGCCACCGGATCCGGAATCCAGATCCAGGAAGCCACAAAGGCGATGCAGCGCATACAGGAATCAACCAATAAAATTACAGAATTTACATCCATCATTACACAGATATCTGATCAGACAAACCTGCTCTCCCTGAATGCATCCATTGAGGCTGCACGGGCCGGAGAAGCAGGCCGCGGTTTTGCTGTGGTGGCGGAAGAAATCTCCAAACTTGCCGACCAGACTCTTAACAGCGTAAAAGAAGTGAAAAACCTGATTGATTCCACCATGGAAGCCGTCCGCAATGGTAACAATCAGGTGCACCTTGTTGCAGACAACCTTACAGAAATCATCGCAGACATCCGTCAGATTGACCAGCACACCTATGCCATTTCAGATATGATCCGCAACAACGCAGAAAGCACAGTCTCTATTTCCCGGAACGCAGATGCACTGGCTGCAGTCTATTCAAATATCATTGCAAGTGTTTCCGAACAGAAGCGTGCCGCAGCTGAAATTGAGCATACCATGCATGATCTTTCAGCAGGGGCAACCTCTGTATCTGATAACGCAAGACAACTCTCTAAATTATCCATAAATCTTAAGAGCTGGTCAGAATACATGCTTAAAATGGTTGATGTATTTCAGATTTAAGCGGGAAATGGCGGTATGCCGTCCCGCGAAATATCCATTGAATTCCGAAAAGAAAATCCGTTTACCACTGAAGGAATCTCTGATTCCTTCCTGATTCTGCCGGTGTCGTCTTTCAGCAGCGAAGAAAAAAATCCCGCAGAAGTTTTACCTTATTCCGAATGGCTCAGCAAAGCTGATCCTCACCTTCCGGAAACTCTTGCCGAAGAAAAATTCACAGGGGGGAAAGATAAAAGTATTTTAATAAAACCTTCCGGAGAAATAAGAAACAGGTTCCGCCGCATAAGGCTTAACGGCTGCGGGAAACCAGGATCCCTCAATGCATTCAGTATGCAGAAGTCATATACTAAAGCTTTTGATTTATGCAGATCATTAAAAGGAATTCAGACTATAGCAGTGATGCTGCCTGCATCTGATTATCTTGATCAGAATGACACGGATTACTCCTCCCTTTCCTTTTACGAAAAAAGCCCTCTGAATCTCAGATCCTGGATTTACAGCGTTATCGATGCATGGTATCTGTCCTCTTACACAAGCGCGGAAGGAATGACACTTCGCGAGCTTAAAAAAGAAAGAAAAGACAACGACCGGGATGAGCCTTCAGAGGAAGATACTTATCCCGAAAAACTGATTTTTTTTACGGAAGATCCTTCTGCAGATCCGCAGCTTATTCAGGATGCAGTGACAGTCGGACAGTCAATGGCCCGGGCCAGAAGCTGGTCCAAAGACCTTGTAAACATGCCCCCGAATCTGAAATCCACTGTAACGCTTACCAAAGCAGCTCTTGCCCTCAAACAGATTCCTGGATTTTCTGTAACAATTACCGATGACCCTGAGGAAATCCGCAGAACCATGCCGGCATTTTATGCAGTCAGCCGCGGATCACTGGTGTCTGACCCTCCTAAATTTATAAAAATTAATTATAAACCTGAAGGTGAAATTAAAAAGAAAATCGCGTTAATAGGTAAAAGCGTGATTTTTGACACAGGCGGATATCAGATCAAACCATCGGAGTCAATGATAACAATGAAAGCCGATATGACCGGTGGTGCCCAGGTCATCGCGGCTATGAAGGCATTCTCTGAGATCGGTATTAAAAATCTTGAATTAAATGCCTATATGGCAGTCACACCGAATAAAATCGATTCCGATGCATTCCTCCCGGACTCCATAATAGATACTGCCTGCGGAAAAAAAATTGAAATCCGGAGCACAGACGCAGAAGGAAGACTCACACTTATTGATGCTGTCTGGAAAGCCCTGCAGGATAAACCCGATGAAATTCTGACCATCGCAACGCTTACCGGAGCCGCGAAGCGGTGCATGGGAATGACAATCTCCCTTATGTCTAATAACATCCGGCTTGCCGAAAAAATCCGTAAAGAATGTCAGTTTACCGGCGATCCTGTTTCTCTTGTGGAAATAACCGAAGAAGATTACGAAGATATAAAAAGCAAGCTGGACGGAGCAGATCTTATGAATCTGAGCCAGAGCAAGACCAGAGGTTCCCAGACCGCCGGAGCCTTTGTAATGAGCGCAACCCCTGCTGAATTGCCCCATTACCATCTGGATATTGCAGGCTGCGATATGACCAATGACGATAAGTCCACCGGCTATGCGCAGAAGACTCTGATTCACTGGATAGTAACGGAAAGCAGGAAATTCTGATTTCGGAGGGGAGATTCAGCCTCTCCCCTGAAGAAGTCATAAATAAAAATCAGGATGCGGATGGTCCGCTCATACTCTGAATATAGTTCTGTTTTCCCATAAGCCCGATCAGATTCAGCTGCTGCTCCAGCCAGTAGCAGTGATCGTGCTCTGTGTCTTCCAGAATGGATTCCAGCATTTCCCGGGTTACATAGTCTTTTTCTGCTTCGCAGAGCGCAATCGCTTCTTTATAATCAGCGATCACCTTCATTTCGAGGTCCAGATCATAACGCAGCATTTCACTTACTTCTGTGGAAGTGTTCAGCGGCTGCCTTTTTGAAAGATCAGGTTTTCCTTCCAGAAAGAGAATTCTGCGGATTAATGAAGAGGCATGCTCCCTTTCGTCGCTCATTTCATGATCAATCCGCTCATAAAGTTTACGGATACCCTGATCCTCAAATACCCTTGAATGGATAAAATACTGATCAATGGCAGTAAGTTCCCCTTCAAGAAGTTTATTCAGCATATCAATTACATTCTGTTTTCCTTTCATACTGCGGTAACCAGAACCGAAATGAGGTTCTGTGTCAAGTTTGTTTCAGCGGGAATGGACGCTTTTAGTTTATACTGAGCATGATTCTCAGTAAAGGTTCTGCTGAGGATTTATTCCCCTGAAAGGAACTGATATAAGATACTTTTACAGAGGACTGTAAGCGACAGATTCTTAGATATCAGCGGTGTCTTTTTTTCAGCTCTTCAGTCACGGTCTCGAGATCCACGCCGCTGTTTACCAAAGCCATAAGTGTGTGAAAAATCAGATCAGCACATTCGTGAATGATTTCTTCCCGGTCCTTGTTTTTCACCGCCAGAAGAAACTCACCGGCTTCCTCAATGACTTTTTTCAGGATACGGTCATCTCCCTCGCGAAAGAGGTTTGCAGTGTAAGATTTTTCCGGAAGAGTGTTTTTTCTTTCTTTTAAAAGATTTTCAAGTTCTGTAAGAAACTGCATTTTTATCTCCTGCCTTTATAAAAGGCAAATTATTTAAGAACAGGCCGAACCGGGATTCCCGCACCGGCCATGAGCTGTTTTACTTCTTCAATACTGAATTCTCTGTAATGAAAAATTGAGGCTGCCAGAACAGCATCAGCACCTGAATCCCTTACTGCCTCAAGCAGGTGCTGCGGATTCCCGGCCCCTCCGGATGCAATGACCGGAACCTGAACGGAATCTCTGACGGCTTTTGTAAGCTCAGTATCAAATCCGTCTTTTGTACCATCTTTATCCATGCTTGTCAGAAGGATTTCCCCGGCCCCCCGCTCTGCGGCCTCCCTGGCCCATTCTAATGCATCACGTCCGGTAGGTGTGCGTCCTCCGTTCAGATACACTTCAAAGAAAGGGGTTCCGTCCGGTTTAAAGGATCTTCTTGCATCAATAGCACAGACAATACACTGACTTCCGAAAATGGCGGAGGCTTCGTTCAGTACCTCCGGCCTTAGAAATGCGGCTGTGTTAAGGGATACTTTGTCGGCCCCGGCCTTCAGAATGGCATCGATATCTTCCACAGTGCGGATGCCGCCCCCGACTGTAAAGGGTATGAAAATCCGGTCTGCCACCCGCTCCACCAGATCTGTCACAATGGCCCGTTTATCTGAGCTTGCTGTGATGTCCAGGAAAGTGAGTTCATCTGCTCCGGAGGCTGCGTAAAACTCTGCATTTTCAACAGGGTCTCCGGCATCGCGCAGATCAGTAAAGTTAACCCCTTTTACCACCCTGCCGTCCTTAATATCAAGACAGGGAATGATCCTTACTGCAAGCATCAGGACCCACCTTTAATTTTTTTAATAAAATATTCTGTTAATTCTGCACGCCGGACTGTTTCCTGCTGCCCGGTTACCAGATCCTTCACTGCTGCTGTGCCATTCCGGATTTCATCTTCGCCCAGGATCACCATATACCTGCGGCCTTTTTTTTCTGCTGTCTGAAATTGTTTTTTCAGCCGCCCGGATGAATCAAGACTGACTTCCGCAGTCAGACCTGCCGTCCGCAGCTCCCTCGCTGTCTTTATTACTTCTTCAGTAAGACTTTCATCAAAAAGTGAGACATATATGCCTTCCGGAGTTTTATATTCCTCAGAGACAAGCCCGTGAATTTCCAGAAAGTTCTGAAGAGTAACATCGCCCATCCCGAATCCGACTGCGGGAATATCTTCTTTTCCGAAAAGCCCGAGCAGACGGTCATACCTTCCCCCTCCGAAGAGAGCCCTCCTGTTATCAGGATGAAGATCATTGATTTCGAATATGAGTCCGGTGTAATAATCAAAACCGCGGATAATTCCAGGATCGAATTTTATACATTCTGAGTAGCCCCCCATCCGCATCAGAGATACCATTGTATTAATATGGTCGGATATATCCCGGCTGATTATTCCTTCCTCTGCCAGAGAGGGAATATCACTTTCTTTAAGTTCAGTAAATTTTCTTACATAATCTGTAAAACTGCTTCCTGGTACGGAGCTGCTGAGGTCAGAGGTTTGATCCAGTTTGTTCAGTTCATCGGAGTATTCTTCGGGAGTGATCTTCTCGCGTTTATCCAGAAGCCTGCCCAGTTCCCGGAGGGCTTCTTTGGGGATCATACGGAACCAGCCATCATATATACGACGATCACTGTATTTCAGCTGAAACATCGTCGCATCGGCCCCGCAGGAAAAGAGCAGATCAGCAGCCAGAGAAAGAATTTCAGCATCGGCTGCGGCCGATTCGCTACCGATCAGATCAACGTTCAGCTGATAAAACTCCCTGAGGCGCCCTCTGCCGGGTCTTTCATAACGCATGAAATTGGCAATACTGTACATTCTAAGCGGAAATGTAAGCTCATTCTTACGCGCTGCCACCATCCGGGCAAGAGTCGGAGTCATTTCAGGCCGTATGGCAACATCTCTGTCGCCCCGGTCTTTGAAGCTGAACAGCTGCTCGTTTACTATTTCTTCAGAGGATTTGGAAAGATACAGACTGAGCGGTTCCAGAATCGGGGCACTGTATTCGGTATAGCCTGCCCTGCGGCAGATTTCGTGCTGTTTTCCAAACATCCAGTTCCGGAATTTCATATCATCAGGATAAAAGTCCCTGGTCCCGGTATAAGGTTTTACAGATACGCTCATTATTTTTTTTCCTTTGGCTGCTGTGATGGCGAAGATTCTTCTTTTCTTTCAGGCCCAGCACTCATTCTTCTCAGATTTTTCAGATACAGCAGAAAACGCTCCATAGCACCCCTTCCTGTGGCGCTGTGGCCTTCCCCGGCGAACTGTACTCCGACAATGAGTTTGTTATCATTTTCATGAATATGCTTCACAGACCCCTGAAGGCGAACGGGAGGCTGATTTCTGAAAACCAGGTCAAATGTCAGATTTTTTTTTCCTGGCAGATTTTTCAATAAAACCTCATCTTCCAGGCAGAAAGCGGCTCCGTTTTCCGAAAGGTCTATTACATCCTGCTTTTTATCTATTGTAATGCAGTTCAGACTGTGTATGCGGCCAGGGATCCCGGCAACGGCACTGCGGACTTCCTCAAGAGTCTCCTCGGTAAAGCGGTCCGGTTCAGGATCGGTGATACGCACAACTGCGGTAAGCCTGCCTTGTCCGGCAGCAGAATCAATCACTGGTACGCAGAGAATGCTTCGGATTTTTTCTGTCCGGCTCTGACTGATCACATTATTTAACTGTCCGCTGAGTTCGAGTTCCTTTCCGTAAGGAGCAAATTTTTCTTCCGGAGCTCCGTATCCCTGAGGACTCAGAGCATCCTTTACCAGAACCGGGATTCCTTTTTTTTCGCAGTACTGCACATCACGGTTTTTTTTATCGGTGCCTGCACCGGTTATACTGGTATTCTGATATTTTACTCTGAGCTTGTTTTCAAATTCCCGGAATACAATATCAAAGGCGATTCGGTTTTTATCGCTCTGTGTTTCATCTTTAAGGATCTGAAAATTTTTAACATATACAATTTCGGGCTTTACCGGAAGCCTGCTGCTCACCCGGAAACTCTGTCCGATCCGTACAGCCAAAGGGCTTACCAGAATCTGACCCTCACCCGGAAATGATAAAACATCAAAATCTATCTCCACATGCCGGTTCATTGTGGTATAAACTGTGACTTTCTGACCTATCGTAAGACCAACCGGAATATAACAGTGAACCGAAAGATCTTCATTAAACCGGTTTATATTAACCTGAGCCGGGGGACTTGTATTGCGGATATAGAAATGCTTCCCGGCAAGCTTATTCCTCAGAAGATAAACTATTTTTTCTTTTTCTTTGAGTTCCTGCCATGGTCTTGGTGCTTCGGAAATGAGTTTCATTTTTACGGTCCTGTCTCAGACTTTATTCTGCGGAACTCGACCCTGCGGTTTTTTGCAAGAGATTCGGAACCGCCTGATTCCACCCTCGGCTTCAGATAACTGTAAGCAGCCACCCTGAGCCTGGATTCAGTAATTCCCAGTTTCAGAAGGGCAGATCTTACCCTCCTGGCCCTTGATTCAGAAAGTTTAAGATTGTATTCATAAGATTTCTCCTGAGGCCCTCTGTAGGTGCGGTCAGCATGTCCCTGAACTTCTGTTTTCAGCTCCGGAAATTTTTTCATAATTCTGGCAATCAGTTCCACTTTAGTCTTTTCCGAATCCTTTAGCTCATCGCTTCCCATGTCAAAGTAAATCCGGGTGTTATCGATACATTCAGGGATTTCTTCAGGGCAGCTGCCCTCTTTACCTATTGGACGCAGTCTGATTTCGATTTCTTCGGTATCAGCCGCAATTTCCGTGGTTCTGGATCCTGGTATGAAGCCCGGTGCAGCAGCATTCACAGTTACCTCACCGCCCACCGCTGCCTCAATGTAAAACCTTCCATTTGAATCCACGGATACTTTCCGGAAAGAACCGGTGCTTCCTTCCCGGTATTCAACGAAGCTTCCTGCCAGCGGCAGTCCGTTGGAATCATCCACAACAATCCCGGGAACGGTGATTCTTTTAATTTCATCCGGCTCCTCTTTC
>CAZQKZ010000019.1:0-3480 GCA_964594095.1 uncultured Leptospiraceae bacterium | reverse complement strand
GGATCGGGATCATAACAATAGTATGACGGTCTGTTTTATTCCGTGGCAGGTTTCCGGTATAATCCAGAACAATGCTCTGCGGATAAAAACCGGGTGCACTGAATTCTGCCCGGTAAATTCTGTGGGACTGCAGCACAAATTCAAAATTATTAGAAAGAATCTCTCCCGGATCCTTTCTGAAAATTTCCGAGCTTCTGACAATCACTGATCTTTCATACCGGATATGAATCGTAGCTTCAATACCCAAAGGGAGTCTGGTTCGACCGTCGATAACAGAACCGGTAAAAAGAATCTCGGCCGGATCACGCATCCATTCCGGTACGGTGCTCCGGTAAATGTCAAATTCTCCTTTTGCAGCAAGTCCTCTTCTGTCACTGGCAAAATACGCCCAGAGACCATCTGAAGTAAAGGATGGCGATTCATCATCGCGGACGGAATTCCATGGGGCACCCGCATTTTCGGGCATTCCCCAGTGGTATCCGTCAAAACGGGACAGATAAATATCATAATAACCAAATCCTCCTGGTCTGTCAGAAGAAAAAAACAGAGTTACTCCTGAGGGCGAGTACCTTGGAGAAATTTCATTAAAAGCAGTATTAAAATTTTCTCCCATATTTACCGGCTTTGACCACTTGCCGTTTTTATCTCTCACGCTCATCCAGAGATCGTAACGTCCGTAGCCCCCCGGTCTGTCGGAAGAAAAAACAAGCTTCTTTCCGTCCGGGCTGATTTCAGGCATCCGATCATTAAAATCACTGTTGATTATATTCAGGTGTTCCGGCGGAGTCCAGCGGTCCTGCTCAAACCTGCTTGTGTAAATATTCAGTTTCTGATAACCGCCTGGACTTCTGAAGACGGTGTTCGGGCTTTTACCATCAGGTCTTACCGCAGTGTAGAAGATTTCCACAGGTCTGTTTTTTTCGAAACGAATGGATGCCATCCCCGTAAACACATCTGAGTTAACTGTGAATGCCCCCCGTTTTACAGAATCATTCTGACTGTGACGGATAATCATCGTAGATGAAGGAGCACCCTCCAGCGGAAGCTCAAAAGGAACCGGAACACTCCATTCCGTCTCCCCGAGACGATCCGGCATATTCCGGTTTTCGCTCATCCAGAGGTTATTATCTTCGTAAGGACCAGGTCTGTCAGACTGAAAAATGAGGAATCGGCCGTCGGGTGAAATGACAGGCGCATAATCACTGCCTGCCCAGTTTGGTCTTCCGAGGTTTTCCGGATCGGTTTCAGGATAATCCCTTGCATAAACACCTGCGGATACAACCAGAGCTGCTGTGAGTATAAGAAGACGCAGAACGGGCTGCCTGAATTCTGCAGCCCAAAAACTGATTAATAATTGTATTTTTTTAATCATTTTTTCATTCCCAGAAGGCACTGTCAAAAGTCCTTGAGGACTCCCACACTCTGCCTTCAATGCGTCTCCACATGTGACCAGTATCCATGCACATATACAGGAAGACATCCGGATCATGGCTCCGGATACGGTCACGTAGGGAGGTGTAGATTTTTTCCCTGATCGTTTTAAAATAACGGTACTTTCCGTCAGTTCCTTGAATCATTTCCCCTTTCAAAGTAAGATCCCCGGGAAAGCGGCGCACGATAATATCGTACAGATCCGGACTGTAACGGAAACCACCCATGGATATCCATCGGATTTCCTTTGAGCTGAATTCTGTGAACAGACGGTCAATCAGGCTGTGATACTCCTCTTCCCAGCCCTCATAAAAAAAAACCGGATCAAAATGAAATGCCACAGGGTAACCCGCTCCGGCGGCTTTCTTTGCCGCTCCCAGCCGTTCTTCCAGATCAGCAGTTCCGTCCTCTATTGTTTTTATAATAAACGGTGTGTTCAGGGACCATGCAATAATAGTGTTTCCCCGGTGATCGAGATCCAGAAGACTTTCCACATTTGCAGACTTTGTCTTTAGTTCCAGGACCATATTTTCTTTGCCGGAAATGTGGCGGATCAGGAATTCAGAGTACCCAAGGTAAGGTTCCAGGGCAAGAGAATCTGTGTATTCCCCTGTACCGATCCGGAAACGCACTTTCTTATTCCGGGTTTTGAAATCGAGTTCCTGAATCAGATCATTCATGTTACCGTAAAGACTCATAACCGGAGTATTCATATAACTCTGCAGAAAACAATAATGGCAGTCATAAACACATCCTGGACCCGTATTGATCACAAAGTAATTGCAGCAGACCATTCCGTCTGAACCAGGGCAGGAGGAAATAAAACTGCCTTTGTTCCGGTGCACGAGAAGGTTTTCCCTGTCAAAAAGCTCCTGGCCCGATCGCCGGTCAGCGATCCAGCCGGTCACATCGTCTGTTATTTCGGTTTCAGTGAGGGAGGAGGCCCGGTCATACAGGTACTGAACGAAGGGCTCTGTCTTCAGGAGCTCTTTCTCAATAATGATTTTTTTAAGACTCATCGGACTCCGTCAGATATCTTCTTCAATTACAAGAAGCGGTTCAATATCCACAGATGCCCTGATGGAATTCACAAGGAAACAGTAATAATGAGCTTCGTGGAGAAGCCTTACTGCCCTGCCCCGGACATCGCTGTTTTTTTCTTCAAGTAATGTGATCCTTGGTCTGAGCAGAATATAGGAAATACTCCATCGCTTATCTGCATCACGGGTCAGACTGGCCTCCGATTCATCCCGGTATGTCTTTACCATCAGCCGGTTTTTCTGAGCCAGATCCAGAAAAGTAAGCATCAGACAGGAGGATACAGCACTTACGAAAATTTCCTCGGGACTCGGCATATCTGCTTCGCCTCCGAAGCGGTGATACGCAGTCATCTCAAGTTCCTGCCGGCCGCTTACCTGCATCTTATGACGGGTACTGATTCGCCTGGAAAAGGAATCTGATCCTTCATCTTCCCGCGGACGGGTCCACTGGATCTGACCCTTTATCTGATAGGACACCTGCTCCATAGGAATATTAATTCTCTTTACCTTCGCAGTATACGGGGATTTTCCGCGGAAGTACCAATCACCACCATTTCGGTTTTCACACTGAACGGACTGAAGATTCCGCTTTCCACCACTCCGGTGATTTCTTTAATGAGTCTTTCTGTACGCTCAGGATCATCAACTTTCATTCTTACATCCAGTACCGGATTCCCGTTATCGGTCAGGACCGGACCATCCTTTCCGCTGCCTGACCGGAGGTGCATTTCCGCTGCGCCGAGTTTCAGAAGTCTGCGGCTTACAAAAGACAATGAGGAAGACAGAATTTCAACCGGGACCGGGAATGACTCACCAAGATAATTTTTAATTTTAGATTCATCGGCCACTACAATGAAGCGGTCTGACATAGAATGCACAAGTTTTTCGATAGTATGGGCTGCTCCCCCCCCCTTAATCAGACAGAGAGCCGGATCCACTTCATCGGCACCGTCAATGCTTATATCGAGATGATCAGTGAATTCAAGAGGTTCGGGGTTTATACCGTGGC
>CAZQKZ010000018.1:30652-59758 GCA_964594095.1 uncultured Leptospiraceae bacterium | reverse complement strand
CGGCCCAGGTCCAGGATTTCTGCAAAGTCAATGGGTATAATTGATCGCTTACATTGAAACCGATACTTCTGGTCAAAACATGACTCTTCTGAATTCGTTGATTTTTCAAGATCTGAAAAAACAGAAGCTGAATTAAAAAAATGGGCCTCTTCGGTCTCGACTTGGCCGAATCCGACAAGGTGCCAGCCCACGGGAACCAGTTTCGGAAGGGCAATTCCTGCAGGTAAAAAAGAGTTGCCTGTCTGATCTGACCAGCTATCCGTGTATGGTCTGATTATTTACTGGATGGCAGGTTTGAGCCGGAGTCCGTAATAAAAACAAATCTGAAGTAAACCGGATAAACAATATGACAGACTATGAAAAATTACAGAAATCACTCAAACATTTAGAAGATCAGTATAAAAACTATTTAACTTTGGATCAGAAAGATTATTTATCAGAAATAGACAAAGAAGCCATTACCGAATCAGTTATTCAGCGGTTTGAAACCTGTTACGATACACTTTGGAAAATTCTGAAACGATATCTGAATGAGGAACTTGGATTACCTGATGTTCCTAACAGCCCAAAACCAATTTTCAGGATTGCAGCCGAAAATAAGATGTTACCCGCTGATGTATCTCAATGGATAAAATATGCTGAGGCCCGTATTGCCACATCGCATGGCTATTCAGGTGAAAAACCAGAAAAGACATAGGAGTTAATGAACAGCTTTATTGAAGATTCCATGGACTTATATACTGCAATGACGGGTGGAACATGGGAAAAAAAATATCGAACAGCAATACGTGGTGCTGCAGCAGGCGGATACAAAATAATAGTATCCCCATATCAATCGGCATCGGTTTTTGCCGGATCTGTCCACTGAAATTGAGAACACTGATCCTGATAGAGATCCCGGGGAGTTTATTTCAGATTACAGCCAGTCTGTAGTTGGTTATGCGGTTACCTTTAATCAAACTATCCCTTTCTGAAAAAACAGAAGCTAAATTTAAAAAAGTGAAATTATTGCGGTTTTGTTTTTTTGATTCCTGCCCGCTGCTTACAGGCAACGGGCAGGCCTGGCACGTTCAAAAATTATAACCAGGATACCTTGTAATGATTTTTCAGTAGCAGACGCAGATCAAAGGATATTCCATATCACAGGGATTAAGCTCCTCAAAGGAAAGAGTCTGAGCATTGAATTCGATATCGGAAGCCGAACCAGAATCTGCGGATGCTGAGGAAGTCCATTGATTACATGTTTCTGTTCCAAGGCTTCCTGCGGAATCCTCGGTCCCGGTCCATATATAATGATTCGGAACAGAAACCTTCCCATTGTATTTACCTGTTTCATAGACAGCTGTAAGAAAACCTGAAAAGCTTGCAGCAAGTTCAGTCCCGTCTCCTGATTTAACTGGTAAAGAATCTATGATGCTGTAATTTACAATCATGTCTCTGATTTCGTCATCTGCATCAACCGAAATAAAAGCATGTACTGTATTACATTTCAGTCCTGCTGGCTTTGCTGCAGAACATTTCTCATCAGCCCCGGACCGCCCTCCCAGATTTCCTTTATAAACATTGTCAGTAGAGGAATCTGCCGTTGAATAAATATATATCTCAGTAACAGTTTCTGCTGACTCTTCAGAATTTCCACTCTGAAGTTCCAGTAAAGCAAGAAGCCCGAATATCTGAGATCCATCTTCTTTTTTACACGAAACTGAAGTATTCAAAAGTAATGAAGCAACAAGAATTGTAATCATGCTGCGCAAGTAATGGTTTTTCATATTTAAATTCCTTTTAGGTAGTTATACTGAAATCACCGGCCACTTTCCGGATTAAAGCCTGAATTAATAACCCTTTACTGTAACATACAGCAGTTTGCTGTTCATGCCGACCCAATTCAGAAAGTGTGACCTGTTTTTAACAAATTTATAATAATTTTTCTCCTGATTACTATCTGTCAGGAAAATCATCTTTTCTACTCAACAATGTATTACTCCACCCAGAAATTCACTGTATGAAACTGAAATCCCGATGGATGATAAACATTCGGATAAGCAAAAAGTCCAAAACTGTACCGATTATCTGTAAACTGATCTGTGGCAATAGCTCCCACTGAACCCGAATAGGTACTGAAATTAGTTTCTGACATTGTAATATCCATGTCCGTTCCAAAACCAACTTTCCCGCCTAATTTTAATCCCGAAGCTGTAAACATTAAATCCACAGAAAGGTCAATTCCGGCTGATATGGAACGTGACGTAGCATCGCTGACATCTATAGTTGCCGTCGTAGAACCGCTACCCTGCCCTACCCCGATACCATCAGTGATCCAGCCGATATTGCCATATACAGGATGTGAAAGAAGATTTTCTGCAGCAGCCCTTCCTGGATAACTCCATGGATTGCCAGGTGTATGGTTAAAGGTTTCGGTTTCAATGACTCTGTTCGGATTCATTTTTTTTACAGCATTGTTATAGTATCCTCTTTCAGCCTGCATCACAATTGGTTTACGAGGAACCCGGATCAAAAGCTCTGAACCCACAGGAACTTCCGGTTTCGGAGATGATATAACTTTGTAATAATAGGCATCGTAAGGGACGGAACTGAAAACAACTATGTCTTCATTCGGTCCCGATGTGTAGGCAATGGATTTGGTCACCGAATGCTCCTTTCCATCGGACCATCCTACGTGCATTTCCGCTGTCACAATCATTTCGACCTCAAGCGTCGCTTCATCTCCAACATCGAATCCTCCCATGACAGCAGCTGAAACCGTCATACTGTTTTCGCTTGCCGATCCAATCGTTTTTCCGTCCCCGTAAGATGAGTTGCAGCCGTCTCCAATGTTCTGCCATTCCACATTGCTTCCGTAACACGGAGCTGCAGCAATAGCAGCCAACGGGATTGGCTCGGTAAAAACGATTTCGCTCCTGTCAAACTGAACTATCATGCTGTCGTCGTCTGTGTTCGCTGCAAGAAGGACCGGATACTGATAATCTCCTCCTGCCACCTGAACCGTCGAAAAATAGGCGAGGGCCCATTTCTCATCGGACCCACCATCAAAGCTGATCCAGTTTCCTGTACCATCAACTCCGGCTATGGTGATATCGCCCCAGCGGTTTCTCCCCCAGTAAGCGATATCGTCACGTTGATCACCGGTAAAATCACCCACTGCAATCCATGTATTGGCGCGGTGAAACGCCATAAAAGGGACACTGTTGATACTGCTCGATTCAAAGTCATTGCGGTTGTTCATCAGATCCCAGATCCACATCTGCAGACCCTGTGGATCTTTTTTGCGACCAAAATTCTGATCACGGACCCAGTTGTTTGCCAGGAGTTCCAGTTTCCCGTCCCCGTCCACATCGAGGGTCTCGGCAAAGACATCGAGAACTTTTACATATTGATAAGAGCACCAGGTTGCTGTATCCACACAATAATAATCTTTCCCGTTATTTATATCTGATGCATGGATGTCGTCATCGATCCCGGTACCGGTAACAGTGAAATCTGTTCCGTTAAATTCCACAGACTGAAACACATAATACGTATCAGTCACCGGTTTCTCAACTCCTGCGAATATGAACTCGGGAGTCCCATTGCCATTTAAATCTCCGCTGGTGACATCAGCCATAAAGGGACGGTGGTGAACAGTTCCCGCCACATGATCGATCGATGTGGAACCATTAAGCTGGGTCAGTTTGCTGTTTTCATACTTATAAATATAATAGTTTGCTTCGCTTCCGATGGAGATACTTACCGCTATCTCAGATTTCATATCTCCGTTGGTATCTCCGGTGGTTACCCTCGGGGCATACGAATTCGTATAGGTTTGAGTCGCAAGTTCCTTAAATCCGGTGCTCGCATCATCCAGTACGATGATTTTGCCGATCCCCGGACTTGCCCAGGTAATAACCGAATCTCCATCTACCTTCTGATAGACCCGGACCCCTACCGCGATGATTAATTCGTCCTTTCCGTCGCCGTCAATATCTCCGGCCGACATGTCCATATCGCCGGGAGTAAGAGATGAACCATCATTGCTGAAATAGGCAGTGGTTCCAACTTTTATCCCGTTGGCAAGGGACTTGTACGTTCCGCTTTTATCATCGGTGACATTAAGCATGATATCTCCGTCTGACTTAATATAGGCGATGGCGACTTCATCGAATCCATCCCCATCCAGATCTCCCGCTGTTCCACTTTTAACGGTATTCATAACATAGGAGACCGCATCGGGAAATTCATGAACGGCCTCAAGGTAATGTACACCGTAATCCACACCCGAAAGGTTTTCATAGATCCCCCTTGGATGAGTGGAATCGGTTGCATCCGTCCCCGATGTCAAAGCCACAATTTCATGAACTGAGAACTTCGTAACATTTTTCTGCCACAGGGGATTAAAATTGTCCGGATACGGATTCCCGTCTTTGTCCACCCTACCCCCGATATCAGTATTGACTCCCAGAGCAATAAGCGCATCCTGAACAGCAGGACCGACATCAGGATTATTGTTGCTGCCTGCATTTGTGTCGCTGCTCAATCCGAAAAGATATGCCCAGACAGGAAACTCATTTTTCTTTTCGTTGCACCCCTGTGCTGTAAGGGAAACGAAAAGAAAAATTACTGCAGAATACATAATCCGGACAAAAGAGGACCAGTGTCCTGGACTGTTCTGCAGACGAAAATGTTTCTTTAAATCACTGTAAAGTGAAAATATTAATTTCATCTTAAATGCCTCAAACAGAATTTTTTATCGATTGTCTGATCTTCTCTGCATCAGAAAAAATGCTCCAATTACAGAGTTTTTTATTTTCAATTGTTACCAAAAACCCGCATACTGCTATTTCTTTCTTGCAGCAGATGCCAAATCAGGTATCACAAATGGAACTTAATCAGATTATGTCTTTCATTCTACACTGATAATCCTTAATAGTCGTCCCTGTTTAGAAAATGGGACTTGTTTTTCCGGAAAAAAACAGTAATTATAAATGAGTGCTTTGACTAATCCTGCGCATATTTACGGATTACGGACTGCTCACTGAAATTATATCCGATTAAAGTAACAGTAATCAAATCTAACTAAAAATACACGAGGAGACCTTCAACCGGAATTTCTGCTGTTATCGACAGATTTTTCAGCATCTTACAGGCAGAACGGAAATATCAGAATTATTTTTTTTGACATTAACCGATTGAGGAATAATCCTGTAACAGATGCTTTTCCGGTGTGAAAAAAAAACTATTATATTAACAGCAACCTCTGTTTTGTTACATAGTATTATTATATTTGTCATTTCCGGATGCACCAAGAATTCTGACCTCAGCCATAATCCAGTGTCCGTAATGCGGCTGAATGCTGACTCCGAAACTGTTTTTTCCAGCCGGATAACTGAATCTGTTCCTGTGAATACGCAGCAGGAAGTTTCTATTCTCAATCTGGATTTACTGCATAAATCAGGCTGGTATAAGATTCATGTTCATATACCTGAAGGAGTTACAGACTGCTTTCTCGATATGGGGCCTATGCCTCTTGGGATCAGGGTGCTGGCTGTTCCGAGCAGGACATACCGGAATAAGTGGGAGACTGTTTCCGGGGACGATCTTCCGGGGCGGTTTATAGGGCCACTGGTGGCCATGAACGATGGATCAGCTACTGTTTTTATACAGATGTATTCGCCAACATCAGTAAAAACCATAGTAAAATGTATTACTCACGATGAAATCAGAAAAACCCTTATTTCGGAAAATTACTTTCGAATAACACTGGTTACACTCATTGCACTTTTTATTATCCAGTTTCTTTTTTTCTTTAGTATGTCAAGGGATCTGATTTATCTGAACCTTATCGGACACCATATCTTCTTTATTGGTTACTTCCTTTTCATATCCGGCACTTACTATATTCTGCCGGTAAAGCTGCCGGAGTATCATTTACTCTATATCTCCATATCATTGGGATTATATCTGCTGAACAGCATCATTCAAAGACTTTTCCATCTCAGGCAGAGATCAGCAATACTGAACAGGGTAATCAACTTCGTGAAAATTATTCTGATTCTTCAGCTTATCCTTTTCTTTGTCTTTCCGGGAGAAATGTTTACTTCTTATTATATCAGCAGTCTGTTAAACAGAATCATTCTGGCATCTGTTTCCATATTCATAATCAGGATCGGAGCCGTGTATGAAAAAATCCTTGGATTGATCGTGCTCATTTCTCAGATCCTCATGATCTTTATAACAGTCTACCTTTCCGGATTCTTTTATATTTTACTGCCTTATGCGGGGGCAAGACCGGAGCTTTTCCACTTTATACATTTTTCGGGAATGATAGTCATGATCATTCTGATAGCCGGTCTTTTCTTTGGTGCTCTGAGCGCAAGATACAGCGCTCTTTATAATCAGATGCAGATTGTCGAAGACGATGGCAGGAGATTACCGCAGGAAATCGTTAATTTGCGGATAGCGCGGGCTGCAGATAAAAACAGTTCACTCATCAGTTTCACAGAAGAGGATATCAGGCAGATTAATCAGAAAATCGATGCTCTTTTTATAAACGAAAGGATTTACCGGGAATCTGAATTAGATCTGAACGGACTTGCAGAGAGATTGAATATTCAGCCATGGAGACTCAGCATTTTTTTAAACAATCACAGGAAAAAATCCTTTCGGGAATTTATAACACATTACCGGCTTGATGATGTAATCCGTCATCTGAAAGAAAAACCTGAGTATCCCATACTTCGCATCGCTTTTGATGCAGGATTTGATTCTAAAACATCATTCAATCGAGCTTTTCAGAAATACAAAGGGATGACTCCCTCCGAATACCGCAGGAAGATTTTATTATGACAGATACTCAATTATTGAATCATAAAATACCATCATTCAGACTAAAAAGCAAAGTTAGTTTTGTCGCTTTTTTATACTGGTGTGCTTCAGTCTTTTCCGGCTGTACCAGTTATTCTGATAATAATCTAAATTCTGTTCTGGTAACGCGTCTGAATGCAGATGCCGATTCTGCATTATCCAGCCTGATTGCAGAATCCGGCTCTGTCAACGGGCAGCACAGTGGAGCCATACTCAATCTGGATTTGATTCGGAACTCAGGCTGGTTTAAAATTGAAGTTCGCACACCACGCAATGATATAGATTACTATCTGGATACGGGCCCTACTCCCATGGGAGTAAGGCAAATTATTCTGCAGCACGAACCGGATACAGATCAATGGGAAATTATTACAGATAAAAATATTCGCAATCGATACATCGGACCTTTACCTTCAGCCAAGGACGGATTATCGACTCTCTATCTGCAATTAGATTCTCCGCTTCCTATAAAAGCAATTCTGTCTCTTACAGATTCTGAAAACATCTATAAGAAAAATGCTTCAGAAAATTACTTTCGCATTGTTATTATTATGCTTATTTTATTTTTTATTTCGCATAATATTTTTTTCTATTTTTTATCATTCGACATACTGTATATTTATTTGGCATGTTTTTATTTTTTTATTATTGGTTACTTTTCTTTTTATTCCGGAACTGTTTTTTTACTGCCCTTTCCTTTACCTCATTACCATCTTCTGTATTTGTCTGTATCATTTGGTTTAATATTTTTAAATGCATTTATTGACAGACTGTTTCATTTCAGACAACGATCCGGAATCCTTCACAGAATATTACACTGGCAGAAAAAAATACTGATCCTTCAGATGATTTTATTCATCGCATTTCAGCGCGAAATGTTTACAGCCTATTTTGTAACCGGTTTTAATAATACTCTTATTCTGAGTGCTGCGGCTTTTATAGTAATGATCAGAGGAGTAATCTATGAGAAGGTTATCGGATTTATACTGCTGATTACACAGATTCTGTCTTTTCTTGCCACTATATACCTTTCCGGGTTAGTGGATCTTCTGCATCCCGAACTGGGAACAAATCTTCTGCTTTTTGAATTCATTCACTTTTCCGGTATGATTGTGATGTTTGGAATGGTGGGTGCCCTTTTTTTCAGCAGTCTCGCAGCCAGATACAGCACTGTCTATAACCAGATGCAGATTGTCGAAGATGACGGTAATGACTTGCCAAGAGAAATTGTCAATTCACGAATAAACATAGCATCCCGCCAGAACATGACTCTGAAAGATTTCAGTGAGGAAGAAATCCAGACAATCCGAAAAAATCTTGATGATCTGTTTATAAATATGAAAATTTACCGGGATCCCGATCTGGATCTGAACGCACTTGCAGAAATTATGAACATTCAGCCATGGAGGCTTAGTTTGTTTTTAAATAATTACATAAATAAATCATTTAGGGTATTTGTTACAGAAAACCGAATAGCGGATGTAATAAAGTGCTTCGAAGAAAAAACAGACTATCCGATACTTCGCATAGCATATGATGCAGGATTTGATTCAAAATCATCATTCAATCGTGCTTTTCAGAAATACAAAGGGATGACTCCCTCTGAATACCGAAGGCAGATCAGCGGTTGACTGACTGGTGCGCCCATGGGAGGCTACTACAAGAAGCTTGACACAAAAAACAAATTGCAGTACATTGTAAACATGGTCTTCTATTCGGAAGATATTGCAGAGAAACTGAAGAAATTTCAGATTCCAAAGCAGATTTTTATGCACGTTGATAATGCATTCAGGGCTTTGGATGCGACTAAGGATTTAAGTCTTTTAATATTAAAAAGCTCATCGATTCTTCGAATCAGGAGCGGTCTTATTACAGATTTCGTATAGGAAAATACAGAACCATAATTTACATTTAAAATGATGATTTCTATATCATTGCCTTTGAAAAACGAGATGAGGTTTACAAAAAAGGCAGCAATTTCCATAAGATTAAACAAGGACGAAGAAAAAATGCTTGATTTCCTCACTGATTAAACACTCTCTTATGGAGTTGTCCGAGGATCTGAAGGATCGTGAAGTTATTGATGCATTTAAAAAATCAAATAAAAAGAGATTTTTGAGCTCGGCTGATATTCATAAGCTGCCTGGGTAGTCCCGGCTTATCCACATATCAAACTGCAGATTCCGAGTTTCTGCTATAATCGCCGGATGAGATCCAAATCAATTACCGGACGCTTCGGCATCTCTTACAAAAAGCTGATGCCCGTGCTTCAGTGGTATTCAATTCCCTCCTCCGGATTGCCAGTCTCAACGACTGGGATCCGCATCGGTTTTTGCTGGATCTGTTCACTGAAATGGAAAACACTGATCCTGATAGAGATCCCGGGTTGTTTATTTCAGTTTACAGCCAGTATGTAGTTGCTTAGAGGTTACAATAATTCTGAAACAATATCACAATTTTTTGTAGACATCTTTTTTATTTCCTGTTAACCTAACTCTAAGGGAGGGGTATCCAAATGCGTTTAACTGAGTTTATGGGCTTAAAGCCTTCTAAAAAAGACATTGAATTAATTGACGCGATTAAATCTTCCAATCTGCAGGTATTGGGCAGAGGCACTGTTCGTGTCGAATTGAAAAAAAATTCCGATATTTCCAATATCCAACAAAAAGTAAAAACACTTTTTCCAAAACGATACGAAAAAAAATGATTACTTTGTTAATACTGCCTGTTATTGTTTCCTGATTTTTGCTGATTCATATTCACCCACGGTATTCATTCAGACTTCACAGATATAAAAATCAATACCTCTACCTGAAAAGTGCTTTGTATGGGCTGCTTCTTACAATATCCAGTTTCACCATTTCTGCTATTTTGCATTTTAATTTCCACAGTGACATAGAAAGCTTTATCTCATTCCTTGGAATTTCAATCAACAATGAAAATCGTTATGCAGCTTTTGTTTTACTAACATCTATTTTAAGTGTTTTTAGCCCCATTATTTACACCGGCCTCGATTTTCTCCGTTTATTTATTAAGCTCCGGACAATTACCATTTCAAATATAAATGCATATTACTTATTTAAATTATTTAAAGATAGTCCTCTGGATAACCTGCTTTCATGGGCAACCCTTGGGCAGGAAAAATATGATCGATTAGTTCGGATTGATTTAATGGATCGAAGAGTTTATGTCGGCTCAGTTATCAGCATGGGTGAACCAACGGAAACAGAAGGAGCAGACCAGGAAATAATAATTACACCTCTTGTGAGCGGGTACCGGCATAAGGATAGCCTTAAAGTTATTTACACTAACGACTACAGTAAAAAAACATCAGAAAATATTGAATTGATTATAAAACAAGATCAAATTATTTCAGCTACCAGATTCTCATTTCAGGTACATGAGGATTTCGCCAAAACCCGTCCATCGAGAAAAAGACGAACAAAACGGCCAGGAAAAGGTTCATAAATCGTTCCCCAATCCCCCGCGCAGGGCTGCAAACCGGCTCACTCTACCTTTTGCAGACCAGGTCTTCCCGTAACGACGGCAGCTCCCACTGCATCACCCATAACATTCACAGCAGTCCGGAGCCTGTCTAAAAACCAGTCGATGGCAAGAATGAGACCAATGCCCTCAAGGGGCAGACCGACTGACTGCAGAACAAGGACCATAGTCACAAGGCCTGCTTCAGGTATCCCGGCCGCACCAATAGCCGCCAGAGTCGCAGTAAACAGGATGATTACCTGGTCTGCATACGTCATTTCTATCTGGTAAATTCCGGCAATAAACATTACCGCCGCCGCTTCGTATAAAGCAGTCCCGTCCATATTGACCGTAGCTCCCAGAGGAATCACAAACCCGGCGTTTTTTTCCGGTACGCCCAGCTTATCGACTGAATGTTTTAAAGTCACAGGGATCGTGGCAGAACTCGAGGCAGTCGAAAACGCAGTGATCAAAGGAGTGAACATGGCCCTGAAAAAACGCTGCGGAGTAATGCCGGAAAAAATATATAGAATCAGAGGAAGAGTGATAAACGCATGGAGGGCAAGCCCTACAGACACATTTCTTACATACCATCGCAGAGCCCACAGCTGATCCAGAAGCTCCCATGCTCCGCCTGATTCGCCGATGCGGCCTGCAATGAGTCCGAAAATGCCGACCGGAGAAAAAAAGATCACGCCGGTGACCATCTTCATCATTACAGTTTCAAGACTTTCAAAAAATCTGAATACAGGAGCGCCTGCCTCGCCGCTGAGAGAAAGTGCTGCACCGAAAAAAAGAGAAAAGAAAATCACTCCGAGTATATCCATCTCTGCCATTGCTTTTATAACAGAGGGCGGAATCATTTTCCGGAAAATATCAGCACCTGAAAGAGGTGGAAATTCTCTGACAGTCTCGGGAAGCCGGAACAGTTCGGCTACCGAAGCATCCACGGGAAATGCATTGGAAATCAGAAGACCGGTTCCGACTGCCATGAATGTTGTTAAAGTATAATATATGACTGTCTTTGTTCCCAGAACACTCATCGCGGAAACATCCCCGATCCTGGCTGCGCCCGCGATTACCGTGGCTGCCACAAGCGGGACTATCAGCATTTTCAGAGCATTGAGAAACAGCTCTCCGGCAATCGAAAACACAGCTACGGAAGGCCCCATAATAAATCCGAGAATAACTGCGAAAACCATTCCGGCAATGATCCCCGCCGGAACATACCAGGCCATGAAGGAAGCTGTTCTGAATGATATCATTTTTTTAAGCATATTTGCACCGCATTATTTCAGATACGCCTCACGAAGAAGCGGAAAAATCTCTCCCGCTTTACCGCGAAGGTTTATTTCGCTGATCCGTTCCATCTCATTATCAGCAGGATTTATGTCGATGATTCTGGCTCCCCGGCTCCTCGCAGTCATCCCCAGCGTCACTGGTATATGCACCATCCCGGATGTACCGGCTGTAATCAGGCAGTCCGTATTTTCGAGGAAAGCATGCACACTGCCGATGATTTCGGGATCGTAGGATTCCCCAAACCAAAGTATGTGAGGTCTGGCCAATCCCCCGCACCGGATACATTTAACAGGTTTCTCGGGCAGCGGATGCTCTTCTGTCCGGAAAATTTGACCGCACTGGATGCATCTGGCCGTCCAGATATTACCATGAATTTCCTTTATTTTACTGCTTCCGGCTTTTTCATGGAGTCCGTCAACATTCTGAGTAATTAATAAAAAATCAGTAAAATCATTTTCCATTAATGCGAGTGTTTCGTGCGCTGCATTAGGCTCTGCATTTTTAATGATCCCTCTTCGCCATTCATACCATTCCCATACAAGAAGAGGATCCCGGCGAAATGCCTGCGGTGTGGCAAGATCCTCCGGCGAAAAATTCCTCCAGAGCCCTTCACTTCCGCGAAAGGTGGGTATCCCGCTTTCTGCAGAAACGCCGGCGCCGGTTATCACTGCCACCGACCTGCTTTCTTTCAGAATCAGGGCTGCTTTCTGAATAGTTTCATCCATCTTTTTCTGAATAACCAGAGAACAAATCCTGTAATCAGGACTGCACTGATTCCTCCTGTGATTTTACCATATGTTTCCAGAATATCCGCAATAAGCTGCCATTTGTCTCCCAGAAGGTAACCACCCTCCACGAGTATATAACTCCAGACCAGGACTCCGGCAAAAAAAGCGATTAAAAAACGGATCACCGGAAAATGAGAGGCACCTGCGATGATGCTTACAAAAAAACGAACCCCAGGAAAAAAACGCGATCCTGCCACAAAAATCAGTCCGTAACTGTGAAACCAGGTGCCTGCTTTTTCCATTTCAGCAGAAGATGTGAACTTCAGGATTTTGTGCGTTACGGCATGGGTACTGTGCTCTTCCTTGCTCTTCATCCAGTGAAGCAGTCTGAGCCCGCTGTAATACATAACCACGGCACCGGCCATGTTTCCCCCGACGGAGGCGAGGATAAGCATACGGGTACTGATTCCGTCATGAGCTGCCAGAAAGCCGGTAAACGCCAGAAGTACATCGGAAGGCCAGGGGGGAAAAACATTCTCGAGAAAAGCAGAACCAAATACTATTAAATAAATAAGCCAGGCAGGAACAGAGGAAATATATTCTGTGAGCAGTTCCATACAGCCAAGGGTTTACTGAATCCGATTGGCTGGCTATAAAAAAACCCGGCCTTTGCCGGGTTTCTGCAGACTGGTTAAACTCAGCCTTATTTTTTCTTTTTCATAAAACGGGAATACCATTTTCCGTCATCTTTTTTATCGCCTTCCGTGGTGGCTGAGCTTCTTGGCTCAGAGGTTCCGGCTGCGCTGCCTGCCGGTCTTTCTGCCTTTTTAGCAGAAACTTTGCGGACTCTTTCCTTGCGGACTTTCGGCACCCGGTCCACAAGCTCAATGATGCTCATCTGACTTGCATCAGATTTTCTTTCAGGAAGGTGAATGATTCTGGTGTAACCACCGTTTCTGTTCACATACCTTGGAGCGATCACATCAAAAAGCTTGGCTGCAATGTCGCGGTCTGCGATATGCTTTAAAACTTCTCTTTTATTATGAAGTTTTGTCTCATCCTTTGCAGTGCTGTCCAGATTGGATTTTGCTCTGGTAATGAGTCTTTCTGCATAGGAACGGAGGACCTTGGACTTCGCGCGCGTAGTCACAATTCTCTCGTGCTCAAATAAACTGGTCGCCATATTTTTCATCATGGCATTTCTGTGAGAAGTTACTCTGTTAAGCTGTTTTACACTGTTGCGTTTTCTCATTTTCTTTATTCCGTGTTTAGTTTTCCTGACGCGCGAAAAGATCTCTCATACCGAATTCGAGATTGTTCTCAGCCAGTCTTTGTTTAATTTCATCAATGCAGTTCGGCGAGAAATGACGCGACTTCTGCAGTTCTTCTTCGTTTCTTTTAACAAGATCGCCTACAAATTCTATTTCGAGGCTCTTCAGAACATTCAGTGAACGTACCGAAAGCTCGAGTTCTTCCACATGTTTCTCGAGATTCGCCCGAAGATTTTCTTCGATTTCGCTGGATTCTTCTTCTTCCTCTTCCGGCTCTTCCTCAAAATTAATGAATACTGTAAGGTGTTCCTTAAGGATTTTCGCGGCATGAGCTACTGCATCTTCAGGAGCTATAGAACCGTCTGTCCATACTTCAAGAGTCAGTTTTTCATAATCTGTTCTCTGACCGACCCGGGTTTCACTTATGTTAAAGCTTACCCGAACAACAGGTGAGAACAGTGCATCCACTGCGATTGTTCCGATTTCATCAATATTCGCTTTGAGTATCTCAGCGGCCACATAGCCTCTGCCTTTCTCAAACTGAATATCCATTACCAGATTCGCATCTTCATTAAGAGTGGCAATGTGGTGATCCGGATTGAGAATCTGAATGGATGAATCCACCGCAAGATCCCCGGCTTTAAAAATACCGGCTCCGCGCTTTTCAATATGAATTACTTTCGCTTCATCCCGGTTTTCCGTATCGTAAGTGGCACGGACCTGCTTCAGGTTCAGAATCAGACGTGTTACATCTTCAACCATTCCTTCCACAACAGAGAATTCATGAGGTACTCCTTCAATCTTCACTGCAGTAATAGCTGTTCCTTCGATTGAGCTCATCAGCGTTCTGCGGATTGCGTTTCCGATGGTAACACCAAATCCTCTTTCGAACGGCTCTGCAATGAACCGGCCATAGCCTGGTTCTCCCGCATCGTGGGTAAATTCAATCTGACGAGGCTTTTTAAACCCTCTGAGTAATTGTTTAGGACTCAAGTTCTTACTCCTTTCCGATTTTCAGGATGATACTGCGATTACACGCGACGACGTTTCCGCGGACGGCATCCGTTGTGCGGAAGCGGAGTCACATCTTTTATAGTGCGTACATGAATTCCTTCGCCTGCCAGTGCACGGATAGCGGATTCGCGGCCTATCCCAGGTCCTTTTACAAAAATGTCCACTTCACGAACACCCTGATCCCGGGCTTTTTCGCCGGCATCACGGGCCGCCATCTGGGCTGCATACGGAGTGGATTTTCTGGAGCCCTTGAAGTTCATATGACCGGCTGAGGACCAGGATATAACATTACCCTGCACATCAGTAATACTGACGATAGTATTATTGAAAGATGCCTGAATGAACACCTTACCAACCGGAATATTCTTCTTTTCTTTTTTCTTCTGTGCCTGAGCCATTATTCTTTACCCAATATTATAAATTATTTAGCCGGAGCCTTTTTCTTATTGGCCACAGTCTTTCTGTGTCCCTTACGGGTCCTTGCATTCGTGCGGGTTCTCTGCCCTCTTGCCGGCAGACCCATCCTGTGACGAAGTCCACGGTAACAGCCTATATCCATAAGCCGCTTGATGTTGAGGTTAACTTCTGTGCGAAGATCACCTTCCACCCGGATTTTCTCGGATATGTAATTTCTGATGCCGTTTACCTGTGTGTCATCCAGATCCTTAACCCGGATATCCTCACTTACTCCCAGCTCTTTCAGAATTTTCTGAGAAGTGGAGCGACCTATTCCGAAAATATAAGTTAAACCGATTACTACTCGTTTATCTTTGGGTAAATCAACCCCTGCAATCCTTGCCATTCCTTAACCTCTTAACCTTCGATTACAATATTTCAAGCCTGACGCTGCTTGTGCCGGGGATTTGTGCAGATTACACGAACCACGCCGTTTCTTTTAATTACCCTGCAGCTGCTGCAGATTTTTTTTACCGATACACGGACTTTCATTCTTTGCCTGCCTCTGTTGAATTCCTGAATTCAAAAAATACTATTAGTGTATCAAGCTCATATTACGGTATGTCGGATTACTTTTTACGGTAAGTGATCCGGCCCCGGGTAAGATCGTAAGGGGAAAGTTCCACCAAAACCTTGTCTCCGGGGAGTATCCTGATATAATGCATACGCATTTTACCGGAAATATGTGCCAGTACTTTATGGCCATTCTCGAGCTCCACCCGAAACATGGCGTTCGGAAGCGGCTCTATGACCACACCTTCTACTTCTATTGCTTCTTCTTTAGCCATGCTTACCTGCCGATTATGCCATTTTTAAAAAAACGCCTGTACCGTCAGCAAACTTCTAAGCCTTTGGCCGAAAAAAAAGAAAAAACTTCAGTGCTTCAGTGCCTGCTCGATCCTGCCAGTGATCTCATTCAGGCTTCCGATTCCGTTGATCTCCCGCAGAATTCCTTCATTGCGGTAGTAATCAATCAGCGGCCTGGTCTGCTCATTGTAAGTCTGCAGCCTGTTCGCAATTACGGATTCAGTATCATCCGCACGACCTTCCTTAACCGCCCGGTCCAGCAGTCTCCGGATAAGCTCCTCATCCGGTACACTCAGCGTTACTGCGCGGTCAAGATCCTGTCCAAGGCTGCTAAGGAGCACTTTCAGTGCCTCAGCCTGCCCTGTTGTTCTGGGGAATCCGTCCAGTATAAACCCTTTTTCTGCATCCGGTTCATTCAGTCGGTCTTTCACTATTCCAATAACAACTTCATCCGGCACGAGTTTGCCGGCATTTACATATTCCTGAGCTTTTCTGCCCATTTCTGTTCCGCGTTTCATGGCATCCCTGAGAATGTCCCCTGTGGAAATCTGCGGTACAGAATAAATTTCACCGATAATTTTAGCCTGAGTTCCTTTTCCTGCTCCGGGAGGCCCCATAAATAAAATTCTCATTTAATTTAACCCCTCCCTTTGATCTTACCTTTCTTCATAAATCCTTCGTAATTATACATAATCAGCCGGGATTCAATCTGTTTAAGAGTATCCAGGGCAACACCTACAATAATAAGCAGAGAGGTTCCCCCGAAGGTATATGCGAGCCCCTGGATATTCTGATTTGTTTTTAATCCCATTACATTGATAATGATGTAAGGTGCCAGGGCAAGAGCCGCAAGGAAAACAGCCCCCGGAAGAATGATCCGGTTCAGAGTTCCCTCAATGTACTCTTTTGTATGCGTGCCTGGCCGGATACCTGGAATAAACCCGCCGTATTTTTTGAGGTTTTCTGCCAGTTCCTGAGGATTGATATGAATTGCAGTATAAAAATACGCAAAGAAAATGATCAGACCTGTATATATAAAGTAATACGGCAGCTGCTGGTAAAAAGTAGGAGCGAAAGGATCGAGCCAGCGCTGCAGATAAATCCAGCCAATCCAGCTTGCCTGAGAGTCCCCAAGCATCCCAGCAATCGTCTGCGGAAGCAGCAGAAGCGAAGAAGCGAAAATGATCGGCATTACATTAGCAGAGTTCAGTTTAAACTGAATAGTCTGGCTTCTGGCCTGCACCATTCTCCGGCCCTGCATGATTTTACCATACTGAAGCGGAATTTTCCGGACTCCCTGAGTCAGAATCACAGTAAAAGCAATGAGAATTATAAAAAGAATGCTAAGAACTATAATATCGAAAAAGTTCACATTCGAGCCGGGTTTAACCATCTGGATGATCATGGCCGGAAGCTGCGCAATAATACCGGCAAAAATGATCAGGGACACTCCGTTTCCAATGCCGCGTTCAGTGATCTGTTCTCCAAGCCACATAAGAATCATCGTTCCTGTGGTAATGGCAAAGATACCGATTATGAAAAACCAGGCCCTGCCCATGTCAGCAGACACCAGGGGTTCCCCGAAACGATTCCGCTGGTCAATAGCCCATATAAGAATAAAGGATGCCTGAACAGCGGTCAGCAGTACCGTCCCGTACCGGGTGTACTGGTTCACTTTTTTGCGACCGGATTCACCTTCTCTCTGAAGGCGTGCCAGTGACGGGATTACTATAGTCAGAAGACTCATTATAATGGAGGCACTGATGTATGGCATAATCCCGAGGGAGAAAATGGAAAGCTTAAAAAGTGCTCCGCCTGAAAACACATTGACCACGTCGAGGAAACTCTGTCCAGGAGGCCGGGAATGGGCAACTGCCACAGGGTTTACCCCTGGTATTGTTATAAAAGAACCCATTCGGTACAGTACAAGAAGCCCCGTTGTAAAGAGGATCTTGCTTCTCAGCTCAGCGATGCGGAATATATTCAGGATTGCACTCATTTTTTTTCCTTATTTATTTATATAAAATGAAAAAGCAGTGAAGACCAGCTTCACTGCCTTAACTGCCTGATTCAGATTCTCAGTTTGCTGCTGCAGTGTCTACCGGAATTCTCAGTGTACAGCTTCCACCGGCTTTCTCAATGGCTGCCTTAGCACCTTCAGAGAAAGCGTCTGCAGTAATATTGAGAGCCCCTTTGATTTCACCCTGACCCAGGATCTTAATGGGACGGTTGCTTGCTCTTACAAATCCAAGCTTCTGAAGCTCTTCCGGGCCTACAGCTCCGCGAACATTATTCTTCTCAAGTCTCCAGAGATTCACCACCTGATATTCAATGCTGAATATGTTGTTGAATCCCCTTTTAGGAAGCCTTCTGTGAAGGGGATTCTGACCACCTTCAAAACCGGCTCTTCTTGAGTATCCGGTTCTGGCCTTCTGACCCTTAGAACCGCGGGATGAGGTTTTACCCATACCGGAGCTGCGTCCGCGACCTACCCTTTTCCGGGACTTTCTCGCCCCTTCCGGCATTTCAATTCCGGTGAATGGGTTCTTACGGGCAACTTTGCTTTTTTTACGCTCTTTATTCAGCGAGCTGTAATCCAGTATTTCATCCGCCATCTCAGGCCTCCTTCACTTTTACCAAATAACTTACTTTATTAAGCATTCCCTGGATAACCGGGGAATTTTCAAATTTTTTTACTGATCCTGTTTTACGAAGCCCCATGGAAAACAGCACTTTTTTGTGCTGAGGGTTAATACCAATCGGGCTTTTAACCAGGGTAACTTCTATCTGCGGATGACTCATGATTATATCCTCTTCTGTTTATTGAACTTTTCAGTTAAATTCCTTACCGAAAAGCTGGTTATAACTGATTCCTCTTTTTTTAGCTGCCATATCCGGAGTTTCGAGCTGCACAAGTGCATCAATGGTAGCGCGCACAACATTCAGTGCATTCTTAGAACCAACCACTTTGCTGAGGCAGTCATGTACACCGGCCTGTTCCACTACCGAGCGCACTGCTTCCCCTGCAATAATTCCCGTTCCCGGAGTAGCCGGTTTAAGAATCACTCGGGTGGACTTGTATTTCCCGATTACTTCATGAGGAATGGTATTCTTTTTAGTAAGATGTACCGGAACCTGATTTCTGCGGGCTGTTTCGATCGCCTTCCGGATTGCATCAGGAACTTCGTTCGCCTTTCCCAGTCCGATCCCTACGTTGCCAATCTGATTTCCTACAATGGCCAGAGCATTGAAGGAAAAGCGACGACCACCCTTCACTACTTTTGAAACACGGTTGATCTTTACAACCTTTTCAATCTGTTCTTTTTCGATTTCTTCGTGATTCACTTTCATTATCAGAACTCCAATCCTTTCTCTCTGGCTGCATCTGCAAACGCTGCAATTCTGCCGTGATACAGCAGACCGCGGCGGTCCAGCACCACTGCTTTCACACCCTTTTCCACAGCACGCAATGCTATCATCTCACCGAGTTTCTTAGCAGCCTCTGAATCTTTCCGGGATCCGCTGAAATCCTTCTCCCTGGTTGTTGCATAAGCCAGTGTGATTCCCTGGGAGTCATCAATGATCTGTGCGCTCAGATACCTGTTGGATCTGTTAAACACCAACCTTGGCCTTGGATAGCGGGCTTTGATGGCAAAACGAACCCGTGTGATTCTGCGCTGTAAACGTTTTTTCTTTTCAAGTAAGCTGTTCATGTTATTTTTTCACCTGTTTACTTTTTACCGGCTTTACCAGCTTTACCGGCCTTACGTCTGATCACTTCATTAGAGTATTTCACTCCTTTACCTTTATATGGTTCAGGCGGTCTGTAAGAACGGATCTCAGAGGCTACCTGCCCCAGTAACTGGCGATCAATCCCGGTCAATTCAATTTTAGTCAGGTCAGGCACAGTTGCACTGATGCCTTTCGGCAGACTGTAGCGGATTTCATGTGAATACCCAAGCGAAAGGACAAGTTCTGAACCTTTCAGCTGAACACGGTAACCTACCCCGATCAGCTCAAGGTTTCTTTTCCATCCGTCTTTCACTCCGATGATATTATTGTTCAGGAGTGCGCGTGCCAGACCATGCTGTTCCTTGCTGCGTCTTTCATCATCGGCGCGTTCCAGTAAAGCTGTTCCATTATCGACTTTCAGAGTGATTCCCTCTGGTAAAGGAGAGAGGATTTCACCTTTGGGTCCTTTAACTCGGATATTTCTGTCTTCTACCTTCAGGTCTACTCCTGCCGGTACTTTAATCGGGGCTCTTCCTATACGAGACATCTCAAACTCCAGTGGGCTGACTTACCAAACCCTGCAAATTACTTCACCGCCTACGTTGAGGCTTCTGGCCTTACGGCCGGTCATCACTCCCCGGGGAGTCGATACTATGGAAATACCCATATTGTTTCTCACCGGTCTCAGTTCTTTCGATTTAATATAATGTCTTCTACCTGGAGTAGAGACACGTACGAGCTGACGAATCACCGGCTTACGCTCAGCATACTTGAGTTTTACCTCAATATCTGTTTTCCGGTTTTCTTCTTTCATTTCAAAATCCTCAATAAAGCCTTCGCTTTTAAGGATATCTAATATAGCTACTTTCAGCCGCGATCCCGGAAACTCAACGGTGCTGTGACCAGCCCTTGATGCGTTCCGGATTCTTGTAAGCATATCTGCTATGGGATCGGATAAACTCATTCCTGCATTCTCCCTTACTTATATTACCAGGACGATTTAACGACGCCTGGGATCTGACCGTTGCCGGCCATCTTACGAAAACAAATTCTGCACATATCGAATCTTCTCATATACGCACGAGGTCTGCCGCAGATCGGACAGCGATTGTACTGTCTTACTGCAAATGCAGGTTTTTTCTTGTGTTTTTCTACTGATGCTTTTCTGGCCATTTTGTTAGTCCGTCCGGATTATTTCTTAAGAGGAAGCCCTAAAGCCAGGATCAGCTCTTTTGCTTCTTCATCAGTCTTAGCGGTTGTCACCAGGGTAATATTCATACCGTGATAGTTTTCCACTTTATCAACATCAATTTCAGGGAAAATAATCTGTTCTTTTACAGAAAGGTTATAATTACCCCGACCGTCAAAGCCCTTTGGATTCAGTCCTTTGAAGTCTCTGACCCGCGGGAGCGCAACATGCACCAGTCTTTCAAGGAATTCATACATTCTTTCGCCACGCAGTGTAACTTTGCACCCGATGACCATACCCTGACGAAGTTTAAACCCCGCGATGGACTTACGTGCAAGAGTCTTTACTGGCTGCTGACCTGTAATCTGACCCAGCTCCTGTACTGCTGTTTCCAGGCTCTTTGGATTTGCCGATGCATTTCCCATACCTACATTGAGAACAATTTTCTCAAGGCGGGGCACCTGCATGACGGATTTGTATTTAAACTTCTCCATCAGAGCCGGAACAATCTTTTCCTTATAATTATTTTTTACTGCAACTGCTGTCATGGAAGCTTACACCTCTCTTCCTTCAGGTCTGGTTACGCGGACTTTTTTTTTTTTTTGGATTTTGGTCCCCAGACGTACACCTTTTTTAGCCTTAGAATCGTAAAACATCACATTGGAGAGATGGATTCCCGATTCAATTTCGATCACTCCGCCCTTAGGATTCTCCTGAGTCGGGCGCTGATATCTTTTTATTTTTTTGACTCCCTGCACATAAACCCGGTTCCGAAGGCGGTCAATAAACATGATTTTACCGCGCTTTCCTTTTTCACTTCCGGCGATTACGATTACTTCATCATCTTTTTTCAGAAGCGTGGATCTGAATTTATCTGCGAGGTTCATTTTCTTTTCTTTAAGCTTCATTACAGTTTACCTCTTACAGAACTTCCGGTGCAAGGGATACAATCTTCATGAATTTTTTATCACGAAGTTCTCTTCCTACCGGCCCGAAAATACGCGTTCCCCGCGGATTCATTTTTTCATCGATTATAGCGCAGGCATTGTCATCGAATCTGATATAAGATCCGTCAGCCCTGCGGATTTCTTTTTTAGTTCTGACAACCACAGCTTTCTGCACAGCTTTATTGTGCACTTTTTTACCTGTGGAATCTTTCAGCCCGTAAGTAGGCTGGGCATCCTTTACTGCTACTACGATTACGTCACCGATTGTAGCATATCTTTTCCGGGTGCCCCCCAGAACTTTAATACACTGAACCTTTTTGGCGCCAGTGTTATCGGCCACTTCAAGATACGTCTGCTGCTGAATCATACCTGGCTCCTTTCAATGATTTTTTCTAACATATGACGCTTTTCCCGTGATAAAGGACGTGTCTCATACGCGAGAACCAGATCCCCTTCTTTGGATTCATTCGCCTCATCATGAATTTTAATTCTGACGGAACGTCTGATCGCCTTTTTGAATAACGGGTGCATTTTCAGCGTTTCAATAAGAATCACTCTGGTCTTATCGTTTTTATCAGAAACGACCCGGCCCTGGATGTAACGTTTCTTGTGAGTTTTGCTCTGCTCTGTCATAATATTTCCTCTGTGCCTTTACCGTTACTTCTTCTTTTTGCGGTCCGTTTTAGGCTTTACCGAAGCTTTTCCGGATTCGCGCTCTTTAAGCACAGTAAGATAACGTGCCACATTTTTTTTAAGCTCATTTACACGGTGAGGTTTCGGAAGAGACCGTGACATTGCATAAGTAAAACGCAGTTCTCTGAGTTCTGATTTATGCTGTTCGAGCCTTCCTTTGATTTCCTCGTCCGTTAATTCATGTACTACTGATCCCATAAGTTCCTTTCCTGCTTTCAGCCTCAGATCAATTCTTTTCTTACGAAATTCGTTTTAACCGGTAACTTGTATGCTGCGAGTGCAAGAGCTTCCCTTGCCACTTCTTCGCTGATACCGCTCATTTCGAAGAGAACACGGCCCGGTCTGATCACTGCTACCCAGTATTCCGGACTTCCTTTACCGGAACCCATCCGCGTTTCCGCTGGTTTTTTGGTTACCGGAATATCGGGGAAAACTCTGATCCAGAGCTTCCCGCCTCTTTTTACTTTTCTTGTCAGAGCCCGTCTTGCAGCTTCAATCTGACGTGCTGTCAGTCGGCCGGATTCAACGGCTTTGAGACCAAATTCACCAAAAGCAACATAACTTCCGCGATTTGCCTTACCTTTTAACCTGCCCCTCTGACGCTTTCTGAATTTGACTCGTTTAGGTGCTAACATCTTTGCTTCCCTCTTTTAGTATTCCTGTGTTTCAGCCCGTACGCCGTTTTACTGAGTATTTATCTTCCTCTTCGGCATCTTTCACTGGCAGGTGGTCTCCGAGATATACCCAAACTTTAATTCCGATAATACCGAAAGTAGTCTTGGCTTCACTGAGGGCGTATTCCACCTTTGCGCGGAGAGTATGCAGAGGAACCCGTCCTTCTTTATACTGCTCGGTCCTTGCCATATCTGCTCCGTTCAGTCGTCCGGAAATCATAATCTTGATTCCTTCGACTCCGCCTCGCATAGCACCGCGAAGAGCCTGCTTCATTACGCGACGGAACGGCATACGCTGTTCCAGCTGCTGCGCAATGCTGTCTGCAATGATTTTTGCAATGGTTTCCGGTTTTTTAATCTCAACGATGCTTATATTGATCGGCTTACTGATTTTCTTTTTCAGATCATTTTTCAGCGCTTCAATATTGGCCCCGCGCGGACCAATGATCACACCCGGACGAACAGTCTGAATGTTGATATTGATTTTTTCCGGAAATCTTTCTATAATGATTTTAACAATTCCCGCTCTTTTAAATTTTTCATTAATAAGTCTGCGGATTTTGATATCTTCATGGAGATTCGCTTTGTAATCTTCTTTTCCGTACCATACTGAATCCCATGTTCTGGTAATTCCTACTCTTAACCCTACCGGATTTACTTTCTGACCCATTTGTGCTGACTCCTGCTGTTCCTGATCTTACTCATCGCTCAGAACGACTGTAATATGACTCGTTCTCTTGAGCCGGTGCATTGCCCGACCGCGGGCTCTTGGGCGGAATCTTTTAAGAGTCGGCCCGGCATCTATATAAATTTTCTTAACATAGAGCCTGTTATCAGGTACCCCTTCACTCATAACATTTGCATTTGCACGGGCTGATTTCAGCACTCCCTCAATAAGGCCTGAAGCCTTCTTTGGTATTACCTTAAGAATATCGAGAGCCTCAGGATAAATGTATCCGCGGATCTCGTCTGCCACAAGGCGGGCCTTACGGGGACTGATCATTAAAAATCTGGATGTTGCTTTTGCTTCCATTTACTTTTATCCCCTTACTTCTTCTTTTTATCGAGACTGGTGTGTCCGCGGTAATTTCTTGTAGGAGCGAATTCCCCTAATTTATGCCCGACCATGTTTTCATTGATGAACACTGGTACAAAATTCTTACCATTATGGAGCAGAATTGTGTGCCCGATCATTTCGGGAAAAATTGTACTTCTTCTGGACCATGATTTGAATGGTTTGCGGTTTCCTTCAGCATTGAACTGATTGATTTTCTTCATCAGAGAATCTTCAATGTAAGGACCTTTTTTTAACGATCTTGCCATTGTTATACCTTTAATTATTTACCAATTCTTTTATTGATCCGGCGCTGAATAATAAACTTTCCAGATTTCTTATTCTTCGCCCGGGTCTTATATCCTCTGGTTGGCTGTCCCCATGGTGTAACCGGATGACGTCCCCCAGAAGTTTTACCTTCACCACCACCATGCGGATGGTCTACCGGGTTCATTACAACACCTCTTACTGAAGGTCTTTTGCCCTGCCATCTGCTTCTTCCTGCTTTTCCGATAGACACAAGGCTGTGGTCTTTATTACCCACAACTCCGACTGTGGCGCGGCAGTTCATATGAATCTTACGCACTTCTCCGGATGGCAGCTTTATGATGATATATTCTTTATCGCGTCCGGAAATTGATGCAAAACTTCCCGCGGAACGGGCAATCTGCGCTCCTTTTCCTGGCTGCAGTTCAATGTTATGGATCAGTGCTCCCAGAGGGATGCTTTTGATCAGCATAGCATTTCCATCCTTAACAGGAGCCATTTCAGATGCAGAAATCACTTCCTGGCCGATTTTGAGTCCGTCCGGTGCAATGATATAACGGTATTCTCCGTCTGCATACTTGATAAGCGCAATGTTTGAGGATCGGTTTGGATCGTATTCAATTGTCTTAACAGTCCCAGGTATATCCAGTTTATTTCTTTTAAAATCAATAATCCGGTATTTTCTTTTTACGCGACCGCCTTTATGACGGACTGCGATCCGACCGGAGCCGCTGCGACCTGCACGATAATTCAGCATCTCTACCAGAGGTTTGTATGGCTCTGTTTTGCTGAGTTCTGAATAATCCAGAACGCTCTGGTAACGCGTGGTAGCTGTAGTCGGTTTAAGTTTTTTAATTCCCATGATCTTTACCAGTTATCCTTATTTTACGAAATCTATCTTCTGACCCGGAGCAAGTGTTACCACTGCCTTTTTCCAGGACGGCTTCCGAACAGGTTTCTGACCAAATCTTTTGTTTTTACCCGGCACTATCACAGTATTAATTTTCACTGCTTTCACATTGTAAATTTTATGAAGCGCCTGGCGGATTAATTCCTTGTTTGCGTTTTTATCCACTTTCAGTGAGTATCTCACACTGCCTGGAACAGATTCTTTTACAGTCTCTGTTTTCTCAGTCATCAGAGGATAAATGATTACGTCATGAAGATTCATGCTACACCTGCCTTAACTGCATCTTTTGTAAGAATGCTTTCGATCTGACGCAGTGCACCTTCAGTCACCACAAGATGCCCGGAATAATAAAGTTCAGGAGCGGTGAGACGGTTTGCGTTTACATATACAAGCCCTGGAATATTCATCAGTGATTTTTTCAGCATAAGATCATCACTGTCTGACACGAAACACACTGTATTTCCCGGCAGAACTCCCATGTTTTTAAAAATTTTAAACATCGCTGACGTGCTGAATTTATCGAGCTTTACATTTTCCAGAACGCTTACTGCATTTACAGACGCTCTTGCAGACAGAATACTTTTCATTCCGAGTTTACGGACTTTTTCAGGAATTCTGAGACTGTAATCCCTTGGCTGCGGACCAAATACGGTGTATCCCTTTCTCCACTGAGCTGCACGAATAGAGCCCTGTCTTGCATTACCGGTTCCTTTCTGTCTCCAGGGTTTTTTACCACCACCGGATACTTCACTGAAGCCCTTGGTTTTATGTGTTCCCTGACGTCTGTTCCTGTTTTCAATTCTGATTACAGTATAGATAGAACCTTTGCTGAATTCTTCAGTGAACACACCTGCAGGCAGCTCTACCGTACCGGCTGCTTTACCGGTAACATCATACTTATTCGCTTTCATGACATAGCCTCGATCTTAACGATTCCTGTTCTGGGACCAGGTATTGCTCCCTTAATCATAAGGATGTTATTTTCAGCATCAACCTGGAAGACTTTTAAATTCGTTACTGTTGCAGTTTTATTACCTGTCTGACCAGGCAGTCTTTTCCCTTTGAATACATGGTGCGGAGTTGTTCCTGCGCCCATAGAACCAGGTGCTCTGTGAAATTTAGATCCGTGCGTCGCGCGTCCGCCCCCGAATCCGTATCTTTTCTGCACACCCTGAAAGCCTTTGCCTTTGGATGTTGCAGTAGCCTTAATTTTTTCACCTGCGGAAAAAATATCAGCTTTGATTACCTGTCCTTCCGTAAATTCACCGCTTACGTCGCGGAATTCAGCCAGCCGGCGAAACATACTTAATCCGTGTTTCTTTAAGTGGCCTGCTTCTGCTTTACTCGTATTCTTTTCTTTAGCAGATCCGAATCCGAGCTGGAGGGCTGAGTATTTGTCTGTAATCTCATTTTTAACCTGAGTTACAGTGCATGGTCCGGCCTGAAGAACAGTAACCGGAATCAGTTTACCGTTCTCATCAAAAACCTGAGTCATGCCGATTTTTTTTGCTAATATTCCCCTGGCCATCTCTATTACCGTTATTTAATCCTGAATATTTTAGCTTCTGATATCCACACTTACACCTGCAGGGAGCTGAAGCTTAATTAAAGCATCAACTGTATCAGGATTGGTATTCATTATATCAATCAGTCTTTTATGAGTCCGAACTTCGAACTGCTCGCGTGCCTTTACATTTACGTGAACAGACCGAAGAACGGTAAATTTCTCCACTCTTGTGGGAAGAGGAATCGGGCCTGAAATTTCAGCCCCCGTCCTCTTCGCCGTGGCGACGATTTCTGCAGCTGACCTGTCAATCAGTTTGTGATCAAAGGCCTTGAGTTTAACTCTTATCCGCGATGCCATATTCCTCTTCCCTTATTCCTTACTCTTGAATCTCAGCTACAACTCCGGATCCTACAGTGCGGCCGCCTTCACGGATAGCAAACTTCAGACCTTTGTCCATAGCGATCGGAGTGATCAGTTCCACTTCGATACCGATGTTATCACCTGGCATAACCATTTCTGTTCCTGCAGGAAGTTTAATGGTTCCGGTTACGTCAGTTGTTCTGAAATAGAACTGCGGACGATAGTTGTTAAAGAACGGAGTGTGGCGTCCGCCTTCTTCCTTCTTAAGAACATATACTTCCGCTTTAAACTTTTTGTGCGGAGTGATGGAACCTGGCTTAGCAAGAACCTGTCCGCGCTCGATATCTTCTTTTTTAACACCGCGCATAAGAGCACCGATGTTATCACCAGCCTGAGCAAAGTCCAGAAGCTTGCGGAACATTTCAATACCGGTAATAACGGTTTTGGTGGTGTCTTTGATACCAACGATTTCAACTTCATCGTTGATCTTCAGTACACCCTGCTCCACACGACCTGTAGCCACAGTTCCGCGACCTGTAATAGAGAACACGTCTTCTACCGGCATCAGGAAGTCTTTGTCAATTACGCGCTTAGGCTCAGGAACATAAGTATCCACTGTTTTTATGAGTTCGATAATGGCTTTTTCACCATAATCGGACTGGTCGCCTTCCAGAGCTTTCAGAGCAGATCCGGATACGAACGGAGTCTCAGCAGGATATCCGTATTTTACGAGAAGTTCCTTAACTTCTTCCTTAACGAGCTCTACCATTTCTTCGCGCTCGTCGTCTGCCATCATGTCTACTTTGTTCAGGAATACCACAATATAAGGTACACCAACCTGACGGGAAAGAAGGATGTGCTCACGAGTCTGAGGCATTGCTCCGTCCATTGCGGAAACCACGAGAATCGCTGCATCCATCTGAGCTGCACCGGTGATCATGTTTTTGACGTAGTCAGCATGACCTGGACAGTCAACATGAGCGTAGTGACGAATTTCAGACTCATATTCCTGGTGAGAAGTTGCGATTGTAATACCGCGTTCTCTTTCTTCAGGAGCGTTATCAATTTCATCATATTTAACAGCTTTGTTTTTTCCGCCGTAAGTTTTAGCCATAACGGTGGTGATTGCTGCTGTTAATGTCGTTTTACCGTGGTCAACGTGACCGATGGTTCCGATGTTGACGTGCGGTTTCGACCTGTCAAATTTTTCCTTACCCATTTTAATTACCTCTTAGATTACTGTACCTTATAAAACTTTGATTTTGACGATATTTCCGGAAAGGGGTCATACCGTCCATCATTTTTACTTAGAAGCCTTCGCCGCCAGTTCATTGGCTATATTGCTCGGAACCTCTTCATAGTGCTTAAACTTCATGGTATAAGCAGCTCGGCCCTGAGTAAAACTTCTCAGGTCAGTTGCATAACCAAACATTTCGGATAAAGGAACTTCAGCTGCCACTACCCGGGCAATTCCTCTCTGCTCCATGGAGCCGATTCTTCCGCGTCTGCGGTTTAAATCGCCGACCACATCACCCATATAGTCTTCCGGTGTAACGACTTCAACGTCCATGATTGGCTCGAGAAGCACCGGCTTTGCTTTACGGCAGGCATCTTTGAATCCCATGGATCCGGCCATTTTAAATGCCATTTCTGAGGAGTCTACGTCATGGTAGGAACCATCAAATACTTCCACTTTAATGTCCACTACCGGATATCCTGCGAGCACACCACTGGTTAAGCTTTCCTGGATACCTTTATCAATAGCCGGAATAAATTCCTTCGGAATCGCTCCACCCACTACAGCATTCACAAACTCATAGCCTTTTCCTGGCTCATTCGGCATAACCCGAAGCC
>CAZQKZ010000018.1:0-30642 GCA_964594095.1 uncultured Leptospiraceae bacterium | reverse complement strand
AGTGACCATACTGACCACGACCACCCGACTGCTTAATATATTTACTTTCGACTTCAGACTGATTACGGATTGTTTCGCGGTAGGCTACCTGTGGTTTACCTACGTTTGCTTCCACTTTGAATTCACGCTTCAGTCGATCCACAATGATCTCAAGATGAAGCTCGCCCATACCAGCAATAATGGTCTGACCGGTTTCATGATCACTGTTAACACGGAAAGTCGGATCCTCTTCTGCAAGCCTCATCAGCGCAGTACCAAGCTTTTCCTGATCAGCTTTTGTGAGCGGTTCAATAGCAAGCTGGATCACCGGATCCGGGAATTCCATACGCTCAAGAATTACCTGACCGTTTTCTTCAGTGAGAGTATCCCCGGTAGTGGCTTCTTTCAGACCTACTGCCGCAGCAATATCCCCTGCCCATACTTCGTCGATTTCCTCACGGTCATTGGCATGCATCTGAAGAATACGACCAATCCGTTCTTTTTTGCCTTTAGTAGTATTCACTACGTAAGATCCCTTTTTCAGGGTTCCGGAATATACACGGAAGAATGTAAGCTTACCTACATAAGGGTCAGACATAATTTTGAAAGCCAGAGCTGCGAATGGTTCTTTGTCATCTGCATGACGCTCTGTTGGCTGACCGTCCATAGTCTCCCCTTTAATTGCAGGAATATCCAGCGGAGACGGAAGGAAATCAATGACCCCGTCGAGCAGAGGCTGAACACCTTTGTTCTTAAAGGCGGATCCGCAGAATACCGGGAAAAACTTCATTTCGAGTGTTCCTTTCCGGATAGCGAATTTAAGCTCTTCTACAGTTAGGTCACCTTCTTCAAGGTATTTTTCAATAAGAGCATCATCACACTCAGCTGCGGATTCCACCAGTTTACTCCGGTATTCAGCAGCCAGCTCAGCCATATCCTCAGGGATCGGGCCATACTCAAATTTTGCACCAAGCTCCTCACCACCCCAGACAATAGAACGGTTTTCCACAAGGTCAACCACCCCTCTGAATTCAGATTCTTTTCCGATAGGCAGCTGCACAGGCACTGCATTGGCTCCCAGGCGGTCATGGATCGATTTTAAGCAGAAAAAGAAATCTGCCCCCATACGGTCCATTTTGTTAATAAAACACATCCGCGGCACGCGATAACGGTCAGCCTGACGCCATACTGTTTCGGTCTGCGGCTCTACCCCGGCCACACCGTCGTATACTGCAACAGCTCCGTCAAGAACGCGCAGAGAACGCTCTACCTCGATGGTAAAGTCTACGTGACCCGGAGTGTCAATAATGTTAATTCTGTGAGGCACACGGTTTTTATCGGCCCCATTCCAGAATGTGGTTGTAGCAGCTGAAGTAATCGTGATACCACGCTCTTTTTCCTGCTCCATCCAGTCCATTTCCGCCCCACCTTCATGAACTTCACCAATCTTGTAAGTTCTGCCTGTGTAGTACAGAATACGTTCTGTTGTTGTGGTCTTACCGGCGTCAATATGCGCCATAATCCCGATATTTCTTGTATGCTCTAATGATGTTTTACGTGCCATTTTATTATACTCTTTTTAATTACCAGCGGTAGTGACTGAAAGCCTTGTTTGCTTCCGCCATTTTACGGGTATCGTCACGTTTTTTAATAGAACCGCCCTGATTCTTCTGAGCATCCATTAATTCGTCTGCGAGTTTGTACGCCATAGAATTTCCTTTACGCTGACGGGCATATCCGATAATCCAGCGGATAGCAAGCGCCTGCATACGTTCCGGACGCACCTCTACAGGAACCTGATAGGTTACCCCACCCACACGACGGGAACGCACTTCCAGAGCCGGCTTCACATTTTCCATAGCTTCATGGAAAATCTGAATTCCTTCTGTTCCGGTCTTTTCGGTTATACGATCCATGGCGTCCTTAAAGATACGCTCTGCGACAGATTTTTTTCCATCGCGCATCATATAGTTGATCATTTTAGAAACAGCCAGATCCCCGTACTGAGAATCTGGTCCTACTTCTGTCCGTTTAACTGCTGAACCTCTGCGAGACATTCAATTACTCCGATCTTTAATTAAGCCTTAGGCCTTTTTGCTCCGTATTTAGAGCGTCCCTGACGGCGCTTATCCACCCCGAGTGTATCGAGAGCGCCGCGGATAATATGGTAACGAACACCCGGAAGGTCCTTCACCCTTCCTCCCCGCACCAGCACTACGTTGTGCTCCTGCAGGTTGTGTCCTTCTCCGGGAATATACGCTGTAACTTCAATTCCTGTTGTTAAGCGTACACGGGCAACTTTCCGAAGAGCCGAGTTAGGCTTTTTCGGAGTAAAAGTCATTACCCTTGTGCATACCCCGCGCCGCTGCGGACATGCAGCAAGTGCCGGGGATTTGGTACGGTTTATTTGCTTTTCCCGTCCTTTACGTATAAGCTGACTGATAGTAGGCAAAGTAGCACCTCTATTAAAAAAATTACTGATAAAACGCCACCCACTCTTTCAAGAGGGCAACTAACCACCCACTGGCTACAGCATACAGCCAGCGACACTCTGCAGATCCTGTTATTATTTACCAGTCAACTTGCGCCCCCTTCCCGAGAGAGGCAGTATTGACCGGAAATTCGTTCACCGGCTTCGGTTGGTTATTCTTGAAGCCTTAAATGACTGCGTAAAATCCAGAAAATTTAAATCCAGGTATTCTGACAAGTACTAAATATGTGATTTGCAGAATTTTTTCCTGGATTTCATCAAAAATCAGGCGTTTTCTCTTTCCCTCTGACCGGAAAGAACAGATCCGGAATCAGCCATGGCGGCAATACTGGTCTGCCTTTGTTCTTCAAAGCGACGCTGCTCCTCACGCTGAATATCTCCGAATTCCTCACGGAAAATTTCAATATCACGGTACTGCTTAAGGCCTGTTCCGGCCGGTATCAGGTGACCAATGATTACATTTTCCTTAAGTCCAAGCAGATTATCCCTTTTTCCTTTTATAGAGGCATCTGTCAGAACCTTTGTGGTTTCCTGGAATGACGCCGCAGATATAAAGGAATCCGTATTCAGAGAAGCCCTTGTGATTCCGAGCAGAACCTGGCTGGATGTGGCAGGCACTCCACCCTCATCTTCCACCCGCAGATTTTCATCCACAAATGCAAACCGGTCTACCTGCTGGTGAGCCACAAAAGCAGTATCACCTGGATCGTTGACTTCAACTTTGCGAAGCATCTGTCTTACAATTATTTCGATATGCTTATCGTTGATATACACGCCCTGGAGACGGTAGACTTCCTGTACTTCATGAATCAGGAATTCATGGAGGGCATCCAGTCCTTTTACCCGCAGAATATCATGCGGATCCAGGGTTCCTTCATCCAGCTGATCTCCCTGTTTAACGTAATCCCCGTGACGAACCCGGATACGCTTTCCAACCGGAATAGCCACCTTGATCCGCTCTTCCTCTTCATTTTCCGGCACAATATAAATCACTTTTTTGTCTTTTACAACCTCATTGTGATCTTCAATGCGTCCGTCAGTTTCGGCAAGAGTTGAGGCGTCTTTTGGTCTGCGGGCTTCAAAAAGCTCTTCCACTCTCGGAAGACCACCGGTAATATCCCTCGTTTTGTCGGTTCCGGTTAAAATCTTAACAAGAATTGCTCCCGGCTCCACTGTCTGCCCAGGTTTCACCATAAGGATGGCATTCAGAGGCACGTTGTATTCGTCGGTTCCCACAATAATCCGCGGAGTCAGTTTCTCCCGGCGGTATTCAATAATACGCCAGTTACCCTCTTCATCTTTCTTGAGGTTTTTACCCTCAATGATTTCCTGGAACTGAACTGTATTGTGCGTTTCAGCAACAATAGTATCGTTGTAGGGATCAAAGCGGGCAAGGTTGCTGTTTTTAGGTACAATATCGCCTTCTTTCACCTCAAGGATGGAACCTGTTTTCACCGGAATTGTGGTCTGTTCCCCTTCAATCATGAAGCGGCCCTCAATGATGTTGATCACACCGGCTGCCTCTGCAGTAAGCTGCTTTTCTTCACCATCGTAACCGGCGGCAATAACCTCACCTACCAGCACATGCTGACCGATTTCAACACGGCAGTTTATCAGTTTACTGAATTCGAGATTCTGGCTGACCCTTGATGCTACAATGTTTCCTCGTGAAGAGAACACAATTTTTCCGTCGGGAGTATTCACCCTTCTGCCGGAAACAGCGATGATCCGGGAGTCATAGGGCAGTTTATGAACGCTTTCCTTAACCTGCACGTTTGTAGCCACACCACCTACGTGGAATGTACGCATGGTCAGCTGTGTTCCTGGCTGTCCGATGGACTGGGCTGCAATGATTCCCACTGCTTCTCCCTGCTCCACAGGCTTAAGGCGCGCAAGGTCCATACCGTAACATTTGGCACAGAGACCATAGCGTGTGGAACAGGTCAGAGCAGACCTGATGAATATGGATTCAATACCCATCTGGTCGATTTTCCGCGAAATTTCTTTATCGACCATAGTACCACGCGGATAAACAAGCTCTCCGCTCACCGGATCCATAATGTCTTCAGCAAGAACACGGCCCATAATACGGTCACCGAGACTTACAATCACTTTATCGCCTTCTTTCACTGCGCGAAGATGGAGACCTTCTTTGGTGTTACAGTCATGCTCAGTGATGATCACATCCTGTGCAATGTCCACCAGGCGGCGTGTAAGATAACCTGCATCCGCAGTTTTCAGAGCGGTATCTGCCAGACCTTTCCGGGCACCGGAAGTAGAGATAAAAAATTCGAGTACCCCAAGACCTTCGCGGAAGTTGGAGCGGATCGCAAGTTCGATAATCTCGCCGGACGGACGGGCCATCAGACCGCGCATACCAGCCAGCTGACGGATCTGCTGCTTGGAACCGCGGGCTCCCGAAGCAGCCATTACATATATCGGATTGAACCCTCTCTGATCCTTTTCCAGCTCTGCGAACATGGAGTCTGTGATCATTTCATTTGTTTTTGTCCAGATTTCGATCACTTTTTTATAACGTTCTTCGTTAGTGATCACACCGTTTTTGTGTGCTTTGGTAACGTCCGCAACTTCCTTATTCGCATTTTCAATAATCGCTGGCTTTTTAGGCGAAACCATGATGTCCGTAATGGAAATGGAAGGTGCAAATACTGTTGCATAGCGGAAACCAAGTCCTTTTACCCTGTCGAGCATATCCACTGTGGCGGCAGCACCGTGATTTTCATAAACTTCCGCAATAATCCGGTTGATCTCTTTATCGGAAACCGGGCGGTTTACATAAGGATATCCTTCCGGCAGTACGGAATTAAACAGAACCCGTCCCGGTGTGGTCTGAAGGATTTTACCGTTCAGAAGAACCGATATTTTCGCCCGGAGACCGACTGAACCGGCTCCGACTGCATAATGGATTTCATCGAGCCCGGCGAAAAATTTACCCTCGCCTTTGTCTTCCTTAAGCTCCGCTGTAAGAAGATAGATTCCGAGAACCATATCCTGAGTAGGACCTACAACAGGAGCCCCGTTCGCAGGGTTCAGAAGGTTGTGCGGTGACAGCATAAGCATCCAGGCTTCCAGCTGCGCCCTCGGTGAAAGAGGCAGGTGGATGGCCATCTGGTCACCGTCGAAGTCGGCATTGAAAGCATGGCATACCAGAGGATGCAGCTTAATAGCTTTACCTTCCACGAGCACCGGTATAAAGGCCTGAATTCCCAGACGGTGCAGAGTCGGTGCGCGGTTCAGCATCACCGGATGCTCTTTGATCACTTCGTCGAGAGCCTCGAAAACTTCTTTTTCTTCGGACTCAACTTTTTTCTTGGCACTTTTAATGTTCGGAGCCAGTTCCAGATCCACAAGCCGCTTCATAATGAAAGGTTTGAAGAGTTCCAGAGCCATTTTTTTCGGAAGACCCATCTGATAGAGTTTCAGCTCTGGTCCGATTACAATTACAGAACGACCGGAATAATCCACTCGTTTTCCAAGAAGGTTCTGACGGAAACGACCGTTTTTGCCTTTGAGCATATCCGAAAGGGACTTCAGAGGACGGTTTCCTTTTCCTTTTACAGAACGCTTACGGCGGCTGTTATCAAAAAGGGCATCGACTGCTTCCTGAAGCATTCTTTTTTCATTGCGGACGATAATCTCAGGGGCTTTGAGGGCCTGGAGTCTTTTCAGACGGTTGTTTCTGTTGATCACACGCCGATAAAGGTCGTTAAGATCGGATGTGGCGAAACGGCCTCCGTCCAGCTGCACCATCGGACGCAGTTCCGGAGGAATCACAGGTACAACGTCCAGCATCATCCATTCAGAGCGGTTACCTGATTCTTTAAGTGACTCAAGAACTTCGAGTCTTTTAAGAATGCGGCGGTCCATCACACGGGTGCGGTCCTGCATACGGGCCCGTATATCGCGGATTTCGGCCTCTGCATCAATGCGCATTAAAAGCTCTTTTACGGCTTCCCCGCCGATCATGGCCACGAATTTCTCGCCGTACTGCTCCTGGTATTCATGAAGCTCATCTTCATCAAGGAGTTCTCCGCGGACTCTTTCAGAATCAGCGGGATCAATAATCACATATTTTTCAAAATAAAGAATACTTTTCAGCTGATTCACAGTCAGATTCAGGAGCAGACCCATACGGCTGGGAACACTCTTGTAAAACCAGATATGAGCCACCGGGCTTGCAAGCTCCACATGACCCATCCTTTCCCGGCGGACTTTGGAGTGAGTTACTTCAACACCGCAGCGGTCACAGATTACGCCTTTATAACGGATGGATTTGAACTTTCCGCAGTAGCATTCCCAGTCCTTGGTGGTTCCGAAAATCTTTTCACAGAAAAGACCATCTCTTTCCGGACGCAGTGTACGGTAGTTGATCGTTTCGGGTTTTTTAACTTCGCCGAAAGACCACTCCCTGACCCGGTCGGGAGACGCCAGCATAATTCTTATTGAATCAAAATCATTAAATGTCTTTAAAGCCATGTTGCAAATCTCCCCTGTTATCCTGCTCTCTCAATTGAATCCAGTTTGATCTTATTTTTTCTGGCGCCGCGATGCAGATCATCTTCCAGATCAGAAAGCTCGATCCGCTCATTGCGGCCGTTGTAAAGGGCCATATCCAGACCCAGACCACGAAGCTCCTGCATAAGAACATTGAAGGACTCCGGTATACCCGGCTTAATAGAATGGACACCCTTTACGATAGCTTCGTAAATTCTTGCCCGGCCGAGCATGTCATCTGATTTTACCGTAAGAAGCTCCTGAAGAGTATGGGAGGCTCCGTAAGCTTCGAGAGCCCAAACCTCCATTTCTCCAAGTCGCTGACCTCCGAACTGAGCTTTACCTCCGAGAGGCTGCTGTGTTACCAGTGAGTAAGGACCTGTGGATCTTGCGTGGATTTTATCGTCCACAAGATGCGCCAGTTTCAGCATGTAAATATAACCGCAGAAAACTTTGTTCTCAAACGGCTGGCCTGTCTGACCGTCATAAAGCTGAAATTTGGAGTTTTCCGGCAGACCTGCTTCCCGCAGGTAAGACATTACATCTGCTTCCTTGGCACCGTCGAACACCGGGGTTTCAAAATGAATTCCCAGTTTATGTCCGGCAAAACCAAGCATGGTCTCAAAAATCTGTCCGATGTTCATACGGGAAGGCACACCCAGAGGATTCAGAACGATATCGACCGGAGTCCCGTCTTCCATAAAAGGCATATCTTCCAGAGGAAGCACCCGCGAGATAACTCCTTTGTTTCCGTGGCGCCCCGCCATTTTATCGCCGACCTGCAGTTTGCGCTTCCGGGCTACAAACACTTTCACCATTTCTTCCACACCTGCCGGAAGCTCATCCCCGTTTTCGCGGGTATAACGTTTTACATCGATCACGATGCCTTCGGCACCATTCGGCATACGAAGAGAAGTATCGCGTACTTCCTTGGCTTTTTCACCGAAAATAGAGTGAAGCAGCTTGTATTCAGGAGTAAGGTCAGATTCTCCTTTGGGAGTTACCATACCTACAAGAATATCACCTGCCTTTACTTCAGCTCCGATGCGGATGATTCCGTTTTCATCGAGATCACGGAAGGCTTTGTCGGAAAGATTCGGTATATCCCTGGTGATGGTTTCCTGACCCAGCTTGGTTTCCCGGGCCGAGATTTCATGTTCTTCAATATGAAGAGATGTGAAAACATCATCTTTCACAATCCGTTCGCTGATAAGAATCGCATCCTCAAAATTATACCCGTTCCAGGGCATGAATGCAACGAGAACATTCTTACCAAGCGCCAGACGGCCATGATCAATGGCAGGGCCGTCCGCCAGAATGGTTGCTTTGCGGATTACATTTCCGTTTTTATCCTTTTCTTCCGCAAACACCTGCTGTCCGGCAACATACTGCCCTTTTACAACAGATGCCCCCGCTTTTACAAACGGAGAAAAAAGGAAGTCCTCCTGAGTCAGCGCAAGAGTATGCTTCACACCCTCAGAATCATTGATGATTATATGATCTTTTGTTACATTTTCCACAGTTCCGTCCGCCGGAGAATGAAGCATTCTGACGATGGGTCGCTGATTGAATGTGGTGCTTTGGTTGGATCTTTTAAATTTTCTTAAAATATAAACATCCGGTTCTTTCTGACCCGGAACACGCACTACTATTTTAGAAGCATCAGCCTTTTCCACAACACCTGAATTCTTAGCAAGAATACAGGAGCGTGAATTGTAGGCTGCTTTTACTTCCATTCCGGTTCCCACATATGGAGCCTGATCCCAGAGCAGCGGAACAGCCTGACGCTGCATGTTTGATCCCATGAGGGCGCGGTTCGCATCATCATGTTCCAGGAACGGAATCAGAGCTGTGGAGATACTGACAACCTGAAGGGGGGCCATATCCATAAAATGCACTTCTTCAGGCGGCAGAAAAGGGAAGTCGATTTTTCTGCGGCAGCTTACAAGTTTGCTGGTAAACACACCCTTTTCATCAAGAGTGGAATTTGCCTGTGCCACATTATAGCGTTCTTCGAGATCCGCTGTGATGTATTCAACATCACCCGTTACCTTTCCTTCTTTTACTTTCCGGTAAGGGGTTTCCAGAAATCCGTAATCATTCACACGGCAGAAGGAACTCATGGAAGCAATCAGACCGATGTTTGGTCCTTCCGGAGTTTCAATAGGACACATACGGCCATAATGGCTGTGATGAATGTCACGCACTTCAAAGCCCGCTCTTTCCCTGGAAAGACCTCCGGGTCCGAGTGCATTCAGTCTGCGCTTGTGAGTAAGCTCTGAAAGCGGGTTCGTCTGATCCATAAACTGAGAAAGCTGACTGGAGCCAAAAAATTCATTTACAACCGCCATAATCGGCTTTATGGAAATGAGGGCCTGCGGAGTGATTATGTCGATATCCTGCACGGTCATCCTTTCTTTAACAACCCGCTCCATTCTGGAAAAGCCAACTTTCAGCTGATTCATCAGAAGTTCGCCAACAGAACGTACACGCCTGTTACCGAGGTGGTCAATGTCATCGTACTGATAATCCGGAACCTCGTTCACAAGATTTACGAAATAGCGCATTGTTTCAATAATGTCAACAGCGCGAAGGGCCCGTTCCGTAACGCCTTCAAAGTCTTCCGGTCTGTGGTAAGAGAATTTGTTATTGATTTTGTACCGGCCCACACTACCCAGATCATAACTTTTTGTGTTAAAGAAAAGACGGTTCAGTTCGGCCTTGGCATTTTCCATGTTATATGGTTCGCCTGGGCGCATAATATTATGAAATTTATTAACAGCCTGCTCATGGGTATCTGCCCCGTCTTTCTCAAGACAGTTGATAATGGTGGTGTCATCCTTTTCATTAGCAAACAACAGACATTCAACCTGCTTGATCTTCAGCTCTTTCAGGATATCGATGTTATCCTCGTTGATCCTTTCCCCGGCATACATGATAATTTCTTCGGTTTCAGGGTTAATTACATTCGATACAAGCCTGCGGCCGATCATCTTGCGAAGATCTTTCTCGCCGGAGCTGAGTTTAATAACCTCAGTTTTGTAGAAATAACGAAGCACTTCCTCGTTAGAGTTAGCACCCATAGCCTTAAGCAGCAGGGTGGCCGGGAATTTCTTTTTCCGGTCAATCCGGATCATAAGAATTCCCTTAGCATCCATTTCAAGCTCAAGCCAGCTTCCGCGGTAAGGAATAACCCTCGCAGAATAAACCCGCTTCTCGCCATCGTAAAAGAAGAAAATACCCGGAGACCGGTGAAGCTGAGATACCACAACCCGCTCCGCTCCGTTTATTATGAAGGTTCCCTCTTCAGTCATCAGAGGAACATCACCCATGAATACTGTCTGCTCCCGGACTTCCCCGGTCTGCTTATTGATAAGGCGGATCACTGCTTTGAGAGGAGCTGCATAGGAAACTCCGCGGCTGCGGCATTCTTCCACATCCCACTTGGATTCACCCAGTGTGTAGGAAACAAATTCAAGGACCATATCGTCGCTTGGACTTTCGATAGGAAAAGTTTCCCGGAAAACTGCCTCAAGACCCTGATTCTGTCTTTTGGAAGGATTAACATCCGCCTGAAGGAACCAGTCATAAGACCGGAACTGAATGTCGATCAGGTCAGGAATCTGATCAACGTCGGTGATTTTACCAAGGTTAATAACTTTTTTGCCGTAAACTGCCTTTACTTTAGACATAATATACTCTCTAAGTGGGATTTTCGTTCTGACGCCGGATGATACATGTACAATAATTCCATTTTGCCTGAAGCAGGGTTGTAATCAGAACACGAAGACATGATTTTAGCCAGGATTTAAAAAAAGCCTGCCATAACAATTCAAAAAAAAGCAATTGCCTTAAAAAAAGGCAAAAAAAACATTCCGGCGGCTTCCTTTTTGCAAGAAGTCACCGGAAAGTTATTTAAATTACCGGAATCCCCGAAACGGGGAATCGATTTACAATTAAGCCTGCTTCAGATCTACCTTAGCTCCGACTTCTTCCAGTTTTTTCTTAAGTTCTTCTGCAGAAGCTTTAGAAAGGCCTTCCTTAACGGTTTCTCCGCCTTTTTCAACCATTTCTTTTGCTTCTTTCAGACCAAGACCAGTAATCTCTCTGACCACTTTGATCACTTCGATTTTCTTGTCACCGAAGCTAGCGAGAATTACATTAAAAGTCGCGTCTTCACCTGAATCTCCGCCAGCAGCTGCTCCACCAGCCGGTGCAGCAGCAACAGCTACAGGAGCTGCAGCAGAAATTCCGAATTTTTCTTCCATTTTCTTAACAAGCTCAGCAGCCTGAGTAAGAGTCAGACCACCAATTTGTTCGAGCAATGCGTCTACTGACATTTCCCTCTCCTTCTACCGGTAAACCGGAATTATGTATTACAAGTGTAAGTTGTCCCAATGAAGCAGACCAGGCTGCCCCAAATCCATTACCGATCCGACCCGAATCAGCCTCCGTTCTTTTCTCCGACTGCCTTAATAGCCCGGGCCAGACTGGCAATAATCTGGTTCATACCAGATGCAATCTGAGTTGCCGGAGTATTGAATCCGCGTGCAATAATAGCAAGAAGTTCATCTTTACTCGGCAGAGTGGCGATGTCTTTTACTTCGCTTCCGCTGAGAAACTGTCCGTCCATAACGCCGGACTTGATGACCACTTTATCATTGGTTTTTGCAAATTCCACCAGTGCTTTCGCTGCTGCAGGGAATTCACCCCCGACAAAAGTTACTGCAACCGGTCCTTTAAGTTCTTTTTCAAGATTGGCAGCTATCGCGGAATGACCGGGAGATTCCTGAAGAGCAATTTTAAACAGGTTGTTTTTAATTACTTTTACACTGGAATCCGATTCCCGGACTTTAGCCCTGAGGGCAAGCATCTGATCTACATTCAGACCCGAGTAAGTGGTTACTACAAAGTTTGCTTTGTCAGACAGGATGCTCTTGATTTCTGATAGCTGTTCTTGTTTTACTGCTGATGGCATTTTTTTCCTCCTGTCCGTTATTATGAAAGGGATTTCGTGTTAATCCGGATACCAGGTCCCATTGTAGGAGCGATAAACAGGCTCTTTACAAATTCACCTTTGGCATCGGAAGGCTTATCCCGCATAATAGTCTGGTAGAGTGCTTTCAGGTTATCGACCAGCTTTGCAGACTCAAAAGAAACCTTACCGATTCCCAGATGCACCACCCCGGTTTTATCGGGACGATATTCCATCTGGCCGGACTTCAGGTTCTTTACTGCGCCTGCAATATCCATGGTAACTGTTCCTGCTTTCGGCTTAGGCATAAGACCTTTACGACCGAGAATCGGACCCAGCTTACCAACATCCTTCATCATGTCTGGCGTTGCCACAGTGGCATCGAAATCGGTCCATTTTTCTTTCTGGATTTTTTCGATGATGTCCTCTGCTCCAACGAAGTCAGCGCCGGCTTCTTTAGCTTCAGCATGTTTATCTGCCTTTGCTATAACCAGAACGCGGACTTTTTTTCCGTTTCCGTGAGGAAGCTGCACGATTCCCCTTACATTCTGAAGTGACTTATAGTTAATTTTAATTGAAGCCTCAACAGTACCGTCGAATTTAGTGTAGCTGATTTCACTCAGCAGCTTTACTGCCTCTTCAGGTTCGTAAGTGCGGACTTTATCTACTTTTTCAGCTGCCGCTGCGTATTTTTTACCGTGTTTCATCCTTCCACCTCAACTCCCATTGATCGGCAGGTTCCGGCAATAATGTTCACCGCTGCATCCATGGTATGACAATTCAGATCCTTCATTTTAATCGTGGCGATTTTTTCAAGCTGTGCACGGGTGATTTTACCGACTTTGGTTTTGTTCGGCACAGCGGAACCGCCTTCGAGTCCAAGTTCCTTCAGAACCAGCAGAGGTGCCGGTGGCGACTTAGTAATGAAAGTAAAACTGCGATCGGAATACACAGTAATTACCACAGGTACTTTGAGTCCTACCTGGCTCTGGGTTTTTTCATTGAACTGTTTACAGAACTCCATGATATTCAGACCGGCCTGACCTAATGCCGGTCCCACAGGAGGAGCCGGTGTAGCCTTACCGGCTGCTACCTGAAGCTTAATTTGTTTAACTATTTTCTTTGCTGCCATTTTCTGCCATTCCTGCTTTATTACATTCAATTAAAACATGCGGTCATCCCACATTCGATGCCACCTGAAGATAATCCAGTTCCACCGGTGTAGCCTGACCGAAGATTTCAACCTTAACTCTCAGCTTGCCTTTATCGGGCATGATCTCATCAACAATGCCCATAAAATTTGCAAAAGGACCATCCACGATTTTTACCTTTTCCCCGACAGAGAAAAGGATCCTTGTGGCCTGCGCCTGCTCTTCTTCCACGGACTCCTCTCCGGCCATCAGATTCCGGACTTCTTCATCTGAAAGAGGCTCTGGATCGGGACTTCCTACAAAGCCTGCCACCGATGGCAGACCGCGGATCATGAACTGAATTTCATCGTCCATTTCGAGTTCTGCCAGAAGGTAACCAGGCATAAATTTTTTATTGGTAACTCTCTTTTTTCCGCCCTTCATTTCAGCGACCTTGATAGTGGGGATATGAACCTGTCCCACCTTTCCGGTCAGCTGCTTCTGCTGAGCAGTTTTTTCAAGATTCTGTTTTACCTTGTTTTCATGTCCGGAATACGTCCGGATGACATACCATTTTAACGCCATGAAGCTCTCCTGGTTCTCAGGAACCTGACCCCAGACGCACCAGGGAATCAAAGAGAAATTCAAAAAGTGAATCTACTGCATAGAGGAACACTGAAATGATGATCACTGAATACAGAACCACCAGCGTTGAATTGAGAACCTCTTCTCTGGAGGGCCATACAACTTTTTTAAGCTCTTCGCGGCTTTCTTTTAAGAAACCTGTCAAACCTGCCATAAACTTCCTTCAAAATTGAATTTATAATCCTGTTCCGTATAATTTCACAATGCAGGCCGGGAGAGAATCGAACTCTCATCTAGGGTTTTGGAGACCCTTATTCTGACCATTGAACTACCAGCCTGTGAAATGCCCTTTACCAGGATCGAACTGATGACCTCATCCTTACCATGGATGCGCTCTACCGACTGAGCTAAAAGGGCGTCTGCAGTTTCTGCAGAATTAGCTGACCCGGCTGACTGAAATGACAATAGAAGACTGTATGCGGATGGTTGCCGTAAACTGCCTTTGCCTTCCAGAGCCCACCCTGCAGCTGCAGAGAATTAAGGAATACCGGGACCTAAAACATGCAAAAATATGCGGTAAAGACAAAGAAAAGTACCCCCCACGTACGGTCAATTAAAAAAGCAAAAATCGGTTGATTCAGCTCCCCCCGGGCTGGAATCCGGTCATTCAGTACAAAACAATGAAATTCAGAATCACTTTTTTTTCAGTTTTATGGATAATCTCCTGTCAGACGAATTCGGATCCCTCGGCAGAAAAAACCACCTCCGATGTTCAGGATCTTCACTGGGATCAGACTGCATCCTACCTGGCCGGGCTGAGTGTTCCGGAATCTTCCCCGTATTTTTCTCTGGTCTCAACAGAAGAATACAGAAAACACAGAGAGTTTATGGATTCTGTATGGCAGAGGGCGGAAAGCAGCAGTATACAGCCTATCCGCTCCTGGTATAACGGAACCCCGAAAGCCTACGGCAGCACTCCTGTTTTTTATCCTTTGTCCGGGGCCGATTTCATTAATATGTATTTATTGTATCCGGATTCAAAGGAATACGTTATGGCAGCGATGGAAGAGACCGGTAATGTCACAATTCATCCGGACCCGGCCACAGCACTGAAGAATCTGAATGCACTGCGGGGGGCGGTCCATCTTTATTTTGTACAGAATTATTTCCAGACCAGAATTATGAACGAAACCTTCCGGGAAAATCAGAACCTGCGGGGTGTATTACCGGTTCTTCTGGTTTTTATGAAAAGAACGGGTCTTTTCATAAAAAAAGTGGAGACGATGCCTGATGCTGACGGAGCCGTGATCAGCTTTTCAGAAAGACCAGAGGGGGAAACCAGAACCCTTCGCTATTACCACCGGAAACTGGAAAACTCTTTCCAGCCTTCGGAACTGGGACTGAAACAGTACCGACTGATCATGAAATCAGCGGTTTACCTGCTTCAGATGAATGAATACCAGACCCTTGCCGACACAATTCTGAACAGCTCTGTAATGGTGATTCAGGATGATTCCGGTCTCAGCTACAGCCGGTTCCGCAATGACGGCTGGAAAGTGAATCTGTATGGTTCCTACCACCGGGTCAGAGTAAAAGGAACTCAGTATATTTACCAGAAAGACCTGCAGGAAGACCTGCAGGAAGACCTGGCATCATCGGGTGAGCCCTTGCCGTTCCAGTTTGGTTACGGAACTCTTTCCGGAAAAGATAAATCGAATCTGATGATTGCCATTCGTTCAGGGAAGAATTAAAACAGGTGTACCGGTTCTGATATACGGATCCAGGCGAACAACATCCTCATTATTCATTGTAATGCAGCCGGAACCTGAGGCAAAACCCTGGGCATCCGGGTCTGCATTCCCATGTATAGCTATTCCGAAACCGGGTCCCGCTGGTCTTCCATCCTTTCCCGCAGGAATCAGACCTTTTTTCAGTGCCTCCTGATATTTTTTAAGATCCGCCGGAGTGGGATAATCCAGAAGAAAAAATCTGGGTCCGTAAGCATTGTAGCCAAGACTCCTGAAAGGATCTTTCCTGAAAAAATGTCCGTCCTCAGCCCTTAGAAAAATTTTGTTCAGTTTTTCGAGGTAGTCCCGGGAAAAACTGCCTGAAGGGTCAGCCAGACTGTGCACCCTTTTTACAGAATAAAGACCTTCCGGCGTACGGAGATCGCCTTCATGGAGCTTCGGACCAAGGTCCGGATTTCTGCCAAAGCCGATCCGGAACGTATGAATAACTCTGCCCGGAGATGCAAGAATCTCCAGAGTGAAGGCAGATTTTTTAACTCTGACTGCATATTTGTGTCCGTTTATAAAGAGAGATTCAGGTGCCGGCTCTGAGGAAAGTGCAGCGTTTGAGAGAAGGAGTAAAACTGAAAGCAGTGCAGTAAATCTGAATTTCATCTCAGCCCTCCATGATCTCGGCTGTTTTTTTCAGGTAGGGATCCATGATCTCGAGAAGCTTCGCTTTGACCGGCTGGTCCTGCACCTGCAGCAGAATGATCTTAAGCTGAGTGATATAAGATGTATAGTTATCCCCGATTCCCGGAAGCATCCGGATCTGCGGCCAGATTTTTTTTAACTCATTCATAATCCGGGGATGAGCTCCCTTCATTTTTTCGGTGAAATGAGCGAAGAGGCGCTGCACCCGGTCAAATTTTTTCATGGTATCATGGAACTGCCGGATCTGATCTTTCTGGTAGTTATGGTCCATGGCTATGTTAAAATACTCAACTTCCCAGTTAACCATCTCGCCTTTTTTTTCCCGGCCTTCCCTGTTGCGCAGGTTCACAAGTATGCCTGCATTTGCGTTATCGGGACTTTTCAGCCAGCTTTCATAGGCTGCTTTATTGCCCGATGCCTGATAGCCCTGGAGTGCTTTCATAATTTCAATATAATCTTCGTAATAAAACGGAATGGAATCAGACAGGTCCCCGCCCGGTGACTCCTCCCCGGACCATTCCTCACCGGAATCAGCACTGTCAGTCTGAGAACCTCCGAAATCCGGTGTAAAACCGGATTCCCCCTCGGTTATTCCCGTCAAAGGGATAAGCTTATCGGTTACATTCAGTTTGGAACCGAATTTCTCAAGAATATCTGCTATAATCGGTGCATCAGCCAGAGGACGGTAACCGGAAGCAGGGGTAGTTTTTACTATGGCTGGAGCAGGGGCTGCCCCACCCGTAACCGGACCCGGAGCTTCTTCCTCGAATACCGCCGGCATTGGTGATCCACCCTGCATTTCCGGCGGGAATGGATTGAATTCGAGTTTTTCATGTACATTGAGCACGGAACCGAATTTTTCGAGGATTTCGGCAATAATGGGTTTGTCCTCATAAACCGGCGCTGCTTTTCCGGTGACAGGAACCGCTGCCGGCGGCAGAGTTCCAGGCAATACTTTTATGCCATCAGGGCGTTCCAGAATCAGAGTGCCAAGGTCCCCCTCTGTAAACCGCCCAGGAGGCTGCAGGGAATATAATTCTGCAATTTCATCCATTATTGTGGAATACTGTTTTTTTCCGGACCTGGGCTGACCTGCAGAAACAGATGCTGCCTGCGCTGCGGGGGCTTTTACGGAGGCCATCTGAGAATCCGCCGTTTTACGGGCGTTGCTCAGTGCCTTTACAAACTGAGAACCAATGAATGCCCCCAGAGGCCCCGGGGCTACTCCCAGACCTTTGGAGAATACAGGAATATGATCTATGAAGGCATCAGGGCTGGTGATGTTTTTTTCGATGTAATCTGAAAGCCTGCTGAGAGCAGCTTCTTTCTGAGGGTGGCCGTCAGGATATTTTTTCAGAACATGGCGGAAAATATCCATGTAGGCCAATGCATGGATTCTGAGTTCCGGGTCTTTTATATCAGCTGCAGGCACTGAAACATTTTCCGGCAGCGCTTTACATCGTCAAGATTTTTTAGTTCAGACTGCAGTTATAGTCTGACCAGTATCCGGTCTGGATGAAACACCTGTGTTCTGTTCCTCTTCAATAATCCTGTAGCGGATATAGGTATTCCGGGTAGCTTCTTCTTCATAACGTACAAGGTCAAAATCGGCACGGGGACTCCGGAAAAAATGCTCTTTCTCCAGTCTGCTCTGAATTTCCTTTTTAATATGCTCCCTTGCCTCAGAACGATGTCTGTAATGAGAAGGGACTGTAAGTTCGTTTTTAAAAACCAGCTTTTTATCTTTGTATACTGCTACCGTCAGCTGTATCCGATACTGCGATGATTTCTGATTCATACTGTGTTTATCGACAGCAGCAATCTGCTGTACTAAACCATGAGAAATCCTTTTTTCAGAAAATATGCAGCGTTGCCTTAACGCACTTTTTGCATTTTACCGGATTTTACTGCAGCAGCCGGATCAATTCTTCCTGCAGCAGAACCGACAGCCTTCTGTGCGATTTCTTCCAGTCTTCTGAACCACCATGACCGGTATTGTTCGTAAGAGCCAGAAGTGCAGAAAACTTCAGACCCGCCTGTTTTGCTGCATATGCTGTTCCGCAGACTTCCATGTTTTCGCAGTCCGGTTTTAAATATTTATTTATAAATTCTTTATCGGGCCGGATCTCTGATAACGTAATACTCTGCACTGAATTCACTGTCAGATTCTCGCAGGTGTGATTTTCTGTGATATACAAAGCAGCAGGTCCCGGCTCGGTAAAAACGGTCTCTGTAATGACAGCAGGCGATGAGGCTCTGCCTTCCATCAGAGTCACATCATAATTAGTGAACGTATGACTGAAAACTGTACGGAACTGCCCTTCCCTGTATTCCGGCCTCCCGGAAAAAGGATAAAGACCTGCTGAACCTGTAAAAATTATCTCAGAAATTTCGCCTTTAGAATGGGTGAGATAAGACTGGGTATTCAGAGCGGAACGAAGAAAACCAATGCCTGCAGTAAGTACACGAAAACCTGCCTCCCGCAGAAGATCGGCTTCCGGTTCAAAGGCACAAATAAACAGAATCCCGTTTTTCATTGTTTCAGAAATAACCGGCTTCATCAAGAAGGCGGTAGAGGACATAAGGTCCGCACCGGTAAGCCATATGGCTTGAGTCAATGAAGTATGGACATGCGTTATCATTATTGATGTCTGAGTAATAGACTGTATTACCGGCTGCTTCACTGAGCAGATCCGCCTGAATTGTATGAAAACCGGACCGGTCCCATTCCTGATGAATCAGATCATGCACTGCAGGTGTAAAGAGGATAACTTTAATTCCGGCTGTTTTAAGTTTTTTCATTAAACGGCTGAACATACGAACTGCAGCCGGGTCTGTCCGGAAATCAGCAAGACCGATATCTTTCTTTAAATATTCAGTATATTTAATAAATCTTTCATTGTATATGTCTTCAGGAATGCTTTCCCTGTGAAACTGAGCATAGTTTTCCGGCAGATCCTTCAGTGAGTTACCTCCGGCGATCAGTGCATGAACGAATCCGGCAGTACTGTCCTCCCTTCCGCTTATAAGTCCGGAAACCATTCTGTCAAGGTGGATACGGCTGCTGTAAGAATGAAACACCGACCGGGCAAACACTTCCTGTCTTTCATTCCCTTCTGTCAGAAATAATAATTCGTGAAGCAGGTCTTCATCGATTATATTCATATTAATCTGTGAGGCAATATTTACCGGACGATTCCGGTTGAAGATTTCGGGAGAAATCTCGAGTACAATATATTCAGGTCGGTAGCCTGACTGAATCAGATTGTGTACATAGACATATATCGTAAGCATATCCGCTGCACGGGTAATAAACCTGGGTTCCGGTGTAAGCGTCAGCAGTTTCGCTTTCATGTCCGGATTCAGCTGAGGTGACTGTTCAATAATTTCCGGCTTCAGGAAACTGAATATTTCGGATCTGGAAGAACCAAAAAAGAATATAACTTTCTCTTTTTTTTCTGTATGGTATCTGGTAAGAACTGCCCTTAAGGATGCAGTCATGTTTTCCATGGGCGTGGAATCAGGTCTTCCGGCCTCTTTCACAGCGGGAATCCGGGTAAACTGGTCTGCTGCCAGCAGAAGGATAAACAGCGTTAACGGCAAATATCGGATGCTCAGCATATTACCTCAGAACTGAAAATATATAAACTGTTCCGTACGGTGCTCTGTACGAAGCAGACTGTGAACAACAAGCAGCAGAAGAATAAACATAAAATGAGTCCGGTAGCGATGATACCAGACTGTCAGTTTCCGCACAAAAACACTCTCACGCATATGAAGATACTGAAGAAAATACACCACTGCCACATAATTCAGCATTGTTTCCGCTCCCTTCACTGTCTGACCGCTCTGAAAACCTTTCTCTAAGGCTCCAACCGTCATACCGTAAAGCATTACTGCTGATGTGCCAAGATCACCACCGCGGAAAAAAAGAATACCCGCATACCAACCAAGACTCACTGTCACCCAACCCGCAAACGACGCTGCTATTCCGCGGTAATTCACCCCCTCACCGCTCCGCTCGCGCCATTCAGATGCCTTCTTTCGGAAATAGGGTGTAAACATCCGCTCTGTCACTAAAAAGACTCCGTGAAGAAATCCCCATATAAAATAATTGTAGGTGTCTCCGTGCCAAAGACCCCCAAGGCTCATCACAGCAAGAACATTCATATAATAACGCCATTCGCTTACACGGTTACCCCCAAGAGGAATATAAAGATAATCACGAAGCCACGTTGAAAGCGTGATATGCCACCTTTTCCAAAGATCACTGAAACTGACCGCAAAATACGGAGAACTGAAATTGTCAGGGATGCGGTAACCAAGAAGGGCCGCTGTCCCGCGGGCCATATCTGTATAACCTGAAAAGTCTCCGTATACCTGCACCGAAAAACCTATCACTGACACCCACAGCGTCTCCGCTGAATACTGAGAAGGATTACTCCACACCGGATTGATGATTCCCGCTACCTGATCTGCTATCAGCACTTTCTTGATGATCCCGCTCAGTACAAGCATCACTCCGTCCTTTCCAAGATCATCATCACGGACAGGACTGTCCATCTGATACAGAAACTCGCGGTGACGCATGATCGGACCCGCTATTAACTGAGGAAAAAATAATATAAATACTGAAAACCTCAGAAGACTTACTTCACGGATCTCGCCGCGATACACATCCACTATAAAGGCTATGATCTGAAATGTGTAAAAACTGATCGCAAGAGGAAGAAGTATCCCAAGATCCTCCTTCAGAGCAAGAGCTCCTTCCAGACCGAACCACTCATAACCATATACAAGAAGACTGTTTATATACTTAAAGAAAAACAGATTCAGAAGGTTCAGACCTACTGCTCCCCACAGAACCCTGCGGGACGGATTCCGATGAAGACGCAATATAAATACATAACTGATTACAATGACTGAAAGAAAATGAACAAGAAATACAGGACTCCACCAACCGTAAAAAAAGGCCGACGTTACGAACAGCCAGTGCTTACGCCATTTATCCGGGATACTCCAGAATACCTGATGAACCACTAAAAAAAAGATTAAAAAATATACAGTTGGAAACAGCATGTCCGTTTTTTTGTCTGATTTTTTATTTCTGCCAGTTATTCACCTGACGGCTGAAGCGCAACTATTTTCAGAACGCCGTCAGCGCTGCACGGATGAAGCTGTTTACAGGCGCCTGTTCCCTGGTATCTTCAAGACTTTCGCGCATTTCCCTTACAACGATTTCTGCGTCTTTAAGAAGATAGGTTGCATCCCTGTGCAGTTCATCATCATTAACAAGCTTACCGATGGTGCCGTGACCTGTATTGATTTTCCGGGTGATTTCAGCCACATTATTGACAGCTCTTCGCACATCTTCGCGGTTTTCGCTGATAAGTTCAGAAATTCCTGCCAGTGGATCCCCTGAGCTCTGCCCCTGAAGGTCTGTGTAAGTTCCTGCTCCATCTATCTGCTTAATGCTGTAGTCAAGAGGAGTCATTCCGCTGACCTTGAGGTCCGCTGGTTTGTAGAATGCCACGGGGATAATGCGATCAGCAGCACTGGGATCAGTCGGGTCCACAGAGCCTGGATCGATAGATACAATTTTACCGGACAGCAGACTCTCGTTCTTCAGGGCAACAGAATAATTATCGTAAAAAATCACAGGACGGTTCAGCTCAAGAGTAAGAGCCACCCTTTGCCCTGTACGGTAAGGGGAATCGGCTTCAACCGGATTCAGATTATGATCCACACTGACCAGATCAATGGCGTACACCCGACCCATGGGAACTCCCAGAACAGTCACCCGGGAACCGACTTTGATCCCTTCCGCATTATCAAAAAAAACAACAGTATACTGGCCTGGTTTAGCGAAGGGCCCGCTCTCAGATACTATTGTAAAGTAGCCGAGGATGGCAAGAGAGCCAAAGAACAGCGTTCCCACTATGAGGTTCTGAAGCCAGTTCATAATTCGAAGTCATCATTCCCTGATAAGGCAGACCCGTCAAGGAATTCAGTTCTTAGTAGGATCTCCCGCATCAATTTTCATCGGACCAGTGGTGCTTCCCTGAATGAACTGCTGAACCACAGGATTCTTAGATTTCCTGATTTCATCGGGAGTTCCCACAAATTCCACCATACCCTGATACAGAAAGGTGATTCTGTCGGCAATGTAATAAGCCGAGCTCATATCGTGAGTCACCACCAGCTGAGTGACTCCAAGCTCCTTCTGAAGACGGACCACAAGCTCATTGATCACCTGACTCATTACTGGGTCAAGGCCGGATGTAGGTTCATCGTACATCAGAATTTCCGGATTCGTGGTAAGAGCTCTGGCCAGTCCCACCCGTTTTTTCATACCCCCGGAAATATTCCCCGGCAGCAGATTTCTGGCAGGCCAAAGACCCAGCCACTGCAGCTTCTCCGTTACAATTTCGTCAATTTCATGTTCTTTTTTAAGCCGCAGTTCCCGGAGAGGCAGGGCCACATTGTCATAGACCGAAAGCCAGTTGATCAGAGCCCCGCTCTGAAACAGAACCCCCATCCGGCTGCGCAGTCTTGATTTTGTTTTCTGACCGCAGTAACTGATAGACTCCCCGTCAATCAGAACATCGCCTTCGTCCGGCTCGAGAAGACCGATGATGTGACGTATACTGACGGATTTTCCGGTACCGGAACCACCCAGTATGACCATAGTCTCGCCTTTGCGGACATGTATATTCACTCCGTTCAGAATCTGCCTTTCCCCGAACTTCTTTTTTACATTTACCATTCGGATCATAACGAACCCTCCGCAATCCTGAAAAGTGCTGTGACCAGCCAGCCCCCCAGAAAATCTATAAAATCCTCTGTTTCGCGGTAACTCTCATATCCGGACCGGAACTCCTCCACAAGAATACCACCGTGCTTCATAAGATTGTGTCCGGCCCCGGACAGATCATCAGTATTCAGAAGAAGGGCCAGGTTTCCCTTACCATAATTGATTTTATGAGTGACCTCCGCCAGGTTTCTGGTGATCCGCCGGATACCTGGGCGGTTTTCCTGAATTACAGATGCCACCTGAAACAGCGGGTCGTCGTAGTTGTCCGCAGAAACAAGCCGGGTATGAACAATACGGGACGGGAGCACTCCGGTACTTCGCAGAATCAGAAGCTCTTCCGGCAGAAGATATTCGGGGTTTTTCCGGAAAATTCCGTTTTCATCTTCAGTGAATTCAGAAAGATCTCTTGTGTCGGTCCCTGCCAGAAGATCCTCAAGGGGAGTTTCAGGATCATCAAAGAGACCCATCAGACCTCCCCCCTCCTCTGCTTCAGATTTTTCTGTTTCCTGACTGGGCAGATCACCCGTCCGGATTTCCACAGATTTTTCGGAAAGAATAGTCTGATACAAAGTAAAAATCTTATAGCCCGGATACAGATCCGGCTTTTTAGTGAGAAGAAGAACTGCCATTACAAACTGACCGGAGGTTTCATCGGATCCCAGATCCCTTACATCCACAGAAGACGGAATCGGTCTGCCTTCTTTATCAAGAGTAAAAAAATACAGAGAATCCACCCTCCCGGAATAGACTCCGTTCACATAAACCGAGGCATTTACTTTCAGATTTTCAGCGGACTTCAGTTTTACAGGCAGATAATGACGTTCAGGAAATTCGCGTGTTTTAGCCTCGAAAGCTGTTTTATAGAAAGTAATCCCGAGAACCACATAAAAAAAAAGTCCGAGCAGGGCGGGCCTTCTTTCCCGCCAGAATTTCATGATTTTTTCGCCGATTGTCATCTGTAAAAAACCGCAGTAATGAAATAACCCAGAATAATCACCATAAGAAAGGAAATCACAACCGATTTCCGGACCGCGCTTCCCACGCCAATCGCCCCGCCGGTAGCGGAAAGACCCTGCTGACAGCTGATCGATGCAATCGTTAACCCGAAAATAAAGGATTTAAACTCACCGACCCAGATATCTTTTAAACCGTTCTTAGTTTTTAAAATATCAAAAACAAGCTGAATATAAGTGGAAAAATCGACATTCAGCTGTGTCATGGCCACAAGCCCTCCTCCGAGTACACCGAGAACCGATGCATAAGTGGCGAGAACCGGCACCATTATGGAAAAACCGACAATCCGGGGAAGAACAAGATAGCGGACCGGGTCAATAGACATAACTTCGAGTGCATCAATTTCCTCAGAAACGGACATCGTTCCGATTTCCGCTGCCATTGCAGAACCGATGGAAGCCGCAAGAATCAGAGCAGTCATAAACGGGGACATCTCCCGGGTAAGAGACACCACAATAATCTGACCGATAAGATCTTCCTGCCCGAAATCCTTCAGCGCAAGACCTGCCTGAAGACTCATAATCATACCGGTGAATGCTGCCACAATACTCACAACAAACAGACTCTCAAAACCGGAAATGTACATCTGCCGCAGTGTTTCCCGCCATTTAAAAACAATGTAAGGCAGATTCCAGAATGTAAGGAAAAGAAGGATTAAAGTGTTTCCTGCCCCCTGAAGAGGTTTCAGTATAAAAAAATAAGAACTGTATAGATAATTCATGCGTGAACCTGTTTTTTAAAATATAAGATTAAATGTCAAACCAGAGCAGTCTGTAAATTGTTTCAGATTCTTTTTCTTCGTTGGGTTTGATTCTGTGAATCCCTGCAAATCCCCCGAGAAATTCCGCAGACCACCAGTCAGGTGTGTCATGCACTTCAACGCCCGCCACAAAAACATGCTCTTCTTCCGGATTCCAGTAACGGGCAAAAATCCGGAGCAGACCGGACATATAACGGTCCCCGTTTTCAAATTCACGGTACTCTGCAATCTGCCCCGCAATGATCGGACTCCAGACACGTTCAAAAGTCTCTGCACGAAACGGAAGCAGACTGAGAGTGGAAAACTCAAGATTTCCGTAGCTGTCTTCCCTGTAGTGAAACACCGGCCAGAGTTTTCTGTATATACTGTATTCTCTTTCTTTTTTATAATATGTGTAAAGATCCTGATACATCCAGAGACCGTAGAAATCATTATCCACGGTCATCAGAGAGCGGTCTGCTTTAATGCTTATGTAAAAAGGAGTAATAAACTCAAACTCGCGGCGGTAATAACCTTTGGTATCCCCGTAATGGTATTTTCCCCAGATCGGAAAAACTATATGCTTCCGGATGTAAGGATCGTTATTATATTCGTACTGATATAAAAACCAGAAAAGACGGAGATTATAAGACTCTCTTTTTAAATCCCTTCCCCAGGAAAAAAAAGGCCAGAGAACGGTAGTGGCACTAAGATACCCGTCGTCGGACCATTTCCTGCCAAAAAACGGAAAAAAGAAAAAATAATTCCGCGGCTCCAGTTTGTCCATGTCTTCCCTTCCCCACTGGAAAAAAGGCCAGAGCACTGAATACCGGGCATATTTACCCCTGTGGATTTTATGAGAGTATACAAACAGAATCCGGAAATCATCCCGTGTAATGGAAGAGCCCCACATGATCAGCGGCCAGAAAACTGAATGGGCCTCATAATCCTCATATTTCCAGTTCAGATAAAACGGAAATCCGACATAATTAATTTCCTGATAACTGAGCTTGTCTTTCCAGGTACCGTAAAACGGAAAGAAACCGGAATACCGTTCCTTTTCGGTATCCCCGCTGCCCCACATAAACATCGGTGTCAAAGAGACCTCATCATCCTCACCCTGGTCCTCTTTGTAATGAGAGAAACCAGTAAAAATTTCCAGCACACTCCAGCGTGACCAGTAATAGGTGGATTTTTCCACATAAAGAGGATGCAGGAAACTGAATTTCTCGTACCCCCGTTCAATATTCTTATATTTATGATAAACGGGAAAGGGAAGCCGGTAAATCACCTCTGACTGGTCTGCAGTCCGGGTGCTTTCGTAGAAAAACATAAACTGCCAGTAGGTACGGGGCATAGGTCCGGTGACTTTTTCCGGCATACCCGCCTGAGCTGATAAACCCGCAGGCGCCAGAATCAGGTATAAAAACACCAGCAGTGCCGCTTTGCAGAGAAATAAGTATTTAATAGAAGAAAACCGCATTGAAATTATAAATCAGGACTGGTTCATCAGACCCGGGAAAGGATGATGATCCCGGTCCACTGCAGGCACCCTTGATTTTTTAGTCGACGAATAACAGGGCTTCTGCATTATAACCATCAAAATCAATATGAATACAGCAATACAATTCAAACTCAGCAATCCTTTTCAGGAAAGGGCAAAAAAAAGTCAGTCAAAGCAGGCCCCTGCGGACTCAGCTCCCCGGCCCTACGATGAAGCAATGGCAATGGGGCAGGAACTGCTCAATAAATCAAAACAGGGCGGCGGACCACAGAGAATCCTCGTGCAGCACTCTAAGCAGAGGATGACCGTATTCGAAAGAATCAAAGTACTTACTCAGGAAGAACCCAATATCACATACCAGAACTGGGGGCCGAATCTGGATGGCGCCAGCATTGTTACAGGTATTTTAAGAATCGGTAACAGAGATGTTGCCGTATATGGTCACGATTTCACAAACCGCGCGGGCGCTATGGATTCCTCCAACGGGGAAAAAATTGCGCGCCTCATGTACATGGCCGGAGAACACGGCATTCCCGTAATCGGGATGAACGACTCAGCCGGTGCCTATGTACCTGCGGGTGTGGGCGGACTCGACGGATATGCAGAAGCCTTTACAGCTCACCGGAGTATTTCCGGTGTGGTGCCTTCTATATCGTTAATGTTCGGGTTTAATGCCGGAGGTGGGGCCTATCTTCCGCGCCAGGGTTCCTTCATGATTCAGCATGAAGGAACTTTTTTTGGTCTGACCGGCCCGGGTGTGGTTCGTGAAGTTCTGGGAGAAGATGTCACCCCCGATCAGCTTGGCGGACCTGGGGTGCATGGCCAGAGCGGCGTTGTGGACCTTGTGGCAAAGGATGAGCTGGGTAGTCTGCGAAAAGCACTGAAACTGCTCTCCTATATTCCCGACAACAACCATTCCTTTGCTCCTTACCATCCCACAAACGACCCGATTGACCGCTACACACCAGAAGAAGCCATCCTCCTTAAAAAAACATTCAATTCTCCGACCGGCTTCAACACTCCGTTCGATATAACCCTGCTGATCCAGCAGATCTGCGACCAGGGTGAATATTTTGAAATGCAGCCCCAGAGGGCAAGAAACACAATCACAGCATTCGGACGCATCGGCGGACATGTGGTAGGTTTTCTTGCAAATAACTCTGCTGTTGCATCAGGTCAGATTGACATTGCAGGGGCACTGAAAGCAGCCAGATTCATCCGTTTCTGTAATATTTATAATATCCCGGTGATTTTCCTTGAAGATACAACGGGATTCGTTCCTGGTCGCGAACAGGAATCAGGCGGGATTGTGCAGGCAGGACGCTCTCTCCTGGATTCAATCATTGACCTTCGCGTACCCAGAATGCTTCTGATAGTGCGCAACGCATTTGGCGGAGCCTATATTTCCTGGAACTCCTACCACACAGGAGCTGACGCTGTATTCACATTCCCCACTGCAAGGGTGGCTGTGATGGGACCGGCCGGTAAGGAATTCATTTACAAGGCAGAGCTTAATAAAGCCCGTGCAGCCTATCAGATTGCAGTAAAAGAAGGCCGTGAAGAAGAAGGGCGTAACGAAATGAACCGGGTCCTTGCTCAGCTTACAGCGCGTTACGAAAAAGAGCTTATGAATCCTAAAGAAGCACTGGCTCTCGGTTCGGTATCGAGGATTATCCTTCCTGGTGAATCCAGAAGGATTATGGGTCAGCATCTTCTGTATATGCTGCGCCACTATTCTCCTTCTGCGCTGAACGCAGTACACAGAGAATTTCACTGATTTTTCTGGTTCTTTTCAGCAGCGAAAAAGCCGGGCCTCCCCAGGGTCCGGCATTTTTTTTGGACAGATTTCGCCCCCGAGTGGGTGGCTCAAAGTGTGTATCCGCCCAGTCGATCGCTGGTGCTCAGCTCCTCTGACATGATGCCAATCCTATCCAGAAGCTGCAAAGAAATCCTGATTTAATCAATGTGCACCATTTATTCCTTTGCAAATGAAAATTCTTTTAATCGTGAAATCAGAAATTCATGTAAAAGTTCATGTATGTCAGTTTTTTCTGAATCCATAAAAAAAAACTTGCCTTTAATTCCATGATTCCGATATTGACTCCATGGAATCAGTAAGATCCATAAATTTCCACTCGGAAGAAAACCCAACCGCACCTGTATGCAGTGCAGGTTCGGTAATATGTACGCTTACTGTCTCTCTTTCACTGCTGCTGCCCCTGCAGGGGCTGTAATATTTTCTTTCAAAAACCACAATTTCAGATTATTTCAGGCAGATCACCGGGGCCAAAGTTTAAGATTGCTTTGCTGTCAGGTACGGTCCGCAGGATTCTTATATCATTCTAAACGGCATAAACAGGTCAGAATATGAAACAGGAATTAGTTAATAAATACAAAAGATTTCATCCGGTGCATCTGCCGGATCGCACATGGCCCGATAAGTCCATAGAAAAAGCACCCCGCTGGTGCAGTGTGGACCTTCGCGACGGGAATCAGGCTCTGATCATTCCTATGAATCTTGAGCAGAAAATTGAGATGTTTAACCTTCTTGTCTCAATAGGATTTAAGGAAATAGAAGTAGGATTTCCTTCTGCTTCTGAAGTGGAATTCCGTTTTCTTCGCACCCTTGTGGAAAGAAAGCTTATCCCTGAGGATGTTACGGTCCAGGTGCTTACTCAGGCAAGGGAACATCTGATCCGTCGTACATTCGAAGCATTGCAGGGAGTTCCACGGGCTATCCTTCATCTTTACAATTCCACCTCCGAACTTCAGCGTCGTGTGGTCTTTAAAATGGATCAGGCAGGGATCAAAAAACTGGCTATGGACGGCACAAAACTTGTCAAAAAATATTCAGAAGAATATGCCACCAGAGTCACCCTTGAGTATTCTCCCGAAAGCTTTTCCGGAACCGAAACGGATTTTGCAGTAGATGTCTGCGAAGGTGTTATGGAGGTATGGCAGCCTGCAGACGATAACAAGGTGATCCTTAATCTCCCGGCTACAGTGGAAATGACTATGCCTAATCTCTATGCAGATCAGGTAGAGTATTTCTGCCGTAAACTTCAGGGTCGCGATAAAGCTGTGATCAGCATTCATACCCATAATGACCGGGGAACAGCTGTAGCCGCCAGTGAGCTTGCACTTCTTGCAGGAGGGGACCGCATAGAAGGGACTCTTTTCGGAAACGGCGAACGGACAGGCAATGTGGATATTGTCACTGTGGCGCTGAATCTCTTTTCTCAGGGAGTCAACCCGATGCTTGATTTTCACAATATTAATCATGTTGCAGAGGTTTCGCAGAGAATCACTAAGATAAATCTTTCTCCCAGGCATCCGTATGCCGGTGAACTTGTTTATACCGCTTTCTCCGGATCGCATCAGGATGCCATCAATAAGGGAATGCTTTACCGACGCGAAAAAGGAAGCGCAGTATGGGAGGTTCCTTACCTTCCGATTGATCCTGAGGATGTTGGGCGTACTTACGAATCCATTATCCGCATAAACAGTCAGTCCGGCAAAGGAGGAGTAGCTTATATTCTGGAAAGCGAATTCGGATTTCAGCTTCCGAGGAATATGCATCCGGAGGTAGGAATGCTGGTTCAGTCCGAAGCAGACAGGACAGGCAAGGAGATTTCACCTGCTGAAATCCGCGATCTTTTTCTTAAAGAATATGCAGAGAAGAAAGAGCCGTTTGAATATAAGTCTTTCTCAAGTTTTCCCGCAGAATCCGGGGCAGACGATGTTGCCTGTACAGTGGAATTTCTTAACAATGGGAAGCATTATCGCCTCGAGGGAAAAGGCAATGGTCCGATTGATGCCTGTAAAAATGCACTGAAAGCAGCTGGTTTTTTTCCTTTTACCATTGAAAACTACCAGGAACATTCCCTGGAGCATGGTTCGGATTCCCGGGCTATCGCATACATCCAGCTCAGCGGCGGCCCCGACCATGGAGGTCTTTTTTACGGAGCTGGTATTGATGCGAATATAAACCGGGCTTCTATTAAAGCTCTGTTCAGTGCAATGAACCGGGCAGCTTAAATAAAAAGCAGATAATTAATTCTTCAAACCCTGGAGGCAGCCAAAGGATCTGCATTCAGGGTTTTTTCCACAATCATTCCCCGTCGGTCATAAAGACAGAACTGTTCAGCAATTAAAAAAACATTGACTGGATCAAAGAAACTCATTATACTTATTGCATAGATTCTTTTATTCCGGAGGGACTGCCACAAAAGATCAGGCGGAAGGAGTTCCTGGAATAGAACCGGCTGTGCTCGACCGGGTGATTGAAGGTCATACTGAACTTCGTAAACGCACAATTGACAGGATAAAGGAAGCAGGCAGTGAATAATTTACTGAAAATCGGAGGTATTAAAATGAACCGCGTATTTTCAATACTGATACTTTTTGTGTTATCAGCTTCCTGCAGTCAGATTCAGGAAGCACTGAAAAAAAAAG
>CAZQKZ010000017.1:51081-60031 GCA_964594095.1 uncultured Leptospiraceae bacterium | reverse complement strand
CGTGAGGCTTGACCATATTACGAAAAACCGGAGCTAATCACTCCGGTTTTTTTTTTGCCCTCAGCCGGACAGAAACGAAATGGTGGCATTCATCTACAAAAAGTGATTGACTATGATTACCTCTATGGTATAAATGAAAAAAACACATAGAGGATTTCTATGAAAGGAAAAATATTAAAGTCCGTCGGTGGAGATCCGCTTCCTAAGCTGTGATAGTCCTTCTATCTTCGCCGGAAATACCGGCGGAGATAAATTTAAATTGACGATTCATTCGAAAACGCATGCAATGCATGTATGAATTTTGTTTATAAGCTTTTTTTTCCCGGGCTTCGAATTATAATGCCCATCCTTTTTACAGGAATAGCGAATTCCTGTTTTCTGATGAACCCGGCAGGGGCCTCGTTTAACCGGGAGCCCGGGGATTCCGCAATCAGACGCATAGAAGAAGCCGCAATACTTAGTGACGCAAAAAGAATCCTTGCCTTGTCAGTAACATCTGCTTCCGGATCTCCCGGTCAGATACCAGTTACCGGTTTATATTTATATTACAAATATCTGATTCCGGTGCTGTCATCAATTGATAAAAGAAAATATTATCTGAAATCCGAGGTCGACAGCTGCATTGACGCCGTGGCCTCACAGGGGCTGATCCTGGGAACAGAGCTTGCTGTATTTGGTGAGTGCCGCCTGGAACCCGCTGATGGCATTCTCCTGGGGGATCCTCTGGAGCCATTTTAATAGATACGCAGGGCTGAAAATGGAAAATTTTATTCCGGAATTATGTTAGAAGTAATTTTTTCCGCTGGAGTCTTAATTCGGTAACCGTTTTTACCCGTCATATGGACATGAAAGAATAATAATACGGCTGTGTTTGAAGTAACTTTAAGAAAGCTCAGAAGAGGAATGATTCAATGATTAAAAAGCGTGCTTCGGAATTAATAGTGATGATTCCCGGACTATTAATTATACTTAACAGTTGTTTCTTTTCGGATATTGCTTCCTGCGGCAGTCTGGATTGTACAAGAGATACAAAAAAAGATCACCAGATAATGCTGTTAACCTTCCTGAGTCAGGATTCCTATAATTGCAGTAAAATTCCGGAAAACACAGCTTCCTTTATGAATGAAGAATCTCTTTATGAAGAGAGCAGTTTTCCAGGAAGAATCAGTCAGGATCAGTGGAATGAAGCTGCTGTAAGACGGATATTAATGGCGTTTCAATTCGGCGGCCCCGCAACGGAAACTAAAATACTTGAGTGGGCATCAATGAAACCGGAGTCTGCCATCATACAGATGTTGCACCTTGATGGCGGGGCTCCGGAAATAACCGTAAGCTATCCGGCATCCGATTCGGGACCCTTAAGAAATGATCTGCTGACCATGAGCTGTGCCTCAGATTATCTCATTTCTGATTATTCCTATCTGCCTGAATCAGAAAAAAGATATTATAAACTAAGAAGTTATAATGGACCTGAACGTATCTGGTACGAAATGACTATGGCAAGGGGCAGTAATCCATTTCGTCAGTTAACGGGACTGTTTATGACTAATTACCATCTTTCAGTAAATCAAAATATAGTTCCTGGACATATTATAGGATATTATTATGATTCGATTCTGGATGATCTGGCTAAGGGGCTTCCTTACCAGCAGGTTCTGGCAAATGCAGCTTTATCCGCTGCCATAGCCATTCAGTACAATCACCGGGAAAATCAATTCAGGGATGGACGCTTTTACGGTAATGAAGACTTTGCCCGTGAACTACATCAGTTATTTTTTGGAATACTTGGAACAGGTTTAAATTCCGGTGATGTCAACCAGACAGATAATACTGAATTTAAAAATCATGAAACAATAACCATACCAAATACAGCTAAGGCTCTTACGGACATGCCTGTTTTAGAAGATGAAACAGGTGAATACACCTGGACTGTTGACTTTGGGACGGACTTTCATTATAACGGGGAACTGGAAATTCTTGGATATCAGATTTCCGGCAGTAATGCACCGGAAAGGATTCGCGCTGTTGCAGAAAAGGCCATCTCTCATTCTGAGAGTCTGGCTAACCTTCCTTTAATAATTGTAAGAGGTCTTGCCGATGATAATCTGACTGATACAGGTGATCCAGATGTTTCAGCAAAGATTGATGTGATCCGTAACATTTGGGCAGCGATGCCTGATAAAAATTATTTAATTTTTATTCGAAGATATGCACTCTCTACTGCTTTCCATAATGTCTCCCGGATTAAATACAGGACCAGTGCAGACAGGCATATGACAGCAGTAAACCTTCTCATAGAGAATGGTAGCGAAGTCCGAAATGGTTTTTTCCGGCCTGTAAATCAGATCCGCAGTGAAGGAATGGAGATATTCAGACCATCCCATGATGTTTTCGGGAACCAGACCGGAACCGAAGCCTCAGATACACCCGATATATTCCTGAACCAGTATAACATGAGCATTGCCCAGTATTATACTTATGGCTCTGGAGTGCGGTATTCAGGGAACTCCGTTACCTGGGAAAAAAATTTTGCAGATATGCTGTTCCCTGGTGAAACGCAGGCAATGACGGTAAAAGATACTGCTGAAAGATTATGGCGTCGTTTCACAGGAGATAACGAGATGAAATATCTGAGTGATCTGGAAAGAGCACATCTGTATGCTATTCTTGTGTCAGGTACAGACCTGCCTTATTATCTTGCAAAAGAAAAAAATGATGCGGCAATCAATTCAAAAGTCTACACTGTAACCGAAATTAAATCTGATCCGGAACTGAATCGGATTCTTTTTATTGATGCACCGCAGCAGCGTGTTAATTTTAAAAATCCCGACCCGGAGATAAGGAGGGATGCTGTAAACCGGACAGCAATGGCAGCATCATTTATAATATCGCTTCCCTATTTTTATGTAAATGAGGGTCTTTAAATGTTCAATATTTCAAGAAAATCATTCCTGAAGGGCACTGTTTCTGCAGCAGTTCTGTTTTCTTTAAACAGATTTTTTCCTGACGAACCCGAAGCAGCGGAGCTCCCTGCAGGCAGTGGCAGTGCTTTTTTAATTCATGTGCTGCTGAATGGAGGTCCTGATATTCGTCAGCTTATTGTACCAAAACCTTCATCTGATGAAACTCAGTATGGTTATCATTTCTGGCTGAACAGAACAGGCCTTTATGGTGCAGGAGCCGGACCGGATCAGTGGGCTGGTTATTTCTCCGCTGAATATGAGGAAATGACATCGTATCTTAACGGGAATCAGCCTTTTGGTATTCTTAAAAAAGCAGACTGGCTGATTAGTGAATACCGGAATGGCCGTGTAGCATTTGTCAATAATATCAAGCATTCAGAATCCAGAGATCATGCCAGATCATTGCTTGTTGTTCAGAGTGGATTATATGAAACACCGGCTTATGCAACAGGCAGGGATGGTATTGGCGGACTGATTTCTCAGAATGCTTCCGGAAGGGTTCTGTCTTTCACAGGGTCAGTGCTGCCTTTCTGTAAGAATAATGCAGTCAGTGATATTGCAGTATCTTTTCGGGACTCAAGAAATTTTGGTCTGTATGTGCCGGATGCATCCCGATTAACACTGAGTAACGGAATGGTTTCCGGTTACAGAACTGCATCGGATTACAGAGCACTGCACTCTTACTATAAGGCGAAATCGGCCGAAAAACCGGTTATGAAAGAGTACCATCAGAAACCAATAACCCATTTTGAACAGATAGCGGCATATACTGAATCTGTACGTTCGCGCCTTGATATGTATCCCCAGCCTGATTCAGTAAAATTGCTGTATCAGAATGTCAGTGGAACCGCATCTGTTATGTCAGACAGGGGATTTGGAATACAGGCAGCATCCTTATATGATGCATATCTTACGTCCGATATTCATTCTTTCCGTGTAGGTTCTTTATCGATGGGCGGCTGGGATACCCATAAATGGCAGCAGAATACTTTAGAGCCGAAATTTCAGGATTTATTCGGAACAGGAAGATCGTTTTCCACAGTTTTTTCGGAAATACCCGATGCTTTCAGCCGGAGTATTCTGGTGTTTATTGGCGATTTTGGTCGTCAGCTGAAAGCGAATGGTGCTGACAGCACTGATCATGGAGACGGAAATACCGTTATCCTTGCCGGAGGCCTGGTGAGGGGCGGAGTGTACGGGGAAATGTGGCCCCAACGCGAAATTACTCCCGGTACTGACGGTAAACGTCCTTTGGAAAAATATCACCAGGGGATACAGGGAAGGACAAATCTTTCCGGACTTTACTCCGGGATTGTATCAAGAATGACAGGCAGCAATCAGACATCTTCAGCTCTGTTTGGTTATTCTCCTGTTTATGAATCCGGTTGGGGGGATATTGCAAATATAATTTTATGAAAATGTTAAGCTTTGGTCAGATCATCAGATTATCAGCGATATTTATAAACACAGCCTGGATTATTCTGCCTGGAAGTTTATTTGGATTCGAAATTACCCCTTATGCGGAGTGGTCAGCATGCGATGCAGCAGTATCGGAAGATAAAATACTGCGAGAAGACCTTCTTACTGACGGAATATATTTTCCGGTTAACAACAGTAAGCTTTGCCGGCGTTCTGAAGCATCGCCGATTGCGGCCGGGGCAATGATTCGCAGCAAAATATGGAAAGGAGAATTAGAAGCCGGATATGCTTATACTCATTCCGGGCTTATGGAAGATTCATATTTTTTTAAGATGGATTCTTTAATTCCTGGAATAGCTGAATTCAGCGGTGATTATTTCAGACAGCAGAATGCATCTGTTATGTACAGGTTTAAAGTGTCACGGTATCCTATAAGAATTTCAGCAGGTGCCGATTATAAAGAGGGAAAATTCAGGTATACCGGAATGTATACCCATGTCGATCAGGATGGAGACTATGTTTTGAATCCCGTCCACAAACTTGAAGTTACCTGGTCAGGACCTGGAATCATGGCTGGTGCAGATTATGAGTTTATAAGGGATTTTTATGCTGAACTACTTTGGGTCAATAATCCCGGGCTGAATGGGCATTATGAAATGTTTCAGAGAACTTTTACTGTCAGCAATAGACTTCGGTCAATAGAACAGCATGATCAGCAGGGTAAATACCAGAAAAGTGAAGAATCAATCACCCTGAGTCTCATTTACAGAAAGAGAACCGGAGGATTTTACGGATCAGCCGGTGTTACGAACAGGAAAATCACGGAAAAAAGAACAGCTCCTGTTTACCTGCCGGTAATTTTTCAGGATGAGCGTAATTATTATTCAGCCGAACTGAATTTTTCCCTGGATACTAACGAGATAATTACTGATATGGTCGTATTTTCAACCAGGCGCCCGATCATTTACAATGATATTTTTATCCGGCTTGGCTGGTCCGCATCGGTTTCCCTTTAGCTTCTGCTTGACATTTATGTTACATGTAAAAAAAAGAGTTGAGTTTAAACTGCAGCGGCGGAGTCACCTTCATGGAAAAAAATTCAAAGATTTATATTGCGGGGCATAATGGGCTTGTTGGTTCAGCAATATGGAGAGTGCTCCGCAACGAAGGCTATACTGGCCTGATTGGGCGCACTCATTCGGAAATGGATCTTCAGAGTCAGTCCGCGGTTGAGGATTTCTTTCGGAATGAAAGGCCGGATTATGTTTTCCTTGCAGCAGCAAAAGTGGGCGGAATATACGCGAATAATACCTATCCCGCTGATTTTATATATGACAATATTCAGATCCAGAATAATGTAATTCATTCTGCTTATAAATACAGTGTCAGGAAGCTGATGTTCCTTGGATCATCGTGCATTTATCCTAAATATGCTACTCAGCCAATGGATGAAGGGCAGCTTCTTACGGGTAAACTGGAACCGACCAATGAACCTTACGCAATTGCAAAAATTGCCGGAATCATCATGTGTCAGAGCTATAATCGGCAGTATGGCACAGAGTTTGTTTCTGTAATGCCTACAAACCTGTACGGACCAGGGGATAATTATCATCCTGATAATTCTCACGTAATACCCGGACTCATTCGTCGGTTTCATGAGGCTAAAAACCGGAACCTGCCGGAAGTGGTCGTATGGGGTACAGGAAAGCCTATGAGAGAATTTCTCTATAATGAAGACATGGCCAGAGCATGTATATTTATAATGAAAAATTATACGGTCAAAGGAATGTCTGATGGTGGTCAGCATGTGAATATCGGTTCCGGAATAGAAGTCAGTATTAAACAGCTGGCAGAAACCATAAAGGAAGTTGTAGGTTACCAGGGAAATCTGATTTTCGATAATTCAAAACCCGATGGGACCCCAAGAAAGCTTCTTGATGTTTCAAGGCTCCATGCCATGGGATGGAAACACTCCGTGGAACTTAAAGATGGACTGATTACTGCCTACAAGGACTTCGTGGAAAGATATACAAATTTATAAAAAAGGCTTTGGACCAGTCAGGCTGCTGCTTTATTTCCAGCAGTCAGACCGGTCATCAGCTTTGACTTCCTGGCTTACAGCGATAAGGCTTTCCACTGTTATTCCCCAGCGTTTTTCGAGCAGCGGGATCGTCTCTGATCCGGCTTTTTTCAGTTCCAGCAGTGATTGCAGTCTGACGTTCGCATCAGGAAGAGTGAGAATCAGTTCCGGATCAAAACTGATCACCACTCCGTATTCTGTGTGCATAACAGAATCGTATGCCGGTTCCCCGGTCGAGCAGAAAAGAATTCCTTTTTCAATGACCTGGGAAGGAGTGAGATACCGTTCATGGCCAGGTCGGAATCTGGTATAGACAGGAGCTTTGGAAACTTCTTCGTTAGGAAGCCCCTGTTCATCGAAGATCAGGACATGGGGACCCGCATTGACGCCGAAATAGCCGAGTCCGACTCCTTCCATACATCTTGCCTGGGCCTGACTGTTTGATATCCAGAAGGGAGAATAGCCAAGGCAATGCTGCAGTTCTCTGAACTGATGGGCCTTCCTGCCCCAGGGGAAGTCCTCACCAAAAAAACGCTGCCACTGATTTGTGCTTCCGTGTTCTGTATAGATGCGGCGCTCATCTGCCACAAAGCCCTGATGCAGGGGTACCGGCCAGAAAATCAGAAGCATCAGCATAACAGCCCCGGCCGCTTTCCATCTGGTGGTGAATTCACGATCGAAATAAAAGCCCTGCTCCAGAACCCGCTGCGCTGTAAGAACGAAAAAAACAATTTCAGGAAGAAGGAACCGAAAGGACATAAAATCTCCTCCGATCCTGACCACATAAACCAGAAGCAGAAGCACCGCACCCAGATCGCGCGAAAGGCTCAGGAATTCTGATTTTCCCGATGGGGTTACATACAGGGGAACAAAGGGAAGCCGTATGCTGCCACCGGACTGAATATTAATTTTTTTTGTATATAAATATAATCCGCTGATTCCGGACCAGAGAGCTGTAAAGAATATCAGAATCCAAAGACCGGGGGACCAAAGGATTGTATAAACCAGGTATTTAAGACCCTGAATATAATACGATGATAATCCGGATTTAGCATAGTATGTATTCGGAAATATATCCTGAAAATAAAAAAATCTGAAAAGATGGTAGATGCCCGCAAAAAGAAAGAAAGGTGCTGCCCATTGCAGAGCAGGTCTGATTACTGTTTTATAACGAAAACGGACGGAACCTTCAGAAGTGAGGTTTCTGATCAGATACAGCAGTATAAAGAAGCTGTAATAAACATACAGCAGCGCAAGTTCCGGCCTTGTTAAATAAAGCAGTATGAGGATTGATGCAGCTGCAAATGGTTTCCGGAAAATTCCGGAGGAAAAGAAAGAATCTCTTTCAGCGGAAGGGCGGCCTTCATGGTTTCGTTTTAAAATCAACTCAGAAAACAATGTAAACAGGAAGAAAACCAGAGTGAATTCCATTCCTGCTGTTGCAAAATCTCTGAAGCCCGAAATACCTGCGAGAACCAGAGCAGCAACCGGGAACACCTGAATCCATGAGCTTTGGTCCTGATCAAAAGGCCGGAATATCAGAATATAAAAAGTAAGGGCAGATAATAAAATACCTGTAATAATAGAGCCAAAGTGAAGCGGCAGTCCGACCCCCTTAATTGTTACAAGGACCAGCATCCAGAGCGGATGAGTAAACACTTCTGTCCGCTCACCGGGATTAAATACAAGACCGTAGCCTCCGAAAAGATTTTCCACTGCACGGAATGTAATATATGCGTCTTCAGCAACCCAGGCCCTGCTGATTACAGCGAGCAATGCAAAAACATAAACCGACCAAGGGAGCAGAGAAGATCGAAGCGTTACACCAGTCATACTGCAGGTATCAGGCGGCCTGAGGCGGTTTGCAAGAGAAAAACCGAATTTTTACAGGCTGATAATATGATTCACATGAAGGATGCTTCCTGCTTCCTTTGGGGAACAGAGCTCCCTGATTTCCCAGGAAGCATAAAGACTGTCGGTAAGGCGTTCTTCACGGGAACCGGCTGCTGAAGACGTAATTTTTTTCAGGGTATCCGCTGATGCAAGTGCCCATGCTGCCTCCCTGACATTCCGGACACACTGATCTACGGAGTCTTTTGTATAAAAATGCTGCTCCTTCAGGTTCTTCTGAAATACAAGCGCGATACCAGTGAGTGATGCATTTATTACTGTTTCATTAGCAGTAAAATAATCTTCTTTTTTTATTAATAGCGTAAAATTATCCAGCATAGTATTCACACCCCAGTAATAGCCTGCAGCGGCTGCAGCGGCAATCCGGGTCTGAGCGTCCTGACCACTGACTGTTTCGGCCGGGGGGGCAATGCTGTTTGTAAGTAAGCAGCCGGACAGCAGAAAAAAAACGGGAAGATACAGGATTAAATTTCGCATAGGCTTTACTGCTCCAGATTCTGTCTTCTTGGTCCGAATTCCTGAATGATTTCAGCAATTTTATTTTTTGTTTCGGTATCTGTTTCTGTAAATTTAAATA
>CAZQKZ010000017.1:38555-51065 GCA_964594095.1 uncultured Leptospiraceae bacterium | reverse complement strand
CGTGATTTGGAACCTGGAACAGGAAACATAGCACCCCTGACTGTAAGCACTTCGGTTGTAAGCGGTGAATCAAAAACAAGTTCCCATTCCTCACGGCTCCGGTCATAATGAACCCTGCTTCTGTCATCAAGTTCAAGGAGTATCGCCTTGCCTGAGAGTTTTAAAGAAATTCCGTCCAGAAATTCCGGTTCTTTTTTCTTTCGGTTTTTGTTTACACCCGGCAGATCCTCTGTATCAGTCACATGCTTTTCGTGAGCCGTTGCCACAGGATACATACGCAGAAGAAATTCCACATCTGAAGCGGTGCGTTCTTCGCTTTTAAACTCTGAATGATTCGCGTAAATCAGCCGCAGACTGTTTCCTGAAGCCTCGTAAACAGATGCATCAAGGAAATAACTTCCGTGGCCCGGCCGGTAAGCATAGACTCTGATTTTCTTTTTCCGGAGGGATTCCGGTTCAGGCAGATTTCTTACATAAAAGGAAATAACATCTTTTTCTTCTTCGATGGAATGCTCTGTAACGGCGCAGAGATATCCTTTACCGTCAATATCAGCATAAACCACTTCCCCCTTGAAAAGATCCTTTAGGTGTTCAATCTTTTCACCGGAACCGGGCTGCTGGAACATTCTGGCCATAAGCTCGGTTTTATCGTGCATGAATCCCTGCTTTGATTCCGAGAGAAAAACAAATAATTTTTTATAAAAACCCTTTTTTTCCTGAATGATGGAACGCCGATCCTCACCTGAAAGTGAATCATAGAAATTCTTTAATATATTCAGTTCCTGAGGATCCAGTCCCTGTTTCAGTCCGTAATTCATAAACAGATGCCAGAGATCTGCTTTTTTTCTGTTGTGCTTCAGAATAAACCAGACTCCTGCTGCGGTAATTCCGATAAAAAGGAAAAACCAGGGGAGAAATTCTATTCCTTCCAGAGGGTCCTCTTTCCAGAACCGGATGGGCTGAAGAATGATATAATTCAGATTCATTTTATTTAATCTCCAGGAGTACCATCAGCACATCGTCACGGAACCGGTAAAAATCCCTGCGAGAGGTTATGTAATGAAGAACATGCTTTACCAGGGAGTCACCCTGCAGATCGCCTGCATCTGTGCAGGCTTTTTCCAGCAGATCAGCAGCATCGGCAACATCTCCTGAATGTGTTTCGTACTCCAGAAGACCGTCAGTGTAGATCAGGAAACGGTCCCCGGAATGGAAAAGTATAGTATTCTGAGGTATATGTTTCTGGTTCAGACCCAGGCCAATCAGAGTACCGTGGCCTGCAATCTCCTGAAAGGGTCCTCCTTTTTTACTGTAAAGCACAGGCGGATGACCGGCATTGGATATCCGGGCCATATAATGGGTAAAATCAAAAAACAGATAGACTGCTGAAGCATGGTGGCTTCCGTATTCTTCGGACATGGATTTATCAAGATAAGTTAAAAAAGATTCCGGATCCAGACGGGAATTATAGGGCATCCTGTAAATGATCGCTTTCAGTGCTGCGGACATGATTGCTGAAGAGATGCCGTGACCCGAAACATCCGCCAGAAAAAAACCAAGGTTCCCTTCGCGAAGCTGTATTACATCGTAAAGATCGCCGCCGGTCTGGTTTTCAGCATGGCGGTAAACATGCATATTCAGGAATTCGTTCCCGGTAAAAACAGGGAAGAGATTATTGTAAACCCTTTGAGCGAGAATGAGTTCCTCCTGCTGCTGGAGTTTCTGGTATTTCAGTTCCAGATAGTTAATTGTAGTAAAATACAGTATACTTTCTGTGAAAAGAACAATTACCGAAACCCAGATAAACAGCAGAAGATGAAAGAGATCCGTTATGCCGGCAGCAGCAATTGGTTTAAACAGAACGGAGTGAAGGAAAACCACGAGGATAACCGGAAGTCCCGGGAATTTACCCGGGCGCAGCCCCTGGGAAAAAATAACTGTAAGCTCTATGAGGTACCAGGCATGTGTGTCGCGGGTTTCGTCCATCACTCCCGGTATCTCGGGGTAATAATAGGAGCAGAAAAACAGAAAAAGATAATGCACGGAATAAACTGAAGATGGCAGGTCTGTGTGCCTGCCTGTGGCGAGGACTGCAGTGGTGGCTGCGGTCATCAGGAGAGGGATGGCTGCGGCCAGGTATATGTTTTCATGAAGAAAAGTAAAATATTCAATAGATATAAATAATATTAAGCTTACCGAAACTGATACAGTGAGGAATATTTCATAAACGGAAACAAGTTCTGTAAGATTCTGCCGGATGCTGTGATGGTAGACTGCAGTGTTTTTCATCAGCCGTCCCAGAAACCAGAGGTAATGCCTTACTGGTATGATGAATATACTCTGAAGTGTTTTCATGGAAGTTCCGGCTGTGGGGGTCATTCTGGAGGGCTTTCAGAATTTTGCAATTCATAATCAAGACGCACAACTGTGCTTCCGTTCAGAAGTAAACCCAGATTTTTTCCGGACTGCAGGTGAGAATCCAGCTTTTTCATTTCTCTGACACAGGCGGAAGGTGTTCCGCACACAAAATACAGATAATGGGGCACTGATTTAAAAGCGTCGTGTCTGGGATGTGTTATCAGAAAGGTAATGGTATTCTGTTCCCCGACCTTGCTGAAAAGCATATGGGAAATATATTTCCGGTTAGTTACCCGGTAAGTATATGAGCTTTGTTCCGGTATTTCCCTGGATAAAGACGGAAGCGGAAATGCTTGTCCGGGAAAGAAAAACAGAATCAGAAACAGTCTTTTCATCAGGGATGGCCGGTATTAAAGGGTCTGAGTTAGAATACTGGTCCGGATCAGTCTGTAAAGAAAAAAATGCTTTTCTTTACCTGTGCTGAATTTTTCAGTTGATGCATGGAACTTTTCAGATTCGCAGTGGGAACCGTCGGAGATTTTGTCTGGGGACCCGCCATGATCCTTCTCCTCACAGGGACCGGATTTTATCTTACCTTAAAACTTGGATTTATTCAGATTAAAGGATTTCCCCATTCATTTGCTCTGGTTTCCGGACTGCACAGTAAAAAAGACGAGGAGGGTGAAGTCTCGCATTATCAGGCACTCAGCGCTGCTCTTGCAGCTACCATCGGAACCGGTAATATTGCCGGTGTTGCTACAGCAATTGCCGCCGGTGGTCCGGGTGCTGTGTTCTGGATGTGGGTTACGGCATTTGTGGGAATGGCTACTAAATTTGCAGAAGCAACTCTTGCTCAGAAATACAGAAAAATCAGCGAAGACGGCAGTATCAGCGGCGGGCCTATGTATTATCTGGAATACGGCCTTAAAGCCAGATGGGCTGGTATGCTTTTCGCGGCACTTACCGTGACAGCAAGTTTCGGAATCGGAAATATGGTTCAGGCAAATTCTGTGGCAAAGCCTCTCGAAGACCTCGCCGGTATACCAGCCCTGGTTTCCGGTCTTATTATGTCGGTACTTACAGCCCTCGTGATCCTTGGGGGAATTAAAAGAATCGGAACCGTTTCCGGTGCGCTGGTTCCTTTTATGTCAGTCTTTTATATTCTTGGTTCTATGGTAATTATCATACTGAATATTGACAAACTTGGTTCCGTTTTATATCTGATTATAAGCAGTGCTTTCAGTCCTGCATCTGCAGCCGGGGGATTTGCAGGGGCTACCGTTGCCCAGGCAATCCGTTTCGGGGTGGCCAGAGGCGTTTTTTCAAATGAAGCCGGTCTCGGCAGTGCTCCGATCATTCATGCGGCCAGCCGCACCTCAGAACCGGTACGCGAAGGGCTGGTCGCCTCCCTGGGGCCCTTTATCGATACAATTATCGTATGCACCATGACTGCTCTTGTAATTCTGATTTCCGATGCCTGGATGCAGGTAGATGAGGTCACTGGCAAAGCTCTGACCGGTGCCACCCTCAGTGCTGTGGCCTTCCAGTCTGCTCTGCCGGGAATCGGAGCCTGGATTGTTAAGATCGGAATTGCTTTGTTTGCTTTTTCAACTATTCTTGGCTGGTCGTATTACGGAGACAGAAGCATTGAATACCTGTTTGGTAAAAAATATATACGACTGTATCATCTGGTCTGGGTAATACTGATTCCGGTCGGCGCCACAGCAGAGCTTGATTTAATCTGGAGTTTTTCCGATGCAGCGAACGGCCTTATGGCCATCCCGAATCTGATTGCGCTTCTGCTTTTATCGGGGGTTGTTGCCCGGGAAATGAAAAAATACACCCGTCAGCATATGGGCCCGAAATCCGGGGGAGCCGCCTGAAAGCCCTGACTCAGCGAAAGATAATCTGCTGCAGTATCTTCTTTTCTTTCGAATCGAAATAGTCTTCCTGGTCTTTCAGAATGCGCTCTGCAGCTTCCGTGCTCAGATAATCCATGGTCCGGGTGTAAGGATTTCCATTGTAAGGTTCCGACCACTGAAATATCAGACCGCCTTCCAGTTCCCAGATGTTTGCGCCTTCCTGGGTTTTTTTATCAACAGTGGACTTTGTTTTTTTTCCGTAAAGGGATTCAAGCCTTTCTTCGATTCTGCCGGCGGCAATAAAAATCGGAGTGATTTTTACATGAAAAAGAATTCCTTCTTCTTCATCAAAGGCTTCCTGAGTAAGGTCATGGTTTGTTAATTTCTGAACATTAAATGGAGTTTTATAAAAACTGTAACGGTATATTACATCATTTCTCTTAACGAGTATGAACCGGTTTCTTTCTGCACGCAGAATCTCGACTTTTTCCGAAGATGTCTCGGAAGCAGCCAGGTCCAGAAATTTCTGCTGTACAGCGGAAAAAGTGGTGTTCCACGGAGTATCAGCAAAACCCGGAAGCTGCCGCTGAGGAGGGCCGGCGGCCGGAGGCTGATTCGGCTGCGCTCCTGATTCCGGAACATCGGGGGCCCCTGTATTCCCTGCCTGTGCCAGAAATCCTTCCGGTGCTTCCTCGGCCGGTCTTCCGAAAATGTCGTCCGGATCCTGAACAGGCTGCGCGTGGAGGCTGGTCATCAGTATAGCATAATAAAAGATAAAAACGGTTACAGAAGGAAGCAGAAAGATTTTCTTTTTCATAGATTCAGTATCGGAAAAAAACGGAATTATTCAAGCTGATTTTCGGGTTTTATCGTTTTCGGATTCCCCGGAAAATCCGAAATCATCCGAAAGATCACTGCCCTCACTGAAGTTAAGATCTTCCCCGAAATCGAAATCATCAGGGCTGCCAGGGTTTTCAAAATCCTCATCTGATTTTGTTTCGGAGGCAGTACGTCTCAGAATAAAGCTGATGATCACTGAACCGGCAACCACATTCAGAAGTACTGCGAGGAAGTACATTTCATGGTAGACACCCCAGGCGGACAGGCCGACTGAGGAGAACGATAACCCTGCACCGGATATAAATGCAGTGTCGGAGGAGAGTATCTCTGAAAGAAAAGTTCTGCTGCTCCCGGCAGCCAGATCATTCAGGTATTTCCAGCCGAACAGAAAAAGAAGAAGCACAATGTTCGACTGAAAAAAATAATTGGCCAGCTCATTCCCTGCGAAATCGGGAGCATCGCTGCGGTCCGGAGAAATCAGACCGCCTGCCCAGGTAAACAGAACCGAAAGAAGAATTCCAAGCAGAAAGGAAACCCCGGCCGGTGCTGTTTTACCGGAAGGAAATATTTTTTTCAGGGCTGTTCCGAGAAGAAGAGAAGGATCCAGAAGCTCGAGCCTTGTATACGTTGTTTTTTCGGTAAGCAGACTGGTCCAGTAATGAAAAGCACTGACACCTGCAAGGAGCAAAATAAACAGTATTGAATAAGTAATTAAAAAAATCATTTTACTGGCCTGTAACTTTTGACAGATCGGCGAACGGATCACTTCCCCCGGAATAGGCAGAAATATCATCCTTCCCGGCACCTTTAATTTCAAACCGGATTTCAAACAGGAAATTCCTGCGTTTGAGGCTGACCAGCGGCCCGTCGGGAATCCTTTCCCATTTTTCGAACGAGGTTTCCATTCCCTTTAACGGACTCATCTGCGCCCACATTTTCCAGTGAGTAGGCAGAAAATAAGGATCAGTTACAATCAGAAATGTGTCTTCAGAATACTGAACAAGGAGGGCACGGTCGCCGACTTTTTTAAGAGTTGCTTTATCGGTGAAATTGTAGAACGGGTTCAGCAGATAGAATTCATGGTTGTGGTAAGTGAATGCCTTTTCGCAGATGCTTTCGCGGCGGCCCCCGTCGAGCAGCTCCCCGTTTCTGTAAGAAAGGCAGTTTTCGCTTTTCAGATCAAGGAGTGCCCTGTAATCATTTCCGCTTTCTTTAAAGTCTATACGCGCAAGATTTCGCTGCATATCACGCAGATGGCGGTTCCCTGTTTCGTTAAAAATAAAATCAATATAGCTAAGTTCATCCCAGGCTTCCTGATCGGTGGCTTTTTCAATTTTTTCAGCGAGTTCCGCGGCTCCGGGTCCTGTACTGCCTTCCGGAACAGGCGGTCCTCCCTGGAAATACAGAGTGCCAAAGAAGGCAGCAAGCATAATTCCTAAAATACCAGTAAGAAAAAGAAAAAGCTGTTTCATAAGTTTAAGCAGAAAGGCTGAGTTTCTGGTAATCCTCCCAGACTATTATTAAAGAATCTATTGCATCCTGAATATTTACCGGAGTTCCCCGGGGATCGTCTGAACCAGCACTGTCTTCTTTTTTTATATAGATAATCCCGGCTTTCTCGCCTCTGGTAACAGTGAATCCCGGAATAAGACTTACTGCTTCTGCTATCAGGCGGGCGGCAGTTTTCTCAGTCATATCATCATCAAATTCCTTCAGATCATGAGTCAGTTTTTTGAATAATATCAGACTGAGTGCTCTTTTATCATTTATCTGAACAGTTTCCATTGGTTATTTTCGGACACATCTTACATAAAGATAGGCATACTGCTTGTTATAGGATCTCTGTTCGCCGAAGCTTATTTCCGCAAGGTTTATTCCGATTGCCGTTTTATATGAGGTGTCGGAGGTGTTTACACTGCCGGTCCAGAAAGATTTGTCGTCGGGGGTCTGCGGAAACATAGCTATGTATGCTGAGTAGCTCAGATTCTGAACCGCTGTTTTAAATTCATACTGATCCGGGAGCCTCCAGTCTGTGAAACCTGCGAAATCAAGGGTATCGCAGGCATCGAATGCAGGGCCTTCCTTTGCCAGGAGTGTATCTGTGAGGCATCCGCTTTCGAGTTCGCACCACTGGACGCTTGCCGCATTAAATGTGGTCCCGCCGCCTGAACCGGTGCAGCTGTTGAGATTCGCATCAAATACCTGACCATAAGCGCACTTGGTCCATGTAAGTCCTGTGCCGTCTGTAACCGTTCCGTCGTTTTTATCAGTAAAAATTGTCGAACTCAGAGCAAGCTGGGTGAGCTGCTCAGCAGAATTGTCATTTTCTGTACTGCAGGATACAAAAAACACAAAGAACAGCATTAAAACGGGGGATATCATTAACTTTTTCATTGCAGTCTCCTTTAAATTATGATTTCGTAATAAAATTAGTTCCTTAAATCCTGCCGGCCATAGTCCCGGCATGGTAGGATGACCTGACCCTGGGGCCACTTTCAACTGATGCAAAACCCAGATCAACAGCTTTCTGTTTCAGGTCCTGAAACACCTGCTCACTTACATATTCCGTTACAGGAAAATGCTTTGGAGAGGGCTGAAGATACTGACCAATGGTCAGCATCTGAGCCCCTGTATTTCTAACGTCGGACATAAGCTTAATGATTTCATCCATTTTTTCCCCGAATCCGAGCATAATCCCTGTTTTTGTAATAAAACCATTCCGGACGCTCCGGGCAAGCAGTTTTAGTGACCGCTGAAAATCTGCCTGAGGGCGGACCTGAGGATAAAGGGATGGAACAGTCTCCAGGTTGTGGTTGATTACATCCGGAGCCGCATTAAAAATCTGGTTCAGGGAATCCGGATTTCCTTTGAAATCCGGGATCAGAACTTCAATGCGGGCGTTCGGGTTCCGGGACCGGATTGTTTTTACTGTATTGGCAAAATGGCCGGATCCACCGTCCGGCAGATCATCCCTTGTTACCGATGTAATAACAATGTAATTCAAACTAAGGAGCCGGGCTGCTTCTGCTATTTTTTCCGGCTCCAGCGGGTCAGGGAGGTCAGGCCGGCCTGTTCCTATGTTACAAAAACTGCAGTTTCTTGTGCATACATCGCCAAGAATCAGAAATGTGGCGGTTCCGGAGGAAAAGCATTGATGCAGATTGGGGCAGGCAGCTTCCTGACAGACGGTATGAACTCCTTTCCGGAGAGACAGCACAGACCGTACTTCTGCCGAGCTGCGGCTTTCCGGGGTATCCGCCCTGAGCGGGATTCTAAGCCTTACCTGGTTCACACTTACATAAATCGCTGCACCGTATCCGGTTTCAACAAATAAATGAATTGATTTTTTCTGACTGCTCCGGATTCTGATACCGGAGAAATGTTTTGAAAATTTTTGTGTATCCCGGATCATTTGATCCGTTCACCAATGGTCATCTTGATATTGTAGAACGGGCCCTTAAGCTTTGTGATTATCTGATTATTGCCATAGCAGTGAATTCCGCTAAAAAATCCCTGTTTTCTGTTTCTGAAAGGCATGAACTGATCGAGCAGTCCCTGTATGACTGGAGCAATGCTTCCCTTAAAAATGCAAAGGCGGTTTCTAATAAAAAAATTGAGGTTCATTCTTTTGAGGGCCTTCTGGTTGACTTTGTGAAATCGAAAAAGGCTCAGGCTGTGGTTCGCGGCATCCGGGCTGTGACCGATTTTGATTATGAATATGCCATGTATCAGCTGAATAATGATATTGAACCGACGTTTGAATCGGTTTTTCTTCTGGCCAGTAAAAATTATTCTTTTTTATCATCTACCATGCTGAAGGAAGTTGCCCGTTATGGTCGAAGCGTGGAAGGGCATGCTCCGGCTGTTGTGAACAAGGCACTGCTTCGGAAATTTGAAGACCTTCGGAATTTCGGGGGTTAGCTTCTGTTATTCCAGTTTCCTTTGGTATTTCCTTAGGTGTCTGCTGAGTTTAATTTCGCACTTTGATACCAATTTCTGTGTGGTTCTGCAATATTTGGCTTTAGTTCTGTCTTCTGGTAAATTTAATAAACCTAAATCCAACAGAAGCAGAAAAACAAAAATGAAGCACCTTGAATAACCAGTCCCATTTGAAAGAATCGATAAGTGAGCCCAATCCTCCTCCGAAGGATAGAAAAAAACAGGCTTCAGAGAAAGCCCATCAGGTTGATACTGTTTCTTCAATTTTCCTGATATAAGATAACTAAGCTTTTTCTCCAGCAGCGGATCAGTCAGCAACCTGTGCAAATACCGACTCAGGATTTTTCCTTTAAGAAAAGGATGAGTCTTCAGAATACTAGAACTGATAAGCAAAGCAGATTGAGAATGATTGGTACGGCCTGGTATAAAATTAATTGTGTTCATACCTTATACAGGTATAAAAAAAACAAATTAAGCCGGATTTATTCAGTCCAGAGAATCATGCCTGCGCCGTCTTTGAAAAAGAAAACTCCTTTCTGACCGAATTCCCGGGCCGCTTCCGTGGCAGCAGATTCCTCCATCCGGAAAACCGCGAAAGATGGTTCCTCATGAGATCCGTCGGGGGCTGACCCCGATGCTGGGTAAAATTCGTATCCCCGGTCGGTCAGATAATCCTCCAGTTTTTTCAGGGCTGCTTCATTTTCAGCAGCAGATCTGATTACAGGAAGGTCCGCACCAACGGATGGATTGTATGCAGTAATAATGCACACAGTATTACCGAACAGCATGGAAACATCCCCTGAAACCACTCCTTTGGTACTGAGTGTCACTGAATGCGGACCAAGCTGAATAGTATAATGGGAGGATTCATAAATATCCCGGAGGTTCAGGGTCATGGAATTATAAGTGTAATATTCATGCTGGATGTCTATCAGAAAATGCGGAGTAATCAGATTATTATGAAAGATCCTGCCTGTTTCTTTTATTCCGGATCTTCCTCATTACCCAGCAATTCTTCCAGAAAAAAAGCAGCCAGTTCATTTCGTCCGGTCATTCCCATCTTTCTGTAGATTTCTATTGACTGATTCCGGACGGTGCGTTCGCTTTTCGAGAGTATGCCGCTGATAGATTTATGGGAATATCCCCGGAGCAGCAGCATAGCAACTTCGGTTTCTGCGGCTGAGAGTCCCCAGTTTTTCAGCTGCAGAAGGACTTCCTCCCGGAATCCGGAAATCAGTGCCTCGTGTCGTCTGCTCCATTCTCTGATTGTTTCACGGTTTTTCTGAATTTCTGAGTCAGCCCGGCGGAGAGCTTTTACTGAATCGAGGTACCTGTAAAGCATGAAGCTTCCGGAAAACAGGGCAAAAGCAATGAAGCCTGCCTCCACAATATAATGAAAAGGATCTTCAATAAATTCTTTCATATCGAGGTAGATATCTATACCACCCCACAGAATGATCACAAACATAAACAGAATATAGATCATAAGGATTCGCTGGTTTTCGAAAATCATGAGAAAGGTCCTTCTTAGGTCATTTGCTCTATACCAAAGGTCAGATGTCCTATTGCATCCCTGGCGAAAGCAGTCTATAATAAATACAGGATCACACAGAGAATCAGCTTTGTGAACTTATTTTTTTATTCAGGAGTTAAAAAAATGAAAAAGATAATTCTTATAATGCTCATATCTGCTGGGCTTCTTGCAGCTGCAGGGACTGTCAGGGGAACAGTAAAATATACTGCCTCCGCTTCTTCAGGAACCTGGAGTGGAAACAACAGTTCTCTTACAGGATCTGTGACCGTTTCACCTCTCAGCGGAAAAGTATGCATCAGGACAGATCAGTGGGATTCGGGAAATACCCGGAGGGACAGTCATACCAGGGATATGTTTGAAGCAGGAACCTATCCTCATTCCTGTTTTACCATTCTTGGATTTGAAGGAGGCGGGCTCAGGGGCAATCTCGAACTGCACGGGGTAAGCAGGCCGGTGGTGTTCACCGGTAATCTGCGGCAGGAAGGCGGCCGCGTTGTATTCACCGGAAAGACGGTGATCATACCCGACGATTTTGGTTTAAAAAGACCTGTACTGATGGGAATGCAGGTGAATAAGGAAGTGACTGCAGAGGTTACTGCAGAAGGTGGTTTATGATAAGAAAATATTTGCTCAGTTTTTGGGGAATGGTTTTCATTCTGACGGCGATTCCGTTTACCATACTTCTTGCTGACAGAGAGGAACTTTTCTGGGTGAAGGTCAGCGAAGAGACCGGAACCCTTAAGCTGTCTGACGGGAGGTCAGCTCCGCCAGGGGCTGTCGCAGGTCAGTATTATGAATCTGAAAAAGGGCGTCTTAAACCTGAGAAACAATGGAGACCGCCACTTGATATTCTTTATGAATATAAAGGAGGAACAGAAGGAAGGGTAGTCTTCAGCCATGAAAGACATTTTTCTTTTACAGGAAATAAAAAATGCTCCACCTGCCATGATGATTCATTCGGTCTGGGTGAGTCAGGTATGGAGAGGAAGTCCCAGGCCCCTGCCGGAAAAGAATCTCATGCTTCAGAATCTCTGGGCAGGTTCTGTTCTTCCTGTCACAACGGGGAAACTAAGTTTTCTGAAGTAACCGGGCAGACTCCCGAAACCATAAAGCCGGACCAGACCATATTTACAGCTTTCAGTTCAGGCCGGAAGGAAGACTGTTCCCGCTGTCACGCTCCTTCGGATCACGGACGTGATTTTACGGATTTTCACGGAGAAGAAGCAGAGCACGGATCAGCATCCTCCTGCCTGAAATGTCACAGGGGTTCAGAAAGTGTATCGCCTTTGCACAGAAGAATGGCTCTGGATTTCCGGAATGCTCAGCTGACTCTTGTAAAGGATCCTGAAAACAAGCCTGCTTTTTCTAAAGTGCTTCCACCGGTTTTCTGCATGTACTGTCATAATTCGGACAGTGAACCCTGGGAAAAACACAGAGACCGGTAAAAATTCTGCGCTCCTTATCTTTACAGTGTCACCCCTGCCCAGGGTGACACTTTTTTTTCAGGCTGTTTCTCTGTGTCTTTTATAAAGAAAATAGGCTGCGCAGGCCCCTTCGGAGGAGACCATGCAGGATCCGACAGGGTGATCAGGTGTGCAGGCTTTTCCGAATAAGGTGCAGTCCACCGGACGGCTGATTCCCTGCAGAATCAGACCGCACAAACATGCTTTATTTTCTTTAGGTTCCGGCAGATCCACGCTGAATTTTCTTTCAGCATCATATTCCGCATATTCGCTCCGTATCTGAAGGGCGCTGTTTTTCATGATGCCAAGCCCCCTCCAGGGGAACAGCGGACGTAATTCCATAGTTTCGGCCACGGCTTCCTGGGCTTTCAGATTCCCTTCGCGCGAAACCAGCCGCACCAGTTCATTCTCAGTTTCTGCCCTGCCTTCATTAATCTGACGCACAAGCATAAGCACAGACTGCATAAGATCTCCTGGTTCAAATCCGGAAATCACTACAGGTTTTTTATGAACC